>NZ_CP157967.1:0-704375 GCF_040215725.1 Rhizobium sp. ZPR4
ATGCAGATACATACGAGGACGACGGGTGCGTTGGAAAATGGGGACAATGCGCAGGCGTTCGGTGCGGTTTGCTTAGAAGCGGCGGGGGAAAAGGGTGACGTGGCGCAAAGCAATTTGTTCGAGCGCGTCAGCGCGCGCTTGAAGGCTCAGGTCGGACCCGATGTCTATGCCAGCTGGTTTGCGCGGCTCAAGCTTCATTCGGTATCGAAGAGCGTCGTTCGTCTCACGGTCCCGACGACTTTTCTGAAGTCCTGGATCAACAATCGCTATCTCGACCTGATCACCAGCCTGTTCCAGGCGGAAGATGCCGAGATTCTCAAAGTCGAAATTCTGGTGCGCACCGCGACCCGGCAGAGCGCGAAGCCATGCGCCGATGAGCAGGCGGCGGTTCCGGATCAAGCGGCTGTCGCGCCGATCCGTCGCGCCGTCGCCCAGCCGGCGGGCCAGGTTGTTGCCCAGGCCGTGAGTGCAGCTACGGCTGCACGGCCTGCAACGGCAGGTACGCCGCTGTTCGGCTCTCCGCTCGATTCCCGCTTCACCTTCGATACTTTCGTCGAAGGTAGCTCGAACCGTGTCAGCCTGGCAGCGGCGAAGACCATCGCTGAAGCCGGCTCCGGTGCCGTGCGCTTCAACCCGCTCTTCGTTCATGCGACGGTCGGCCTCGGCAAGACGCATCTGCTGCAGGCGATCGCCAATGCAGCTGTGCAGAACCCGCGCGGCCTGCGCGTCGTGTATCTGACGGCGGAATATTTCATGTGGCGTTTCGCAACCGCGATCCGCGACAATGACGCACTGACGCTGAAGGACTCGCTGCGCAATATCGACCTGCTCATCATCGATGACATGCAGTTCCTGCAGGGCAAGATGATCCAGCACGAGTTCTGCCACCTCTTGAACATGCTGCTCGACAGCGCCAAGCAGGTCGTCGTCGCTGCCGATCGTGCTCCCTGGGAGCTGGAATCGCTCGACCCGCGCGTGCGTTCGCGCCTGCAGGGCGGCGTGGCGATCGAAGTCGAGGCACCGGACTATGAAATGCGCCTTGAGATCCTCAAGCGCCGTCTGGATGCTGCCCGTCAGGACGATCCGTCGCTGGAAATCCCGGCCGAGATCCTCTCGCATGTCGCCCGCAACGTGACCGCCAGCGGCCGCGAGCTGGAAGGAGCCTTCAACCAGCTCATCTTCCGCCGTTCGTTCGAGCCGAACCTGACGGTCGAGCGTGTCGACGAGCTGCTGGCGCATCTGGTTGGCTCCGGCGAACCGCGCCGTGTCCGCATCGAGGACATCCAGCGCATCGTCGCACGTCACTACAATGTCTCGCGTCAGGAACTCGTCTCGAACCGCCGCACACGCGTCATCGTCAAGCCGCGCCAGATCGCCATGTATCTGTCGAAGACGCTGACGCCGCGCTCCTTCCCGGAGATCGGTCGTCGTTTCGGTGGTCGCGATCACACCACGGTCCTGCATGCCGTGCGCAAGATCGAGGAGCTGATTTCCGGCGATAGCAAGCTGTCGCATGAGATTGAGCTGCTGAAGCGCCTCATCAACGAATAGACCGAGCGATCGGCTTCACTACATAGTTTACGGCCGGCTTGATCGCCGGCCGTTTCCTTTTGGGATAATAATCCGAGACAAAGTACGCCTATGCCGGCGGCGTGGTGCGCGAGACCTCGGAAAACAGCCAGGCCCGCAGCGCCACGATCGCCGGCCTTTCCAGCGCACCCGGCTGATAAACGAGATGGTAGGCGAGTGCGCTCGCAAATCCGGTCGGGAAGGGCGCAACGAGCGTGCCGTCAGCCAGTTCCTGCTCGACAAAGGAGCGGCGCATCAGTGCGACGCCGAGCCCAGCTTTCATGGCGTGGTAGGCGCCCATGCCGTCGGTGAAGACCGGCCCGTGCATGGCGTCCACCCGCGTTGCCCCGACGGCCCGCAGCCAGAGCTCCCAGTCGCGCCGATAGACATCGTGGATCAACGTCAGGGTGGCGAGATCGTCGACCGCAGGGGAGGGGCCGAGTGCTGACGCCATCTCCGGCGTACAGACCGGAACATATTCGTCATCGAGAAATCTCTCGCTTGCCAGCCCCTCGTAGCCGCCGAGGCCGTGGCGAATGGCAATGTCGATCCCATCCCGCTGGAAATCCATCATGCGATAGGACGCGCTGATGCGCAGATCGATATCGGGATGCGCCTCCTCAAAGCGTCGCAGCCGCGGCACCAGCCAATGCGTGGCAAAGCCGGCCGTGCAGGTAAGGGTCAGCACCGTATCCTTGGAGCGCATCGCCAGTGTAGCTGTCGCCTCGCGGATAAGGCGGAAGGCCGTTCGCATCGTCGCGAAATATTCGGCCCCATCTGTCGTTAGCGCAAGGCTGCGGGCGCGCCGCTCGAAAAGGCGCACGCCAAGCGCGCTTTCGAGGTCGCGGATCTGCAGGCTGATCGCGCCTGGCGTCACATGCAGCTCGTTTGCCGCCAGCGTCATGCTGAGGTGCCGGGCGGAGGCTTCGAAGGCGCGCAGCGCCGAAAGGGATGGCAGTTGATCCATGATGATTGAGTTCAGCTAAATCATGATCCGAAAAAGACTCGTTTGCCAGAGCCTCGATATCGCGAGATTATTGCAATAAATCTGATTGATGGCAATGATCTCGCGTCACACCATCAGTAAGTAAAACTCAATCAGCAAGATGCTGGAGATGATCTCATGTCACAGAAATCCATGGGCGCGGTCGAGTGGGGCATGCTGGTGGGTCTGTCCATTCTTTGGGGTGGCTCTTTCCTGTTCAACGGCATTCTGGTGCGCGAACTTCCGCCCTTCACCATCGTCGCCGCGCGTGTCGCGATCGCCGCTATTGCCCTGCATGTCATTGTGCGTGCCACCGGGCAGTCCATGCCGAGAGACCGCAAAACCTGGCTTGCCTTCTTCGCCATGGGCTTCCTCAACAATGTCATTCCGTTCCTGTTGATCGTCTGGGGCCAGACGCATATTGCGAGCGGCCTTGCCTCGATCCTCAATGCCACCACGCCGCTCTTTGCCGTCGTCGTCGCGCATTTTCTGACACAGGATGAGAAGATGACCGGCAATCGCCTGATCGGCGTCATCGTCGGCTTTGCCGGCGTCGCCCTGATGATCGGCCCTTCGGTGCTTGCAAGCCTCGGTTCCAACGTGCTGGCGCAGCTCGCCGTTCTGGGCGCGGCTTTCACCTATTCGCTGGCCGGCATATTCGGCCGCCGTTTCCGCCGCATGGGCCTGGCGCCGATCATTCCTGCCGCCGGTCAGGTGACGGGCTCGGCGATACTGCTTCTGCCGATCGCGCTCTTCGTCGACCGTCCCTGGACGCTGGCAATGCCCTCGACCGAGGCCTGGCTGGCGCTCGCCGGTCTGGCGCTCCTGTCGACCGCCATCGCCTATGTGCTGTTCTTCCGCATCCTTGCGACGGCCGGCGCCACCAACCTGATGCTGGTGACCTTCCTCATCCCCGTCAGCGCGATCCTGCTGGGTGCGCTCATCCTTGGCGAGAGCCTGCAGCCGAAGCATTTCATCGGCATGGCGCTGATCGCGGTCGGCCTTGCGGCAATCGATGGACGTCTCTTCACCCTCCCCTCGAGGGAGAGGGTCGGCACGTAGTGCCGGGGTGGGGTGATCTCGGTATTACCCGAGACATCATAGTGTACCCACGGAGGTCACCCCCACCCGCCGCTTCGCGGCGATCTCCCCTTCAAGGGGAAGGTGATTAACAAGCGAGATCGGCGACGACCGAGTCGAGAACCAGCATTCCCGCCGGCGTGCAGCGCAGGCGGGAATTGCCAATTCGCTCTATGAAACCGTGTTCCAGTAAAAACGCCTCGCGCTGCGGATCCGGGTCGCGGCCGGAAAGCTGCTGCCAGCGGGCGAGATCGACGCCTTCCCGCAGCCGCAGGCCCATCAGCAGCAATTCGTCGGCCTGCTCATCGAACCCAAGCATTTCCTGGTCGACCATGCCGTGACCATCGCGCTCGACCATCTCAAGCCAGCTTTCCGGCTTGCGCTCCGTCGCCGTCGCGAGCTTCTGCGGGCCGCGAGTCAGGCGGCCATGGGCGCCGGGGCCGATCCCTGCATAGTCGCCATAGCGCCAGTAGGTGAGGTTATGCCGGCTTTCGGCGCCGGGCCGCGCGTGATTGGAGACCTCATAGGCTGGCATGCCTTCGCGCTCGGTGAGCTCTTGTGTCGCCTCATAGAGCAGCGCCGATTGATCGCCATCAGGTACGATCAGCTTTCCGGCCTTGTGCAGGCCGTAGAAGGGCGTGCCTTCCTCGATCGTCAGCTGGTAGAGCGAGAGATGGTCGACTGCATAGGAGATCGCTTGCCTCAGCTCGCGTTCCCATTCCTCGACCGTCTGGTTCGGGCGGGCATAGATGAGATCGAAGGACATGCGCGGGAAGATTTCGCGCGCCAGTTTGATGGCCTTCAGTGCGTCGGCGACATCGTGCAGGCGGCCGAGGAACTTCAGGTCACGGTCGTTCAGCGCCTGCACGCCCATCGACACGCGGTTGACCCCGGCGGCGCGATAGCCGCGAAAGCGTTCCGCCTCGACGCTGGACGGATTGGCCTCCATGGTGATCTCGATACCGTCGGGCACATGCCAGGTCTTGGCAATGCCGTCGAGGATCGCGCCGACTGTCTCCGGCTTCATCAGCGAAGGCGTGCCGCCGCCGAGGAAGACGCTGGTCACGGTCTTCGGGCCGCTGATCATCCGCATCGTCGCCATTTCCTTCAAAAAGGCGGCGGCGAAACGCTCCTGATCGACAGGCTGATGGCGGACATGGCTGTTGAAATCGCAGTAGGGACACTTGGCTGCGCAGAAGGGCCAATGCACATAGACGCCGAAACCGGGTTCGCCGGTATCGGGCAGCAATTGCGCCCCGCGCATCAGATCCTCGGTATCTACGACTTCCACGGGGTTAGCTTATGCCTCCAGGCAGGTTTCGACAAAGATCTTGAAGGCGCGGGCACGATGCGAAAGCGCCTGCTCGTCGCCTGGCTTCCAGCCATGCTTCTGTTCGGCGCTCATTTCGCCGAACGTGGTCTCGTACCCCTGCGGCTGGAAGACAGGATCGTAGCCGAAGCCTTGGCTGCCGCGCGGCGGCCAGACGACGGTGCCTTCGACTTCACCGCGGAAAAGCTCGGTATGCCCGTCCGGCCAGGCAAGGCAGAGCACACTGACGAAGCGGGCCGTGCGGTTCTGCGGCGACGTGGCGCCAACCTTTTCCAGGGCGGTCTCGACCTTCTGCATCGCCATGGCGAAGTCGCGCGTGCCGTCGGCCGTTTCAGCCCAGTTGGCGGTATAGACGCCAGGATCGCCGCCGAGCGCATCGATGACCAGGCCGGAATCGTCTGACAGAGCCGGCAGGCCGGAGGCATTGGCGGAGGCAAGCGCCTTGATCGTCGCATTTTCCTCGAAAGTCGTGCCCGTCTCGTCCGGCTCGATGAAGTTGAGATCTGCGGCAGACTTGGCAGCAAAGCCGAGCGGGCCTATCAGATCGCGAATTTCCTGGATCTTGCCGGCATTGTGGCTGGCAACGACGATGGTCTTCGTATCGAGCTTGCGCATGTGCTGTCCTGTCATAGGCCCCAGATACGGGGTTCGGCGCATTCCAGGCTGTTACCGGCCGGATCGCGGAAATAGATCGATCGGCCGCCATTCGGCCAGTGAAAATCGGCTTCGATATCGACGCAGGCAACCTTCAGCTTCTGCGCCATGGTTTCGATCTCGTTGCCATCGACGCGGAAGCAGACATGCCCCTGCCCCTTCGTGCCATGCGGCGGCACGGGCAGGGCACCCGGCTCATGCGGCTTGACGGTTTCGTCGCTGTTGAAGATCAGAAGCACGCCCGGCCCGCAGCGATAGAAGACATGGCGGTTGCCGCCACGCGAAATCTTCTGCAACCCGAGTATGCCGCCATAGAAGGCCTCGGCCGCATCGAGATCGTCCGCATAGAGCGCGGTTTCAAGGACGCCTGCGAGGGCCGGGTCAGCCATTCAAATATCCTCAGGCGATAGCCTGCTTCTGCAGCTCCACCAGCTCGGCGATGCCGTTCTTGGCGAGATGCATCAGCGTGGCGAATTCCTCTTCGCTGAAGGGGGCGCCTTCAGCCGTTCCCTGAATCTCGACGATGCCGCCCTTGCCCGTCATGACGAAATTGGCGTCGGTTTCGGCCGAGGAATCCTCAAGGTAGTCGAGATCGATAACAGGCTGGTTGGCGAAGATACCGCAGGAGATGGCGGCGATGTGATCCTTCAGCACGCGCTCGACCTTGACCATGTTGCGGCTTTCCATCCACTTCAGGCAGTCGTAAAGCGCGATCCAGCCGCCGGTGATCGAGGCCGTGCGCGTGCCGCCATCGGCCTGGATGACGTCGCAGTCGACGGTGATCTGGCGCTCGCCCAATTCCTTGAGGTCGACGACGGCGCGCAGCGACCGGCCGATGAGGCGCTGGATTTCCTGCGTGCGGCCGCCCTGCTTGCCGGCGGCAGCTTCGCGCTTCATGCGCTCGCCGGTCGCGCGCGGCAGCATGCCGTATTCGGCCGTGACCCAGCCCTTGCCGCTGTTGCGCAGCCATGGCGGCGTCTTGTCTTCCAGGCTTGCCGTGCAGAGCACATGCGTATCGCCGAATTTCACCAGGCAGGAGCCTTCCGCGTGCTTGGAAAAATTGCGCTCGAACGACACCTTGCGCATCTGGTCGGTTTTTCTGCCTGAAGGCCGCATTCCACTCTCCTGAATGTTCGTTGACCGCTTCTACGACCCACAGGCCGCTTTTGCAAAGGAAAAGCAGGCTGCAAAGCCCCTCGGCGGCCATGGCGACATTTTTCCCTTTTGCCATTGCTAACTGAATGATTATATTTTGGCTAAGGCTCAACGGAATGGATCTGACAGCGAAATGGTATTCACGACATCGTCGGTCTCGGATGTCATTGCTGCACTGGACGAACGCTCCAAGGAAATCTTCCGCCGCATCGTCGAAGGCTACCTGGAAAGCGGCGAGCCATTGGGTTCGCGCAATCTCTCGCGCCTGTTGCCCATGTCCTTGTCGCCGGCCTCGGTGCGCAATGTCATGAGCGATCTGGAAGAGCTGGGGCTTATCTATTCGCCGCATGTGAGCGCCGGCCGGTTGCCGACCCAGGTAGGCTTGCGCTTCTTTGTCGATGCTTTCATGCAGGTCGGCGATCTCTCTGCCGAAGACCGCGCCAATATCGATCGGCAGGTGCGCGGCAGCAATCGCGACCAGCCAGTGGAATCGATGATGTCGGAGGCAAGCCGGGTGCTGTCGGGCATTTCGCGCGGTGCCGGGCTCGTCATCACCTCCAAGAGCGATCCGGTTCTCAAGCATGTGGAGTTCATCCGGCTGGAGCCGACCAAGGCGCTCGCCGTGCTCGTCGGCGATCACGATCAGGTCGAAAACCGGATCATCGAGCTCCCGGCCGGCACCACATCGTCACAGCTGACGGAAGCCGCCAATTTCCTCAACGCCCATATGACCGGCCAGACGATGCCGGAACTGCGGCGGCAGTTGCAAAGTCTCAAGGAAAGCGTGCGCCAGGAGCTGGATAGCCTCTCGCATCAGCTGGTTGAGCGTGGCATTGCCGTCTGGTCCGGCGGCGATGACGACGGCAAGCCGACACAGCTTATCGTTCGAGGTCACTCCAATCTGCTCGCCGAAATCGGCGGTGCGGAGGATCTGGACCGTCTGCGCCTACTCTTCGACGATCTGGAGAAGAAGGACAGCCTGATCGAGATCCTCAATCTCGCTGAAAGCGGACCAGGCGTGCGCATCTTCATCGGCTCGGAAAACAAGCTCTTCTCGCTGTCCGGTTCCTCGTTGATCGTGGCGCCCTATCGCGACGAGGACGATCGCATCGTTGGTGCCGTCGGCGTCATCGGCCCGACACGGCTGAATTATGCGCGCATCGTGCCCATGGTCGATTACACGGCCCAGCTGATCTCGCGGCTGACGCGGCCGGGGATGTGACGAGAAGATCTTAGCCGGTGCGGTCAATCGGGAAGCAGGACTCCCGATCCGCCCATCTCAGCCGGAAAATCCTTCTGTTTCGGCAGTCCGTCGCTCAGGTGCAGCACGGTCGTCTCGTAGTTGACGTGTACGACAGGCTGAAAATCGAGGTCGGGCAGGACGGCGGCGTAGACATCGGTGACGCCCCACGGCGGATGCTCGGTCAGCAGATGACCGCCGCAGACCGTGCACCACTTGCGCACGCTCTTCTCGGTCTTTTGATAGCTGCCGATCTTGTCCGAGCCCCTGGTGACGTGAACGGCTTCCGGCGGCCAGAGCGAGAAGGCATTGACCGGTCCCGCCGACCATTCCCGACAGGAGTCGCAATGACAGTAACCCATCGCCATTGGCTCGCCATCAACAGTAATTTCCACTGCGCCACAGAAACACTTGCCTGAAAGGGATTTGCCATTAGACATTGATGTCACCCCACGCTGTGCTGAGATGCATTTCAGCATACCACTGGTAGGGAGGGCTGAACAGTCGACGTCATAAGCGGTAGCCAGGAGCGGGGCGAGGTATTGCCACCGCCGTAAAGCCGCGAATTGGCTGTTCTTCTCGACAAAGCCTTGATTTTTTCCGATCAAACCTCGATATCGGGCACATCCAAAGACCAAGCAATTCGGAGACCGTCATGACCGACGAAACAACAAAAACCGGACCTGACGCCACGGCGGCCGACACGTCAGCGGATTTCGCGCAGGATGCAGCGGAAACCGTGGATGCGGCCGAGCCGTCTCAGCCAGATCCGGTTGAGCTGCTGAAGGCCGAAAACGGCGAACTGCGCGATCGCTATCTTCGCCTCGCTGCCGAGATGGACAACCTCCGTCGCCGCACCGAGCGCGATGTGAAGGATGCAAAGTCCTATTCCGTGGCAAGCTTTGCCCGCGACATGCTCTCGGTGGCGGACAATCTGCGCCGCACGCTGGATGCCATTCCGGCTGAAGCACGCGCCGGCGCCGATGCCGGCCTGAAGACGCTGATCGAAGGCGTCGAGATGACCGAGCGTTCCATGCTGTCGGCTCTCGAGCGCCATGGCGTGCGCCAGCTCGAACCAATTGGACAGAAATTCGATCCCAATTTCCACCAGGCCATGTTCGAAGTGCCCAATCCCGAGGTGCCGAACAACACGGTCGTGCAGGTGGTGCAGGCAGGTTTCGCCATTGGTGACCGCGTTCTGCGCCCGGCCATGGTCGGTGTTGCCAAGGGCGGCCCGAAGATCGTGGAAAATGCCGAGCAGGGCGCCAACAGCCCGCTGGACGAAAAAGACGCCTGATCCTTTTCAGGCACCGCAAAAATAAGAGCCGGATGATTTCAGATCATCCGGCTCTTATTTTTGCCTTGGTCCGATGCAATCCAATCCGTCAAAGCCAATCGGTCAAAGCATGTCGCGCAAACGTGTGCAGCGGTCTTGCGATACCGACGGGCTTTAGGCAGCGTTCGATGCCTGTTCTTCGTTGAGGAATGCGTAAATGGCGGAGGCGGAATCGGTGGCGCGCAGCTTCGCGACCAGATCCTGGTCTCGCAAAACGCGGGCGATGCGGGAGAGTGCCTTCAGGTGGTCTGCGCCTGCGCCTTCGGGCGCGAGCAGCAGGAAGACGAGATCGACGGGCTGGTCGTCCAGCGCCTCGAAATCGACAGGCGCTTCAAGGCGCGCGAAAATGCCGGCGATGGACTTGATGCTGGCAAGCTTGCCGTGCGGAATGGCGATGCCATTACCGACGCCGGTGGAGCCCAGGCGCTCACGCTGCAACACGACGTCGAAGATTTCACGTTCGGGCAATCCGGTCAGCTTGGAGGCTTTGGCGGCCAACTCCTGAAGCAGTTGTTTTTTGGAATTTGCCTTCAAGGCGGGGATGATCGCATCTTGCTGTAGCAAATCTGCCAATGCCATTCTCTTTATCCTTGCGTAGCGCCGAGAGCCGATGACGGGCAAGCGGCGGCCAGCTGCGATGATGCGCAGCCGCCGCTTATCTTCTATTCTCAGCCTTTGATATTGGCTGCGTCGATCCAGCCAATGTTACCGTCCTGACGGCGGTAGACGATGTTCAAGTGTTCGTTGCCGGGGCTGCGGAAGAGCAGCAACGGCTCGTCGGTCATGTCGAGTGCCATCACGGCAGTCGCGACCGACATGGTCTTCAATTGCTTCGTGCTTTCGGCGACGATCGCCGGCGCGAAATCGGCAGGAATTTCCTCGTCGTCATCCGGAACGCCGTCCATGACGGTATAGGCGACTTCCGCCTGCCCGTTCACATGGTTGCCGGCCTGATGGTCCTTGAGTTTGCGTTTGTAGCGGCGCAGACGCTTTTCGATGCGCTCGGACGCTGCATCGAAAGCAAGCTGCGGGTCCATGGCTTCGCCGGCAGCATGCAATACCACGCCGCTATCGAGATGAAGCTTGCAATCGGCCGCGAAGCGCGAACTGGACTTGTGTACAGTTACCTGACCTGAATACCCCCCGTCGAAGTATTTGGTCACGGCCATACCGATCTGGTCTTCTATCCGCTGGCGGAAGGAGTCACCAATTTCCATATGTTTACCGGAGACACGCACACTCATGGAGTTTCCCTTCTTGTAGTGGTTATTGCGCGTATCAGTTTACGCCAAGCCTCAAGCTCATCCAAGCACTTCACGCAGTCAAAGGCAAATTGCGTATATCGACCGCCTTTTGGATGGTGGGGATAAGTTTCATGGTCGTGCTGTCCTGCAGCGATTGCGGCGGGCTTCTAGCCCTGCCTCATGCGAAAGTCAACTGCGTCTTAACCGACTGTTAGGAGTTCGGCAGCCTGAGGTTGATGTCTGTCCGCTGTCAGAAACCGGAAACTTTGGCCAGAGCCCGCTTCTCCCGGCGTCGTTGCACGGAGGAGGGGATGTTCATGGCTTCACGGTATTTTGCAACCGTGCGGCGAGCAAGCTCGATCCCGCCCTTCTTCAGCGTATCGACGATATCGTCGTCGGACAGAACCGCATCCGGGCTCTCGTTCGAGATCAGCAGACGGATCTTGTGGCGCACGGCTTCGGCGGAATGGCTGTCTCCGCCCTCGACGGCACCAATCGAAACCGTGAAGAAATATTTGAGCTCGAACAGCCCGCGCGGCGTCAGCATGTATTTATTCGAGGTCACGCGGCTGACGGTCGACTCATGCATCTTGATCGCATCCGCCACGGTTTTCAGATTGAGCGGCCGCAGATGGTCGACGCCATGCAGCAGGAATGCGTCCTGCTGCCGCACGATCTCGCTTGCCACCTTCATGATCGTCTTGGCGCGCTGGTCCAGGCTGCGGGTCAGCCAATTGGCGTTCTGCAGGCATTCGGACAGGAAGGCATGATCCTGGCTGGTCTTGGAGACGGAGGCGAAATAGGACTGGCTCACCAGCACCCGCGGCAACGCATCAGGATTGAGCTCCACCAGCCAGCTCCCGTCTGCGGAAGGGCGCACGACGATATCGGGCATGATGGCCTCCGATATGTCGGTCTCGAAACCGCTGCCGGGCTTGGGGTTGAGCTGGCGAATCTCGGCCATCATGTCGAGCAGGTCTTCCTCGTCGACGCCACAGAGCCGCTTCAGCGCCGCAAAATCGCGCCGGGCAAGCAGCTCGAGATTTTCGATCAGCCGCTCCATGGCGGGATCGAAACGATCCTTCTGCCGAAGCTGAATCGCCAAGCATTCGCTGAGAGAGCGTGCAAAGACGCCAGGCGGATCGAGCTGCTGCAGTGCTTCCAGCACGCGCTCCACGTCGGCAAGTGATGCCCCGAGGCGCTCGGCCGTCTCGCAAAGCTCGGCGCGCAGATAGCCGGCGTCGTCGAGCTGGTCGACCAGATGCTGGGCGATCAGCCGATCGCCCATGACGGGGAGCGAGAAGGGAATTTGTTCGTTGAGATGATCGCGCAGCGACACCTGGCCGGCAACGAAATCGTCCAGATCGTAGCTTTCGCCGGCCTCGCCGCCGGGCATGGATTTCCACTGGCTGAGCAGTTCCGGCGCATCGGCGCGCTGCGGGCTGCCGTCATCGGGAAAGACGTCGCCGAAATTGGTGTCGAGCTCGTCGCTCAGCCGGTTGGCATTGCCGGTATTGTCACTCTCGTACCAGTCGCTCGCAAGGTCGCCGGCATTGCGTTCGGAGCCATCCTCGCCATGGGCTTCTTCCATGGTCTCGAAGCGTTCGTCCTTGGTTTCGCGATCACCGCCGCTGCCTATATCCTCGTCATTTGACGCAAATTCCAGCAGCGGATTCTTCTCGACTTCCTGCGCGATGAATTGAGTGAGCTCGAAATGGGTCATCTGCAGCAACTGGATGGATTGCATCAGTTGCGGTGTCATCACCAGGCTCTGGCTTTGGCGCAGGAAAAGATTGGCCGATAATGCCATGGCGGACGCGGGACTCCCCTTGAACTCCTCGGGAATCCGCGCCTTTTGTCACTAAAATTCTCGCGAAATTCCAACTGGCCCAAAAATTGCTTTTTTATTGGATTTGGTCAAGCGGAACTGTGATGCCGAAGTAAATTTCCGGCACGCGGTAGCATCCGCTAATATTGGCGGATGGGAGGATGGAATTTCAGCCTATCAGAGGCTGAAATTGTCACCCAGATACAGCTTGCGTACTTCAGGATTGCTGACGATATCGTTCGCGCGGCCGTGGGTCAGCACTTCACCTGCATGGATGATATAGGCGCGGTCGATCAGGCCGAGCGTCTCGCGGACATTGTGGTCCGTGATCAACACGCCGATGCCTCGTGCCGTCAGGTGATGCACGAGGTTCTGAATGTCGGCGACCGAAATCGGGTCGACGCCGGCGAAAGGCTCGTCAAGCAGCATGAAGGTCGGGTCGGTCGCCAGTGCGCGAGCGATTTCAAGGCGGCGCCGTTCGCCGCCCGAAAGTGCGATCGCCGGCACGCTACGCAGATTGCGAATGTGGAACTCTTCCAGCAATTCGTCGATCTTGCGCTCCCGTTTCGTCTTGTCCCTTTCATGGACCTCGAGCACGGCGCGGATGTTTTCTTCCACGGTCAGGCCGCGGAAAATCGAGGCTTCCTGCGGCAGGTAGCCGACACCAAGCCGTGCGCGGCGATACATCGGCATCGAGGTAACATTGTTGCCGTCGATCTCAATCGTGCCCTCGTCGACCGGCACCAGTCCGGTGATCATGTAGAAGCAGGTCGTCTTGCCGGCGCCGTTCGGCCCGAGCAGTCCGACTGCCTCGCCGCGGCGCACCACCAGCGAAACGCCATTGACGACGCGGCGCCTGCCGTAAGTCTTGGTGAGGCCACGGGCGATCAGCGTACCCTTATAGCGCGCTTTGTCCGCGGCCGGTGCGCTGGATGCCGCAGAAGACGGCCCGGGCACGCCGGGCAAGGTGGAGGTTGTCGATGTCGTCACGAGGGGGCCGGTATCAGTTTTTCTTTTGTTGTTGTTGCTGCACTTGCTGCGACTTCGGATCGAGCTGAATCTGGACGCGGCCGCCACAGGAATCCAGCTGCGCTTCGCCCGTTGCCATATGCACGGTGAGCTGGCAGCCGGTGAAAACGTTCGGTCCGTCGGTCAAAACGACTTTCTTGCCCTTGAGGATCGCAAGCTGGTTGGCCATGTCGAAGGAACCGTCCTCCGCCGTCGCGGTCTGCGTGCCGGAAACGAGGTAGACCTTGTCGGTGACCAGGATGTGGTCGATGTTGGCATCGCCGGAAACGAGGGACTGGTTCTGCTCCTTGGCGGCCTTGGCAACGGGATTTTCTTCCGCCGGCTTGGCATTGGCATCGCCCGGTTGCTTCTTCTTGTAGAAGACCGTCATCTTGCCGGCCTGCATGGTCGTGGTGCCCTGGACCACCTTGACGTTGCCGGTAAAGACGGCCTGGCTCTCCTGGTCATGGATCTCGAGCTTGTCGCTTTCGATCTGGATCGGCTGATCCTTGGAGAGAGCAAGACCCGGCATCGAGCTGGTCGTCGATTGCGCGCCGGCATTAGCGGCGGCAAAGAAAGTAACTGCGCCAAAAGCACAGAGAAGGCCGGCCTTGCGCAAGCCGGAATTGAAAATTGAATTAGGCCAATACTTTATCATGAACCGCCCGGCTTCTGTTGGCTATCTGAATTATGGAGAGCGGCAGGTTCGATGTTCATCCGAACCTGCCCGTCGAATTCGATTACGCTTCCCTTATCCGTCATCTTGAGCGAACGCGCAACAACCGACATGCCACCTCGGGTGATAGCAACCTCGTCCTGGCTCGAAAGGTCGCCCTTCTTCACATCCAGGAACGCGGTCTTGAATTCGGCGCGCAGGCCGTTGTCCATAATGACGGTGAACGGCTCGGTCAGCTTCAGCGTGTCGGCCTGGCGATCGAAATCCGCGCTCTGGGCCGTCACATGGGCGATCACCTCGGTATTGACCGGCATCGAAGCCTTGATGGTCTTCAGCGTGATCATGTTCGGGTTCTTGATATCCTGCAGTGCCTTTTCGGCGAGCAGCGAATAATTGATGCCGTCCTTGTTGCGGCCGGCAATGGCAGGACGTTCCATGACGACCTTGCCGTCCTCGATCCTGGCGCCCTCGATCTGGATATCGGCCGGCAGATAGGCGCGGATGACCGAGACCGCAATGAAGATGAGCGAGACGATGAGAGCGGCGAGCGGCAGCAACACCTTGAGCCGCTTGACGCGGCTAGAGTGGAAGATCGCGTCCTTATACGCGTTCCGTTCCGGCATCGAGCGGATTGCCTCGCCGGGGGGCTCGATCGTATTGAGCATGCAACAGGTCCGTCTTTTATGATCCGGAGAACCGTATTCTCACGCTATGCGAGGCTGTGCCAAAAAGCCTATCGGATCGTTTCGCATTATTGCACTGGCTTGCCAATATGGATTTTTTTCTGCGGTGGGCGAATTTTAGCAGAAAAATATGCCATAAGCCGGTTTCATCAGGTCAGGCGATGTCCTATCTCATGAACCAGCAGAGCGACGTCCCGCCGACGACATCGAAAACGGGAAACGCTTTTCTCTAAGGATTGTGCCCGTTTCAAGGTGTCATACATCCGGTTTGTGGCGCTTTCAATTTGTTGCAGGGAGAAATAAGGCGTGATGGACAGTTCTGCAATCGCGGATCGGCGACAATTGCGCCGCAAACTTGGTTTCTGGCGCATTGTTGCCGTTTTGCTCCTCGTGGCACTGGGTTTCGCGCTTTACCGCTTTGTTTCCGCCGACCTGCCGGATACGCGCGGTCCGCAAATCGCCCGCGTCACCATCTCCGGGCTTATTCAGGATGATCCCGAGCTCCTTGAGCGTCTGAAGAAGATCCGCGACAACGACCAGGTCAAGGCGCTGATCGTCTCGATCTCGTCGACCGGCGGCACCACTTATGGCGGCGAACGCATCTTCAAGGCGATCCGCGCCGTCGCCGCCAAGAAGCCGGTCGTATCGGACATCCGCACCGTCGCAGCCTCGGCCGGCTACATGATCGCGACGGCTGGCGACGATATCGTTGCGGGCGATACCTCGATCACCGGGTCGATCGGCGTCATCTTCCAGTATCCGCAGGTCAAGGACCTGCTCGACAAGGTCGGCGTTTCGCTGGACGAGATCAAGTCGGCGCCCTTGAAGGCCGAACCCTCGCCGTTCCATCCGGCGAGCGAAGACGCCAAGAACATGATCCGCAATATGGTCATGGACAGTTACGCCTGGTTCGTGGATCTGGTGGCCGATCGCCGCAAATTGCCGCGCGACGAGGTGCTGAAACTTGCCGACGGCAGCATCTTCACCGGCCGTCAGGCGCTGCAGAACAAGCTGATCGACACGCTCGGCGGCGAGGACGAAATTCTAGCCTATCTCGAAACGCGCAAGGTCAAGAAGGACCTGCCGATCGTCGATTGGAAGCGGGAAGACAAAACTTCGTCCTTCTTTTGGCCGGGGGCCGCTTCCTGGTTGCTAAATCGTCTCGGTTATGATGATTTTATCAAAGGAGAGAGTCTCCAGAAAATCATGACCGATAAGTTGTTTCTTGACGGCCTGCTTTCTGTTTGGCAGGGTGCAGCCAATTGATAAATCAATGATTTAAGGGGATAGCTGTGATCAAGTCGGAACTGGTGCAGATTGTTGCCGCCCGCAACCCGCATCTCTATCACCGCGACGTCGAAAATATCGTCAATGCAGTCCTGGATGAGATCACCGATGCGCTCGCCGCGGGAAACCGGGTTGAGCTTCGCGGCTTTGGCGCTTTTTCCGTCAAGAACCGGCCTTCGCGCTCTGGCCGCAATCCGCGCACGGGCGATACGGTCTTCGTCGAAGAAAAATGGGTTCCCTTCTTCAAGACGGGCAAGGAATTGCGCGAGCGTCTGAATCCAGGCGCCGGCGACGACGAAGAAGACGACAACTGATCGGGCCATTCCGGCCGAGTTTTCCCAAATGCTCCGACGAAAATAGTCGTCGGACATGATTGTGCCGCGACGCGGTGGCACTTGAATTCAGCCGCCTCTTTTCTATTCTGCGGCTGAAGGCGGCTTGGGTGCAGGGCATCCATGGCTGCGGACAAAGGAGCTGCGCAATGGCCAAGAAGATCGTCAATCTGCTGATATTGCTGCCGCTCGGCATCATCCTCATCATATTCTGCGTCGCCAACAGGCAATCCGTGACATTGGCCCTCAATCCGTTCCGGCCGGACGACCAGGTGCTGTCGCTGAATGCGCCGCTCTTCGTGCTGCTGTTCGTCGCTCTGATCCTCGGCATGATCGTCGGCGCGGCAGTCACCTGGTTCACCCAGGGAAAGCATCGCAAGCGCGCCCGCAATCAGTCGCGGGAAGCGGTGCGCTGGCAGGCCGAAGCCGACAAACATCGCACCCGCGCCGAAGAGATCGCCGGGCAGCTGCCGTCAAAGTGACGTGAGGTCGGCGAGCCGCATCTCTTTATAGTCGCCCTCTGGCGACGCGCCATCGCCGATGATCTCGAAGCCGAGCCTCCTGTAAAACGCCATGGCGCGCATGTTTTTGACCAGGCATTTCAGCCGGTAGCGGCGCTGAGGCCATTCAGGCAGTCCGGCAAGCAGGGCCTTGCCGGCACCGCGGCCTTGGAAGGTCGGCAGTATATAGAGCATATGGATGAAGTCGTCCGGCTCCCAGATTGCGGCAAAGCCGACAACTGCGCCGTGCTCGTCCTCGCAGACGAACAGGCGTTCGCCATTGGTATGAGCGGCAAAATCTTCGAGCGTGAAATGGCCGGGCTCGACCCATAGGAACGTTTCGCGACGGACGCGGAGGTAGATCTCCGCAAGCTGCTGCATGTCCTGTTCGCGCGCTGGCCGAACGGCCCAAATCTCAAATGTCGATGTCATGATCGACTATATGGGGCCGAAATCGAGCCCTGACAATCAGGCGCTCGCCTGGCCGTTGATGGCAGCGGTGAAATCGGCGAAAAACTGTTGTGCCAGCTTCTTGGCGCTCGAATCCACCAGGCGCGAGCCCAGCTGCGCGATCTTGCCGCCGACCTGCGCCTTCGCTTCATATTGCAGGACCGTCTCGTTGCCGTCTTCCTTCAGCACGACATCAGCTCCGCCCTTGGCAAAACCGGCAATGCCGCCTTTTCCTTCGCCCGAGATCGTATAGCTTTCCGGCGCATTGATGTTGGTCAGCTTGACCTCGCCGTTGAAGGAGGCGGAAACCGGGCCGATCTTTAGCTTGACGGTTGCCGTCAGCTCCGTCGGGGAGACCCAGTCGAGGCTCTGGCAGCCGGGAATGCATTGCTTGAGGATGTCGGAATTGTTGAGCGCGGCCCAGACGGCATCTCTAGGCGCCGCGATCCGTTCTTCGCCGGTCATGTCCATGCGCAATCCTCCCTATGTGACATTTTGTGCATGGATCATCGCAGATCGGAAAGCGCTTTGCCAAGTGGCGGCCAGATGCTATTTGCACGCACATATCAATTTTGAGACAAGCATGGTGAAACATAGGGAAAGCCGGCCCGGCCAGAAAGCCGGGGGCGGTCTTGGGGCAAAACCCCGGCGTGACATGTCCGGTAAGCCGCCGGCAAAGCCCGCGGGTGCTGCCTCAAGGCCAGCCAAGCCTTCGCGCGATCATGGCGAGCGTGTTGCCGAGCCGCGTGCTGTTGCGCCGGTCGCTGCCGCTCCTGAACGCCCGCTGATCGCTCGGACCGGCGAACGCCTGGCCGAGCGTGTGCCCGTCATTCTCGAGTCTCTCGGTGCCGGGGATTTCCACCTTATCGACAGCGGCAATGGGCTGAAGCTCGAGCAGTACGGTCCCTATCGCATCGTCCGCCCCGAGGCACAGGCGCTTTGGCCGCCGTCGCTTGCCGCGCATGTCTGGGATAATGCCGACGCTATCTTCACCGGCGACACGGATGAGGACGGCATGGGCCGCTGGCGCTTCCCGCGCGAAGCGCTCGGCGAGACCTGGCCGTTGCAGCTGCTCGGCGTCGATTTTCTCGGCCGCTTCACTGCCTTCCGCCATGTCGGCGTCTTCCCGGAGCAGATCGTCCACTGGGCCTGGATGAAGGAGCAGGTCGAGGCGGCGAAAAGGCCGCTCAAGGTGCTCAATCTTTTTGGCTATACCGGTGTCGCCTCGCTGGTGGCTGCCGCCGCCGGCGCTGAAGTGACCCATGTCGATGCCTCGAAGAAGGCAATCGGCTGGGCACGTGAAAACCAGGCGCTGGGCCGCATGGAAAAGCTGCCGATCCGCTGGATCTGCGAGGATGCCATGAAGTTCATCCTGCGCGAGGAGCGCCGTGGCAACAAATACGATATCATCCTGACCGACCCGCCGAAGTTCGGCCGAGGCCCGAATGGCGAGGTCTGGCACCTGTTCGAGCACCTGCCGCTGATGCTCGACATCTGCCGCGAGATCCTGTCACCGAAGGCACTCGGCCTGGTACTGACGGCTTATTCCATCCGCGCCAGCTTCTATTCCATCCATGAGCTGATGCGCGAGACGATGCGCGGCGCCGGCGGTGTCGTCGAATCCGGCGAACTGGTCATCCGCGAGGCCGGCCTCGATGGCCGCACGCCGGGCAGGGCGCTTTCCACCTCTCTCTTCAGCCGCTGGGTGCCGAAATGAACCAGGATTTCCGTAGTGACGGCCCGCGCAAGGTCGGACAGGTCAAGGAGGTCACCTCGCTTGCCAATCCGATCGTCAAGGACATCAAGGCGCTGACGGTCAAGAAGTCCCGCGAGGAAAGCGGTGCCTTCTTAGCCGAAGGGCTGAAACTCGTCATCGATGCACTCGAGCTCGGCTGGACGATCCGCACGCTGGTTTATGCCAAGGCCGCCAAGGGCAAGCCGCTCGTCGAGCAGGTCGCCGCAAAGACGGTGGCCGCCGGCGGGCTGGTGCTTGAGGTCAGCGAAAAGGTCATCGGTTCGATCACCCGCCGTGACAATCCGCAGATGGTGGTCGGCGTCTTCGAGCAGCGCTGGCGGCCGCTTCGGGAGGTCAAGCCAGCGACTGGCGAGACCTGGGTGGCGCTCGACCGCGTGCGCGATCCCGGCAATCTCGGCACCATCATCCGCACCGCCGATGCGGCCGGCGCTTCCGGCGTCATCCTTGTCGGTGAGACCACAGATCCGTTTTCGCTGGAAACCGTGCGCGCCACCATGGGCTCGATTTTCGCCGTTCCCGTCGTCAAGGCGACGCCGGAGGAGTTTCTGGCCTGGAAAAAGAAGGCTGACGTCTCTGTCGTCGCCACCCATCTGGCCGGCGCTGTTGATTACCGCACCATCGACTACAAGAAGAAGCCTGTCGTCATCCTGATGGGCAACGAGCAATCCGGCCTGCCGGATGCCTTGGCGAAAGAGGCCGACGCGCTTGCCCGCATCCCGCAGGCCGGCCGTGCCGACAGCCTCAATCTGGCGGTCGCGACAGCAGTCATGCTGTTCGAAGCCCGCCGCCATATCCTGACACTCATCTGATTCTGACACTTACCTGGCGAGACCCGATGACCGAAAGCGAGACCCACGAACAGCCGACTGCAAAGCCAGCCCTGTTTTCGCGGCCCCTGCCTATCCTGATCTTCATCGTGGTTGCTGTCATTCTCGATCAGGCCATCAAGATCATGGTGGATCACTGGCTGCCGCTGCAGGAGATGGTGCCGGTCATTCCGATGCTGGCGCTCTATCGCACCTATAATCTCGGCGTCGCCTTCTCGATGCTCTCAGGCATGGACGGCTGGTTCATCGTCGGGATGCGGCTCGTCATCGTCGCCTTCGTGCTCTGGCTCTGGCGGCGCACGCCCGACCATCGCTGGCTTGCACATATGGGCTTTGCCCTGATCATTGCCGGCGCTCTCGGCAATCTGCTGGACCGCTTTCTCTACGGCCACGTGATCGACTACATACTCTTTCATACGCAGACATGGTCTTTCGCCGTTTTCAATCTTGCCGACAGTTTCATCACCATCGGTGCAGGCTGCGTCATTCTCGACGAGCTTCTGATGCCGAAAAAGGCAAAAGCTTAAAATTCTAGCGAATCCCTGAAGGCATCAGGAAGAATGCCCATGTTAGCCAGATTGCATGAGCACTCTGGCAGATTTGCAGGAAAAGCTTGCCACGGCGGCAGTTCACGACCAAGCGGAAGCGATCGAAAGGCCGGCCGCTGACGAGTCGTCGCCTGCAAAATCGACCGCACCGCATGAGGCAGGCCAGCAATCGGCGTCGCCCACGCGGACCTGGTGGCTGCAAGGCCATTGGCTGAATGGCGGCGGTCTCGTGGCAGGGGCGGTTTTTCTTGCGATCGGCTTTGCCGGAGGTCCTCTGGCGCTTGTGGGCTTTCTTGGCCTCGCAGCCCTTGCGCTCGCAGCCGTCGGCATCGTCAAAACCCGAGGCGTCGCGCGCGAGGCAGAGACTATCGCCGCCGATTTCAGCGAGAGCGATCACGATCGCCTTTGGGAGCACAAGGAAAGCACCAGCCTCCTTGCCACCGTCCACGATGCGCTCGGGGACATCGCGGTCACGCGCAGCATTGACCGCCGGATTCTGCACGCCAACGCCACCTTCAGCAGATTGACCGGCAGGTCGCATCCAGAGGGCCTGACGCTGGAAGAGGCCGGCCTCGTATTCCGCGCCGTCACCGATGCAAAGCATCAGGATGCGGAAATCGCGACACCCGAGGGCCGACGCATTTTTGCCTGGCACGATGTCATGTTCCGCGATGCGACGACCGGGCAATTATGCATACAGAGCATCGCGCGCGATGTGACCGAAGAGCGGCAGACGGCCCGCCTGCGCGAAGATGCCAGGCTGAAAGCCGAATATAACAGCGCCGCCAAATCGCGCCTGCTTGCCACCGTCAGCCATGAGATCCGCACCCCACTGTCGGGTATTCTCGGCATGAACCATCTGCTTGCTCAGACGCCGTTGACCTTGGAGCAGGCAAATTACCTGACCGGTATTCGCCAATCGGGTCATGCGCTGGTGCAGCTGGTCGAAGATCTCCTCGATTTCTCCACGATCGAAGTCGGTCGCTTCCAGTTGCATCCGCGCCAGGAGGCTTTGCGGCCACTGCTGGAAGGCGTCATCGAGATGCTCGCTCATCGCGCCCACGAAAAGGGCATTGAAATCGCCGCGAGCGTTGCGGCGGATGTTCCCGAGAGCTTGGAATTCGATCCCGCACGTCTGCGCCAGATCCTGTTCAACGTCATCGGCAATGCGGTGAAGTTCACCCAGACCGGCGGCGTTCTAGTCCGCGTCGACCTCCAGGAGCGGGACTTGACGATATCGGTGCGGGATAGCGGTCCCGGCATGACCGAGGAAGAACAGGCCCGCGTCTTCGGCGAGTTCGAGCAGGCCGGCACCACGGTGGAAAGAAGCGCCGGCACTGGCCTTGGCCTTGCGATCTCCGCCCGCATCCTGCGCGAATTCGGTGGCGGGCTCAGCGTTGCCAGTGAGCGCGGCAAGGGCAGCGAGTTCGTCATCTCCTTCCCGGTCGGCCTGACTGCCGGAGAGGACGGATACGATCGGCGCAATACCATGCTCAGGGGATCCCGTATCCTGCTGCTGGCGCCTGAGGGGGCAGCAAGCACGGCCATCATGCGAACCATCCAGACGCTTGGCGGCCATTGCCGGCTGATCGGCCCCGGCGACATGGATGATCTGCTGCCCTCGTTCCCGATGGGTGACGGCGGGGTCTGGACGGATCTCATCGTCGACCATCGCATGGCGCCCTGGTACTTCAGCGAGGGAAATGCGCTTGCGGTGCCGAGGTTGCGCAAGATCTTCCTGGTCAATCCCGAGGAGCGTAATACCCATCCGCTCGATCTCTTCGACGCCTGGCTCATCCGGCCGCTGCGCGAGCAATCGCTGATCGATGTGCTGAGAGGCCGCATGCGCGGCATGGAAAAGCGCGAAGCCTTGATCGAAGCCGTCTCCGAGATCGGCATTACGACGCCCGAGGCGGAGGAAGACCGCGCGCTCGATATCCTGTTGGGCGAGGATGACCCGGTCAATGCGATGCTGGTTCGGGCGATGCTCTCCAAGGCCGGTCACAGGGTTCGCCTCGTCGAGGATTTCGATGGCCTTCGAGCCCGCACCGAAGACGCCGAAGCGCGACCGGAGGTGCTGGTGACGGATTTCAATATGCCCGGCGGCACGGGTGCGGCTGTCCTTGCGCAATTGCGGGCTCATGAGCGCAGGCATGGCCTGCCGCCGCTGCCGATCATCGTCCTGACTGCGGACAGCCGCGATTCGATCCGCCGTCAGGCGCTTCTGGCGGGCGCCGATGCCGTCATCGTCAAGCCGGTCGATCCCGAAAAGCTGACAACGGTGTTGCGGGGACTGTCGAGATCGGTTTTCGAGCGCGCTTGATATCACCTCGATCTTCGGATGAAGATTACGGAAGCCGGCTCATCAATGCTCGATAGAAGGCCGTGATAGGGCTCAACCTGTGGCTATCGCCGCAGCTAAGTTGGGGACGGCGCGTCCATTCGAAAAATTGCAATGGGCACGGTTCTTGCTTTTAGCCAAGCCGCGTGTCACTTTCCTGTCGCACGAATTTGGTTTATGGCGCTATATCGGCCCGCAGGGGGAGAATCGCCATGTCCATCGAAATTTTGAATCGCGAAGCTCAGGGCGAAATGGTTCAGTCTTCAAAGGCAACGGTTGAGCCGGTTGCCAGCGATGTGCTCGGACGCATCGGAAATCTCGAAACGCGCCTTGCCCGCACGGCGCGCGAAATCGATGCCGCTCAGGCCGTACGCTACCGCGTTTTCGTCGAGGAGATGAACGCGCAACTGCCGGCCGACGCTATGCGTCGTCAGCGCGACGTCGACAGCTGGGATGAGATTTGTGACCATCTTCTGGTGCTGGACCGCTCGCTTGAGGGTGATCCGGAAGACCAGATCGTCGGCACCTATCGCCTGCTGCGCCAGGAAGTGGCCATGGCCAATGGCGGCTTCTATTCCTCATCGGAATTCGACATCGACGCGCTGCTCGCCCGTCATCCCGACAAGCGTTTCATGGAGCTCGGTCGCTCCTGCGTGCTGCCGAATTACCGCAACAAGCGCACGGTCGAGCTGCTGTGGCAGGGCAATTGGGCCTATGCGCTGAAGCACGGCATGGGCGCGATGATCGGTTGCGCCTCCTTCCCCGGTGTCCTGCCGGAACAGCACGCGCTGGCTCTGTCCTTCCTCTATCACAATGTTGTCGCCAAGGATGATTGGGCCGTCGGTGCCCTGCCGTCGCTCGCGCGCACCATGGACTTGATGCCGGTCGAGGCCGTTAATCCGAAAAAAGCGCTGATGGCGATGCCGCCCTTGATCAAGGGCTATCTGCGTCTCGGCGCCATGGTCGGTTCGACGGCCGTGGTCGATCAGGCCTTCAACACGACGGACGTCCTGATCGTCCTGCCGATCGCCAGCATTTCCGACCGCTACGTCAATTACTATGGCGCGGATGCCGGTCGCTTTGCCAGCTGACGAATGGAGAGCAATTCCAGGAAAAGTGCGCAGCGGTTTTCCGTCCGGAATTGCGTGAAAACAAAGAGATAGAGCGGTTCGGAGCTTCGCTGAAAAGCTGAAGCGCTCTATGGGATCGCAAAAATATCGATTGCGTCGGTGATGCCGCGAAGCGCGACATGATGCGATTGCGGCGTCAGGCCGCGCCTCATCATCAGTTCGGCGGCGCGCGGATGATCGAGCACCGAGCTGGTCGCGAATATTTCGCGTGATGTAGCGAGATGCTGGACGCGGGACGCGATATTGACCGTCTGTCCGAAATAATCCTGCCGTTCGTTCAGGCTCACCGCGATGCATGGCCCCTCGTGGATGCCGATTTTCAGAAGAAGATCGTCGTTGCCGCGCTCATTGTTGAGGCTGAGCATGGCCTCACGCATCCGCATCGCCGCGATCAACGCCCGATCGGGCGTCGGGAAGGTGGCCATGACGGCGTCGCCGATGGTCTTGACGACCGCACCCGCCTCGGCCGCGACGATTTCGTGCAGGATGCCAAAATGGGTCTTGACCAGATCGAAGGCTGCGAGATCGCCAACCCTTTCGTATAATTCCGTCGAACCGCGCAGATCGGTGAACAGAAAAGTGAGGCTGGTGATCTTCAGTCGCTGGTCGATGTCGATCGTGTCCGTGCGGTAGATGTCACGGAAGGTCTGGTTGGAGAGCAGGTGCTTGGCGGTCAGAAATGGCCGGCGTTGTCCAAGCAGCGTGTGAAGAGCCTCGTTGGCCACGCAGATCGATGGCAGCACGCGAAGGTCAGTGTGGTTCTCCATCTGGATGCGCAGCGGGCCGGGCCGCAATTCGATGGCCTCGCTGTGTCGGTGCATGCGATCGAAAACGAGCGACAGGGCCTGCCGCTCCTTCGATGGCTCGCCCTTCACATCGAGGAATTGTGCGGCATGCGTGACAGGCTCGAAGATGATGGTGAATTCCGCCGGCAATTGAAGCGATATGACGGCTTTCTCGCCGGGTGGCAGCTCGAGCGATTCCAGCACGAACTGATCGACCTTCTCTTCATAGCCCTCATCGGGAAGATCGACACCAGAGCCCCAATAGATCTGGCGGAAATATTCAAGCGGCGGCAGGTCGTGCGGATTATGCGCCTCGATATGGCGAACGCGCGGGCTGACGGTGAAGGTGACTTCGACCATCTCGTCGAGCGTCGGCTCGTAGCCAGCTGCGCAAAGCGTGCAGTTATAGGTTTCGCTTTGCACGGTTTTCAGGGAGGTATTGGCATCCAGCACCCCGCCGCAGCCCGGGCAAAGAACATTCCACGACATTTCGAACAGGCCGAGGCGCGATGCGTGCAGGAAAGCATTGACGGTCTGTTCTTCCTCAAAGCCGTGGCTGGCCGCGAAGGCGAGTGCATTCACACGGTTAAGCTTGCGGTCGGGTGCCTCAAGGACGAGCCGCTCGATAGCATCGACAATATCCGGCTGCGCTGAATGGCGCAGCACTCCGAAAAGGACCTGAGCTTCACTCATCCCCCATTTTACACCGAATTGATACGGCAGCCCATCACCTTTGTTGGGTCGCCGGCTCAGCCTTATGGGGTAGTGGCTACGATCCAGCACCATAGGCCGCGATGGCGGCCATGTTGACGATATCGGAATCCTTGGCACCCATCGATGTGATCTGCACCGGCTTGTCGAGGCCGACGAGCAGCGGCCCGATCACCGTGGAGCCGCCGAGTTCCTGCAGCATCTTGGTGGAGATCGCCGCGGAGTGGAAGGCGGGCATGACGAGCACGTTTGCGGGCCCCGACAGCCGCGAGAAGGGATAGAGGCTCTCCATGATCTTGCGGTTTAGCGCGACGTCGGCTGACATTTCGCCGTCGAACTCGAAATTCACATGGCGCTTGTCGAGGATATCGACGGCTTCGCGCACCCTCTCCGAGCGTTCGCCCGAGGGGTGGCCGAAGGTGGAGTAGGCGAGCATGGCGACGCGCGGCTCATAGCCCATGCGGCGGGCGAAGCCGGCGGCTTCCTCGGCGATATCGGCCAGTTCTTCGGAGGTCGGCATGTCATGCACGGCGGTATCGGCGACAAAGACCGTGCGGCCCCGGGCAAGCACGATCGATATGCCGATGACCCGATGCCCCGGCTTGGCGTCGATGCAGCGACGGACGTCGCCAAGTGCCGTCGAATAGTTGCGGGTGACGCCCGTCACCATGCCGTCCGCGTCTCCCAGCGCCACCATGCAGGCGGCGAAGTGATTGCGGTCATTGTGGATCAGGCGCGTTACATCGCGATGCAGGTAGCCCTGGCGCTGCAGTCGCGCATAGAGATAGTCGATATAGGCATCGCCCCGCTTGGAAATGCGGGCGTTGACGATCTCGAGACCTGGGCGATTGAGATCGATGCCCGCGCGCTCGGCCGTGGCCTCGATCAGATCCTCGCGGCCGAGCAGGATGGCTGTGCCAAGCCCCTGGTTGGCATAGGAGAGGGCGGCGCGCATCACCTGTTCTTCTTCCGCTTCGGCGAAGACGATGCGCTTCTGGTACCGGCGCACGCGCTCGTAGAGCTGTGACAGCGTCGAGGCGATCGGATCGCGCCGCGCGGAGAGTTCGCGGGCATAGGCATCCATGTCAGGCATGTCGCGGCGGGCGACGCCGCTTTCGATCGCCGCCTTGGCAACGGCCACCGGGATTGCCGAGATCAGACGCGGATCAAACGGCACGGGGATGATGTATTGCGCGCCGAAACGCGGCCGCGCACCCTGATAGGCGGCCACGACGTCGTCGGGCACATCCTCGCGCGCCAGGCTTGCCAGCGCGTTGACGGCGGCGATCTTCATCTCGTCGTTGATGGTGGTGGCGCGAACATCGAGCGCGCCACGGAAGATGTAAGGGAAGCCGAGAACGTTGTTGACCTGGTTCGGATAGTCCGAGCGGCCCGTCGCCATGATCGCGTCGTCGCGGATGCGGGCGACTTCCTCCGGCGTGATTTCCGGATCGGGATTGGCCATGGCGAAGATGATCGGCCTGTCCGCCATCGAGCGGATCATGTCTTCCGAGAAGGCGTCCTTCTGCGACAGGCCGAATACGACGTCGGCACCCTTCATCGCTTCCGCCAGCGTGCGCTTGTCGGTCTTGACCGCGTGCGCCGACTTCCACTGGTTCATGCCCTCGCTGCGGCCCTGGTAGATCACGCCCTTTGTATCGCAAAGGACGATGTTTTCCGGGTTGAAGCCCATGGCCTTGATGAGTTCGATACAGGCGATGGCGGCGGCGCCCGCACCATTGCAGACGAGCTTGGTGGTCTTCAGGTCGCGGCCGGTCAGTTCCAGCGCGTTGATGAGACCGGCGGCGGCGATGATGGCGGTGCCGTGCTGATCGTCATGGAACACCGGGATATCCATGAGCTCACGCAGCCGCTGCTCGATGATGAAGCAGTCGGGCGCCTTGATATCTTCCAGATTGATGCCACCGAAGGAGGGGCCGAGATAGCGCACGCAATTGATGAATTCGTCGACATTCTCGGTGTCGATCTCGAGATCGATCGAATCGACGTCGGCGAAGCGCTTGAAGAGGACCGACTTGCCTTCCATGACCGGCTTGGAGGCGAGAGCCCCGAGATTGCCGAGGCCGAGAATGGCCGTGCCGTTGGAGATGACGGCGACCATGTTGCCGCGCGAAGTATAGTCGTAGGCGGTGGCCGGATCGGCGGCGATCGCCTTCACGGGAACGGCGACGCCTGGCGAATAGGCAAGGGAAAGATCACGCTGGGTCGCCATCGGCTTGGTCGGGTTGATCTCAAGCTTGCCGGGGCGGCCGTTCTTGTGGAAGTCCAGTGCTTCCTGATCGGTGATCCCCGTTCCCGGACGCGACTTGCTCTTGCTGTCAGCCATTGTTCCTCCAAACCTCCTGTGGGCGACCGGTCCCTCTTGCCCGATAGCTGTTGTCTTCTATAGCGGCGCGCGGATAGGGTGGCACCTCATTTTTTTGGAAAAACTGCACCTCCGTGAACGAACGTATTAACGCCAGCATCGATGCCTTCTCGGCCGCCGAGCTTGCCTCGGAGGAAAGCCGTGCCTCGGCTACTCCGATGATGGAGCAATATATCGAGATCAAAGCGAACAATCCCGGTTCGTTGCTGTTCTACCGCATGGGCGACTTCTACGAATTGTTCTTCGAAGACGCCATCGATGCCTCGCGCGCGCTCGGCATCACGCTGACGAAGCGCGGCCAGCACATGGGGCAGGATATCCCGATGTGCGGCGTGCCCGTTCATGCGGCCGACGATTATCTGCAGAAGCTGATCGCGCTTGGCTTCCGGGTCGCCGTCTGCGAGCAGGTGGAAGATCCGGCGGAGGCGAAGAAGCGCGGCGGCAAGTCGGTGGTGCGGCGCGATGTCGTGCGCCTGGTGACGCCGGGCACGATCACCGAAGAAAAGCTGCTTTCGCCTTCGGAATCCAATTATCTGATGACGCTGACCCGCATTCGCGGCGGCGCCGAACCACAGCTGGCGCTTGCCTGGATCGATATCTCGACAGGCGTCTTCCGCCTTGCCGAGACGGAAGCGTCAAGGCTGCTCGCCGATATCCTGCGCATCGATCCGAGAGAGCTGATCCTGCCGGATACGATGTTCCACGATCCGGAACTGAAGCCGGTTTTCGACATTCTCGGCCGCACTGCCGTTCCGCAGCCTGCCGTGCTCTTCGACAGCGCCAGCGCCGAGGGGCGCATTACCCGCTATTTCGGCGTCTCGACGCTCGATGGTTTCGGCACCTTCAGCCGGGCCGAGCTTGCCGCCGCCGCCGCCGCCATCGCCTATGTCGAGAAGACCCAGCTTGCCGAGCGCCCGCCGCTCGGGCTTCCGGAGCGCGAAAGCGGCGCTTCGACGCTCTTCATCGATCCCGCCACGCGCGCCAATCTCGAACTGGTGCGCACGCTCTCCGGCGATCGCAACGGCTCGTTGCTGAAGGCGATCGATCGCACCGTGACCGGCGGCGGTGCCCGACTTCTCGCCGAACGGCTGATGTCGCCACTCACCGATCCCGCTCGCATCAACGAGCGTTTGGATTCGATCGGCTTCCTGGCGGAGGAGCCGTCGCTCTCAACCGATCTGCGTGCGGCGCTGAAGCATGTGCCCGACATGCCGCGCGCCCTGTCGCGCCTTGCGCTCGACCGTGGCGGCCCGCGCGATCTCTGGGCGATCCGTCAGGGATTGGCAGCCGCAACCGACGTTGCCCGCATGCTCGGGGCAGCGCTTCTGCCTGATGAGCTGAAGGCAGCCCTTGCCGGGCTCAGCGCCTTGCCCGCCGATCTTGAAGCCATGCTTGCCGAGACCCTTGCCGATGAATTGCCACTGCTGAAGCGGGACGGCGGTTTCCTAAGGGAGGGCGCTAATGCCGAGCTGGACGAAGTGCGGGCACTCCGCGACCAGTCGCGCCGTGTCATCGCCGGCCTGCAGCTGCAATATGCCGATGAGACCGGCATCAAGTCGCTGAAGATCAAGCATAACAATGTGCTTGGCTATTTCATCGAGGTTACCGCCGGCAATGCCGGTCCGATGACGGATACGAGCGAGGCCAAGGCGCGCTTCATTCACCGCCAGACCATGGCAAATGCCATGCGCTTCACCACGACCGAGCTTGCCGATCTCGAAAGCCGCATCGCCAATGCCGCCGACAAGGCGCTGGCGATCGAGCTGGAGGCCTTCGACCGCATGGTGGCAGCTGTGGTCGCTGCTGCCGAAGCGATCAAGGCCGGTGCCCGTGCGCTGTCGGTGATCGATGTCGCGGCCGGGCTTGCCCTGCTTGCCGAGGAGCAGGCCTATTGCCGGCCCGTCGTCGATGGCAGCCGTATGTTCGCCATCGAAGGCGGCCGCCATCCTGTCGTTGAACAGGCGCTCCGTCGTCAGGCCGGCGGTCCCTTTGTTGCCAACAACTGCGATCTTTCGCCCAAATCCGACGGCAAGGATGGCGCGATCTGGCTGCTGACCGGTCCGAACATGGGCGGTAAGTCCACCTTCCTGCGCCAGAACGCGCTGATCGCCATTCTCGCGCAGATGGGTTCTTTCGTTCCGGCGGCATCGGCTCACATCGGCATCGTCGATCGCCTGTTCTCGCGCGTCGGCGCTTCCGACGATCTCGCCCGCGGCCGCTCGACCTTCATGGTCGAAATGGTCGAGACGGCGGCGATCCTCAATCAGGCGACAGAACGCTCGCTCGTCATCCTCGACGAGATCGGGCGTGGCACCGCGACCTTCGATGGCCTTTCCATCGCCTGGGCTGCCGTCGAGCATCTGCATGAAGCCAACCGCTGCCGTGGCCTCTTTGCCACGCATTTCCATGAGCTGACCGTTCTGTCGGAAAAGCTTGGCCGGCTCTCCAATGCCACCATGCGCGTTAAGGAATGGGATGGCGACGTCATCTTCCTGCACGAGGTCGGGCCGGGCGCTGCGGATCGTTCCTACGGCATTCAGGTGGCGCGGCTTGCAGGTCTGCCGGCTTCGGTGGTAGCGCGTGCCCGCGACGTTCTGACGCGGCTCGAAGATGCCGACCGCAAGAATCCGGCAAGCCAGCTCATCGATGATCTGCCTCTCTTCCAGGTGGCCGTGCGCCGCGAGGAAGCCATTGGCCGGCGCGAGCCGTCCAAGGTCGAGGAGCGGTTGAAAACGCTTGACCTCGACGATCTGACGCCACGAGCCGCGCTTGATGTGCTTTATGAACTGAAGAAAACGCTTACCAAGACCGGTTGACCACAGGCGATATTCCAAGGGCAATATGATGTATCTCGAAGTTCTTCTCGCCGAAGTCCGCATTCTGGGTGAGCGCTTCTCTCCGATCGCCGCGCGCGGCAAGATCTGCGGCGAAGGCGAAGCCCCGGATTGCGAATCCGATCGGGGCTTGCTCGATATCACCCTATCCTGCAGCCGCATTTCCGACATTTGTTCGAAGATCGCCAAGGCCGGCTATTGGGAATGCGAGCGCGAAATGGTGACGCAGATCGGCGCCCAGTCGCGAAACATACTATATAGTTTAAACGAGCTCAGACGGGCGCTTGAGCCGGCAAGGCCCTAAAACTGCCGATTTCTGCGTCGATTGCCGTCACGCTTCGTCAACTTTGGCCCGATAGAAATCTTGAGGGATCGTCGATTCGATACAGTCTGCTCAGGCTGGCTTCGAAGGACGCGGGCGTAGAATGCCTGTGTCAATCGCCGGGCAAAGAGGCTATAGCGCATGCAGACGAAAAGACAGGCGCGCCGGCAACGGGTCGCGGTCAGCGAAGAGAAAGCCGATCGGCAGAGCATGGAAACGCATCATATCGATTTTTCGACCGTTCTCGATGTATCCGCGCTGAGGGCGGAGTGCGAGGCTCTTGCCAAACGCGGTCTGGACAAGAATGACGAGCGTTCCGCGCTGCTGGCGCTGTTGAAGAAGGCGAGCCAGGATGGACGTGAAGAGGCACGGCGATCGCTGATTGCTGACGGCAGCGGGCTCGATTGCGCGCACCGGATTTCCTGGCTGCAGGATCAGATCATCACCGTCCTCTACGATTTCACCGTTCATCATGTCTATCCGAAGCAGGCGGATGCCTTCTCCGTCACCGCCGTCGGCGGTTATGGCCGCGATACCTTGGCGCCGGGTTCGGATATCGACCTCCTCTTCCTCTTTCAGCCGAAGCCGGCGAGCGAGACCCATAAGGCGGTCGAGTTCATTCTCTATATGCTTTGGGATATGGGTTTCAAAGTCGGCCACGCCACGCGCACGGTCGAGGAATGCATCCGTCAGGCCAAGTCCGATATGACGGTGCGCACCGCCGTTCTCGAAACCCGTTACATCTGTGGCAATACCGCGCTGGAGCGCGAGCTGCAGGCGCGATTCGACAAGGAAATCGTCACCAATACCGGCCCGGAATTCATCGCCGCCAAGCTCGCCGAGCGCGACGAGCGTCATCGCAAGGCCGGCGACACCCGCTATCTGGTCGAGCCGAACGTCAAGGAAGGCAAGGGCGGCCTGCGCGATCTGCACACGCTCTTCTGGATCTCGAAATATTATTATCACGTCCGCGATCCCGCCGAACTGGTGAAGCTCGGTGTGCTCTCGAAGCAGGAATACCGCCTCTTCGAGAAGGCCGAGGATTTCCTCTGGGCCGTGCGCTGCCACATGCATTTCCTGACCGGCAAGGCGGAGGAGCGGCTTTCCTTCGATATTCAGCGCGATATCGCCGCAGCCCTCGACTATCACGCTCGCCCGGGCCTTTCGGCGGTCGAGCGCTTCATGAAGCACTATTTCCTCGTCGCCAAGGATGTCGGCGATCTCACTCGCATCCTCTGTGCCGCGCTCGAGGACCAGCAGGCGAAGGCAACCCCGGGGCTTACCGGTGTCATCAGCCGCTTTGCCAATCGCTCACGCAAGATCGCCGGCACGGTCGAATTCGTAGAGGATCGCGGCCGCATCGCGCTTGCCAATCCCGATGTCTTCAAGCGTGATCCGGTCAGCCTCATCAGGCTGTTCTTCGTTGCCGATATCAACGGTTTGGAATTCCATCCGGATGCCCTGAAGCGCGTCACGCGCTCGTTGAATCTGATCGACAACGATCTGCGTGAGAACGAGGAAGCCAACCGCCTGTTCCTGGCGATCCTGACCTCGAAGCGAGACCCTGCGCTGATCCTGCGCCGCATGAACGAGGCAGGCGTGCTCGGCCGCTTCATCCCGGAATTCGGCAAGATCGTCTCGATGATGCAGTTCAACATGTATCACCACTATACGGTGGATGAGCATCTCATCCGCGCCGTCGAGGTGCTGTCGGAGATCGACAAGGGCAAGGCAGAGGATATCCATCCGCTCACCAACAAGCTGATGCCCAATATCGAGGATCGCGACGCGCTCTATGTCGCCGTGCTGTTGCACGATATCGCCAAGGGTCGCGAGGAGGATCACTCCGAAGCCGGCGCTAAGGTCGCGCGCAAGCTCTGCCCGCGCTTCGGCCTCTCGCCGAAGCAGACGGAACTGGTGGTCTGGCTGATCGCCGAACATCTGACCATGTCGATGGTCGCCCAGACGCGCGATCTGACCGACCGCAAGACTATCATCGATTTCGCCGACCGGGTTCAGTCGCTCGACCGGCTGAAGATGCTGCTGATCCTGACGGTCTGCGACATCCGCGCCGTCGGTCCCGGTGTGTGGAACGGCTGGAAGGGCCAGCTGCTGCGCACGCTTTATTACGAAACCGAGCTGCTGCTTGCCGGTGGTTTCTCCGAAGTCTCGCGCAAGGAGCGGGCGGAAGCCGCGGCCGAGGCGCTGGAGCAGGCGCTGGCGGATTGGAACCCGAAGGAGCGCAAGGCCTACGTCAAGCTGCACTATCAGCCCTATCTGCTGTCCGTGCCGTTGGAGGATCAGATCCGCCACACGCAGTTCATGCGTGAATCCGACAAGGCGGGCAAGGTGCTTGCCACCATGGTGCGCACAGACAGCTTCCATGCCATCACCGAGATCACCGTGCTCTCGCCCGACCATCCACGCCTCTTGACCGTGATCGCCGGCGCATGCGCTGCGGCTGGCGCCAATATCGCCGATGCGCAGATCTTCACGACATCGGACGGTCGCGCGCTCGACACCATCCATGTCAGCCGCGAATTTCCCGATGATGCCGACGAGCTGCGCCGTGCCGGCACCATCGGCAAGATGATCGAGGATGTGCTGGCCGGCCGCAAGCGGCTGCCGGAGGTCATCGCGACGCGGACGAAGAACCGCCGCAAGAACAAGGCATTCGTCATTCCGCCGTCCGTCATCATCACCAACAGCCTCTCCAACAAGTTCACGGTCATCGAGGTCGAATGCCTCGACCGCCCCGGCCTGCTGTCGGAAATCACCGCCGTTCTTTCGGACTTGTCGCTCGATATCCAGTCGGCCCGCATCACCACCTTCGGCGAAAAGGTCATCGATACCTTCTATGTCGCCGACCTGGTGGGCCAGAAGATTTCCAACGAGAACAGGCGAGCCTATATCACCGCGCGCCTAAAAGCCGTGATGGCCGGCGAGGAGGATGAAATGCGCGAGCGCATGCCGTCGGGCATCATCGCGCCTGCCGCCACGCGCGGCGTCGCCGTCGAAAAGTCAGATATTGAGAAGAAAGCCGGTTCCGCCGCATGAGCCTAGTCAAGAAATTCATCACCGTCGGTGGCGCGACGCTTGGCAGCCGCATCTTCGGCTTTGCCCGCGAAACGCTGATGGCGGCTGCCCTCGGCACCGGGCCGATGGCTGACGTCTTCTATGCTGCTTTCCGCTTTCCGAACCTGTTCCGTCGCCTGTTTGCCGAGGGTGCCTTCAATGCCGCTTTCGTGCCGCTTTTTGCAAAAGAGATCGAGGCACATGGCATCGAGGGCGCCAAGCGGTTTTCCGAGGAAGTTTTCGGCGTTCTCTTCTCGGTCCTGCTGCTGATCACCATCGTCATGGAACTGGCCATGCCGCTCCTGGTGCGTTGGGTCATCGCGCCTGGTTTTGCCGACGATGCCGAGAAATTCGACCTGACGGTCCGGTTGGCGGCCGTGATGTTCCCCTATCTCATGTCGATGTCGCTGACGGCGATGATGAGCGGCATGCTGAATTCGCTGCATCATTTCTTCGCCGCGGCCGTGGCTCCGATCTTCCTCAACCTGGTAATGATCAGCGCGTTGTTCTACGCGATCTATTTCGGCGCCGATCCGCTGACCACCGCCTGGTACCTGTCCTGGTCGGTGCTGGTGGCAGGCGTGCTGCAACTGGCCGTCGTCTATATCGGCGTGCGCCATGCCGGCATCAATATCGGCCTGCGCTTTCCGCGCTTCACGCCCAATGTCAAGCGGCTCCTGCTTCTTGCGATCCCAGCGGCCATCACCGGCGGCGTCACCCAGATCAATCTGGTGATCGGCCAGGCGATCGCCTCGGGCAAGGAAGGCGCGATCGCCGCCCTGCAATATGCAGACCGCATCTACCAGCTGCCGCTCGGTGTCGTCGGCGTCGCGGTCGGAATCGTGCTTCTGCCGGAATTGGCGCGTTCGTTGAAGTCGGGCCATATCAAGGAAGCCGCCAATATCCAGAACCGCTCGATCGAATTCGTGCTGTTCCTGACGCTGCCGGCCGCCGTCGCCCTTTGGCTGCTCTCCGACGATATCATCCGCGTGCTTTACGAGCGCGGCGCCTTTAACTCGGAAAATACAACGCTGGTCGGCTCCATCCTCGCCATCTTCGGCCTTGGCCTGCCGGCTTTCGTGCTGATCAAGGCACTCCAGCCCGGCTTTTATGCCCGCGAAGATACGAAATCGCCAATGCGCTACACGGCGGTCGCCGTCGCCGTCAATTCGGCGCTATCAATCATGCTTTTCCCGGTGCTGGCCGAACGCGGCATTGCACTCGCCGAGGCGGTTGCCGGATGGCTGAACGCTGTACAACTCTTCGTTACACTCTATCGCCGCGGGCATCTCGCCTGGGAATGGTCGCTGGTACGCCGCACCGCCATGCTGCTCGTCTCCTCCGCCGTCATGGGTGGCGTCATCCTATATTTGTCTCATCGGTGGGAGCCGCTTCTGGGGTCCGGCTCGACGCTGCTCACCAAGACCGGCGTCCTGGGCTTGCTCATATTGATTGCGATGGCGGTGTATTTCATTGTCGCCTTCCTGATCGGCGGCGTGGATTTGGGCATGGTACGCCGCAATTTGAAGCGCAAGCGGGCCGCGACTGCTCCAGATGCCGAGGTGGCGAACGGGGAATAAGAAGGCTCCTTCGCGCGATCGAACGGAGGGAGATTGCTATCCGAAGCTGTTGATCGCAAGGCTGCGCAACGATCCAAATGGAGCGGCGATATGGATGTGCTGGGATGGCTGAGATCGATCTTCGACTTTCGTGGACGTGCGAAGGACCAGATGGCTTCCCCTGCAGAAGGTTTGCCAACTGATTTTGAGATACAGGCAGCCCTTCATACGCTGAAGCAGATGGTCAGACCCGCCGTCTTTGGCGAAATCGGCGGTGAGAAGCCGCAGAAGGACAATCGAGCCTCAAGTTGGTGGGGTGGAAACTTTCTCGGACAACAAGACGAGGTGATACCCGTTTGCGAGAGGTCTGGACGTTTGATGCATCCACTTGTTCAAATCCGGGTGGATGAGCTTCCCGAGACACCGTCCACGCTATCGAACCTGGCGCTCCTGAACATATGGGTGGACCTGGAAGACGTTCCGTTGGATGACGTGGAGAATGGCAAGGGCTTTGTCGTTCGAACTTATTCCGCCATTTCGGATCTGGTTCCCATCGGTCCCGGATACCGGGAAAGCCAGAAGCTTCCGACTTTTCCGCTTCTTTGGCATTCAACTGCCCTGGAGCAGCCAAGCTGGGACGATATTGCGTTCAAGATTCCAAGCAACGTCGCGCGATCCAGCGACTCGAAATGGTTTTTTGAAAGCCAATACGCGATTGAAGCCGATAAATATCGTGGGACGTGCCCCGTCAAGCTTGGTGGTTGGCCTACCTGGATACAAGGCGAAAACTGGCCCGACGATGCAGAGCTATGCCTTCAGATCGATAGCACCGACAAGGGGCGCTTCTATGTCGGGGACTCCGGATCGTTATATCTGTTTCGAATACCCGACGGCTGGGCAATCAGATCAGACTTCTACTGACAAATCCGTTTTATAGGTTTTTTATTTCGAGCCAAGAATCGTCGTCAATGCTGCGTGCCAGGAAATAACACGGAGTTCCTATGTCCCAATCCCTCTTCCTCGTCGCCCTCGTCGTCGATGATTACGACCGCGCCAAGGCCTTCTATTGCGATGCCCTCGGCTTCGAGTGCCTGCAGGACGAGGTGCAGCCGGAGGGCAAGCGCTGGGTCGTGGTCAGACCGAAAGGCACCGAGGGCGCCGCGCTATTGCTCGCCCAGGCGGCAGGAGACAGCCAGCGCGCGGCGATCGGCAACCAGACCGGCGGGCGGGTCGGCTTCTTCCTCAAGACCGATGATTTCGCCCGCGATCATACCGCGATGAAGGCAAAGGGCGTGCATTTTCTGGAGAAGCCGCGCCATGAGGTCTATGGCACGGTGGCGGTCTTTGCCGATCCCTATGGCAACACCTGGGATCTCATCCAGCATTCTTCCCGAGACTCTGTCACATAGCCTCTTGATCCCCGTCGATACCGCGTGCATAAGCCGCTCGAACCAAGGGTCGAGCGCCGCTCACCCGGGCCCTCCACAAGCCTTTTGAGGACGACATGACCGAATTCAAGCCGCTCGTATTCTCCGGCGTTCAGCCCACCGGCAATCTCCATCTCGGTAACTATCTCGGTGCGATCCGCAAGTTCGTGGCCCTGCAGGCCAACAACGACTGCATCTATTGTGTCGTCGACATGCACGCGCTGACGGCACAGCTGGTGCATGAGGACATGCCGAACCAGACGCGCTCCATCACCGCGGCCTTCCTTGCCGCCGGCATCGACCCGGAAAAGCATATCGTCTTCAATCAGTCGGCCGTGCCGGGGCACGCCGAACTCGCCTGGATCTTCAATTGCGTCGCCCGCATCGGCTGGATGAACCGCATGACGCAGTTCAAGGACAAGGCCGGCAAGGACCGCGAGCAGGCCTCGCTCGGCCTTTACGCCTATCCGAGCCTGATGGCCGCCGACATTCTGCTCTACCGCGCCACGCATGTTCCGGTTGGCGACGACCAGAAGCAGCATCTGGAGCTCACCCGCGATATCGCTATGAAATTCAATCTGGACTACATGGAGCATATCCGCCGCACCGGCTACGGCATCGACATATCAGTCGGCGACGAGCCGGTGCACGCCTATTTCCCGATGGTCGAGCCGCTGATCGATGGCCCGGCGCCGCGCGTCATGTCGCTGCGCGATGGCACGAAGAAGATGTCGAAGTCAGACGCCTCCGACCTCTCGCGCATCAACCTGCTCGACGACGAGGAAAATATTTCGAAGAAGATCCGCAAGGCCAAGACCGATCCGGATGGCTTGCCGAGCGAAATCGCCGGTCTTGCCGGCCGCCCGGAAGCCGACAATCTGGTCGGCATCTATGCAGCCCTTGCCGACAAGTCGAAGGCCGATGTTCTCTCCGAATTCGGCGGCCAGCAGTTCTCGGTCTTCAAGCCGGCGCTGGTCGATCTGGCCGTGCATGTGCTCTCGCCGATCACCACGGAAATGCGCCGCCTGATGGCCGATCCCGGCCACATCGACGCTGTTCTGCGCGACGGCAGTGCCCGCGCCCGCGCCCGCGCCGACGTGACCATGAAGCAGGTTCGCGACATTATCGGCTTTCTCTATTGATGATGTCGTAATGGAGAGCTCCCGTTGCCAAACGGGGGCTTGCAAAACGCCGCCTTCGGGTGTCAGAGTTGTCGCATGGTTTCAACACGTCTCTCTCGGCTCGAAGGCCATCGCCGCAAGTTCATGGCGGTCATCGACGGCACGCCCGAGTGCCAGCGCGCCGTCCATTATGCCGGCCGACGCGCCAAGAATTCCAATGGTGGCCTCGTGCTGCTCTACGTGATTCCCGAGGGCGATTTCCAGCAATGGCTTGGCGTCGAGGAGATCATGCGGGCGGAAGCGCGCGAGGAGGCCGAGGCGGCAACCGCAAAGGCGGCGCAGGCCGTGCGTGAAAACATCGGCATCGATGCGGAAATCGTCATCCGCGAGGGCGCGGCCGCCGAGCAGATCAATGCCGTCATCGAGGATGACCGGGATATTGCGCTTCTCGTGCTCGCCGCTGGTTCCGCCAAGGAAGGCCCAGGCCCGCTCGTCTCATCGATCGCCGGTCGAGCCGCCGCCTTCCCGATCCCGGTGACGGTGCTTCCGGATACGCTGAGCAACGAGGAAATCGACGCGCTGAGTTGATCGCGTGTGCTATTTCTTGAGAAACACTCTCTTGAATGGAATGGCTAAAAGGCCTATCTTCTTTTGAAATATTCTAAAGTCGGGACCGGGCGCCTGCCCGCCGCATGGAGACCAAGATGTTCATTCAGACCGAAGCGACGCCGAATCCCGCGACCCTCAAGTTCCTGCCGGGCAAGGTGGTGATGGAAAACGGCACGGCCGAGTTCCGCAGCGCCGACGAAGCCGAGGCTTCGCCGCTGGCTGCCCGCCTTTTCGAGATCCCGGGCGTCACCGGCGTCTATTTCGGCTATGACTTCATCTCCGTCTCCAAGGAAAACCAGGAATGGCAGCATCTGAAGCCCGCCATTCTCGGTTCGATCATGGAGCATTTCATGTCCGGTAAGCCGGTCATGGGCTCGACCTCCGTGCTGTCCGAAGTGCAGGATGCCGGCGGCGAATTCTTCGACGAGGGCGATGAGGCGATCGTGCTGACCATCAAGGAGCTGCTGGATACCCGCGTTCGTCCCGCCGTTGCCCAGGATGGCGGCGACATCACCTTCCGCGGTTTCCGCGACGGCAAGGTCTACCTCAACATGAAGGGTTCCTGCGCCGGTTGCCCGTCTTCGACGGCAACGCTGAAGCATGGCGTGCAGAACCTGCTGCGCCATTTCGTGCCCGAAGTTCAGGAAGTCGAAGCCGTCTAAGCACGCTTCCGGAAGTGCGCAGCGGTTTTTGGATAGGATTATGCAAGAACCAAACGCTCACTCGCGGGAACATTCGACGACAAATCAACCGCGCCGCAAGCGCGGCTTTTCGGAAAAATTGATATGATCGTACTGGCGCTCGACACGGCAGGTGTGGATTGCGCTGCCGCTGTGTATGATAGCGGTAGTGATTCTGTGATGGGGGAGGTCACGGAAACGATCGGACGGGGGCATGCCGAGCATTTGATGCACGTTGTCGACGAAGCGCTGGCGAAAGCTGATGTGGCGCTTTCGGCCATCGAGCGTGTCGTCGTAACTGTCGGCCCCGGTTCCTTCACCGGCATCCGCATCGGCGTCGCAGCCGCGCGCGGGTTTGCACTTTCCCTTAATGTTCCCGCGGTTGGCGTCACGACCCTTGAGGTCATGGCCGCGACCGCGCGACAGCAGAATCCGGGCAAGTCGGTTCTGGCTGCCATCGATGCGAAGCGCGAGGAGATCTATCTCCAGGCCTTCGATGCCGATGGCAACCCGCTGGACGAGGCTCGGGCCGTGACGATCGACGAAACGCGGACAATTGCGAGCGCTTTCGACGGTATCGTCACCGGAACGGCCGTCGCCCGGTTGAGCGACGCGCCGCCTGCGGAGCGACCAGACGCATTTCCGATTGCCATCGTTGCCCGGCTGGGCGCTGGCAAGCCTGCCGGCGAAAAGCCGAAGCCGCTTTATCTTCGCGGACCCGATGCCAGACCGCAGGCCGGATACGCAGTTGCCAGGCAATAGACATGCTCGAATCCTATCTTACCTTGAAAGCAGAATACGAAATCGTCCCGATGGAGCTGAAGGATTGCGCTGAGGTGGCGATCCTGCATGGCGAGCGGTTCCCGCAGGTCTGGGACGAGAGCGAATTTCAGGGCCTCCTCGGACAGGAAACGACCTTCGGCTTCGTCGCCCGCCAGACCAATGCCATCCTGAAAAAGGCGCTTCCCGGCTTTGTGCTGGCGCGACATGTGGCGGGTGAGGGTGAAATTTTGACCATTGCCGTCAATGCCAAGCTGGGGCGCTCCGGTCTCGGCTGGCGGCTGATGCACGCGGCTCTTCGCGAAGCCCGTAGCCGGGGCGGGGAAGCCATGTTCCTGGAGGTCGATGGCGGCAATCAGCCGGCACTCGGGCTCTACCGCAAGCTCGGCTTCGAGACCGTCGGCGAGCGCAAGGCCTATTATGTCGGCGAAAACGGCCAGAAGTCGACGGCGCTTGTCATGCGCCGCGTTCTTCGCTAGAGCATTTTGCAGCCAAGTGGCATCACTTGTCGTCGCACAAATGCGGCAAAACAAATAGTTAGAGCAGCAATTCGGCGCTCTAGCTGTTGTCACAGTCCAAACAGACCGAAGACAGCGATTGATGGAAGACGCCGTAAAATCCCTGGAGGAGCTTTGCGCCGAGCGCGGAATGCGCATGACGGACCAGCGCCGGGTCATTGCGCGCATCATCGAGAGTTCCGAGGATCATCCGGATGTCGAGGAGCTCTATCGCCGCTCCGTAGAGGTGGATGCGAAGATCTCGATCTCCACGGTCTACCGCACGGTAAAACTGTTCGAGGACGCCGGCCTTCTTGCCCGCCACGATTTCCGCGATGGCCGCTCCCGCTACGAGACCGTGCCGGAGGAGCACCACGATCATCTGATCGACCTGAAGAGCGGCGTCGTGATCGAATTTCATTCGTCGGAGATCGAGGCATTGCAGGAGCGCATTGCCCGCGAACACGGCTTCAAACTCGTCGACCACCGGCTGGAGCTTTACGGCATCCCGCTGAAGAAGGACGAAGGTTGACGTGAAGGCTTTCATGCAGGAGCGAATGATTTGATGACCTGGCTGCGCATCGGCTGTGCCGCCGTGGTCATTTGCGTCGTCAGCGCGGTGATGCTGCCGCTGCAGATCGTTTGCTTGCGTTTCGACTGGAAGCTCAGGCGCTATCTGCCGCGCTATTGGCATCGCATCGTCTGCTATTGGCTTGGCGTCCGCATCCATGTGATCGGCAAGATCGAGACGAGCCGGCCCTTGATGCTGGCGGCCAATCACTCATCCTGGCTGGATATTCTCGTTCTGTCGGCAGTTGCCGATGTTGCCTTCATCGCCAAGTCGGAAGTGCGGGATTGGCCGATCTTCGGTCAGTTCGCGCAGTGGCAGAAGAGCGTCTTCGTCGAGCGCGAGCAAAAGCGCAAGACGGGCGATCAGGTGAATGAGATCGGGGACCGTATGGCCGATGGCGAGATCATGGTGCTGTTCCCGGAAGGAACGACTTCCGACGGCAATCGCCTGCTTGAGGTCAAGTCATCGCTGTTCGGCGCCGCTGCCGCTGCCTTGCCGAAGGCGCCGGATGCCGTCGTGCATGTCCAGCCGGTAGCGGTCGCTTATACCCGCGTCCACGGTACGGCCATGGGCCGCTATTATCGTCCGCTGACGGCATGGCCGGGCGATATCGAGCTCGTGCCGCACCTGAAGGGCATCATCCAGTGCGGTGCCATCGATGTCGACGTCTGCTTCGGCGAGGCGGTCGATTATCGAGCCGGCACCAACCGCAAGGAAGTCAGCGCCACCATCGCGCGGCGCATCCGCAATATGCTCGCCAGCCGCCTGCTCGGCCGCGAGATCGCCTGATTTCCAGGTGATTCCAACTTTTCCATTTTCTCCGAGGGCAAAAGCCACTACATAGCGGCCCATGACCAAGGACAGCCTAACTCTCGACGCCCCGGCGGCCGATGCTTTGCAGCTCGGCCCCCGCGACGGCTCCAACAGCCGCAAGGTCTTCATCAAGACCTACGGCTGCCAGATGAACGTCTATGATTCCACGCGGATGAGCGATGCGCTGTCCCGCGACGGCTATGAGCCGACCGAAGACATGGAAGAGGCCGATCTCGTCCTGCTGAATACCTGTCATATCCGCGAGAAGGCCGCCGAAAAGGTCTATTCCGCGCTCGGCCGTCTGCGTGAGATGAAGAAGCGCAAGGCTGCCGACGGTCGCGAGATGATGATCGGCGTCACCGGCTGCGTCGCGCAGGCCGAGGGTGAGGAAATCCTGCGTCGCGCGCCTGCCGTCGATGTCGTCATCGGCCCGCAGACCTATCACCGCCTGCCGGATGCGCTTCGTCGCGCCAAGGAAGGCCAGCGCGTCGTCGATACCGAATATGCGATCGAGGACAAGTTCGAGCATCTGCCGATCGCTGAAAAAACAAAGATCCGTGCCCGCGGCGTCACCGCCTTTCTGACGGTGCAGGAAGGCTGTGACAAGTTCTGCACCTTCTGCGTCGTGCCTTATACGCGTGGCTCTGAAGTCTCCCGCCCGGTCTCCCAGATCGTCGAGGAAGCCGAGAAACTTGTGGATGGCGGCGTGCGCGAAATCACGCTGCTCGGCCAGAACGTTAATGCCTGGCATGGCATCGGCCCTACGGGCGAAGCCTGGAGCCTTGGTGATCTCCTCTATCGCCTGGCGGAAATTCCCGGCCTGGCGCGCCTGCGCTATACGACCAGCCATCCGCGCGACATGGATGACCGCCTGATCGGCGCGCATCGCGATCTACGCACGCTGATGCCCTATCTGCACCTGCCTGTTCAGGCCGGCTCAGACCGGATCCTGAAGGCGATGAACCGCCGGCACACGGCCGTGGAATACCTCACTCTCATCGAGAGAATCCGTACGGCCCGCCCGGATATTGCCCTTTCGGGTGACTTCATCGTCGGCTTCCCGGGGGAGACAGACCAGGATTTTGAGGATACACTCAGACTGATCGAGGAGGTGAATTATGCACAGGCCTTCTCGTTCAAATATTCGACGCGGCCGGGCACACCCGGTGCGGAGCTGAAGGATCAGGTGCCCGAAGAGGTCAAGACCGAGCGGCTGGAGCGATTGCAGGCATTGCTGCTGAGGCAGCAGCATGCTTTTGCCGAGGCTTGCGTGGGCAAAACAGTGGATATCCTTCTGGAAAAGCCGGGCCGGATGCCGGGCCAGTTGATTGGACGCTCCCCTTGGCTGCAATCTGTGAATGTTGATGCAAAAGCATCGCAAATCGGTGACATTATTAACGTACGAATCACCGGAACCAGCACCAACAGCCTTTTCGCTGAATTGCTCTAGGTTCCGGCCGACCCAAGGGAGCCGCACCGCTTGAACGGACAGGAATTGGTTTCTTCTTCATCGCGCCAGCCCCGCACCGCGAGCGACGCCAATCACTTCACCCTGACGTTCGAAAATAATCGGTTCGCCAGCGAGCTTTTCGGGCAGTTCGACCAGAATTTGAAGCTGCTTGAGGAACGTCTCGGCATCGACGCCCGCGCTCGCGGCAATTCTGTCGTCATCACCGGCGACGTGCTGGCCACCAATCAGGCGCGCCGGACGCTCGATTACCTCTATGACAAGCTCCAAAAAGGCGGCAATGTAGAGCGTTCCGATGTGGAAGGGGCAATCCGCATGGCGGTTGCCGCCGACGACCAATTGACGCTGCCGACCATGGAGAGAAAAGCCAAGTTGACGATGGCGCAGATTTCGACGCGCAAGAAGACGATCATTGCGCGCACGCCGACCCAGGATGCCTACATGCGGGCGCTGGAGCGCTCCGAGCTCGTCCTCGGCGTCGGCCCTGCCGGTACCGGCAAGACCTATCTCGCCGTTGCGCACGCTGCCCAGCTCCTGGAGCGCGGCGCGGTGGAAAAGATTATCCTGTCGCGCCCGGCCGTCGAAGCCGGCGAGCGCCTCGGCTTCCTGCCAGGCGACATGAAGGAAAAGGTCGATCCCTATCTGCGCCCGCTCTATGACGCGCTTTACGACATGATGCCGGGCGACAAGGTCGAACGCGCTATCACGGCCGGCGTCATCGAGATCGCGCCGCTCGCCTTCATGCGCGGCCGCACGCTTGCCAATGCTGCCGTCATCCTCGACGAGGCGCAGAACACGACATCGATGCAGATGAAAATGTTCCTGACGCGTCTCGGCGAAAATTCGCGGATGATCGTGACGGGCGATCCGAGCCAGATCGATTTGCCCCGCGGCGTCAAATCAGGCCTGGTGGAAGCGCTTGATCTGCTGAACGGTGTCGAGGGCATCACCATCGTCCGCTTCAAGGACACGGACGTCGTCCGCCACCCGCTGGTGGCGCGCATCGTCCGGGCCTACGATTCCACCTACGCCGCAAAGGCAGAGGAAAACGATCCGCAGATCTGATCTGCGCTCCGAAAGCTCATGGCAGAACTCGACATACAGATCAGCGTGGAGGAGGGCGACTGGCCCTCCGAAGAGCAATTGCAAGCGCTTGCCGAGCGGGTGCTCGGCGAGGCCGCCGCCTATCTGAAGAAACACGAAAAGCAGCCATTTCCAAAAATGGCGACCGAATTGTCGCTGGTCTTCACAGACGATGCCTCGATCCGCGAGATCAATGCGGAGTGGCGCTCGCAGGACAAGGCGACGAACGTGCTTTCCTTCCCGGCCTTCCCGCTGGAACCCGGCGGCAAGCCCGGCCCGATGCTTGGCGATATCATCATCGCCAGGGAAACCGTGGAGCGCGAAGCTGTCGATCTCGAAAAGAGTTTTGACGAGCATTTGACCCATTTGATGGTGCATGGTTTCTTGCATCTCTTCGGCTACGACCATATGAATAATAGTGAAGCCGAAAGAATGGAGGGGCTGGAGACTCGCATTTTGGCTAGTCTTGGCCTATCTGATCCCTATGCGGGACAAGACCCCATTTGATTTGAACCCTGTCTGACCAGGAACAATGAGCGACTTTACGACGAGATCGGCCCCCGAGGCCAAAGACGGCGCCGATGCAGCCTCCTCCGACGAGGTAGGCAGTAGTAGCAACGGCAAGCGATCCCACTCTTCATTCTGGGCACGTGCTGCACGCATTCTGCGCCCGGCACAGGACTCCGCCCGGCTGCGCGAGGATCTTGCCGACGCGCTGATGACGAACGCTGCCGGCGACGACGCCTTCTCCGCGGATGAGCGGGCGATGCTGCACAACATCCTGCGCTTCCGCGAGGTGCGCGTCGAGGATGTCATGGTGCCGCGTGCCGACATCGAAGCGGTGGACCAGAACATCACCATCGGCGAGCTGATGATCCTCTTCGAGGAAAGCGGTCGCTCGCGTATGCCCGTCTATGCCGACACGCTGGATGATCCGCGCGGCATGGTGCATATCCGCGATCTTCTCTCCTATGTCGCCAAGCAGGCCCGTAACAAGCGCCGCAGCGGCAGTACGAAGACGGCGGCCGCTGCAACGGCAGCCCCTGCGGCCGAAAAGCCGGCGCGGTCCGCCAAGCCGAATTTCGACCTTTCGCGCGTCGATCTGCAGAAGACGCTGGCGGAAGCCGGCATTATCCGCAAGATCCTGTTCGTGCCGCCTTCCATGCTCGCCTCCGATCTCCTGCGTCGCATGCAGGTCAATCGCACGCAGATGGCCTTGGTTATCGATGAATATGGCGGTACCGACGGCCTCGCGTCACACGAAGACATCGTCGAAATGGTCGTCGGCGACATCGACGACGAGCACGATGACGAAGAAGTGATGTTCAAGCGCGTCTCCGAAGACGTCTTCGTGGCCGACGCCCGTGTCGAGCTGGAGGAGATCGCAGCTGCGATCGGTCCGGATTTCGATATCGCCGAGCAGGTGGACGAAGTGGACACGCTTGGCGGTTTGATCTTCTCGGCTCTTGGCCGCATTCCGGTGCGTGGCGAGGTCGTGCAGGCGCTTCCAGGTTTCGAATTCCATATTCTCGATGCCGATCCGCGCCGCATCAAGCGGGTGCGCATCACGCGTAAGCGTCACGCTGTTCGCCGCCGGCCGACCGTAAAGCTGGAAGGTGAGGCAGGTACGCAGGAACGCGATTTGCCGGCACCGGAAGCGATCACCGAGGAAGCGCCGGCCGAGCGTAACGCCGCTAGCCAATAAATAGCGCAAGAGCGGGACAAATCGCTGCATTTTTGAAAGACTGCGCCCAATTGATTCGCGATTGGACGGAGCTGGCGCATGGAATGGCTTTCGGGCAGGGTGATCCTCGTCTGGGGTTTCAAACGTGCGTTGCTTACGATCCTTGCCGGGGCCATCGGCGTTCTGGCATTGCCGCCCTTCGGCTTTTTCGCGGCAATGTTCGTCTCGTTTACGCTGCTCGTCTGGCTGCTGGACGGTGTCGCCGCCGGCCCGGATAGTGGCTTGCTCGGGCGCCTGTGGCCTGCCTTCTTCACCGGCTGGCTATTCGGCTTCGGCTATTTTGTCGCCGGCCTCTGGTGGCTCGGCCATGCGCTGCTGATCGATGCCGATGAATTTGCCTGGGCGCTGCCGCTGGCAATCCTCGGTCTGCCGGCCTTTCTGGCCATATTCTACGGCGTGGCGACCGCGCTTGCCCGCATCCTGTGGTCCGATGGCATGGGGCGTATCGCAGCGCTCGCCTTCAGCTTCGGCATTCTGGAATGGCTGCGCAGCTTTCTCTTCACCGGCTTTCCCTGGAATGCCATCGGCTATGGCGCCATGCCCATTCCGCTGATGATGCAGTCGGCGCATGTGGTCGGCATGCTTGGCGTCACCGTGCTTGCTGTCTTCGTCTTCGCAACGCCGGCGCTGCTTGGCACCCGCCAGGGCAGGGTGCCGGGGATCGGCATTGCGATCCTCATCGTCACGGCTCATCTCGGCTATGGCTATTACGCGCTGAACCTACTGGACGCGCCGCTGACCGACGCCAAGACGGCGCCGGTCGTGCGCATCGTGCAGCCGTCCATCGATCAGGAAACCAAGATGGACACGGCCGCCGATCGCACTGCCATCTTCGACAAGCATCTGGCGCTTTCCGTCCAGCCGTCTGCCAATGGCGGCAAGCGGCCTGACATCATCGTCTGGCCGGAAACGGCCGTGCCCTTCATCCTGACCGACAATCGCGATGCGCTCGCCCGTATTGCGGATCAGCTCGATGACGACCAGATCCTGATCACCGGCGCCGTCCGCGTCGAAGACATGGGGCCGGGCGTCGAGCCGCGTTACTATAATTCGATCTACGTCATCGATGGCCGTGGCCAGATCATCGGCGCGTCCGACAAGACCCATCTCGTTCCCTTCGGCGAGTATGTGCCCTTCGAGCACATTCTGAGCTATCTCGGCATCGAGAATGTCGTGGAGCTTCCGGGGGGATTTTCAGCGGCGACAAAGCGGCAATTGCTGACCATGCCCGACGGCGTCAAATTCTATCCGTTGATCTGCTACGAGATCATCTTTCCGAACGAAATGACGCCGGAAATTCGCCAGGCCGATGCCATCCTCAACGTCACGAATGACGGCTGGTTCGGCGATACGCCTGGCCCATACCAGCATTTCCAGCAGGCAAGAGTGAGGGCGGTGGAGCAGGGACTGCCGCTGATTCGAAGCGCCAATACCGGCATTTCAGCATTTGTTGATGCACACGGACGGGTGCTTTCTGGTATCGATTATAATCAGCAAGGCTTTATAGATACCACTTTAGGTGGCGCAACCGTATCGCGCATCGACGATAAAGCCAGAAAAACATACTTTTGGTTGATCATCGGAGCAGTCGGCATAATTGCCGCGATTTCGCGCATGGGTTTTATTTTCAGGGTGAATTGACCAAAAAACCCTAAAATTGCATAGTGCTAGATGTCCGCCTTTCGAACGTAGACTGGAGGCCTTGGGGGCGTCGGCTGCAACGTGGCGTTATAGGGGTGGTGAAGGGTACCGGGTGGCAGGTCCTGAATTCAACCTATGTTAGGGTAAAATGATGATTGAGAATAAAAAGAAGCCGAACCCCATCGACATTCATGTCGGTAGCCGCATACGCCTCCGCCGCACGATGCTTGGCATGAGCCAGGAGAAGCTCGGCGAAAGCCTCGGAATTACGTTTCAGCAGATTCAGAAATACGAAAAAGGCACCAACCGCGTTGGCGCCAGCCGCCTCCAGAATATCTCCAGCATCCTCAATGTCCCGGTTTCCTTCTTTTTCGAGGACGCACCGGGCGAGCATTCGGCCGGCGCGGGTGGCATGGCCGAGGCATCCAGCTCCAACTACGTCGTCGACTTTCTGTCTTCTTCGGAAGGATTGCAGCTCAACCGCGCCTTCGTGAAAATTTCCGATGGCAAGGTCCGACGCAAGGTTGTCGAGCTGGTCAAGGCGCTCGCGGCCGAGGCGGATGCCGAGTAACCCTTCGAAGCGGGGTTAAACCGACAAAGTCGAGAGGCGGTCATTTTGGCCGCCTTTTCGCTATTTACGGCAAAATTTTATCACTTGAACGGGGATATAAAGATATATTTATGTCCTTGTGCGGCTTGTTTTTCGAGGCGGAGACGAATATCAAAAGCAGAGATTTGTTCTTTGAGGGGAATCCCGCATGCGCGCGAATTATCTGTTTACGAGTGAGTCTGTTGCCGAAGGTCACCCGGATAAAGTTTGTGACCGCATTTCCGATGAAATTGTCGATCTGGTTTACCGCGAGGCTGCAAAGACCGGCGTGAACCCCTGGACCGTGCGCATTGCATGCGAGACCCTTGCCACCACCAACCGCGTCGTCATCGCGGGTGAAGTGCGTCTGCCGCCAAGCCTGATGAAGAAGGACAAGGACGGCAACGACGTCATCAATCCTTCGAAGTTCAAGGCCGCCGCTCGCCGCGCCATCAAGGATATCGGTTACGAGCAGGATGGCTTCCACTGGAAGAAGGCACGCATCGATGTCCTGCTGCACTCGCAGTCCGCCGACATCGCCCAGGGCGTCGACAATGCTGCCGACCAGCAGGGTGACGAAGGTGCTGGCGACCAGGGCATCATGTTCGGCTACGCCTGCAAGGAAACGCCTGACCTCATGCCGGCGCCGATCTACTATTCGCACAAGATCCTGCAGCTGCTCGCTGCCGCCCGCAAGAAGGGCGATGGCGAAGTCGCCAAGCTCGGCCCGGACGCCAAGAGCCAGGTGACGGTCCGTTACGTCGACGGCAAGCCGTCCGAAGTGACCTCGATCGTGCTTTCCACTCAGCATCTCGACGAGAACTGGGACTCGAAGAAGGTTCGCGCCGTTGTCGAGCCCTATATCGTCGAAGCCCTTGGTGACCTGAAGATCGCTTCTGATTGCAAGTGGTACATCAACCCCACCGGCAAGTTCGTCATCGGCGGTCCCGACGGTGATGCTGGCCTCACCGGCCGCAAGATCATCGTCGACACCTACGGCGGCGCAGCCCCGCATGGCGGCGGCGCATTCTCCGGCAAGGACACGACCAAGGTCGACCGTTCCGCGGCCTACGCCGCCCGCTATCTGGCGAAGAACGTTGTCGCCGCCGGTCTTTCCGATCGCTGCACGATCCAGCTCTCCTACGCCATCGGCGTTGCTCAGCCGCTGTCGATCTATGTCGACCTGCACGGCACGGGCAAGGGTGTGACCGAGGACCAGGTCGAAGCGGCCATCCGCAAGAACATGGACCTCTCGCCGACCGGCATCCGCCGCCACCTCGACCTCAACAAGCCGATCTACGCCAAGACCTCGGCTTACGGTCACTTCGGCCGCAAGGCCGGCCGTGACGGCTCTTTCTCCTGGGAGCGTACGGACCTGGTGAAGGCTCTCAAGGAAGCCGTGAAGCTCCGGGAAGCCGCATGATCGATACCGAGCGCCGGTCGCGGGCGACGGAAGCATTCTTCGGCCGGCGCAAGGGTAAGGCCTTGCGCGGCCAGCAGGCTGAAAAGCTGGAAGCATTGCTGCCGCAGTTCATCATCGATCTTGCCGCCCCGGCGCCGCAGCCGCTGAACGATCTTTTCCCGGTGCCATCAGAGCGTCTGCGCCTCGAGATCGGCTTCGGCGGTGGAGAGCATCTTATCCACAGGGCGCTGGAGCAGCCGAAGACCGGCTTCATCGGTGTCGAGCCTTTCGTCAATTCGATGCAGAAGCTGCTGGCGCGTGTCGAGGAGGCAGGCGCACACAACATTCGCGTCTACAATGACGACGCGACGCAGGTGCTGGATTGGCTGCCGGACGGCTGTCTGGATCAGATCGACCTGCTTTATCCGGATCCCTGGCCAAAGAAGAAGCACTGGAAGCGCCGCTTCGTCTCCCAGGTGAATCTTGCCCGCTTCCATCGCGTCCTGAAGCCAGGCGCCCTCTTCTGCTTCGCGTCTGACATCGACACCTATGTCAATTGGACGCTGCAGCGCTGCCAGGCGCATGGCGGCTTCGAGTGGACTGCGCAGAATGCCGCCGACTGGCTGACGCCCTATGAGGGCTGGCCAAGCACGCGCTACGAGGCAAAGGCCCGCCGCGAAGGGCGCTCATCTGCCTATCTGACCTTCAAGAGGGTCTGATCGCTCCGGTTACGGGCGAGAATTTCAGATTGAAATATTCGCATCATCCCGTCAGGACCGCCGCTTTGGGCGGTCTGGATCATGCGCATGCGTTGCCAGGTGGGGCCGGTTCGATGCGGTCCTTGCGGACGGTGACTTTCACCGTCGGGCGACGCTCATGGTCAGTGCAGGCTGACCGTCTTCAATTCGTCTTCGGCAGCACGATAGAAGGTGCTGGAGCGATTGTCCGTCAAGAGGATCGGGGTGCCGTCGGCGCCGAAAAGCGCCCATAGATCGACATCCGGATCGATATCGGGCGCTTCCGGGAAGCAGCGGGATACTTCGGACCAATCCATTTTTCTGATGTAGGCGACCTCACCGGTGCCGATATTGGCAAGTTCGGATGGGGTCAGGCGGGCGGTAGCTTCTTTCAACAACATGCTCGTACCTCCAGTATGAGGGACCAACGGCTCCAGAGCATGATGCCGAAAAGTGTGGATGGCTTTCGGGCGACGTCGTGCTCTAGTTCTTTGATTCTAGAGCCGATTCAGACTTCAGGCCGATTCGGCCTAAAGTCATCCGGCTCCAGGCCGTTGTGCTACTGTGAGACCGAAATGTTAATTTTCTTTACTATACGGTCGGGTTCCGGCCGAATGAGATCGACGGAGAGCAGGCCGTTCTTGAGCGCGGCACCGAGCACCTGCATGCCGTCGGCAAGAACGAAAACGCGCTGAAACTGCCGGGCCGCAATACCGCGATAGAGATAGTCGCGCTCGCCCTGCTCGATCTGGCGGCCGCGGATCAGCAGCTGGTTTTCTTCCGTCGTGACATCGAGCTCGTCTTCGGAAAAGCCGGCAACAGCCAGCGTGATGCGCAGTCGCTCCGGCTCGCCGGAAAGGCGATCCGCATGCATCCGTTCGATATTGTAGGGAGGGTAACCGTCGCTGGCCTTGGAAATCCGCTCAAGCGTCTTTTCCATAGTATCAAAGCCCAGAAGCAGCGGGCTGGCAAAGGGAGTCGTCCGGCTCATTGTCTCAAAGTCCTTGGGTGTCAAGCGACCGTTCCGGACCTGATCTTCAGCACCCGGTTGTCCCTAATATGGGAGTACGCGCCTGTGAGTGCAAGCCATGGCGTCTTCGCATTTGCGAGATCGAAATCCATGGCGGCGAATCGTTTTGCGGGATGGCGTGCGAGCGCTTGACAAAGCCGGACCGGACCCGCGACAAAGCCTGTCGATCTGCACCGGAGGAAAGTTACAGATATGACCGAACCTAGAAAAATCATCATCGATACGGACCCTGGTCAGGACGACGCCGCGGCGATCTTTCTCGCCTTCGGCAGCCGCGAGGAGATCGAGGTGCTCGGCATTACGGCGGTTGCCGGCAACGTGCCGCTGAGCCTGACGAGCCGCAATGCCCGCATCGTCTGCGAACTCTGCAATCGCCGTGACGTCAAGGTGTTTGCCGGCGCCGATGCGCCGCTGAAGCGCAAGCTGGTGACGGCGGAGCATGTGCATGGCAAGACCGGGCTGGACGGTCCGGAACTGTCCGAGCCGACGATGCAGCTGCAGCCGGGCCACGCCGTCGATTTCATCATCGATACGCTGCGCAAGGAGCCGGAAGGCGCCGTCACGCTCTGCACGCTCGGCCCGCTGACCAACATCGCAATGGCCTTCCAGAAGGCGCCTGAGATCGTCGGACGCGTACGCGAACTTGTCATGATGGGCGGCGGCTTCTTCGAGGGCGGCAACATCACGCCGGCGGCCGAGTTCAACATCTATGTCGACCCGGAGGCGGCAGACGTCGTGTTCCGCTCGGGCGTTCCCATCGTCATGATGCCGCTCGACGTCACCCACAAGCTGCTGACGCGCAAGGATCGCGTCGAGCGCATCGCCGCCGTCGGCACGCCGCCGGCTAAGGCCATGGTCGAAATGCTGCAGTTCTTCGAGCGTTTCGATATCGAGAAGTACGGTTCGGACGGCGGTCCGCTGCATGATCCGACCGTTATCGCCTACCTTCTGAAGCCCGAGCTCTTCAAGGGCCGCGAATGCAACGTCGAGATCGAGGTGACGTCGGAACTGACCGTCGGCATGACTGTCGTCGACTGGTGGCATGTCACCGAACGCAAGCGCAACGCCAAGGTCATGCGCGACGTCGATGCCGATGGCTTCTTCGCGCTGCTGACGGAGCGCTTCGCCCGCATCTGATCAAGACCCATGAAAAAGGCCGCCGGAGCGATCCGGCGGCCTTTTGTATTTCATCGAGCCAAGATCGGCTCAGAACTCTTCCCAGTCGTCCTGGGCGAGTGCGTTGGCGCCTTGCGTCTGCGGAATTGCCTTGCGTGCCGGTGCTGCAGCGGCGGGCGCTGCTCGGCGCGGCGCTGCCGGAGCCCGCATCTGCTGGGCGGTCGCCCGCAATGCGCTGGCATTCTCCTGGACGGCACGTGCGGTGCGGAAGCGCGCAACGAGCGTCCGCAGCGACTGGGCTTCCTCGGCAAGCGCCACGCTGGAGGCTGTGGTCTCCTCGACCATCGCGGCATTCTGCTGGGTCACCTGATCCATCTGGTTCATGGCCGAGTTGATTTCCTTGAGGCCAATAGCCTGCTCGCTTGCGGAGGCGGAGATCTGGCGGATCAGGCCGTTGATCTCCATCACCTGCTGGGCGATCTTGTGCAGGGCATCGCCCGTGCGGCCGACCAGATCGACGCCTTCCTTGACCTGTCCGGCCGAGGCATTGATCAGGGTCTTGATCTCCTTGGCGGCGTTGGCCGAGCGCTGAGCCAGCTCACGCACTTCCTGCGCGACAACGGCAAAGCCCTTGCCGGCTTCACCCGCGCGGGCAGCTTCGACACCTGCGTTGAGCGCCAGGAGATTGGTCTGGAAGGCGATCTCGTCGATGACGCCGATGATGCGGGAGACTTCCTGCGACGATTGCTCGATGCCGTGCATGGAGGAAATGGCCTTCTGCACGATCTCGCCGGAATGCTCGGCATCCTGCGATGCGGCATTGACGCTGCTTGCCGCCGTACGGGCGTTCTCGGCGCTCGAATTGACCTGCGCAGTCAGCTCGTTGAGGGCCGCTGCCGTCTCTTCAAGGCTGGCGGCCTGCTGTTCGGTACGACGGGCGAGATCCGATGCGCTGTTGCTGATTTCGCCGGTGCCGCTGCCGATATTGCCGACGCTGACATTGACCGTGTGGACGGTGTTCTCAAGGCTCGCCAGCGCGGCATTGAAGTCCTGCTTGAGCTGGGCGTACTCGCCGGGAAAGTCGTCCGTGATCCGCTGGGTAAGATTGCCCTTCGAAAGCTCGGCGAGGCTCTGGCCGAGAATGCTCACGATATGGCGCTGCAGCGTGACGCTCTCGTTGCGTTCGCTCTCCGAGCGGCGGCGTTCGCCTTCAGCAGCCAGGCGCTGATCATTGGCTTCGCCTTCCAGGCGCTTGGTGTCGGCAAGCGCGAAGCGGAAGCCTTCCAGAGCCTTGGCGACTGAACCCACTTCGTCGGCACGAGCTTGGCCGGCGACCGGCTCGGCATAATTGCCGGCGCTCAGGCGATTGACGCTTGCGACGAGACCGGCGAGCGGCGTCTGCACGAAGCCGCGCACCGCGGCGTAGAGAGCGAGCATGACAGCGGCGAGTACCAAAAGCCCGGCGACGATCATCATGTAGGTCTGATCGCGTACAGGCGCTGCGATCGCGCTGTGCGGCACGTCGATGAGAACGACCCAGGTGGCGTTGAGACCCGGAACGGCGAAAGGATAGACGACGCGGTCGAATTCCTCGCCGCCATTGTCGGCGAGGTTTTTCAGGATGCTGGCGGAAGAGGAGGTCAGCGCCGCCTTGATCGTGTCAGCACCCGAGCCGTTATAATCCTTCATCAGCAGGTCGGCACTCGGTGCCACCAGCCACTTGTTGTCCTGGGAAACCAGCAGCACGCGGCCGGTGCCGAACGGCTGCATCTTCTGCAGTTTCGTCGAAAGTGAATTGAGGGAGATATCGACGCCTGCAATGCCGATCAGCTTGCCGCCGGACATGACGGGATAGGCGATCGAGCTCATGGTCGTCGGAACGTCGGTGCCCTGTGCGAGGTAGGGCGGCGTGATCGCGCCCTTGCCGCTGTCGGCGGCAAGCTTCCACCAGGGCGCCGTGTAATCATTGTCGAAGGTCGAGAACTGGATGCCGCCATCTTTCGTCTTCGACCAGTAGGGCGTGAAGGCACCCTTGTCGTTGACGCCCTGATCCTTGTTGTTGGCAAGCTCCGTGGTCTTGCCATCCAGTGCGCCGAGCTGCTCGCAGAACCAGCTGCCGAAGGCAAAGGCGTTCTGTTCGACATTGGCCTTGAGGATATTGATCATGCCCTTGCGGTCGAAGGTATGACCCTCGTGCCCGCGGCCGATGATGGCGGCCATGGAGCGGGCGGCGCTCGCCATTTCGCCGACATTGGCGGCGATTTCGTTGGAAATGGATTTGGCCTCGGTATTCGCCTGATCCATCGTCAGCGTCTCGACGCGATCGCGGGTCTGGGAAATCAGCAGAAAATTGGAAACCAGCAAAACGAGTGCGATCGCCAGCCCAGTGACCAAGATCAGCTTGGCCGCAAGCGACTTCATACGAAAGATGAACATCATTTCCTCGAAAAAGCGATGCGTCGGATACACATTATCCGAATGCAAGGTCGGCGCAGGATGGCCCTGTCATGGAGCCGCCGTTAAATTCCTGTCGCGGCCGGAAGGCCATACGCACCAGGCCAGAGGAGAATGATATGGAAGCGCAAAAATTTAATTAATTGCGCTTCCGGATGCTTGTGATTTGTTGCCGTTAAAGCCGTTCTGCCACTTCGCTGGCAACGGGAATTGAGGGCTGCGCACCCGCCTTCAGGCAGGCGAGTGAACCGGCGACGGCCGCGCGGCGCAGGCTGGCGTGAAAATCGAGGCCTTGGTCGAGGCTGGCGGCGAAATAGCCGCAGAAGGTATCGCCGGCGCCGACAGTGTCCACCGGTTCGATCACAAGGCCCTTGGCGCGCGAAAGCTCGCCGCCGCGAATGGCGATGACGCCATCGCCGCCGAGTGTCACGATCAGGGTCTGGCCGGTCTCGCCATGCAGGCGGACGAGTGCCGCTTCGCGCTCGGATGCCGACATGTTGTCCTGGCCGGCCAGCCTCTCGAATTCCGTCTCGTTGGCGATGACGATATCGGCAAGGCGGCCGAGGCGGGCGGCTTCGGGGATTAGCGGCGCGAGATTGAGCACGGTGCGCACGCCCTTTGCCTTTGCGGCGTTCAGCGCAGTTTCGACGGCGGCGACCGGGATTTCGAACTGTAGCATCAGCGTATCGCCGGGGCTCAGCGCGGCAACGGCAGCCGTTGCGTGTTCGGCGGTATTCGTGCCATTGGCACCCGGAACGACGGCGATCATGTTCTCGCCGTCACCGCCGACGAGGATGAGGGCCGTACCCGTCGGCTCGGAGACGCGTCGGGTGGTGGAAAGATCGGTGCCGGCCGTCTGAAGTAGATCCAATGCAGGTTCCGCGAAACCGTCATTGCCGACGGCTCCGCTCATGCGCACGGTTGCGCCGGCGCGGCGTGCGGCCAGCGCCTGATTGGCGCCCTTGCCACCGGCAGCGGTGGAAAAGCCGTTGCCGACGACGGTTTCGCCCGGCTTCGGCAAACGATCCGTGGTGGCGATGAGGTCCATGTTGATGGAGCCGAAAATAGTGATCATGCGATGTCCTGCCCTGGGTGTTGATCTCGCATGATCCTGCCCGAAGGCGCCTTATGTCTTTGTGGATCATGCATCGATTGGGCGCGACACTGCCGAAGCGATCAGTCTTCGTCAACTACCCTGAGCTTGAGTTGGCTCGTGCGGTTGTCGATAGGCTTGGGCCGTTCTTCCGGCCGCACTTTGGCAGGCTCCTTCGCGGCCTCGAATTCCAGCGCCTCTATCCGCTCGCCGCGCCTTGCCAGCTTGTCGGCCGAGGTGACGATCATGTCGACATCCTTCTGTGCCATGGCGAAATGCCCCTGCAGCTTGCGCACCCTTTCGTCTAGGCGCGAAAGGTCGTCCATTAGGTGCGCCACCTCGCTCTGGATGACATGAGCCTGCTCGCGCATGCGCTGGTCTTTCAGGACAGCCTGGATGACCTGGATCGACAGCATCAGCAGCGACGGCGAGACGATGACGATGCGGGCGCGTTGAGCTTTCTGCACGATCGCCTCGAAATTCTCGTGGATCTCGGCAAAGATCGACTCGGACGGCACGAAGAGAAACGCCGTGTCCTGCGTCTCGCTGGGAATCAGATATTTCTCCGAGATGTCGCGGATATGCAGCTCCAGATCCCGGCGGAACTGCTGCGCGGCAATTTTGCCATGTTCGGGGCTGGCGGCAGCGCGAATGGCGTTCCAGGCTTCCAGAGGAAACTTGGCATCAATGACAAGCGGCGGCGAACCGTTCGGCATGCGAACGGTGCAGTCCGGTCGCGAACCGTTCGACAACGTCGCCTGGAATGCATAGGCGCCCATCGGCAAGCCATCGGCGACAATGGTTTCCATGCGTGCCTGGCCGAAGGCGCCGCGCGTCTGCTTGTTGGAAAGAATGGCCTGCAGGCCGACGACATCCTTCGCCAGCGTCTGGATATTGGTCTGCGCGGCGTCGATGACGGCGAGCCTTTCCTGCAGGCGGCGCAGGTTTTCATGCGTCGAGCGCGTCTGTTCGCCGATCGTCGCCGTCACCCGCTGCGACATGCCGTCGAGACGCTGGCCGATGGCCTGATTAAGCTCGGCCTGCCTGGAGCCGAATACTTCGGCCATGGTGGCGAGCCGCCCCTGCATCTCCGCCTGCGACCGCAGCAGCGCTGCCATCGTATGCTCGGCGTCGAGCGCATCGTCTTCCGCGCGTGCCTTGCCCCGGACGAAAAGCACGATCACTGCGATCGCAAGCAGAATGACGAGGCTGGTCAGAACCTGGACCGTGGAAATGGCTTGGCCGAAGATGATGAAAGACATGAAACCTGGCGCGCTGATGAAGTTCTTGTTCGCACCATAGCAAAATTGCTGTGAATATCCAGATCAAACCGTGAACAAAATTTCGAGCCTATCTGCTGCTGTTCGGATTGCTGCCGGCGAAAAAACACCGCGCCATCGCCATCTTGGCGATTCCATCGCACGACAAGATGCGTTAAGGGAAACGTCATGACGATCAAGCCACTCATCATTTTGCCCGATCCGCTGCTCCGCCAGGCTTCCAAGCCCATCGAGCAGATCGATACCGAAACTCAGCGCCTCGCCGACGACATGCTGGAAACCATGTATGACGCGCCGGGCATCGGCCTTGCGGCGATCCAGATCGGCGTACCCCGCCGCATGCTCGTCATCGACGTCGCGCGCGAAGGTGAAGAAAAGAAGCCGCTGGTTTTCATCAATCCGGAGATCGTCGCGTCGTCGGATGAGCGTTCGGTCTATGAGGAAGGCTGCCTTTCCATTCCGGATTATTATGCCGAAGTGGAGCGCCCCGCCCGCGTCACCGTCAAACATCTCGACCGCGACGGCAAGGAGCAGCTCACCGAGGCTGACGGCCTGCTGGCGACCTGCGTGCAGCACGAGATCGACCACCTGAACGGTGTGCTCTTCATCGACTATATCTCGCGCTTGAAGCGGGAGATGGTGATCAAGAAATTCACCAAGGCTGCCAAGTCGAAGGCACTCTGATCTCCGGCATTGAAAGATCGGCCTGAAACGCCTATGATATCACTGATATCAAATGGGGGCGTGGATGAGTGACCTTTTGATTCGCGATATTTCCGAGCCGATGAAGCAGGACATCGCAGAACGGGCCAAGCAGGCCGGGCGCAGTCTTTCGGACGAAGCGAAAGAGCTCTTGCGGAAAGCCTTGGTCGCGGAGAATAGCGAAACAGAGAGCTCCCGATTGTCCGCTTGGGACATGCTTCGACCAATTCTCTACGATGGCGATGCGGCGGCGGCCACGGAATATGCCCGTATCATGGATGAGATCGAGTTGGAGCGGAAGAAGGACTTCGGCCGTCCGGTCGAGGACTTTGAATGATCCTCCTCGACACGAACGTTATTTCCGAATTGGAAAAACCTGTACCCGATCAACATGTAGCCAACTGGCTGAAATCGCGACCAAACGGTGAATTTTATCTTTGTGATGTCGTGGTGATGGAGCAATCCTATGGTGCGGAGCGCTTTTTACTTCGTACAAAATCCGATCGCTACATACGGGTTTTCAATGCGCTGCTGATGTCGTTCCACGGTAGGATATTTAGGTTCGATCAAAAATCCGCCATCGAGACGGGCCGCATTCGCGCCCGTCGCGAACGTTCGGGCCATCAGATTTCCGTGCAGGACGCCATGATCGCCGCCATCTGCCTTGCCAACGGCGCGGCATTGGCAACGCGCAACACAAAAGACTTCGAGGGGCTTGATCTCAAGCTCATAAACCCGTTTGAAGGCGGCTAACGTCCGACCCCGATGGCATGTGCCGTCACTGCCGGGTCACTCCAAGTTTGATATCTTAGCCGGATGGATCGCATGTCGCTCAACATCATTTTCATGGGAACGCCCGAATTCTCCGTACCGACGCTGCGGTCCTTGATCGATGCCGGGCACAAGGTTCGTGCCGTTTATACGCAGCCGCCGCGTCCCGGTGGCCGGCGTGGACTGGACCTGCAGAAGTCGCCGGTGCATCAGGCGGCCGAATTGCTAGGCTTGCCAGTGTTCACGCCCGTCAATTTCAAGGGCCCGGACGAGCGCCAGCGGTTCCGCGATCTGGAGGCCGATGTCGCCGTCGTCGTCGCCTATGGCCTACTGTTGCCGGAAGCCATTCTGTCAGGCACCCGCCTTGGCTGCTATAACGGTCATGCCTCGCTGCTGCCGCGCTGGCGCGGTGCCGCTCCGATCCAGCGGGCGATCATGGCCGGCGACGCCAAGACCGGCATGATGGTGATGAAGATGGACAAGGGGCTCGATACCGGGCCGGTCGCGTTGACACGCGAGGTCGAGATTGGCGACACCATGACTGCGGGAGAACTGCATGACAGGCTGATGCTCGTGGGCGCCAAAGCCATGGCCGAGGCCATGGACAAGCTGGAGCATGATGAACTGCCTCTGACCGTACAGCCGTCAGAAGGTGTTCTGTATGCCGCGAAGATCGATAAAGCCGAAACGCGCATCGATTTCGGCAAGCCGGCGGCCGATGTCCACAATCACATTCGCGGCCTATCGCCGTTTCCTGGCGCCTGGTTCGAAGCCGAAATTGCCGGCCGTTCCGAGCGCATCAAAGTGCTAGGCTCTGAATTGGCAGAAGGCAATGGAGCCTCCGGCCAGGTGCTGACGGATGATCTCGTCATTGCCTGCGCCTCCGGCGCCGTAAGGCTCACGAAGCTGCAGAAGGCCGGCGGCAAGCCGCTGGCGGCAGCTGATTTCCTGCGCGGCACGGCAATTGCGCCCGGCACCGTGCTCGCATCGGAGCAAGCCTGATGCCGCGCTACAAAATGACTGTCGAATATGACGGCATTCCTTATGTCGGCTGGCAGCGTCAGGAGAATGGCCCTTCCGTGCAGGGCGCGATCGAAAGCGCCATCCTGTCCTTGACGGGTGAGACGGTTTCAATCCGTGGCGCGGGACGCACCGATTCTGGCGTGCATGCCATGGGTCAGGTCATGCATGCCGACCTCTCCAAGGAATGGAAGGTCTATACGCTGCGTAATGCGCTGAACGCTCATCTACGGCTTGCAGGGGATCGGGTCGCCATTCTCGATATCGTCGAGGTCGACCAAAGCTTTGACGCGCGCTTCTCGGCCATCCGCCGTCATTATCTCTATCGCATCATCGCCCGCCGCGCCCCTCTTGCGCTTGACGCCGGGCGCGCCTGGTGGGTGCCGAAGGATATGGACCACGAGGTCATGCATGCGGCCGCCCAGACCCTCGTCGGCCTGCATGATTTCACCACCTTCCGCTCGGCGCATTGCCAGGCAAACAGCCCGGTGCGCACGCTCGACCGGCTGGACGTAACGCGCAGCGGCGAGTTGATCGAAATCCGCGCCACGGCGCAGAGCTTCCTGCACAACCAGATCCGCTCGTTCGCCGGAACATTGAAGCTCGCGGGCGAGGGCAAGTTGACGCCCGACGACGTGCGCGCAGCGCTTGAGGCGCGAGATCGCAAGGCCTGCGGTCCGGTCGCACCGCCCGATGGCCTCTATTTCATGCGGGTGGACTATCGCGACGGCGCCGGTCTGCCCGGCGGCGAGGGAGAGAATGTCGATGACGGTGACGATCTATCATAACCCCGCCTGCGGTACATCGCGCAACACGCTGGCGATGTCCGCCAGTCCGGTGAAGAGCCTGTCGTTATCGAATATCTGAAGACGCCGCCCAGCCGCGGGCAACTGGTGGAGCTCATCGCCGCCATGGGTCTGACCGTGCGTGATGTTCTGAGGGAAAAGGGAACGCCTTATGACGAGCTTGGTCTCGGCGATCCTGGTCTCACGGATGACCAGCTGCTTGATTGGATGATCGAGCACCCGATCCTGATCAATCGCCCGATCGTTGTGACAGAGAAAGGCGTGCGCCTCTGCCGCCCGTCCGAACTTGTGCTCGATATTTTGCCGAACCCGGATATCGGCCCTTTTACCAAGGAAGACGGCGAAATCGTCAGCCGCTAGAGCGGTTCGGCTTTTCACGGAATCTCTGAACCGCTCTATCTCTTTGTTTTCACGCAATTCCGGTCGGAAAACCGCTGCGCACTTTTCCTGGAGTTGCTCTAGAACGCGACCGCCTTAGCCCGGCGGATAGACGCCGAGGAAGCGCTGCAGGAAGTCCGTCAGCAGCATGGTCGGAATGAGCAGCACCAGCGTCAGCGTGCCGATGAAGAGCGGATGCGTGCCGCAGATCATTCTGAGCATGCGCGCCAGAGAAAAGATGATCGCCATCATCAGTGCCAGCCATAGCAACGCCACCAGGCCGCTAGAGCCGGGAATGAAGGCGATCAAGGCGATGAGCAGCGCATTCAGATAGGATGTCGGCACACCCAGCCAGTTCACCACGACCACGATCGGCGTGAATTTGTCGCCGAAGCGGAAAATCAGCAGCAGTACGCCAGCGAGAACGAGCGGGATCAACCAGTTCGCAAACTCGACTAAGGCCAGGCGCAGGAAGAAAGCAAGACCTGTCGATGTCTCCGGCGGCATGGCGGTCAGATAGGCCTTCTGCCACCACAGCCAGGAAATGCCGATCGACGGCAGGCTCCAAAAAATCGCCCAGAAGGAGCGCATCATGCCCCGATCCGTTATGTCCAGATACTGGAAGCCGCGCGCATCCATGCGGATCAGCAGCCAGAGGCCGGACAGATAATATTGGACTTCCCTAAAGGTCGGCATTCTCGAACCAGCGCTGTATGAAAGTCTGGTAGATCCCGGTCAGCGTTTCGAGATCCGAGAGTGCCACCCGTTCGTCGACCATATGCATGGTCTGGCCGACGAGGCCGAATTCCACAACGGGGCAGTAGTCCTTGATATAGCGGGCATCGGACGTGCCGCCGGTGGTCGAAAGCGCCGGCCTGTGACCGGTGACGTTCTCGACGGCCGCGGAGAGCGAGGCGATCAGCGCGTTGTTGCGCGTCAGGAACACCTGGCTCGGACGCTCCGACCAGACGATGTCATATTTCGCCGGTGCACGCCCGGGGCGCAGCGTCTGGTCGGCCGCAGCCGCATCCAGGCGGGCCAGGATTTCCGCCTTCAGCGTGTCGGCCGTCCAGGTATCGTTGAAGCGGATGTTGAAGGTGGCGGTCGCCTTGGCAGGGATGACGTTGGTAGCGGCATTGCCGACATCAATCGTCGTCACTTCGAGGTTCGACGGCTGGAAATTATCCGTACCGGCGTCGAAGGGCGGATCGAGCAGCGCTTCCGTCAGTTTGATGATGCTGCGCACCGGATTGTCGGCGAGGTGCGGATAGGCGGCGTGGCCTTGAACGCCATGAACGGCAATGGTGCCGGAGATAGAACCGCGGCGGCCGATCTTGATCATGTCGCCAAGCCGGTCGGGGTTGGTCGGCTCGCCGACAAGCGATGCATCCCATGTCTCGCCACGCTCGGCCGCCCATTGCAGCAGCTTCACAGTGCCGTTGATCGCCGGTCCCTCTTCGTCGCCGGTGATCAGGAAGGAAATCGAACCGGCAGGCTTGCCGTGCTTTTCGATATGACGCGCGACAGCGGCCACGAAGCAGGCAATGCCACCCTTCATATCGACGGCGCCACGGCCGAAAAGCTCGCCATCTGCGATCTCGGCGGCAAAGGGCGGGTGGCTCCACGAGGCGGCATCGCCGACGGGCACCACGTCCGTATGGCCGGCAAACATCAGATGCGGCCCATCCGCGCCAAGCCGCGCATAGAGGTTTTCGATATCGGGCGTTCCCGGCTCGGTCGCGGTCATGCGCTCGATCTTGAAGCCGAGCGGCTGCAGCATGTCGGCAAGCGCAGTCAGCGCACCGCCCTCGGCCGGCGTGACGGAGGCGCAGCGGATTAGGGTCTGCAGATTCGCAATGGGATTCGCAACGGTCATCGGAGGCAACTTATCCGGCGGGAAATGGCAAAGCGATGGCAAAGGATCGGCGATGAGTCGAAAATCCTTGCCGCGATTCCAGCAATTGCACAGGCATGCTCACCCGGCAAGCATGAGGGAAGCGCGATATGGCAACCGCGCTTCCAAAAAAATCAAAATCAGTCGCGCAGCAGCTCGTTGATGCCGGTCTTCGAACGGGTCTTTTCGTCGACGCGCTTGACGATGACGGCGCAATAGAGGCTCGGAGCCGGCTGGCCGTTTGCCATGGTGTTGCCGCTCGGCAGCGCGCCGGCGACGACGACGGAATAGGGCGGCACTTCGCCATAGGTGATCTCGCCGGTGGCGCGATCGACGATCTTGGTCGACTTGCCGATGAAGACGCCCATGCCGAGCACGGAGCCTTCACGGATGATGCAGCCTTCGACGACTTCGGAGCGGGCGCCGATGAAGCAATTGTCTTCGATGATCGTTGGGCCGGCCTGCATCGGCTCCAGCACGCCGCCGATGCCGACGCCGCCGGAAAGATGCACATGCTTGCCGATCTGGGCGCAGGAACCGACCGTCGCCCAGGTGTCGACCATTGTGCCTTCGCCGACATAGGCGCCGAGATTGACGAAGGACGGCATCAGGATGGCGTTCGGAGCGATATAGGCGGAGTGACGCACTACGGCGTTCGGTACGGCGCGGAAGCCGGCTTCGCGGAAGCGGTTCTCACCCCAGCCTTCGAACTTCGAGGGAACCTTGTCCCACCAGGTGGCGCCGCCGGAGCCGCCTTCGACGATTTTCATGTCGTTCAGACGGAAGGAGAGCAGAACCGCTTTCTTGAGCCACTGGTTGACGGTCCAGTTGCCATCGGCACCGCGCTCTGCCACGCGAACCTTGCCGCTATCGAGAAGATTGAGCGCCGTTTCGACGGCATCGCGGACTTCGCCGCGCGTCGACGTGTTCACATTGTCGCGATTGTCGAAGGCAGCCTCGATGGACTTTTCGAGGGAGGCGAGGTCGGTAGCGCTCATGGGAATTCCTTACAACGTCAGGGCCTATCGTGATTTCCGGATAAAGGTCCGGAAGCGGTCGATTGGTCCTATAGCATGGATGCCGAAAATGGAATGTCTTTTCCGCGCCGATTGAGCTTGGATTCAAGGCGTTGTAGGGGCATATGCAAGAGCTTGGCTATTTCTGTTTGCGGACGGAAACGGCCCGTCATGATCGATTTGAAAGGCATGAAGAAATGAGCAAGGCGAAGAACGGCAGGCTGCGGCGTAAGGATGGGGTTTGGGACCCGTTGAAGACGAGCTCGGCGGACAAGCAGCGAGCCGAATCCGTGCCGCGCACGCCGCAGTCCATGTCGCCCTCCTACCGTCTTGCCTATGCGGATGAGGACTTCCTGTGCCGTGAGGAACTGCGGCCGATCCGCCTGCAGCTGGAATTGCTGAAAACCGAAATGTCGCTCACCGAGCGTGGCATCAAGTCGACCGTTGTCATGTTCGGCGGCGCGCGCATTCCTGCCCCCGGCACCAATGCCTGGGCTGCCCGCAACGACATGCAGCGCGCCAATCTCGAAGCAGCATCGGTCTATTACGAGGAAGCCCGCAAGTTCGCCCGGCTCTGCTCCCGTTATTCCGCTGGCTTTGATTATCATGAATACGTCGTCGTCACCGGCGGCGGCCCGGGCGTAATGGAAGCGGGCAATCGCGGTGCGGCCGAGGAAGGTGCACCGTCGATCGGCCTCAATATCGTTCTGCCGCACGAGCAGGCGCCGAACGCCTATGTGACGCCGGAACTCAGCTTCAATTTCCATTATTTCGCGATCCGCAAGATGCACTTCATGGTGCGCGCCAAGGCGATCGCGGTATTTCCCGGCGGCTTCGGCACGCTCGACGAATTGTTCGAGTGCCTGACCTTGATCCAGACCGGCCGCATGGAGCGCCTGCCGCTCATTCTCTTCGGCGAAAAATTCTGGCGCAGCATCATCAATTTCGACGCGCTGGCCGAGTTCGGCACCATCGCGCCCGACGATGTGAACCTCATCAGCTTCGTCGATACCGCCGACGAGGCGTGGAAGATCGTCACCGACTTCTACGAGCACGATAACGGCCACTGACAACGAAAAGCCCACCGTCGCATGGGCGAGGCGGGCTTCTGTTCATGGGACTGTTGGTTTACAGCAGCGGACGGCCAGGTATGTCGTCCAGGTTGACCACACCGTCGTGATTGCGGTCCAGCCGGTCGAAGATCTTGTTCATGGCGTCTTCGGCTTCCTTCTTGCTGATCTGGCCACTTTGGTCGGTATCGGCAAAACGGAAGATCATCGCACCGCGCATGAAGCCACCTTCATGCATGAAGCGGCCATGTGGACGGTGGTGGCGATGGCCTTCGCCGCCCTTGTCGTTGTCATTGTCGTTTTGAGCCTGGTCGCTCTTGGACTGGTCGGCCGGGGCCTGATTGTCCTGCGCCTGATTGCCTTGAGCTTGATTGCCTTGAGCCTGGTCGCCGCCCTGTGCCTGGCCGTTTTGAGCCTGATCACCATCGGCCTTGGCGTGTTCGGCTCGCCACTGCTTCATTTGTTCCTGGCGGTAGGTGCGATATTCGCCGGGGGTGATTTCGCCGTCATGGTTGACGTCGATCTGGTCGAAGATCTTGTCGACGCCAGCCTTGACTTCATCCTTGGTGAGCTTCGTATCACCGGGATTGCCGAATTCCTTCAGCATGCGCACGTAAAGGACTTCAGGCGAAATATGTGGTCTGTGCCAGCGGCCGTGATGATGCCTGCCCTCACCGTCGCCATCATGCGAGGCGGCAAGCGCTACCTGCGCGGCACCGCTGAGAAGCAGGGTTGCGGAAAGTCCAGCCAGAAGAAGTTTTTTCCCGTTCATCGCTTTTCCTTTCGTGTCGAGGAATGGTCAAACGATACGGCTGGCGGTCGAAAACGACCAATTAAACCTCTGTAAGGCGGATGAAACTTTGGTAACCCCGTTCTAATGAATGGTTAAATCAGTGCCTTCAGGAAGGCGGTAAGGTCGTCGGTCACGTAGTCGATGTGATCGTCCTCGCCGGTCGTGCGCTCCCACCATTCGACGACCGCCGTCTCGAGATTCTGCGGCACGAGCAGCACCGTCTTCATGCCGAGCGCCTTGGGCACGGTGAGATTGCGCGGCAGATCCTCGAACATGACGGCCTTCTTCGTATCGACGCGATGGAGGCTCATGAACTTGTCGTATGTCGTGCCGGCGGGCTTCGGCACGTAGTCTGCCGCAACGATATCGAAAATATCGTCGAAGCCGTCGAGGATGCCGAGCGCGCCGGCTGTCGCCTGGGCATGCTTGACGCTGCCATTGGTGAAGATGAACTTGCGCCCCGGCAGCGCCTTGATGGCGGCCGCCAGCTCCGGCTGCGGCGTCAGTGCCGAATAGTCGATCGCGTGCGCCTTCTCCAGAAAGTCGTTGGGGTCGATGCCGTGATGGATCATCAAACCCTGCAGGGTCGTGCCGTGATCGAGGTAATATTGCTTCTGCAGCTTGCGGGCGTCTTCGCGCTCCATCTGCAAGAGGGCCGAGACGTAAGCCGTCATGTTCTTGTCGATCTGTGCGAAGAGATCGACATGATGCGGGTAGAGCGTGTTGTCGAGATCGAACACCCAATCGCGGATGTCGGCGAAATCTGAAGGCTCGGATAGTGTTTTTGTCTGGTTCATGCCTGTCTTATGACACGCCCGCTCCGGGCGGGGGAAGGGGAATAATCATGCTGCGGCATCTCAGCCATTTTGGGGAGATTGCCGTGCGATCCAATGCCGGCTATGATTTTACAATTGATTTCCGGGGTTTTGCTCTATTTGCCATGTGAGGGAGAGCTTACGCTCTCTTGGGTCGCGGAGGAGAAATCACCCGGCCGGGCTTTTCGGAGGGGATGCGATGAGTCAGGTGGAAAAGGCGCAGGAATTTGCGCGGCTGCACAAGAAGGGCGAGCCGCTGATACTTTTCAACATTTGGGATGCAGGTTCGGCCAAGGCCGTGACGGAGGCCGGCGCCAAGGCGCTGGCGACGGGAAGCTGGTCGGTTGCGGCCGCCAATGGCTTCGGCGACGGCCAGGCCATTCCGTTATCATTGCTGGCGGTCACCGCCCGGCTGATTTCGGTGACGAGCCCATTGCCGCTGTCGGTCGATTTCGAGGGCGGTTACGCCGTCGAACCCGACGAAGTCGCCGCCAATGTCGAAAAGATCATGGATCACGGCGCCATCGGCATCAATTTCGAGGATCAGGTGATCGGCGGTCAGGGCGTTCATCCCATCGAGACGCAGGCGGCGCGCATCCGCGCCATCCGGGAAATGGCGGATCGCCGCGAGATACCGCTGTTCATCAATGCCCGCACCGATCTTTTCCTGCAGGAAAGCGATACGGCGCATCATCAGCTCCTGCTGGACGACGCCTTTCAGCGCGCCGATGCCTTTGCCGAAGCCGGTGCCAGCGGCTTCTTCGCGCCAGGCCTCGTCGAACCGGATCTCATCGGCGCCCTTTGCGAACGCTCGCCTCTGCCTGTTAACATCATGGTGCGCCCTGCGACGCCTGACAACGAGACCATGGCAAAGCTGGGCGTCAGCCGCATCAGCTATGGGCCGGCGCCCTATCGTTCGGTCATGGGGATGCTGAAAAGCGAAGCCGAAGCGATCTATCGGCCGGCTTGAAGCATAACAGGAAGCAACACCCTACCTTCTGCAGGCGAGTACATTGAGGCAAACTGCTACGGGAGCGAATATGTCTGAGCGCGACACCAAGCTCCACGGTTGCTGGCGGTTGGTTTCCTTTGATACTGAGCTTCAGGATTCAGGGGAGCGCAGTCAACCGTGGGGCGACCACCCCAATGGGCACCTTATTTTCGGCTCGGATGGGCGAATGATGGTACTGGTTACCGCAAAGGCGCGGGAGCCAGGGACGACAGATGAGCAACTGGCGGCCCTTTTCCGTACTATGATGGCCTATACAGGACGCTATCGGATAGCGGGGGATAGATTCATCACAAAGATTGACTCATGTTGGAATGAGGCCTGGAACGGCAGTGAGCAGGAACGATTCTATAAGCTTGATGGAGACACGCTCGAGGTCTCCACGGGCTGGATGCCCAATCCGTTGGTATCCGGAAATCCAATTGGAAGGGGTGTTCTCAGTTTCAGGCGCGAATAATTCCCCTTACGCCGAGTTCGCAACTGGTCGCTAGAGTAATTCCAGGAAAGGTGCGCAGCGGTTTTCCGTCCGGAATTGCGTGAAAACAAAGAGATAGAGCGGTTCGGAGATTCCGTGAAAAGCTGAACCGCTCTAGTTTGCAGCCATGACGCAACGCTTCGCGCTGACAATGCGGCCGGAGGATTTCGCTCCATTCCATCGTGATATCCATTGCGCTTCGCAGCCCAACGGAATCACGACGGATTGGAATCACCTGATTTCTTTTCGATCAGCCTCTAAGATGCTGCCGCCTTTAAGGGACGATCAGCGTGCCGGCGCCACGCTCGGTGAAGATTTCGAGCAGCACCGAATGGGCCGTCTTGCCGTTGAGAATGACGACGCCCTGAACACCGGCCTTGATGGCGTCGATGCAGGTTTCGACCTTCGGGATCATGCCGCCGGAAATCGTGCCGTCGGCGATCAGCGCATGCGCCTGGGCGACGGAAAGCTCCTTGATGAGTTGGCCCTGTTTGTCGAGGACACCAGGGACATCCGTCAGGAAGAGCAGGCGCGTGGCGCTGAGCGCGCCGGCGATCGCGCCGGCAAAGGTGTCGGCGTTGATGTTGTAGGTCGCGCCGTCACGGCCGGGAGCAACCGGGGCAATGACCGGGATCATCTCGGACTTGGCGAGCAGGTCGAGCAGCGTGCGGTCGACTTCGACCACTTCGCCGACGAAGCCGAGATCGAGCACGCGCTCGATGTTCGAATCCGGGTCCTTGATGGTCTTGTGCGCCTTTTCGGCGAAGACCATGTTCCCGTCCTTGCCGCAAAGGCCGATCGCCCATTCGCCGGTCTGGTTGATCAGCGCGACGATTTCCTTGTTGATCGAGCCGGCGAGCACCATTTCAACGATCTCTACCGTCTTCTGGTCGGTAACGCGGAGGCCGCCTTCGAATTTCGATTCGATGCCCATCTTCGTCAGCATGGCGCCGATCTGCGGGCCGCCGCCGTGAACGACGATCGGGTTGACGCCCGACTGCTTCAGTAGGGCGATGTCGGCGGCAAAGGCCTTGCCGAGTTCGACATTGCCCATGGCATGGCCACCGTATTTCACGACGATGGTCTTGTTTTCATAACGCTGCATGTAGGGCAGCGCCTGTGCGAGCAGGTTGGCTTGGAGTTCGCTTTGGGCTTCGGACATGGTGCACCCTTCGGAATTGATCGCGGCCTTTTATCTCAAGTTTTTGACAGAGGGAATAATGATCTCGGGATTAAAGCATGTCGCACAAAAGTCTGCAGCGGTTTTGCGGCAACGACATGCGTAAAATCAAAGACCTAAAGCGCGAAAAGCATATCTGAAAGATCGCGCTGCGCTTTAGTTGACGCTATGTCACATTAGCGTCGCCGAAATTGATGGCGTAGACACGTTTGCCGAAGCGAAGTTTTCTTCTAAAGATGGTGCAGGCGTCGCACCCCGGGGATTTGGATGGCGAGCGAGGAGACGGAAGCGCTGATCGGCCGCATCGCCATGCGCGATCAGAAAGCCTTTGCTGCACTCTACAAGCGCACCAGCCCGAAACTCCTGGGTGTTTGCCTGCGTATCGTTGGCAACAAGGCGGATGCGGAGGAGGTTTTGCAGGAGGTCTATATCAAGGTCTGGCAGCGGGCCGAGCAATTTGCTGTTGCGGAAGGGCCGGCAATGGCCTGGCTGATGACGATCGCGCGCAATCGCGCCATCGATTTCATCCGAGCCCGCAAGCCCGTAGCCGACGAAATAGACAGCGCTTACGATCTCGCCGACCTGGAACCCGGCCCCGAAGCACAAGCAATCGTGAAGGGAGAGGGAAGGCGGATTGACAGGTGCATGGAAGAGTTGGAAGCTGATCGCGCGCGGGCTGTTCGCAGCGCCTATGTCGAGGGCTTGAGCTACCAGGAGCTCGCCGACCAACACGCTGTGCCACTGAATACTATGCGCACCTGGCTGCGCCGAAGCCTGATTAGACTGAGAGAGTGCATGGACCGATGAGTACGCCCGATCAAAGCAAGGGAGGCCGCTCCCGCGATGAAGTCCTGGCCGGAGAATATGTGCTTGGCGTGCTCTCACTGGAGGACCGGCAGAAGGTTGAGCGCCGTATGCGCAGCGACCGCCAGTTTGCCGCGATTGTCAGCCGCTGGGAGCAGAACCTTTCGGAATTCAACGAGGAATATGAGGCGGTGGCGCCATCCCCTTCGGTCTATCCGAAGATCGAGAAGCGCATTTTCGGTGATGCGGCCTTCGGTGCTCAGCTCTGGAATTCCCTTTTAGTCTGGCGCTCGGTCGCCTTCGGTTCGCTGTTCCTGGCCGCCGGTGTGCTCGTCTTCGCCATCACGAATGAAGGCGGCTTGCGCACGAGCCCCGGCAAGCAACTCACCGCATCCCTTTCCGGCCAGAACAGTCCGTTCAATCTCCTCGCCAATTACGACGTCGCCAACGGGCGTCTGAAAATTACGCCGGTCGCCGCCGGCAAGCCCGAGGAGAAATCGCTGGAGCTCTGGCTGATTCGCGGCAGCGATCCCGCCGAGGCATTGGGCATCCTCCCACCGACCGGCGATGGCGAAATCGTCTTGTCGCCGGAACTTCACGCCAAATTGACTGAAGGCGCCATCATCGCCGTTAGTGTCGAGCCCTTTGGCGGCTCGCCGACCGGCAAACCGACAGGCGATGTCGTCGCTTCCGGCACGATCCATTTGCCCTGAGGAATTTCGGCTCGCGAAAAACGATCGCGGCTGAAACTCTTTATCCGCGTGCTCCGTATCTTCTTCCGACCCCGCCTGATCGGGGCAACAGAGAGGAAGAGGAGACGTTATGATCAAGACCGTATTTCGCATTGCCGCCGCTGCCGCATTGCTGTCAGCCGCAAGCAGCATTGCCTATGCCAAGGACCCGATGGTGGGCGGCGCTGCGATGTATGCCAGCAAGAACATCATCCAGAATGCCGTGAACTCCAAGGATCACACGACGCTGGTCGCAGCCGTCAAGGCGGCCGGCCTCGTTGATACCCTTGAGGGTAAAGGCCCTTTCACCGTCTTCGCGCCGACCAATGAAGCCTTCAAGCAACTGCCGGCGGGCACGGTCGAAACGCTGCTGAAGCCGGAAAACAAGGAAAAGCTGGTCAAGATCCTGACCTGCCATGTCGTCGCTGGTGACGACATGGCTGCCACCATCAAGAAATGGGCAATGAGCAAGGGCGGCGAATACGATCTGAAAACGGTCGGCGGCTGCACGATCAAGGCCATGGAGAAGGGCGGCAAGCTGACGTTGACCGATGAGGCCGGCGGCACCGCTCACATCACCATCGCCGACGTCAAGCAGTCGAACGGCGTGATCCATGTGGTCGACAAGGTGTTGTTGCCGAAGATGTAATCCTTAGCGGCAACACGGCCGCCGTCGCCTTATGCGGGGTCGGGGGCGGCGGCCTCATTGTATCGGAGGGTCCTCAGACCTGGATGCCGACCGTCAGCCCGATCGCCTCGCGCAACTCCTGAAGTCCGACGCCCTTTTCCGAGGAGGTGGCGAGGATGCCGGGATAGGCAGCCGGGCGCTTGCGGATTTTTTCGGCTGTGTCGGCGAGCAGCTTCGGTATGCCTGCTTCCTTGATCTTGTCGGTCTTGGTGAGCACGATCTGATAGGAAACGGCGGCCTTGTCGAGCAGATCCAGGACCTCCGCGTCGTTCTTCTTGATACCGTGGCGGCTGTCGATCAGCACATAGACGCGCTTCAGCGTGGTGCGTCCGCGCAGATAGTCGAATACCAGCTTCGTCCAGGCATCCACCTGATCCTTGGGTGCTTCGGCATAGCCATAGCCGGGCATGTCTACCAGAGCCATCGGCGGCAGATCGCCACCCTCGCCGGAAAAGCCGTCGGGAACGAAATAGTTGAGCTCCTGCGTGCGCCCCGGCGTGTTAGAGGTACGCGCCAGCCCCTTATGCCCGACAAGGGCATTGATCAGCGACGACTTGCCGACATTGGAGCGGCCGGCAAAGGCAATTTCCGGCGGCCCTTCCGGCGGCAGAAATTTCATCGACGGCACGCCGCGGATGAAGATCCACGGACGCCCGAAAAGCGGCTTGTCGTCTTTTGTCGTCTGATCTGCCATTTGCTCAGTCTTTTGCTTGGTTTGATGGTCTGGCTTCGGGGTTTTGCCCATGAAAGTCAAGTTTTGATCGATGTGTGTGCCATGTTGCGGACCTGCACGGACCCTGTCATGCTGCGCGCATGGAGCAGGATGCCTCGAAAGACGACGATATCGCAGAAATACGCCTCGATGCGAAGGAAGCCGTCGTTCTATTCGAGCTTCTTTCCCGCTGGTCCGATCCGAAGGCAACGCACACCCCCGACAAATTGTGTTTCGAAAGCCCTGCCGAATGCGCGGTATTGAACGGTTTGCTCGGGGATCTCGAAAAACAGCTCGCTGCTCCGTTCAAGCCCGAATACAGGCAGATTCTCGCCGATGCCCGCAGCTTCCTGGCGGGGCGGTGGAATGATCCGACCCTCCGCGGCTGAACTCTCCTAAACCGTCGACTTAGATCGGAATTTTGATCTGCAGCAGATGGTGATCCCGTAAAATCCGCAATTGCTGCACCACGGCGCCGCACAAGTCGTGCTAAGGCTCGATGCCATGAAAGCCGCTACAGAACAAAACTATCGTCGGCGCATTGCCCGGGTCATCGAGGCGATCATGGTCGATCCCGCAGCATCCCATTCCGTCGAAAGCCTGGCGGCGGTCGCCCATTTCTCGCCGTTCCATTTTCATAGGCTCTATCGGGCGATGACAGGCGAAAGCGTAGCCGCCACGATCCGCAGGGTACGGCTTGCGCAGGCCGCAAATCAATTGGCCACGAGTCCGGCCTCGGTCACCGAGACGGCGCTGGAGGCAGGCTACGACAGCTCGCAGAGCTTCGCCCGCGCCTTTCGCGGCATGACCGGCCTCACCCCGACCGCATTCCAGCTGCAACAGCAGGCGATCACTGCAAATCTGCCCACCGTTACGGTCGATGACCGACCTCCCGCAACACTCTTTGGATTGCGTCACGAAGGGCCGGCGCAGACGATACCGCACACCTATCGCCGACTTGCGCAAAGGCTGGCCGAGCGCGGGCGTGCCTGGCATGACATGACACGTATCGGCATCGGCTCCGGCGATCCCGAACAGGGGGCGGGATTCTGGTATTTCGCCGCTGTCATACTCCCGCCGGACGATGTCGCGTCCGAGGGACTGGAGCAGCGTGATCTGCCCGGCGGCCTCTACGCCTGCTATCGGCTCATGGGTTCATATACCCTTATTTCCCCGACCTTTCAGACGCTCTTCGGCGGCTGGCTGCCGCAGAGCGGTTACGAGCCTGACGACCGCCCGATAATCGAGCTCTACCTCAACCATCCGGCCAAGGTGATGGAGCACGAAATAGCCACCGATCTGCTGATCCCGCTCCGTCACATCGTAGCCTGAACTGTTCGAGATCAGACTTCCGAATGGAACATGCCGGCCATCAGGGCCGGCGTGTCGATATCACTCGTCCCTGCCTCCCTTGATCCCGTTCCCGGAGAAGAAAATGCGTTTCTTGAAGATTGGAATTCTCTTAGCCCTCGGTCTGGCTGCCTCATCGGCTCGAGCGGCCGGTCTGACGTCCATTCAGGTTCCTGCGACGGCAGACAATCCGGCCCTGAGCGCCTTCGTCTGGTCGCCCTGCGCGACGCCGCCGGAGGAGGTGAAGCTTGGACCGATAACGGTGGCTGCCGTCCGCAATTGCCCGATCGCCGGGAGCAAGCTGCCGCTCATCGTCATCTCGCACGGGCACAGCGGCGGCTCCCTCAATCATCACGATGTGGCAGAGACACTGGCCGATGCCGGCTTCCTGGTGGTGGCGCTCAACCATCCCGGCGACAATTTTTCCGATCTCAGCCGATCGGGCGACATCTCGATCATGTTTCAGCGGCCGCGAGACATTAAGCGTCTGATCGATTTCCTGCTTGCCGGCTGGCCGCAGGCGGAAAAAATCGATCCGGATCGCATCGGTTTCTTCGGCTTCTCGCGTGGCGGCTATACCGGCCTGGTGCTTGCAGGCGCGGTCCCCGACTTTCACGACGCCACGGTTCCCTGTCCGGAGCCTGCTCCGATCTGCGGCGAGATCCGCCGCAACGAAATACCGGCCGAGCCGCTCGCTCGTGATCCGCGCATAAAGGCCTTCGTCCTTGCCGATCCGCTGAGCTTCTTTTCGACAAAGGAAAGCCTGAAGGCGGTCGGCGCTCCGATCCAGCTCTGGGGGTCAGAACATGGCGGTGATGGCGTGCTGCCGGAAAATGTCGCAGCACTGGCGGTCAATCTGCCTGACAAGCCGGACTTCCACGTCGTGCCCGGTTCGGCCCATTTCGCCTTTCTGGCGCCATGCTCGGCGGGCTTGGCCGGGTCCCAGCCGGAGATCTGTACGGATCAGGCTGGATTTGACCGGGCTGCGTTTCACAGGTCGCTCGATGCGAATATCCTCGAATTCTTCCGCAAGAATCTCGCCCCGGAACGGAAGAGCTGAAAGAAAGCGCGAAACAACTGCCGCAAAAGAAAAGCCCCGCCGAAGCGGGGCTTTTCGTCATTTCGATGGTGCCGGTTTTCGTTTGAAGAGGCCCTTCAGATTGTCGAAGAGTTCCACCTTCACGCCGTGGCGCTTCATGATGATCGACTGCTGGATGACCGAGAGCGTGTTGTTCCAGGCCCAGTAGATCACGAGGCCGGCCGGGAAGCTTGCCAGCATGAACATGAACACCAGCGGCATCCAGTTGAAGATCATCGCCTGGGTCGGGTCCGGCGGCGTCGGGTTCATGCGCATCTGGAAGAACATGGTGACGCCCATGATCAGCGGCCAGACGCCGAGATGCAGGAAGGTCGGAGCCGCAAACGGCAGCAGGCCGAAGAGGTTGACGATCGAGGTCGGATCGGGAGCGGAAAGGTCCTGAATCCAGCCGAAGAACGGCGCATGGCGCATCTCGATGGTGATGTAGATCACCTTGTAGAGCGAGAAGAAGATCGGGATCTGCAAAAGCACTGGCCAGCAGCCGGCGATCGGGTTGATCTTCTCTTCCTTGTAGAGCTGCATGGTCGCCTGCTGCAGGGCCATGCGGTCGTCGCCGAACTTGGCCTTCAGCTCTTCCATCTTCGGCTGCACGCGCTTCATGTTCGCCATCGAAGCGTATTGCCGGCTGGCGAGCGGGAAGAACAGCGCCTTGACCACGATGGTGGTGCAGAGGATCGCGACGCCGAAATTGCCGAAGTAGCGGAAGAAGAAATCCATCAGCTTGAACATCGGCTTGGTGATGAAATAGAACCAGCCCCAATCGATCAGGCGGTCGAAACGCGGGATCGAATAGCTGGTCTCGTAGCGGTCGATGACCGGAACTTCCTTGGCGCCGGCGAAGACGAGGTTCTTCAGCTCGATCGACTGGCTGGGAGCGACCGTGATCGCATCCTGCTTGTAGTCTGCCTGGTAACGCGGCGTGCCATCCGCGAAGTGCGAGAAGCGGGCGTCATAAGCGGTCGACTGTGGCGGCACGATGGTTGCAGCCCAATACTTGTCCGTCATGCCGAGCCAGCCGCCGGTCGCCTTGGCAGGCGTCGTGGCTTCCTTTTCGGTCGACGCATATTTCGTCTCGATCAGGCCGTCATCGCCAATGACGCCGATGAAGCCTTCGTGCAGGACGTAGGCCGACGGCGTTTCAGGCTTGTTGTAGCGAGTGACGCGGCCATAGCTCGACAGAGAAACTGGAGCCTGGCTGGCATTGGCGATCTTGTCGGTGATCGTGAACATGTAGCGATCGTCGACGGAGATCGTGCGGCTGAAGGTAATGCCCTTGTCGTTGGTGTAGGACAGCGTCACCGGCGTCTTGTCGGTCAGCTTGTCGCCGCTTGCGAGCGTCCAAATCGTTGAAGGGCCTGGAACGGCGCCCGTGGCATCGCTGCCGACATAGCCGAGTTCCGTAAAGTAGCCGTTCTTGGTGTCGGCCGGGCTGAACAGCGTGATGATCGGGCTGCTCTTGTCGACGGTCTCGTGGTAGGCCTTGAGCTGGAGGTCGTCGAAACGCGCGCCTTCCAGGTTGATGGAGCCGGCAAGGGCCGGCGTGTCGATGATGACGCGCGACGAAGCGGTCTTGGCGACCGACTGCTCGAGGGTGAGGACCGCCGGCGCCGTCTGACCGCCTGCCGGCAACGAACCGTTCACGGCAGCACCCGCTGCGGGCGACTGCGTCGTCTGGGCCTGCTGCGCCTGCTGATGAGCCTTGGCGGCCTGTTCAGCCTGGCGCTGCGCTTCGAGGCGCGGGTTCATGTAGAAAAACTGCCAGCCGAGAACAATCAGCACGGACAGTGCAATTGCTATGAAGTAATTGCGGTTGTTTTCCATCATACTTTCCTGGAGCGATCCGTTTCGGACCGCCGATGTTTCGGCCTGTTTTCGACGCGGCTTACGAGTTCGCTTGCCAGTTTTTCGAAAGGCGCGGTCAGCACATCGCGCCGCGCGACAACCACATAGTCGTGTCCGGGCTGCATTGCAAACCCTGCATGAAGCCGCACGGCTTCTTTCAGCCTGCGCCGCATGCGGTTGCGCTCCACCGCGTTGCCATGTTTTTTGGTGACGGTAAATCCAACGCGGGGATCGGCGTCGGCGGTCTTGCGGTCCAGCACCTCAATCAGGAAGAAGCCGCCTCTGCGCTTCTCGCCTTCGCGGACTGCAAGAAACTGCGGCCGGCTTTTCAGCCGCCCGACAGTCTTTTTTGGTCGTTCATTCGTCAATTTGCCCGCCATCCTGGATTATCGGGCACTTCGGCCCTTAGGCCGAAAGACGCTTGCGGCCGCGGTTACGGCGAGCGGAAAGAACCGCACGGCCGCCCTTGGTAGCCATGCGCGAACGGAAACCGTGGCGACGCTTGCGGACAAGCTTGGATGGTTGGTAGGTACGCTTCATTTATTTAAACACCGCGGAGTGCGGCCCTTCTTGAGCTTTGCTTCAATAGCAAGGAGCGTTGTTGATTATGGCGAACGGACTTGTCCCGCAAATGCAGGCTCCATGACCGGACGTGCGCGGGCTTATACGGATCAAGGCCCCGGAAGTCAATTATAGGGGCACAGATTCCTTGAAATCGGGCAAATTCGCGCTGTCGGCCGCGGCAACCCGCATTTGGCGGCAGTGCTCGGCGGAATGTGTACACAACCTTAAATATAGATTGCAGATATTCTAAAATATATGGAAAGTATAGTCAGAAATGCAGTACGTTTAGATTAAAAATACTTCAATGTAACGTTAATGATTTTAGTCGATATCTAGCTCCATGTCGTAAAACCCATCGATTTACGGGGGATGGGATCTGCGCCGGAGGGGTATTGTGAAAATTCGCGGCAAAATAAATCTGCTTGTATCTGTCATGGCCGGGGCGGCGCTTCTGATTGGCGCCACCGCCCTCTATGCGTTGCATCAATATGACCAGAAATTACAGAGCTACGAGCAGACGGCGAGCCGTGCTTACATGGGCGAGCGCCTGAATCGCTACGTGACCGCGGTGGTCATGGAAGCGCGCGGCATCTATGCCGCTGCTGCGGCAAAGGATTCCAAACCCTTTGCCGATGGGCTGATGGCGGATCTCGACGAAATCGACAAGGTGCTGACGGACTGGGCGCCTCTGGTGCCGGATACGCAGAAGCCGGAATTCACCAAACTGCAGGCCCGTGCCCAGGAATTTCGCGTCTTTCGCACGGAAACGGCCAGGCTCGGTGTGACGGATGGCCCGGATGCCGCCGGCAAGCAGGGCAATAACGAAGCGAACCGTGCCAACCGCAAGGCTTTCCAGGCTGAGATCGATGCGGTCGTCGAGACCGACAAGGGGGAGCTTGCGAAAGCCGAGGCCGAGATTGCAACCTTTCACAGCAACGTCTTGTGGGTCGTCCTCGGCATCATGATCGCCGGTATCGCGGCCGGTGTCGGCCTTGGCGCCTATATCGGAACTGTCCATCTCAGCCGCCCGATCCGCAAGGTGACCGACGCGATAAAGAGTGTCGCGAACGGCCATTTCGATATCGAGGTGCCGTTTGCCGGCCGTCGGGACGAAATCGGCGAGATGGCGGCAGCCGTCGACGTCTTCAAGGAAAACGGTAATGCCGTGCGCCGCATGAATGCCGAGGAAACGGCCATGCGCGCCAAGAGCGACGAGCTTCAGTCGAGCATGTCTCTGGCAGTCTCCGCCGCGGCAGCCGGCGATTTCAGCCCGCGCATCGAGAAGGACTATGGCGACGTCAATCTCAACCGCTTTGCGCGCAACGTCAACGAGCTCCTGATAAGCGTCGACACGGGGATCGGCGAGGTCCGCCGCGTCATTGCAAGCCTGGCTGACGGTGATCTGACCCAGGCAATGAAGGGCGAATTCCAGGGGGCTTTTGCCGAGCTGCAGCAGAACGTCAATACGACGCTCGCGACGCTGAAGAGCACCATGAGCGAAGTGCGCGAGACCACAGGCTCGATCAACTCCAACACCAATGAGCTGCGTCACGCCAGCGACGACCTCTCCAAGCGCACGGAACAGCAGGCGGCCGCTCTTGAGGAGACTTCGGCAGCGCTCGACGAGATCACCTCCGTCGTGCAGAATTCCACGGAGCGGGCGCGCGAGGCCAGCGTCATGGTCAGCGAAGCAAAGGACGATGCTGCACGCTCCGGCACGGTCGTTCGTAACGCCATCGATGCCATGGGGCGCATCGAGCAGGCATCCGGCGAGATCAGCCAGATCATCGGCGTGATCGACGACATCGCCTTCCAGACCAATCTGCTGGCGTTGAACGCCGGTGTCGAGGCCGCGCGCGCCGGCGAGGCGGGCAAGGGCTTCGCGGTGGTTGCCCAGGAAGTACGCGAGCTTGCCCAGCGTTCTGCGACAGCTGCCAAGGATATCAAGGCCCTGATCGGCAAGTCCGGTGACGAGGTGCAGATCGGCGTCAAGCTGGTGCAGGCGACCGGCGAGGCGCTGTCGTCCATCGAGGCTCGCGTGCTCAAGATCAACGATCACATCCACTCGATCGCAACGGCGGCGCGCGAGCAGGCGACGGGCCTCTCCGAGGTGAACAACGCGGTCAACCAGATGGATGAGGTCACGCAGCGAAACGCCGCCATGGTCGAGGAGACCTCGGCCGCGACCCATCGATTGGCGGCCGAGGCGGATGGCCTTGTCCATCTCGTTTCGCGCTTCAAGGTCGATGCTATCAATGTGTCAGCACCGGTGGCGGCGCGTGCTGAGACGCATCGCCCCACAGCTTCGCCAGCGCGCCGCATGATCGACAGGGTCGCGACTGCCTTCGGCGGCGGAGCGCTTGCGCCGGCCGCTGCAACGCAAGGCTGGGAAGAGTTCTGACCCCACAGATGTGAGGTTGGCTTATGAGGCTGGTTGCGGCGCCTGGGTGCCGTAGCCGGCCTCCTCCTTTTGTCAAAATCCGGAGCCGATTGGAAAAAAGCCCACAATCGCCTATTATCTAGTTTCGATCAGGTCGCATCAGATCGCTTTGCAGCGAAGCGGGACAATTGAAATGGACAGTGGGCAGGGCAAGGGCGCCGTAAAGGACGGCAAGGTCGAGAAGGGCCGCTTGTCTCAGTTTTGCCGGCCGACCGGCATTTTTGGCGGCCTTTCCGGCAAGCTCCTCATCCTTACGGTCGTTTTCATTTCGCTGGCCGAAGTGCTGATCTTCGTGCCCTCCGTCGCCAATATGCGGCTGCGCTGGCTGGAGGATCGGCTGAACACCGCCGCCGCCGCTGCCATCGTCATTGATGGCCTGCAGCCGGCCGAACTGCCGCGCGCGTTGCAGAAGGAAACCCTGATGGCGACTGGCACGCGCGCCATCGTTCTGCGCAAGGACGGCACGTCACGCCTGCTGGCAACAGCCGAGATGCCGGCCTCCGTAGATGAGAAGTACGATCTGAGCGACGTGTCTCAGCTCACCGCGATCAAGGATGCGCTCGATACGCTGCTGTTCGGCGGCAATCGGATTATCCGCGTTTTCGGTCCGGTCGGCGGCGATGCCAATACGGGCATCGAGGTGGTGTTGAAGGATACCCGCCTGCGCAATGCGATGCTTGCCTATTCGGTCAGTGTGTTCTTCGTCTCGATCCTGATTTCGCTGTTCACCGCGACGCTGATCTTCTTTGCGATCAACCGCATGATGATCCGCCCCATCCGCCGACTGACGGACAGCATGCAGGCCTATTCCGATGATCCGGAAGATCCCGGCCGTGTTCTTGCGCCGGAGAAGGGACGCGATGAGCTGGCCGTAGCCGGCCGGCATCTTGCCGCGATGCAGTCGCAATTGCAGAAAACCTTGAAGCAGCAGAAGAATCTGGCTGCGCTTGGCTTGGCGGTGTCGAAGATCAATCACGACATGCGCAATATCCTTTCGGCCGCGCAACTGATGTCGGACCGTCTGGTCGATGTCGATGACCCGATGGTCAAGCGCTTTGCTCCGAAGCTGTTGCGCACCATCGACCGCGCCGTCGGCTATACGACCGAGGTCCTGTCCTATGGTCAGACCTCCGAGTCGGCGCCGCGTCGGCGCAAGATTCGCATATTCGAGCTTATCGAGGAGGTGCGCGATATTCTGGCGATCGATCCGGATAGCGGCATCGAGTTCATCGAGCAGCTCAGCCCGGATCTGGAGGTCGATGCCGACAGCGAGCAGCTGTTCCGCGTCATCCACAATCTCTGCCGCAATGCCCATCAGGCGCTGATCGCCTTCGGCGAGGCGGAGCCTGATAGCGTCAGGCGGATCACGGTTTCGGCGCACCGGATCGGCAGTGTCGTCAGCATCACCGTCGACGATACCGGCCCGGGCATGCCGCAAAAGGCGAGGGAAAACCTGTTCACGGCCTTCCGGGGTTCTGCCCGCTCCGGCGGCACGGGCCTTGGCCTGGCGATCGCCCGTGAGCTTGTCCTTGCCCATGGCGGCACCATTGCGCTCGTCGAAAAACCGGCCGCCGGCACGCAGTTCCGCATCGAGATCCCCGACCGCCCGGTATCCCTCGACGATTACCGCAGCAGAAGCCTCCAAGAAAGTTGATTGTTTTCAGCTGCTTGGCGTCAATATGCACGAAAATCGCGATCTTTTTCAGAAATCCACTTGCATTCCCTCAAGGGAGGCTTTAGAGAACCGCCCACGCCAACGGTTTCTTCCGTTTCGGCCACGCACCCGTAGCTCAGCTGGATAGAGCACCAGACTACGAATCTGGGGGTCAGGAGTTCGAATCTCTTCGGGTGCGCCATTTTCTCCATCTTCATTCCAATCGAGAATAACTTAGGCACCAAGGCCTGAGCCCGGGCGCAAGTTGCTCTTTGGCCCATCCCGGTGATCGCTAAGGTTTGGAGCCGAGATGGCCATTCCACGTTGCTGGAGCTGGAAATGGCGGGTCACATAAAGCCTGGATTTCGCGGCAGATATTGAGTCCAGTCGCCGTAGCCGGGCGATGCCATCAATAGCATCGGAAAGGTGATCCGCATCCCTTGAGCGATCGCAAGGCTCAAGGCGCGGTCGCATGTGCCTGGCAGGAATGCTGATATCTTCTCGGCAGAGCCATCTGCCGCCAGCTTCAATGCGGTCGCAAAGGCATCATGAAGAAAATCAGGCCGCGTGACCGCGAGGGGGCCGATGTGCCCGTTGGAGCTGATATAGCCATAGCCGACAATATCATTGCCAGCGCAGAGCAAAAAGCCTGCGTTCGATGGGTCGTCGAGCAGATAGCGATGATGTTTCTCCCGCGAGACGCCTATGGCGCGGGAATCGATCTCGACAAGATTTTCCATCGCCGCCCCGCCGGTATCGAGTGCGATGGCGCGCAATGACGGTTCCGGCAAAGTCTGCCTCACCCGTTCACGCGCGACGCTGAAAAAGTAAATCGGCATTTTGGGAAAGAGGCCATGCCGCATGTAAAGGCCCTGCGAGACACGATTGAAGGTGAAGGTAATCAGTGCCTTGTGAACCGCTCCTGATTTCCGGGCGTGCTCCACGGTTCGTGCCAAGAGTTCATTCCCGATGCCCTGGTCCTGCCGGGCGGGATCGACGAACAGCTGGGCGAGGAACCAGACATTGCCGCAAACCCAGCTCCAGGCGAAGCCGAGGATTTTCCCGCCATCGTCCGCGACCCATAATCCATCAGGGTCGTCCTTGAGTGAAAATAACTGAAAGTTGGGAGGGCTTGCCGTCGCCATCGGGCCGAAGCCATGCCGAACGGTAAGATCGTTGATGCTGGCAACCACCAGAGCATCGGTCGCGGCCAAATCGTCCGCACGGGCAGGTCTGTAAACAAGCGGCATTGGATAACCCCGCAAATGTTCCCGCGATAGAGCGCCGTAACGCGTCGTCCCGGCCATTCATGACTGCCGTCTCGGATGCCGCCGCTGTGCTTTCGGCACCCTTCGCCCCAATAAGAGAAACCGGAGGCTTGATGCTTCTCCCTTCCGGCACATTCTTTGATTACAAGGCCGTGATCATAACATACGCGCTCTCAATTTCATCCCGCCCGCGCGCTGTTTGCATACTCATTTAGGTCGAGACATGGCCCTCCCGCGTTGCGAATGCGCGCCTTTTCACCGGCTGCACTAGCTTAAACCGACTTTGTTGCTTTGCTAGGTGACTGCAATCACCCGCACCGATCAGCCCTGACGCTTTGCTTCCTGCCCATGATCCGTCGCCAGCGGTAATTCCGGCAGGAAGAGCAGTGCGATCAGCGCCAATGCCACGATGGCCGTACCCGTCGCGAAAGTCATGGCGATCGCGTGACGATAGAGCGCTATCGCGGCGTCATGCGCCTCCGGGGAGGCGGTGGCGAGTTGCTTCATGCCGGCTTCCGTGAGTGAGGATATATGCATCCCGTCGAGGACGCCGCCGGCATTCTGTACGCGATAGGCAAGAATGGCGCCGGAGCCCGTGACGCCGATGAGGCCGCCGAGCGAGCGGAAGAAGGCAAGCGTCGCCGTTCCCACGCCACGATGGGCAAGGGGAAGGGCATTCTGCACTGCGATCGTCATGGTGGGCATGACGAGGCCAAGGCCGAGGCCGAGGGCAAAGACGGTCGGCTCGATGATCCAGAAGCCCTGGCTGGTGGCCGCCGCCCAGGCGAGTACGGCGAAGGAGGCGGTTGCGAGGCTGAGGCCGCAGAGCTGTGCCGGCTTGTAGCGCCCGAAGCGATGCAGCAGCACGCGCCCGTTGACCATGGAAGAGATGACGACGCCGATCATCAGCGGGCCGGTGAGCAAGCCCGAATGCGAGGCGCTGACTCCCATGACCATCTGGAAGAACAAGGGAAAGAAAAGGCTTGCCCCGAGCATGCCCATGAAGGTCAGGGCGAGCACGATGCAGGCGACGACGAACAGCCGGTTGCGGAAGAGATCGGGCGGCAGCACGGGCTCCGGTTCGCGCCGGATATGCAGGATGAAAAAGACGAAGAGAACGAGTGCAATGGCGGAGAGGCCGAAGATCTCCGGCGAGTTCCAGGCCCATTCATTGCCGCCAAGCGCGAGCACCAGCAGGAAGCTGGTCGTGCAGCTCGTCAGCAGCGCCGCGCCGAGATAGTCGATACGGCGGCTGCGTGTATGATGCGGCCGCTTCAGCGCCCGGCCGATCATGACGAGCGCGATGGCGCCGATCGGCAGGTTGACGTAGAAGATCCAGTGCCATGACAGGAGATCGGTGATGACGCCGCCGGCGATCGGGCCGATGACGCTGCAGACGGCGAAGACGGCCGCGATCGAACCCTGATTGCGACCGCGTCTGGCTGGCGGCACGATATCGCCGATGATGATCTGCGCCAGCGGCAGCAATCCGCCGGCGCCGATACCCTGGATCGCCCGGAAGATGATGAGCTGCATCAGCGTCTGTGCCATGCCGCTCAGCACCGAGCCGAGGAGGAAGATGAGGATCGCCGCATAGATCATCGGCTTGCGGCCGTACTGGTCGCTGAGCTTGCCGTAGAGCGGCATGGTGCTGGTCGAGGCAAGCACATAGGCGCTGACCACCCAGGAAAGGTGCGTCAGGCCGCCGAGGTCGCTGACGATGCGCGGCAGCGCAGTCGCGACGATACTTTGGTCGATCGCGCCGAGGCCGAGAACGATCATCAGGCCTAGGATGACGGCGCGGATCTCGCGACGATCGGGCGGGTCGCCTGCCGTCGGATCGGATGGTGGGACAGCATTCGGACGAGCCGTATTCATTCTCCGATCTCCATGAGCGGTTCGATTGCGGCGCGAATGGCGTCACGCTGCTGCGGCGACAATTTGGCGAGTTCGGAGGCGAGCCAGTCGGTTCTCCGCCGTTTCAGGCTACGGATGATTTCTTCGCCTTTCGCTGTCGCCACCAGACCATTGCGGCGGCGGTCGCTCGGGTCTGGCTCCGAACGAGCAATAAGGCCATCCCGCTCCATGGCTTTCACATGGCCTGAAATCGTCGGTCCGCGCAGCTTCTCCATCCGAGCCAGTTCGGCAACGCCGATGCCCGGCTGGCGCATGATGGCGACAAGCAGCAAGGCATGCAGCGGCGACAGCCCGGCCTCGTCGCTCTCGCGCCGCAGCTGTCGATGCAGGCGATGCAGGGCAGGACGCAACGCCTCGGCCAGCGCGTAGGCTTCCTCGATCCCGTGATGGTGGTCGGCTTTGCTCATCGATAGTCTCACTCGCATGTAGATAGATAGGCTTCCTATCTATAGACCTATCGTGCGGCATGTGCTTGCGCAAGCGGTAATATTGTGAAAGATTTTCAATCATTGCGCGTTGTTCGTCAGTATTTACGACTCATGAGGAGGAGAAGAGCTGTGAAACGATTTCTGACAACCGTAACAGTGACTGCCCTGAGTGCCCTGCTTGCCGTAACGTCTTTCGACCCGGCGGCGGCTGCACCGATCCAGCCGCTGATCCAGCCGGCAATCCATCAGACGGGTGATCAGCCCGCTGGCCTGACGGAAGTTCAATATCGCCACCACAACAGGCACTATCGCGGGCGTCACCGTCCGCATTATCGTCCCCACTACCGGCCGCACAATCGCCCGGGCTATTGGCATGGTCATCGCGGCTATCGCTATCACCGCCCCGGCTATCGGCGCCATGATGGCTGGTGGTATCCGATGGCCGCATTTACCGCCGGGGCAATCATCGGTGGGGCCGTTTCGCAGCCGCCGCGCGGCAGCGCGCATGTTCGCTGGTGCGCGAGCCGCTACAAGACCTATCGTGTGTCGGACAATACCTATCGGCCGACCAACGGTCCGCGCCGTCAGTGCGTTAGCCGTTGATATCGCGCATATCGAAATCCCTCTCCGTTCCGCGGAGGGGGATTTCTTTTCAGGCTGCCGCGAGCGGGGTTGTCTTCAACCGGTCAACTGCTCGGAGACGTCCCACAGCCGCCGCCAGATCGCCTGATCGCGGGCATGAGGGGCAATCTTGGCCCGCACCGGCGGACCTTTGAGTTCATAGAAACCGTTCGGGCCATACATGGCGCCGCCTTCCGCGGTCGGTGCCGTGGCGGCAAAGAGCGTGGGCAGCGCGCCGGCTGCTGCCGATTGTGATGCAAACGGCTCCAGCAGTTTCGTCAGGAGTTCAAGACTGCCCGGCCTGTCGCGGCCCATGCGAGGCCCTGCCGTCTGAAGCCCGGTAACGGCGTAGCCGGGATGGGCGGCAATGCTTTTAAGCTTCCAGCCTTCAGCGCGGGCGATCCGGTCGAGCTCCAGGCTGAAGAGCAGTGTTGCCAGCTTTGATTGGCAATAGGCAGGCCAGGGCCGATAACGCTTGCGCCACTGCAGATCGTCGAAATTGATCCTGCCGCTGCGATGCGCCAGGCTGCTGACCGTGACCACCCGCGGATTTTCGGCTGCAGAAACCTTCGGCAGCAGCCGCATTGTCCAGGCAAAATGGCCGATATAATTGGCGCCCATCTGCATCTCGAAACCATCTTCGGTCTCGTGCCGGTCCGGGATGGCCATGACGCCGGCATTGTTGATGAGCAGATCGATATGCGGCAGCGTATCGGCGATGCGGTTGGCCGTACGGGCGACGGAATCGAGGCTGGCAAGATCGAGCGCCTCGAATGTCACGTCTGCGCGCGGTGTTGCCGCGCGGATCTTGGCGAGTGCTTCGTTGGCCTTGGCCTCGTTACGCGAGGCGATGATAACTTTTGCGCCGGCACCTGCCAGGGCCTTTGCCGCCTCATAGCCGATACCGCTGTTCGCGCCGGTGATGACTGCGATTCGACCTGTCTGCGGCGGAATATCTTTTATTGTCCAGTCTGGCATTGCGGGCTCCTGTGAAGAGATTTTGGCATTGCCCATTGTATCTGGTTATTTCTACACTAAATGCAAGTTTGCAATAAATGAAAATATGTAAGTGCAAAATATGCGATGATGCCTGCATATCAATGACTTTCGACGGTCTAATGGCGGGGCATGCCTTTGAATTGCCACGCTGTTCGGCCCTCATCAAACTTTATCGCCGAAGATTGGATGTACGGAATGACGACAAAGACCTCATGCGCTGATTTCGTGCAGTTCTTTCGCTCCTGGGTGAGCAATCCCATGCGTGTTGCGGCGGTGGCGCCCTCGGGCGAGCGGCTGGCAAGATTGATGACGCAGGAGATCGAACCTTTCGATGGTCCGGTCCTCGAACTTGGACCAGGCACCGGCGTGTTCACGCGGGCGTTGCTCGCGCGTGGTATCCCTGAAAGCGCGCTGACGCTCGTCGAATTCGGCGAAGAGTTTGCCGTCCGCCTGCGCGGGCGTTTCCCCGAGGCGCGAGTGGTGCATATGGATGCGGCCAAGCTCGGGCAATGCGGCCTCTTCGACGATGCGCCGTTCGGCGCCGTCATCAGCGGCTTGCCATTGCTGTCCATGCCGCCCTCCAAGGTTGCGGCCATTGTCGGTGGCGCCTTTGAAACGATGAAGCCGGGAGGGGCTTTCTATCAGTTCACCTACGGCCCGCGCTGTCCGGTGCAGAAGCCGATCCTCGAAAGCCTCGGGCTGCAGGCAAAGCGTATCGGCGGCACGGTGCGCAATATTCCGCCGGCCGGCGTCTACAGGATATCGCGGCAAAATCCTCTGGAGCTCTCGATCACCGGCTCCAAATATCGTAGCACCGGAGAGAATGCTGGAATCAGCGCTTAGGCGCCTGAAGCCGGCAAGGCCGATTTGGGGCGGCCTGATGCGAATGGCTGGCAGGGGTAGCGGATGGCGAAGAGGCCGGATGTCGATAGCGCGGTGAAGGAAGGCCGGCGCGAGCGCAAGCGTCGCCAAACCCGTGAACGCATCGAATCCGCCGCCTTGAGGCTTTTTCTCGAACGCGGATTTGACGCCACCACCATCGAGGATATCACCGAGGCGGCCGATGTTTCCAAGCGCAGCTTCTTCGATTATTTCCCCAGCAAGGAAGAGGTCGTTGCCGCCTGGCAGGATGGTTTTGCCCGCGAGCTGATTGGCGCCGTCGCTGCCCAGCGCGAAGATGCTTCGATTGTCGAAGTTATCGAGTCGGCCGTCAACTCGGCCCTTCGTACTGCCATTGCCGATCCGCAAAGCCTTGCTCTGGCTGCCCTGATCCACAATACGCCGACGCTTCAAGCCCGCGATCAACTGAAATATGCCAAGCTGGAAAAGAAGCTCGCGGACGCGCTGTTTGCCCGTGGTAGCGGCAGCCAGGAAGAGCGTCTCCGCCTTGGCATGCTTGCGGCGGCCGTCGTGACGATGCTGCGCATCGGCGGTGAGCGCTGGACGCAATCTCCGCAGGATGTTTCGCTGGAGCAGTTCGCTCGCACCATGTTCGATGAGCTTTGGGCAGCGCTTGCCGATCTCGGTGCACAGGTACAACAGCGCACATGACCGCGTTAGGCTAGGGGAGCCCGCCTTGATCGGTCGCAATGCATCGCACATCGATGCATTGCATATGCCGTGATGCAGACCCATCTAGTATCGGGTCGCGACTGTATCTCTCCCTCGCGAAACCCACGATTTGCCCTTCAAATCTCGGCTCCTTCCCGGACGCCGGAAACGCCAGATACATTTCAGATCAGCAAAAGGGACTATAACCATGTCAGAATTCGACGCAGCCAAGTCCGGTCAGTTCAAGATCGGCGGTGACCTCCCCGTTCATCGTCTCGGTTTCGGTGCCATGCGCATCACCGGCGCCGGTATCTGGGGTGAGCCAGAGAACCATGACGAAGCCGTCCGCACGCTGAGGCGCCTGCCGGAACTCGGTATCAATTTCATCGATACGGCCGATTCCTATGGCCCCGACATTTCCGAGCGTCTGATCAAGGAGGCGCTTCATCCCTATGGCCACGGTCTCGTCGTGGCGACCAAGGGTGGGCTTACCCGCACAGGCCCGAACGTATGGGTGCCGCTTGGCCGCCCCGAATATCTGATCCAGCAGGCGCACAAGAGCCTGCGTAATCTCGGCGTCGATCGCATCGATCTCTGGCAGCTGCACCGCATCGATTCCAAGGTGCCGGCGGCCGAGCAGTTCGATGCCGTGAAATCGCTGCTCAATGACGGCATCATCCGCCACGCGGGCTTGAGCGAAGTGTCTGTTGCCGACATCGAAGCCGCATCAAAGCATTTCAAGGTGGTGACGGTACAGAATCGCTACAATCTGGTCGATCGCACCAGCGAAGACGTGCTCGACTATTGCGAAAAGCACGGCATCGGCTTCATTCCATGGTTCCCGCTGGCGGCCGGCGATCTCGCCAAGGAAGGCTCGCTGCTCGATACCATCGCGAAGAAGCACAATGCCGCCCCGAGCCAAATTGCACTTGCCTGGGTGCTGAAGCGCAGCCCCGTGATGCTGCCCATCCCCGGAACAGGCAAGGTCAAGCATCTCGAGGAAAACACCGCTGCCGTGAACATCGTCCTCTCCGACGAGGAATTCGCGGCGTTGGATGCCGAAGGCAAGAAGGCTTTCAAGGCCGCCTGAGCCGAAAGTCACCCGGCCGGTGGGGGATTGCCCGCCGGCCGGAGGCCAGCGAGAGCTGCCTCCAATGCAAAAACGACGATCACGATCATGTGAATCTCGGGATTTGGGCAAGAAACGACTGTAAAATAGGCGCTAAAACCCCTGAAAATGCCGGCGCCATGCGATATTTTCGGCATCTATCAAGAAAGCAATGCGCTCAGTGCATTGCTGCATTGCGAAAGCCAGTCTGTTCACGACGCATCCCACGTTATATCTAATCCCTCGAAGGCAGCGCACTCCTCCTCCCAGCGCTCCTTCAATGATTGGCAACACTCCTCCTCCCAGTTGCCAATCCGGATCAAGAGCCCGATGCATCCTCCTCCCGCATCGGGCTCTTTTTTTATCCCACCTTGCTCACTGATTTTTCCGGATCTTTAAAGGCGTTGCGCCTTTGCAATGCCGTCGCGAATTAGCATCGCGTCATAAGCCGAAGAACCCCTGGAGTCGCTTGCGCCGCAGGTATCGATGCGTAGAGTGGCGCGACGTTATGGCGGTAAGGAAGGGTTGCATGATGCAGCGCATGGCGGGTTCGGATCAATGGGGAAAGCTGTTTCTCCGAACTGTGGCCGTCGTTGCGACATTGTCGCTGGCCGCGTGCGGTCGTCCCATCGGGGTCATGCAGCCCGTCAGTGAGAACGTGCCGGGCACATCCAAGGTCGACCTCCTCGTCGCGACGACACGCCTGCCGGACAAGGACCCGGCCATTCTGTTTTCGGGCGAGCGCGGGCCGGGGCTCAAGGTGGATGCCGTCAGCGTCTCCATTCCTCCGGAGGCCAATCGCAAGGTTGGCCAGGTTCAGTGGCCGAGCCGTCTGCCAGGCAATCCGTTGAAGAATTTCGTCACCACCGCCGTCAAGCCTTTGGCGACAGAGGCGGACGGGCGAGCCTGGCTGCATGCGGAACTGCCGAAAAACAAGCGGGTACTGATCTTCGTACACGGTTTCAACAACCGCTATGAGGATGCCGTCTACCGCTTCGCGCAGATCGTTCACGATTCGCATGCCGAGGTCGCGCCGATCGTCTTCACCTGGCCGTCGCGCGCCAGCATTTTCGACTACGCCTATGACAAGGAGAGCACGAACTATTCCCGCGACTCCCTGGAAGAGCTGCTGCGTCGCGTCGCCGCCGATCCGGCTGTCGGCGATATCACCGTCATGGCGCATTCGATGGGCAGTTGGCTCGCAGTCGAATCGCTGCGGCAGATGGCGATCCGCAATGGTCGCGTCGCGCCGAAGATCAACAACGTCATCCTCGCTTCGCCCGATCTCGATGTTGACGTCTTCGGCCGGCAGTTCGCGGCACTCGGCAAGGACAAGCCGCATTTCACGCTGTTCGTCTCGCGGGACGACCGTGCGCTTTCGCTCTCACGCCGCATTTCCGGCAATATCGATCGCCTCGGCCAGATCGACCCCACGGCCGAGCCTTATCGCAGCGAGCTGGAAAAGCAGGGGATCACCGTGCTCGATCTCACCAAGCTCAAGACCGGCGATGGTCTGAACCATGGCAAGTTCGCCGAAAGCCCGGAAGTGGTGAAGCTGATTGGCGCCCGGTTGATTGCCGGTCAGACGATCACGGATTCCGATGTCGGCATCGGCGATGCCGTCGGCGCGGTTGCCATGGGTGCCGCCCAGACGGTCGGCAGTGTGGCGGGTGCCGCCGTCAGCGCCCCGATCGCCATCTTCGATCCCCGCACACGACAGAACTACGGCGAGCAATGGCGCCGTGTCGGCGCATCGGCCAATAATACCGTCGGCTCGCTCGGCGATAGTGTCGAGGCGACCGGCAGCAATGTCGGCGACGCATTGAAACAATAACGCTTTCACGGCATGTTCCTCAGCGGAGGCGTTTCAGGGCTACCGCAAAACGCCATAGCCACGCTGTTCAATCTGATATATCAGAGGAATGGACATGGCGTCGGCTCGGTTTGCCCGCGAGAATAGCCAGATTGGCGGCGCATGACGCAACACGTCAGATGGGAGCCTTTGAAATGAGATGGAAGCGCACGATCCAGTTGCTGGACGTTCATTGCGAAGGGGAAATCGGCAGGGTTGCCATCGGCGGCGTGCCGAAGATCCCGGGTAACAGCATTGCCGAGCAGCTTCATTGGCTGAACACCGATCCGAAGGGCCAGGAGCTGCGCCGCTTCCTCGTGCTGGAGCCGCGCGGTGCACCGATTGGCTCCGTCAATCTTCTGTTGCCGGCTAAGCATCCGGAGGCCGATGCCGGTTTTATCATCCTGCAGCCCGATCAGGCGCACGCAAGCTCGGGCTCTAATTCTATCTGCGTGACCACGGCACTGCTCGAATCCGGTATCGTCGAGATGAAGGAGCCGGAAACGGTCGTCACGCTCGACACGGCCGCCGGCCTCGTCCGCGCCACCGCGACTTGCCGCGACGGCCGCTGCGAGAAGGTGCGGCTGACCATGGTGCCGTCCTTCGTGCATGAGCTGGATGTCGCTCTCGACACCACGCAATGGGGCAAGATCAAGCTCGACCTCAGCTATGGCGGCATCTTCTACGGGCTCGTCGACGTCGGCCAGCTTGGTCTGACCATTGAGAAGGGCAATGCTGCAGCGCTTGTGCAAGCCGGCATGGTCATCAAGGAAGCGATCAATCGGGTGATGACCATTGTGCATCCGGAGATCCCCGCGATCTCAGGCGTTGCCTATGTGATGTTCCGTGATGTGGATGCCGATGGCGCCATCCGCACCTGCACGACCATGTGGCCCGGCCGCGCCGACCGCTCGCCCTGCGGCACCGGCAATTCCGCCAATCTGGCGACGCTGCATGCGCGCGGCAAGGCCAAGGTCGGCGATGTCTTCAAGTCCCGCTCGATCATCGGTTCGGAGTTCGAAGTGGGCCTGCAGGCGGAAACAGAGGTTGCCGGCAAACCGGCCATCATCCCCACCATCACCGGCCGCGGGTTCACCTTCGGCTTGAGCCAGGTGGCGCTCGATCCGTTCGACCCGATGGCGGCGGGCTTTGCCATGACGGATGTTTGGGGACCTTCGGCGGGCGATATTTGAGAGCGGAGTGCGAGCTCCCGCTGCTTTGAGCGTCTTGCCCCTCACCCCAACCTTCTCCCCGCTTGCGGGGAGAAGGTGGCCAGAAGCCGGATAAGGGGCTTTGGGGCAAGCCGTCCTCACTACCCCTTGGGATAGATCACACCCTTGCGCAGAATGATATTGCCATAGAGCCGCGGCTCGCTGGTCTGGATCAGCGCATGCGCGCGCTGCACCCGCTCATAGAATTCCGCCGGCAGCAGCGGCACGACCTTGATGTCGGGCACATGCCGGGCGCAGCATTCGATCATCTCCGCATGAACGGGGTCGACGGCGTCGCGGTCTTGTTTGACGGTCGCCCGGAAAATCGCCTGCGGCACGAAATCGTCGATCGGCAGCACGCTCAGCACGGCATCGAGCACGGGGATGACGCCGTGGCCGTCGAGGCGGATGAGACGGCGCCCATGTTCGAGACCGGGATAATTTCCGTCGACGAGGGCGATCTCGTCGCCATGGCCCATGGCGCGTAAGGTCGCCAAAAGCTCCGGGCTTAACAATGGGTCAATGCCCTTCAGCATGCTCTATCTCCTTGAAGAGGACGTTCTGGTCGATGAGATAGCGCGCGAAGATCGGCAAGCTCGCGCCGCCGATAGCACGGGCCTGCGGCCCTACGGCGCCCTCGATGATTTCGGGCATGACGACGCCCTGAAGATCCAGTTCCGCGGCGGCCTTCATGGTCGCACGCACGACGCGTTCCCGCACCCAGTCCGGGAAGCCGCCATCGATGACGGCGGCACTGAAATCAAGAACGGAGGCGGCGGCGACGATCGCCTGCGCCAGCGCTTTGGCCGTATCCTGGATCCAGATCTCCAGCGGCTCGCCGAAATCGATCCAGTTATCCGCCGAATACCAAAGGGGGCGCGGGTCGAAACCGTGATCCCGCAGAAGATTTTCGAGCACGAAGATCGAGGCGATCTCCAGAAGCTGGCGGTTCTCGCCGTTGCGGCCGCGCACGGGTAGAGGGCCGAGTGCACCGGCCGTCCCCGTTCGGCCAACGAAGACGGACGAATTCAGGACGATGCCGCCGCCGAGGAAGGAGCCGATGAAGAAATAGACGAAATCCGGATAATGCGGGCCGACGCCGAAGACCAGTTCGGCACCGCAGGCGCTGGTGGCGTCGTTCTGCAGGAAGACGGGATAAGTAACGCGCGAGGCGATCTCGGTTCTTAGGTCGAAGCCGCGCCAGACATCCATCGCTCCGGCCGGAGCGCCTACCTGCTCGGCCCAGTTCCAGAGCTCGAAGGGTGCAGCAACGCCCATTCCGGCAATCTTGCGGCGCTGGTCATCATTGAGACGTCCCTCCAGTTCCTTGATGCCGGCCGTGACGAAGGCGATGATGTCCTGCGGCAGCGGGTAGGGGTAGGTCTGATGGAGCTGCATCCTGATGCCGCCGACAAAATCCATCAGCACGAGGTCGGCGCTGCGTCGGCCGATCTTGACGCCGAAGGAGAGCACCGCGTCCGGGTTGAGCCGCATGGGGATGGACGGCTGGCCGACACGGCCGCGCACCGGCGCGTTGCGCGACAGCAGCCCGTCCTTTTCCAGCTCCCGCATGATGACGGACACGGTCTGCGCCGAAAGGCCGCTCCGCCGCGCGATATCGGCTTTCGAGAGCGCGCCATGACGGCGAACGAGCGAAAGCACAAGCCGTTCGTTATGGGCGCGTACGCCGAGCTGGTTCGCACCCCCGGTGGGGTCGAGAATCGCGGGTGTTGTGGGTGTGTCCTCAGGGTCGTGCACGAGAGACATGGGCCTGCTCCTTCCATCATGGCCATGCCTTATTTTCCTCCAGAATGCCACATCGAATTAATAATTCAATCCGATTTATTTATTGACAGCTGGAAATCTTTAGGCTCAGATATGGTGGTAGGAGATGCGGATATGGCCGTGGAGGAGGTCCGCTGGAAATAATCCGACAGGCATGGCGCATCTTCAGCCGGGTTCAGGCCCGGGGCTGCCGGAAGGTCCGGCTTTTCAAACATCGGGAGGATTGAATGAAGAAATCTGTTATTTCCGCAGCGGTCGCCGCTCTGGCGATCGGCGTTGCATTTGCAGCACCTGCCAAGGCCGCCGGCGTATCCGCCTGCCTCATCACCAAGACCGATACCAACCCCTTCTTCGTCAAGATGAAAGAAGGCGCGACCGCCAAGGCCAAGGAACTCGGCGTGACGCTGAAGTCCTATGCCGGCAAGATCGATGGCGACAGTGAAAGCCAGGTTGCTGCGATCGAGAGCTGCATCGCCGATGGCGCGAAGGGTATCCTGATCACCGCATCCGACACCAAGGGCATCGTTCCCTCGGTCAAGAAGGCACGCGATGCCGGCCTGCTGGTGATTGCGCTGGACACGCCGCTTGAGCCGGCTGATTCCGCTGACGCCACCTTCGCGACGGACAATCTGCTCGCCGGCAAGCTCGTAGGGCAGTGGGCTAAGGAAACGCTGGGCGACAAGGCCAAGGATGCCAAGATCGGCTTCCTCGATCTGACGCCGTCGCAGCCTTCGGTCGACGTTCTGCGCGACCAGGGCTTCATGATCGGCTTCGGCATCGACCCGAAGGATCCGAACAAGATCGGTGACGAAACCGATCCGCGCATCGTCGGCCACGACGTCACCAACGGTAACGAAGAGGGCGGCCGCAAGGCCATGGAAAATCTTCTGCAGAAGGATTCCGGCATCAACGTCATCCACACGATCAACGAGCCGGCTGCAACCGGCGCCTATCAGGCTCTGAAGGCCGTCGGTCTCGAAAAGCAGGTGCTGATCGTTTCCATCGACGGCGGTTGCCCCGGTGTCAAGTCGGTCAAGGATGGCACCATCGGCGCAACTGCCCAGCAGTATCCGCTGATGATGGCGGCCCTCGGCGTCGAGGCGATCAAGAAGTTCGCCGATAGCGGCGAGAAGCCGAAGCCGACCGAAGGCAAGACCTTCTTCGACACCGGCGTTTCCCTGGTGACGGACAAGCCGGTTTCCGGCCTGAAGTCCATCGACACCAAGGAAGGCCTCAACAAGTGCTGGGGCTAAGTCCCTCACGAATGTGATATAGTCCCTTCGAGAGCCGCGTCATGCGCCTGCTGGCGCGGCTCTTTTACAGGGAGCAGACAATCGCAACAGTCACGTCGGTCGGGTTCAGATCCTGGCTGGCCCCAACAGCCGGCGGTTTCCGCGCATGTGCGCGGTGGCGGAGGAATAATTATGTCCGGAGCACAGGAATTCGAACGTGTTCTCGACGGCAGCGACAAGAACGTCGCTTCGTTCGAGCGCAACGATGTCTCTCTTTTGAAGCGGGTGCAGCATTTCCTGCATTCGACGCCGGCGGCGGTGCCGCTGATCGTTCTGGTGCTGGCGATCATGATCTTCGGCATCACCATAGGCGGAAAGTTCTTTTCCGCCTATACGCTGACGCTCATCCTGCAGCAGATCGCCATCGTCGGCATTCTCGGCGCGGCCCAGACGCTGGTCATCCTGACCGCCGGTATCGATCTGTCGATCGGCGTCATCATGGTCATCTCTTCGGTCGTCATGGGCAATGTCGCTGTGACATATGGCCTGCCGACGCCGATTGCGGTCGCCGCCGGCATGATCGTGGGTGGCCTCTGTGGACTGCTCAACGGCTTCCTCGTTGCCAATATGAAGCTGCCGCCGTTCATCGTGACGCTCGGCACGTGGAATATCGTCATGGCGACGAACTTCATCTATTCGGCCAATGAAACCATCCGCGACACCGATGTCGACGAAAAGGCGCCGCTTCTGCATCTGTTCGCCGCGAGCTTCCGTGTCGGCGGTGCGGTGCTCACCCTCGGCGTCATTGCCATGGTGCTCCTCGTCATCGGCCTTTGGTATGTTCTCAATCACACAGCCTGGGGCAGGCATGTCTATGCCGTTGGCGACGATCCGGAGGCCGCGAAACTTGCCGGTATCCAGACCAAGAAGGTTCTTCTCGCGGTTTACGGCGTGTCGGGACTGATCGCAGCACTTGCCGCCTGGGTCTCCATCGGCCGCAACGGCTCGGTCTCGCCGTCGTCTGCAGTGACCGATTTCAATCTTCAGGCGATCACCGCAACTGTCATCGGCGGCATCTCGCTCTTCGGTGGGCGCGGCTCGATCCTCGGAACCTTGTTCGGTGCCATGATCGTCGGCGTCGTCTCCATGGGCCTCAACATGCTCGGCGCTGACCCGCAGTGGAAGGTGCTTCTGACCGGCGTTCTCATCATCGGCGCCGTCGCGATCGATCAATGGATCAGAAAGGTATCGGCATGACCACGACCGGCGAACCCCTTCTCACCGCCCGCGGTCTCGTCAAGCGTTATGGCCGCGTGACCGCACTCGACAATGCCGATTTCGACCTCTATCCCGGCGAGATCCTCGCCGTGATCGGCGACAACGGCGCCGGCAAGTCCTCGCTGATCAAGGCGATCTCCGGCGCAGTCACCCCGGATGAGGGCGAGATCAAGCTGGAAGGCAAGCCCGTTCACTTCCGCTCGCCCATGGAGGCGCGCGAAGCCGGCATCGAAACGGTCTACCAGAATCTGGCCCTGTCGCCGGCGCTCTCGATTGCCGACAACATGTTCCTCGGCCGCGAAGTGCGCAGGCCCGGCATTCTCGGCTCGGTCTTCCGCATGCTCGACCGGCCGGCCATGGAAAAGCGCGCCCGCGACAAGCTGACCGAGCTCGGCCTGATGACGATCCAGAACATCAATCAGGCGGTGGAAACGCTCTCCGGCGGCCAGCGTCAGGGTGTTGCCGTCGCCCGTGCTGCCGCCTTCGGCTCCAAGGTCGTCATCATGGACGAACCGACGGCAGCCCTTGGCGTCAAGGAAAGCCGCAAGGTCCTTGAACTCATCCTCGATGTGCGTGCTCGCGGCTTGCCGATCGTCCTGATCTCGCACAATATGCCGCACGTCTTCGAGGTTGCGGACCGTATCCATATCCACCGCCTTGGACGACGCCTGACCGTCATCAATCCCAAGGATTATTCCATGTCCGATGCTGTTGCCTTCATGACCGGCGCCAAGGCTCCGCCGGTTGAGAATGTTGCTGCATGAGCGTCTCTCTTGACGATGTCGCCGGCGAGATCATCGCGCGCGCCGGCAATGCGAAACGCTTCCTGGTTGCGATTGCCGGCCCTCCCGGTGCCGGCAAGTCGACACTGGCCGACAATGTCGCCAAGGCATTAAAGGCGAGGGGCGAGAGCGCCGAAGTCCTGCCGATGGACGGCTTCCACATGGATAATGCCGTCCTGATCGAGAAGGGACTTCTGAAGCGGAAGGGCGTGCCGGAGAGTTTCGACGTGCGCGCCTTCCTCGATATCGTCAAGGCCGTGCGCGCCGCCGATCAGGAGGTGCTGGTTCCGGTCTTCGACCGTTCGCGAGAGATCGCGATCGCCTCTGCCCGCATCGTCTCGGCCGATCATCGCTTCATCGTCATCGAGGGCAATTATCTGCTCTTCAGCCAGGGGAAGTGGGCTGAGCTGGAAGGCATGTTCGACTATTCGATCATGCTTGCTCCGCCCATGGAAGTGCTGGAAGAGCGGCTCTGGGCGCGCTGGAGAGGTTACGATCTCGACGAAGAGGCGGCCGGAGCCAAGGTTTATGGCAACGATTTGCCGAATGGCCGGCTTATCCTGGAGAACCGCCGCCGCGCAGATGTCACCATCGACATCGTGCAGGATTGACCTTGCCTATCATTTAACCGCCGTCGCGGATTGTTTTGCGGGGGCGTATGGTGCTATCGAAGCGCGATATCAAAGAGCACGATCCCTGAAAGGCTGATGCAGCTTTCGGGTAGGACCGCGCTCACATTTCCAGAGGTCGCGCCCATGCAAAAGCTCACCATCCGCCGTCCCGACGACTGGCATCTGCACTTGCGGGATGGTGCCATGCTCGAAGGCGTGATCGGCGATAGCGCCAGACACTTCGCCCGCGCCATCATCATGCCCAATCTTGTGCCGCCGGTCGTAACCACGGCGGATGCGATCGCCTATCGCGAGCGCATCCTGAAGGCATTGCCGGCGGGTGATCGCTTCCAGCCGCTGATGACGCTCTATCTCACCGAGCATACCAATCCCGACGATGTCGAGGAGGGCAAGAAGAGCGGCCTGGTCACCGCCCTCAAGCTTTATCCGGCCGGTGCGACGACCAATTCCCACGGCGGCGTGCGGGATCTCAACAAGGCAATGCCGGTGCTGGAGCGCATGGCGAAGATCGGCCTGCCGCTCTGCGTTCATGGCGAGGTGACGACGCCGGAGGTGGATATTTTCGATCGCGAAGCCGTGTTCATCGAGACCGTGCTCGATCCGCTGCGCCAGCGCCTGCCGGAACTGAAGGTCACGATGGAGCATGTGACCACGTCCGATGGCGTCAATTACATCAAATCGGCAAAGGCCAATCTTGCCGGCTCCATCACGACGCATCACCTTATCATCAATCGCAATGCCATTCTCGTCGGCGGCATTCGCCCGCATTATTACTGCCTTCCGGTCGCAAAGCGCGAAAGCCATCGCCTGGCGCTGCGTGCGGCAGTAACGAGCGGCGACGCCAGGTTCTTCCTCGGCACGGATTCCGCGCCGCATGTCGATCCACTGAAGGAATGCGCCTGCGGCTGTGCCGGCATTTACACGTCGATCAACACGATGAGCTGCCTTGCACATGTCTTCGAGCAGGAAGGTACATTGGACAAGCTTGAGGCTTTTGCATCCCTGAACGGCCCGGCCTGGTATGGCCTGCCGGTCAACGAGGATAGCATCACTTTGGTGCGCCGGGCCGAGGCTGTGACCTTCCCGGCAAAGGTCGAAACCGGTGCCGGTCCGGTCACCGTTTTCGACCCGATGTTCCCCTTGCACTGGGATGTCGAGATTTAATTTCAGTCAAATCTATATAAGTAAAAATAAATATAAACAAGGCTATTTTTGACACTTCATTGGTGTATGCCGCAATTTGGAACGTATATTTTGTTGAAATACATTTTCTTTATTATTTGCCGTAACTAATTTGATACCCCTAGCGGCCTAGCGTGCCGGCAATCCCCTGCGGTAGAAATCAAACCGTTGAAAGAGCATGATGCTGGTCGATTACAACTCGCTTCTTCTGGCCCTCGGCGTTTCCGCGTCATGCCTTGCGGTCACCTTGGTCGGAAGCTGGTTTTCGCGTCGGCCCGATACCTTTCTCCTGACCTGCTCGGCCGGTCTTGTGCCCCTTGTCGGCGGCATCTTCATCTACGGCTCCTATGTCGACACGCCGCGCCCGATTTTTGCGATTCTGACCTTCGTGCTGTTCTTTATCGGCTTCGCGGCCATCTGGGTGGCCGGCTACCAGTTCCGCACGCGTCGCTTTTCCAAAATCCGCTTCGCACTTGGCTGCCTGGTGGGCATAGCAGCATCGGTCGGGCCGATGCTGGCCGGTTATGACGGGTTGGCTTTTATCGGGGATAACCTCGTCATCTGCGTTCTTCTGCTTCTGACCGCGCGCGAATATTGGCTGAGCCGGCGTGAGGCGCCGACGCCGCTTTACGGCATCACCGTGCTTTACACGCTGACGGCCGTTTCTTTCGCGCTCTGCGCGGCCGTATTGATCGCCGATGGCAAGCTGGTGCTCGGTCACGCGCCCAACAATTGGGCGGAGGACTTGAGCCTTGCGATCTGCATTGCCGGAATGACCGGGATCGGAGCGCTGTCGCTTGCCCTGCATCAGTGGCGCCAGGCCGCGTTTCACCGTCAGGAGGCGATCACCGACTCCCTGACCGGGCTGCTCAATCGCCGCGCGCTGTTCGATCTCTATGGTCATCGCTCCTTCGGCCCGTCGATGGCCGTCATCATCTTCGACATCGATCGTTTCAAGACGATCAACGATCAGCATGGCCATGCCGCCGGCGATCTCGTGCTGAAGCTGTTCGGTGAGGAGCTCTCCTTCGGCCTGCGCACGTCCGACACTGTGGCCCGCCTTGGCGGTGAGGAGTTCGCACTCGTTCTCGACAATGCCCTACCGGGTCGGGCCGAGCAGGTGGCCGAGAGAGTGCGCGATGCCTTTGCGGCGCGAGTGGTCAACATCGAAGACAAGTCTCTTTCCTGCACCGTCAGCGCGGGTGTCGCGACCGGCACCGCCAAGGGGCTCGGTTTCGATGACGTGCTTCGCGCCGCCGACAAGGCGCTCTACGAGGCGAAGCGAAACGGCCGCAACCGTGTCGAGGTCGCGGCCTATCTGCGGGCGGTCTAGCCGGTCATCTTCGGCTAGCTGCCCCTATCATTCCAGGCTTTCAGAACAGGGCTTTCACGAAAGCGCAGGCGGCGAGCAGCGAAGCAACGGTGCGCACATGGTTCCACCGCATCCAGTCGCCGAGATAGCTCGACCAAAACTGTGCCGCTTCTGCGGAATGGCCGTCGACCTTGTCGAGCGCATCGTTCAGCGGCACATTGAAGACGATGGTCGAAAGCAGGCTGGCGACAATGTACAGCGCCGCACCCGTCAGCATCATCACGCTGGTGCCGCCCCGCCAGTAAAGAATGGCCATCACGGCGATGAAGATCGAGAGCGTTGCCGTCAGCAGGAACAGCACGATGAAGGGTGAACGCACGATCGTCGTGTTGATCGATTGCATGGCGGCAATGCCCTGATCGACGGGAAGGCGGGCAAAGGCCTGCATGATGAAGGTCGAGAAGGCGAAATAGACGCCGGCGAGAAGGCCGCTGCTGATCGCGGCGACGATGAGGGCGATAGTCGTGATCGGAAAGGTCATGGCTGGACACTCCAGATGCCGGTTGCGGCGGTTTCACGGGCATAGTCGGAAAAGTCTTTGGCGCGTCTGCCGAGGATCTGGCGGACGCCATCCATGACAGGCGAGTTGCGGCCGTCGAGAACCTGCGTGAAGAGCTCATGCAGGAGATCGGTCGTCTCTTGCGGCAGGCCGTAGGCGGTCATCTCGGCGATGAACGCATCGACCGGAACCGTTTCGTATTCGATGGTCCTGCCGGTAGCCGCCGCGATTTCGGAAACCGCCTGGCGAAACGTTAGCGCGCGCGGCCCCGTCAGTTCGTAGGTCCGGTTGCGGTGACGCGGATCGATAAGGCATTCGACGGCCGCGTCGGCAATGTCTTCGGCATCGACGAAGGGCTCCGGAATATCGCCGGCCGGCAGCGCAAGCTTGCCCTGGAGAAGGCCATCCAGGAAAGCGCCTTCACTGAAATTCTGGTTGAACCAGCTGGCGCGCAGCACGGTGTAATCGATGCCGACAGCCTTGAGCCCTTCCTCGCTGCTGACCGCTCCGTCTTCGCCGCGCCCGGAGAGCAGGACGATATGTTTCACACCAGCGTCAGCGGCTGTCTTGGCAAGCACGCCGATGGCCTCCGCCGCCCATTCGACCGAAAGGTCCGGCTGGAAGGTGACATAGGCAGCGGAAGCACCTTCCAGCGCCGGATGCCAGGTGCTGCGGTCCTGCCAGTCGAAGCGGGGTGTCGTCGAGCGCGAGGCGGCGCGAACGGTGATGCCACGCTCCTTCAGCCGCTCGGCGACCCGGCCGCCGGTTTTTCCCAATCCACCGATGATGGCAATTGTCGAGATCTGCATTTCAAGCTCCTCCAGCGCAAAATGTGATAAACTCTCTCATTTGCAAAATGTGATAAACTCTCTTATATTGCTTGTCAACAGTCGCAGGCAGGGAATGACATGACGCAGGAACCGATCGCGAGACGCAGGCGCAGCAGGGACGAGGCGGGTACGCCGCGCCGCATACCGAGCCAGCAGCGTGGCCGTGAGCGCGTCGACCTGATCCTCTCGGTGGCATCAGAGCTGATTGCCAGGAACGGCAGCGATGCGCTGCGCATGGGCGAGATCGTCGAAAAGGCGGGCGTGTCCTTCGGCTCGCTCTATCAATATTTCCCCGACAAGACCGCGATCATCCGCGTGCTGGCCGAGCGCTTCAACGAGCAGGGCCGGCAATGTGTTGAAGACGAGCTGGCGGCGATCAAAAGCCGCAATCAGCTCCAGTCGGCGCTCGGCCGTATCGTCGACGGCTACTACGCCATGTTTCTCGACGAGCCCGTCATGCGCGACATCTGGCACGCCACCCATGCCGACAAGCTGCTGCAGCAGGTCGATGCCGAGGACATGGAGTGGCACTCGCGGGCTTTTCTCACCGTTCTCGAACGCCTGTGGCCGGAGCGCGACCATTCCGAGCTCGCAAGAACAGCGCGATTGACCATGCAGCTGGTTGCCGCTGCCGTCCGCTACGCGATTTCGATCGAACGCGAGGAGGGCGACAAGGTGATCGCGCTGTTCAAGACCATGCTGCCTGCCGACCTCGGGCTTGCCCGCTAGATCGTTCGAAGCCGCCTTTGTTCGCGGCAGCTGCGGCGATACCTGCAAAACCTTTCATACGTCTGGAAACTCGGGCCGCTTGCTGCTATTGCCGCTGGAACATTAGCGCTGCGAAGGAGGCCCCGCATGACCCAGATGATATTCACCGATCGCACTGTCATGGCCGAGCTGATGGCCAGGATGCTTTGGGAGATCAAAGCGGTCCACTTCAACGCCGACAAGCCCTACAAGTTCGCGTCCGGCATGGCGAGCCCGGTCTATATCGATTGCCGCAAGCTGATTTCCTATCCGCGCATCCGCTCGACGGTCATGGATTTCGCTGCCAGCATCATCGTCCGCAATGTCGGCTTCGAGCAGTTCGATTGCGTTGCCGGCGGCGAGACGGCCGGCATCCCCTTCGCCGCCTTCCTGGCCGAGCGCCTGAACCTGCCGATGATCTACGTCCGCAAGCAGCCGAAGGGCCATGGTCGCAACGCCCAGATCGAAGGCGATATGAAGGACGGCGCCCGCGTGCTCGTCATCGAGGATCTGACGACAGCCGGCGGCAGCATGTTCACCTTCATCGACGCGATCCGTGCAGCCGGTGGCATCGTCGATCATGGCATGGCGCTGTTCTACTACGGCATCTTCCCCGAAGCGGTCGAACGCTTCGCCAATCGGAAGGTCAATCTGCATCACATCACGACCTGGCGCGAGGTGCTTGCCGTCGCCAAGGAACAGAAACTGTTCGATGACAAAACGCTCGAGGAAGTTGAGGCTTTTCTCAACGCGCCGCTTGCCTGGTCCGGCTGGAACGGCGGTATTTCGGAGCTGCCCACAAACTGACGCTTTGCTTTTGCACTGAATCTATCTAATCGATTTATAAGACTGGACACGACAGACGCGCTCTTTGGGAGGCCGGAATGATATTGTGCTGTGGCGAAGCTTTGATCGACATGCTGCCGCGGGATACGACGCTGGGTGAAAAGGGCTTTGCGCCCTACGCCGGTGGCGCGATCTTCAACACCGCGATAGCGCTCGGGCGCCTCGGCATTCCCACAGGCTTCTTCACCGGCATTGCCGACGACATGATGGGCGAAATCCTGCGCGAGACGCTGTCGGCCTCCAAGGTCGATTTCAGCTACTGCGCCATCACGCCGCGTCCGAGCACGATTGCTTTCGTCAAGCTCGTCAACGGCCAGGCGACCTATGCCTTCTACGACGAAGGCACGGCTGGCCGCATGATCACCGAGGCCGATCTGCCGACCCTCGGCGACGATTGCGAGGCGCTGCATTTCGGCGCGATCAGCCTGATCCCCGATCCGTGCGGCGCGACCTACGAGGCGCTGATGAAGCGCGAGCATCAGAGCCGCGTCATCTCGCTCGACCCGAACATCCGCCCGGGCTTCATCAAGGACAAGGCCGCCCATATGGGCCGCATCAGCCGGATGGCAGCTATGTCCGACATTCTCAAATTCTCCGACGAGGATCTGGAATGGTTCGGCATCTCTGGCAATCACGATGAACTGGCCGCGCATTGGCTGAACCAGGGCGCAAAGCTCGTCGTCGTCACCAAGGGTGCGGAAGGCGCAACCGGCTATACCAAGTCATTGAAGGTCTCGGTTCCGAGCGAGCGTGTTACGGTCGTCGATACGGTCGGCGCCGGCGATACCTTCGATGCCGGCATTCTGGCGTCGTTGAAAATGAACAACCTTTTGACCAAGGCGCAGGTGGCTTCGCTGAGCGAAAAGGCACTGCAGGATGCGCTGGCGCTGGGCGCGAAGGCTGCGGCCGTCACCGTCTCGCGCGCTGGGGCAAATCCGCCCTGGGCGCATGAGATCGGGCTTTAGTCTTTCATTGATCTTGAGGACCTGGGAGGGCTGCACCCCCCTCTGTCACTGTCGTGACATCTCCCCCACATGGGGGGAGATTGGTCGCGCGCGGGCACGCTTTACCTCAAGGAAGCATCGAATCCGCTGAAATTGCCGTTTATTGTTTTACGAGGGACGAGCGGCAAACTCCCAGTGATCTCCCCCCATGTGGGGGAGATGTCAGCGAAGCTGACAGAGGGTGGTCCAGTCACCCCCACCCGCCGCTTTGCGGCGACCTCCCCCTTCAAGGGGGAGGTAAAGCGAGCACCTTATTCGGCCCGGCTTGCCAGCGCAGCTACCAGCCCCTGCGTCGAGGAATCGTGGCCGGCAGCGCTTTCCTTGCCTTCGATAACCGGAAGCAGACCCGTTGCCAGTTCCTTGCCGAGCTCGACGCCCCACTGGTCGAAGGAGTTGATGCGGAAGAGCACGCCTTCGACGAAGACGCGGTGTTCATAGAGCGCGATCAGGCGGCCGAGTGCGAACGGCGTCAGCTTGTCGTAGACGAAGGTGATCGACGGACGGTTGCCGGTGAAGACGCGGTGCGGCGCGATGAAATCGGCCTTTTTGTCGTCCATGCCCTTGGAGGTGAGCTGAGCCTTGGCCTCTTCGAAGGTGCGGCCCTTCATCAGCGCTTCCGACTGCGCCAGGCAATTGGCCATCAGCAGGTCGTGCTGATGACGCAGGTTCGGTTCGAAGCCGTTGGCGGCGATCATGAATTCGGCCGGGATGATGCTCGTGCCCTGGTGAATGAGCTGGTAGAAGGCGTGCTGGCCGTTGGTGCCGGGCTCGCCCCATACGACCGGGCCGGAATTGCCTTCGACCGGGGTGCCGTCGATGGTGACGCCCTTGCCGTTCGATTCCATGTCGAGCTGCTGCAGGTAGGCGGGGAAGCGCGACAGGCGCTGGTCATAGGGCAGGATCGCGCGCGTCGGATAGCCGAGTACGTTGCGGTGATAGAAGCCGATGAGGCCGAGCAGCATCGGCAGGTTTTCCTTGAAGGGCGCCTGGCGGAAATGGTTGTCCATCGCATGCGCGCCATCGAGGAACTTGCCGAAGTTTTCCGGGCCGATAGCGATCATCAGCGGCAGGCCGATCGCCGACCAGATCGAGTAGCGGCCGCCGACCCAATCCCAGAAGCCGAAGACGCGCTGGCTGTCGATGCCGAAGGCGGCAACCTTGTCGAGCGCCGTCGAAACGGCGGCGAAGTGATGCTGCACGGCAGCTTCGCCAAGCGCATCGGCGATGAACTTGCGCGCCGTCTGGGCGTTGGTCATCGTTTCGATGGTCGTGAAGGTCTTGGAAGCGACGATGAAGAGTGTCGTTTCCGGCTTCACGAGCTTCAGGATATCGGCGATATGGGCGCCGTCGATGTTGGAGATGAAGTGCGAGCGCGGGCCATCATGGAAGGGCGCCAGCGCCAGCGTTGCCATGACCGGGCCAAGATCCGAGCCGCCGATGCCGATGTTGATGACGTCGGTGATTGCGTTGCCCGTGGAGCCCTTCAGCGCGCCCGAACGGATGCCGTCGGCAAACTTGCCCATTGCGGCGAGAACCGCATTGACGTCAGGCATGACGTCCTTGCCATCGACCAGCACCGGCTTGTTCGAGCGGTTGCGCAGCGCTGTGTGCAGCACGGCGCGGTTTTCGGTGAAGTTGATCGCGACGCCCGAGAACATTTCCTCGCGCTTGGCCGCAACGCCGTCCTCGGCAGCGAGCTTCTCGAGGAGGGCGAGAATGTCGTCGTTGACAGCCGTCTTGGAATAATCCATCAGCAGGTCGTCGAAAGAGGCGCTGAAGCGGGAAAAGCGTTTGGGATCAGCGGCAAAGGCCGCACGAATATCGGTGGCCTTTGTTGCAGATGCAGTGCTCTTCAGTTGATCGACGAGGGCGTTCATGGAGGACTCCTTGCGGTTCGCGCCGCTTGCCGTCCGGAGACGGCAGGGCACTCTGAGTTGGTCGCGGAAACTATTCCCTATGTAGGGCGTAAATCAAGTTCACGTATCGTCCAAAACGAAAAAAGCCGCTCGCGAAAAAGCACGAGCGGCCTCCTGAATGACATGGAATTATGTCAGCCGCGCAACTCCTTGCGCAGGATCTTGCCGACATTCGATTTCGGCAGTTCGGTACGGAATTCGATGAAGCGCGGGCGCTTGTAATTGGTCAGGTTGGCTGCGCAATGCGCCTTGACGTCGGCCTCGGTCAAAGCCGGGTCCTTCTTGACGATGAAGAGCTTTACCGCCTCGCCGGAATGCGGATCGGGAACGCCGATCGCCGCCGCCTCCAGCACGCCCGGATGCATGACGGCGACTTCCTCGATCTCGTTCGGATAGACGTTGAAGCCCGAGACCAGGATCATGTCCTTCTTGCGGTCGACGATCTTGGTATAGCCGCGCTCGTCCATGAAACCCATGTCGCCGCTGCGGAAGAAGCCGTCCGCTGTCATCACGCGTGCGGTTTCTGCCGGCTGCTTCCAGTAGCCCGCCATCACCTGCGGTCCGCGAATGCAGATTTCGCCGACTTCGCCGAGCGGCAGGGAATTGCCGTTCTCGTCGCGAATATCGAAGTCGGTGCCCGTGATCGGCAGGCCGATCGTGCCTGAGAATTCCGAACTGTCGAAGCGGTTGGCGCTCGCGACCGGCGAAGTCTCGGAAAGGCCATAGCCTTCGGTGATCCACGCGCCAGTCATCTTCTGCCAGCGTTCCGCAACCGGCCGCTGCACAGCCATGCCGCCGGCAAGCGTCGCCGTGTTGGAAAGGTCGAGCTTGGTGAATTCGGGATTGTTCATCAGTGCATTGAACAGCGTGTTCAAGCCGGGGAACATGTCGAACTTGTATTTGCCGAGTTCCTTGATGAAGGCCGGTATATCGCGCGGATTGGCGATCAGCACATTATGGCCGCCGAGCGACATGCCCATCAGCGAATTCACCGTCAGCGCGAAGATGTGATAGAGCGGCAGCGCGCAGACGAAGGTCAGCTGCTCGGGGCGCGGCTTGTTGATATAGGCGGATTGCAGCCAGAGCAGCAATTGCAGCTGGTTTGCGAGCAGGTTGGCGTGGGTGAGAATCGCGCCCTTGGCAACGCCGGTCGTGCCGCCGGTATATTGCAGGAAGGCGATGTCGCTGCCTGTAAGCTCCGATAGCTTCAATGGCAGGCGCGAGCCTTCGGCAATCACGCCCTTGAAGCTGCGATGGCCCGGAATGGACCAGGCCGGTACGAGCTTCTTCACCTTGCGGACGATCAAATTGACGATGTGACCCTTGAGGCCGAGCATGTCGCCAAGCGCGGTGACGACGACATGGCGCACATCCGTATGCGCCAGAACCTGCTCCACCGTATGGGCGAAGTTTTCCAGGACGAAGATCGCCTTCGCGCCGCAATCGCGCAGCTGGTGCTCAAGCTCGCGCGGCGTATAGAGCGGGTTGACGTTGACGACGACGAGACCGGCGCGAAGGATGCCGTAGGCCGCGATCGGGTTCTGCAGCACGTTCGGCATCATGACGGCGACGCGATCGCCCTTCTGGAGGCCGAGGCTCTGCAGCCAGGCAGCGATCTTGCGCGTCTGCATGTCGAGGTCGCGATAGGTGATGGATTTGCCCATGCTGGTGAAGGCGGGTCTGTCGGCATAGCGCGCGCAGCTCTCCTCCAGCAGTTCGGCGAGCGAGGCATGCTCCAGCGTCGGCAGCTCCGCCGGTACGATATCCGGATAGGAAGCGAGCCATATTTTCTTGACCTGCGGTCTATCCGAAGGAGCGGAGACTGAATTCATGCGCACTTCCTCCTTTACGCACCATCACCACGCCCCGCCGTCTTGAGCGGCGGCCATGTAGAGTGTCATTGCGCGATCAAAAAGTCTCCCGCTTTTCACATCGCCACGATCTTTGCTCTCAACTAAATCATCGAGCGCAACCGAAGCTACAATAACCTTGACGTAAACGTCAATATTCGCCGTGCGCTCACGTTTTTTTACAGTTTTGAAAAAAGTACTGGAACTTTTATGACAACGGAGCGTTAATAGCTCCATGGGCCTAAACCCATCGGAGCATCGTGCTGCCTCAAAGAGCAGGTCGGACGCTCCATAGTTTATGTGACGCGTATCCAAAAGGAGGTGCGCATATGCATAAAGAGAGTGCCGATTTTTCGGGTCGTGACCTTTATGTCAAGGACATGTCGATGCTGGTCGCCTGCGACCGCGTCGAAGGGTCCAGGGTATTCGGTTCGGACGGCAAGCAGATTGGTCATATCGAGCGGCTGATGCTTGAAAAAAGTGATGGACGCATCGCTTTTGTCATTCTGAGCTTCGGCGGCTTTTTCGGCATCGGTCAGGATCATTACCGGCTGCCGTGGGAAAAGCTGCGTTACGATGCCCGTATCGCCGGCTATCGCGTCAGCATGACCAAGAACGACATCGAAAAAGCGCGTCGCTTCGCCAGCAAGGACGATCACGACCACAAGGACCATGGCCATAGGAGCCATGATTATTTTGGCGTGCCTCCCTACTGGATGTGAGCGAGCTGACGGAGCCGCCACGGTAAGCCCCGCCAGAGCGGGGCTGTGCCTTGTTTGGCCCTATTGAAACCGCCCATGTCTTTGCACGACCTCGATCTTGTAACCATCCGGGTCGGTGACGAAGAAGAGCAACGCAAAGAGCTTCCCATCACGATTGAGTTCGATGATCTTGCCGGGGTTGAGCCCCAGGTCGGTCATGCGCGTATGCTCGTCCCTCAGTTCCGTAACGGCGACCGCGAGGTGACCATAGGCATCCCCCTGCGCATAGGGCTCGATGCGGCCCTGATTGATGGTCAATTCCAGTTCGAACCCGGTCTCGGCATTGCTGAGATAGATCAGGGTGAAGGTCTCGAAGGCAATACGGTCGGCAATCTTCAGGCCGAAAGCCTTGTCGTAGAAGTCGATCGAGCGCGCCTCGTCGAGCACGCGGATCATCGAGTGAATCATCTTGGCCATCGGCGTCTCCATTGATTGTCTGGACATGTCATTGCAGCCAATGCCACCGGCAACCGGTGAAGGCAAGCATGCGGAAACTTGCCACATCTCCGGTCGAGCGCAGATCCGGGGTTTCCGGATTGCGATCGGTCTGCTTAACTCCCGGCGCTCAGGCATATGTCTCAAGGGGGGAAGCCATGTACTACGCCATTCTGGCCTATCATGAGGAAGACATCGTCGAATCCTGGAGCAAGGAGGAGGATGCCGCGCTCATGACGGAGCTTTTGGAGATCAATGACCGCATGGTCGCGCAAAAGTCGCTGGGGCCGGCTGCGCGCCTCGGATCGACCCAAAACGCCGTCACATTGCGGGGGAAGGGGGCGAGTATGGTCATCGACGGCCCGTTCGCCGAAACCAAGGAACAATTGCTCGGCTTCTACGTCGTCGATTTTCCGACGATCGAGGGAGCGGTCGAGGCCGCGCGCGAATTGCGCCGCGCCAATCCGACGGCCGTCTACGAGATCAGGCCGATCTCGCTTTACGTGTCCGGCGCATCCCTGCCGTCAGGCGAAGGCAGCTGACGAGAGGCTGTGATCGTCCCCAATCTCAATGGGATTGCAGGCCGATCTGACGGGTTACTGCATGCTCGATCATCTCCATGCCGTCATAGATCAGCACCGCCATCAGGCCGACGATGAGCCCGCCCTGCAGAATGAAGGCGGTGTTGTCGTTAATGAGACCGGCGATGATGACTTCGCCAAGCCCCTTGGCGGCAACGGTGGAGCCGATCGTCGCCGTGCCGATGTTGATGACGGTTGCGATCTTCAGCCCCTCGATGATGAGCGGCAGGGCGAGCGGCAGCTCGACGCGGAAGAGGCGCTGCCAGCCGTTCATGCCCATGCCGTCGGCGGCATCAAGCACGGAGGCAGGCACCTGCTGCAGGCCGGCGACCGTGTTCTCGAAGATCGGCAGCAGCGCATAAAGGAAAAGCGCGATGAATGTCGGGACGGCGCCAAAGCCGGTGGTCGAGATGGCAAGCGCCAGCACGGCAACCGGCGGGAAGGTCTGGCCGGCATTGGCGATGGCGCGAGACAGCGGCAGGAAATCGGCGCCGATCGGCCGCGTGACGAAGATGCCGCCGAGAACAGCGAGGATGCCGCTGGCCGCGATCGAGATGGCGATCAGCTCGAGATGGCTGAGCGCCAGGCTCGGCAGGCTATTCTGCGTATAGATCGGCGACGCCCCGAATTTGGTCAGTGGCGCCAGAACAGGCGTCAGCCATTCCGGGCGAAACAGCATGACAAGCAGCAGCGCCAGCGCCAGAAGGCGAAAGAGATTGGCGGCGAGAAATCTCATGCTTTGCGGCCCAGCTCGATCAGGTGCTGGATTGAGATCGAACCGACGGGCATCTTGCGCTCGTCTTCGACCGTTGCCTCGTCCGCGCCCTGCCAGATCAGTTCGGCCAAGGCATCGCGCAGATTGAGGGTCTGTGGCAAGCGATAGCCGAGACCGGGCCGCGGCGGCTGCATGCTTTCCTTTAGCGGCAGCAGCGACATCAGCTTCAAGGCGCGATCGGACGTACCGGTCAGCTGCTGGACGAAGGGATCGGCCGGCTCCGTCAGGATCTTCTCGGGCTCGGAACATTGCAGAAGTTTGCCTTCGCTCATCACGGCGATCTTGTCGCCGAGATGGAAAGCCTCATCCATATCGTGGGTGACGAGGATCACGGTCGTGCCGAACTGCTTCTGGATGGCGAGCAGATCGTCCTGCGCCTTGCCGCGGATGACCGGATCGAGCGCGCCGAAGGGCTCGTCCATCAAAAGCACTTCAGGTTCTGCAGCAAGGGCGCGCGCCACGCCGACGCGCTGCTGCTGGCCGCCGGAAAGCTGGCTCGGATATTTGCCGGCAAAGGTGCCGGGGTCGAGATGGAAGAGATTGAGCAGTTCTTCGACGCGGCCGTCGATGCGCGCCTTCTCCCAGCCGAGCAGCTCGGGCACGGTGGCGATATTCTGCGCGACGGTGCGATGCGGAAACAGCCCGTGCCCCTGGATGGCATAGCCGATGCGGCGGCGAAGCTCTGTTGCCGGCACGTTCATGACATCCTCGCCCCCGACCGAGATATGCCCTTCGGTGATCGGCACCAGCCGGTTGATCATGCGCATCAGCGTCGACTTGCCGGAGCCGGAGGTGCCGACGATGACGGTGATCGTACCCTTCTCCATGCTCATGCTGACATCGTCGACGACGGTTGCGCTGCCATAGCGCTTGGTGACGCCCTTGAGCTCGATCATGTTGGTCATGCGCGTTGTCCCCGGATGCTATCGATGACCGCATCGAGGATGACGGCCGATGAGAAGGCGAGAAGGACCGTCGGCACGGCGCCGAGCAGCACGAGGTCATTGGCCGTCTGGCCGATGCCCTGGAAGATGAAGAGGCCGAAGCCGCCGCCGCCGATCAGCGCCGCCACGGTGACGAGGCCGATCGCCTGCACCAGCACGATGCGGATGCCGGTGAGGATGACTGGAAAGGCGAGCGGCAGGTCGATGCCGGTCAGGATCTGCCGGCGCGTCAGCCCCATGCCGGCAGCAGAATCGCGCACGGAGGGATCGACGCCGGCAAGGCCGACGACGGTATTGGCGACGATTGGCAGCAGCGAATAGATGACCAGCGCCACCAGCGCCGGCGCCACGCCGATGCCCTTGATGCCGATTGCAGCGGCAAACGGCACGTTGGCGGCGATATAGCCAAGCGGCAGCATGAGGATGCCGAACAGCGCCAGGCTCGGAATGGTCTGCACCAGGCTCAGTGCCCGAAGCACCACGGCGCGGAGGCGCGGCTGCCAGTAGCAGAAGATGCCGAGCGGCAGTGCCAGCACGACGGCGATGGCGACGGAGCCGAGGGAGAGGAACACGTGGTTGAGCGCCTCATGCCAGAACTTGTCGGCATTGTTGGCGTATTCCTTCATGATGGACAGGTTGTCGAGCAGGCCGGAACGCAGGACGACGGCCAGCAGGGCGGCATAGATCGCCAGCGCCGCGACCCTGAGCCATGGCGTCAGCCGCAGCTTGACCAGTGCGTCCGAAATCATCAGGCCGACAACGGCCAGCAGCACCCAGAAACAGCCGCCGGGCGTAATGCGCGCCACGGTGCTGCCCGCCGGCGTCGCGGCGGTCGAGACGAGCCCGAGCGTAACGATGAGCATGGCGATCGCAAGTGTCGCGATGCCGAGGCGGATGACCTGATTTTGCAAAAGAAGTGCGGCAAGTGCGGCTGCAGCCAGGAGGACGAGCAGGCACAGCGCGGACGGCTGGGCAAGAAGCTGGATCAGCAGTTGCGGTTTGCCGGCGGCAATGCGGTTTGCCTTGACGATGATGAACGGCATCCAGGCTATTGCCAGTGCGCCACCCGCTACCAACACCACTCCGAGGCGGTCCACTCTGCGGACCGCTAGCGCATCTTCCATCAGGCAAGCTCCGTCAGCGCATGAGCCCAAGATTCAGGGCGGGTTCGGACAAGATCATGCCCATAAGAAGCTCCCCGCGGCCCCACTCTATCAAAATGGAGCCGCAAGAGCAGCGTCAAAGCCTCACTTCAGGAAACCATTGTCCTTGAGGTAGGATTCGGCGACAGCCTTAGCCGGCTCACCATCGACCTGAATGCGGCCGTTCAGCTTGCGCAGCACGTCGGCGGTCAGGCCCTTGAAGATCGGAGCCAGAACCTCTTCAATCTTCGGATTGGCCTTCAGCACGGCCTCGCGGATGATCGGTGTCGGCGCATAGACCGGCTGCACGCTCTTGTCGTCTTCGAGAACGGTCAGTTCGGCCGCTTCGATGGCGCCATCGGTGCCATAGACCATTGCGGTGTTGACACCGTTGGTCTGGTCGGCCGCAGCCTTGATCGTCGCTGCCGTATCGCCGCCCGAAAGCACGACTTCCTGATCCGGCTTCAGCTTGAAGCTATAGGTGGTCTCGAAGGCTGGCAGGGCTGCCGGAGAGTTGACGAATTCGGAAGAAGCCGCGATCTTGACGGCACCGCCGCCGGCAACCCACTTGCCGAAATCGGACATGGTCTTCAGCTTGGCCGGGCCTGCGACGTCGCTGCGCACGGCGATCGCCCAGGTGTTGTTGGCGGGTGAGGGCGTCAGCCAGACGATCTTGTTGGCGTCGTAATCCAGCTTCTTGGCCAGATCGTAGCCCTGCTGCAGGTTCTTCCAGGCGGCATCGTCGGCCTTGTTGAAGAAGAAGCCGGCATTGCCGGTATATTCGGCATAGATGTCGATTTCGCCCGCGGTGATCGCCTTGCGCACGACCGGCGTCGTGCCGAGTGCGATGCGATCCTGCGCCTTGATGCCGTTGGCATTGAGCGCGGCGAGGATGATGTTGCCGAGCAGCGTGCCCTCGGTGTCGATCTTCGAGGAGACGACGACGTCGGCGGCGTTGGCGCCACTGGCAAGGAGAGCCGTCAGCGTGGCGGCAAGTGCAAGCTTCTTGAGCATGATGTTTCCCTTTGTACCCCGTTAAACCTTTGTTCCGCCTGTCCGTGCCGCCTCACTAGGCTGCAGTTCGGACATGCAGGTTTCGAGCGGGCCGGCGGCCCACAGGCGAATTCGTGGCTGCTTCGGGCACGTAGCGCTCATCGTGGAAAAGTCGATGCGCTTCGGATTCCCGTTGCAGTCGCGCGATTATGACGAGCGTACTCGACATTCGCGCGAAATTGGATTTCTTTTTTCGGGGGCAAGTGCGTTTGTTTTTGTTCCCCTTACCCGTTTGACGCTGTTCCGATCTCATTTTGCGGTTGGATCAGTGAGGCGACAAAATGACGATAGCCGTCACTTTTCGGCTTAGGGATATCTTTTTTCGAGAACACATCATATCGTCGGGATATCGTTGATATTGTTGCGGTTGAGCCAGGATGTGCGCCGCAGCTGAGGGGGATCGGATTTGTATCTCGGCGCATTGTTCATAGCCGATATGGTGTTCTCCATCGGCTCGGTGAGGGAGAGTGCGCGAAGGCTGTCCTTTTCGGCCTCGACCGTCTCCAGCGCATTGCGCCGGCTGGAAACCGAGCTGGCCATGAAGCTCGTCGAGCGTGCCTCGGGCGAGCTTGCGACCCTTCTGGCGAGCTCGAAGGTTCAAAAGGGGCTACAGCCTATTCTCGCCGGCATGCGCCAGCTTTCGGCCCTGATGAAGGAGCCGCCCGCACCCGATGTCTACGAACAATGGGCCGCGCGCCTGCCTCTGAAGATCGCCACCATCGAACGCTTCCTCGAGGTCGCCGACCAGGGCAGCATCAATCGCGCTGCCCGACGCCTGCGTCTGGGTCAACCGCAGCTCTCCTTGCAGATCGCCAATCTGGAGGAATTGTTCGGCTGCCGCCTGTTCGCCCGGCAGGCGCAGGGTTCGGTGCTGACCGAGGCCGGCCAGGAGGTTCATTCCATCCTGTCAGCCATTGCGCAGGCCTGGGATGAGATGAAGGCGGCGGCGGATGAGCGCTTTCAGCGAACCGCGCGCGCGGTCCGCATCGGCTCGATCATCCCGACGGGCTCGGAAAGCTGGGTGGCTCGCTCGCTTGCGAGCCTCGTGTCGCGCTGGAACATCGGCGGCAACCGCAACATGCTGTCACTGCTGCTGATGACGGCCGACGATCTGCGCGAGGCGCTCCGATCCGGTCGCATCGACGTCGCCATCGTCGATTCCGTCTTCGGCCTCGACGCGTTCGAACATGTGGAGCTGGTTGCCACGGACATGGTGGCGATCGCGCCGCCCGATAGTACCGAGCAGACCTTCGCCGCGCTCGTGGAAAACCATCCGCTTTGCGTGCCAAGCCCGCGCACCGGCATCGGCAATGCGGCAACGGCCTTCGGCTATGACAGCCGCGATCGCCGCCGGTTTCGCGGCCGCGATATCACCTCGGCTGATTCCCTGCCTGTGATTGTCGATCTTGTCGCCAACCATGGCTATGTATCGTTTCTCGGCCGGGTGAGCGCCTTGCCGATTGCCGACAAGGTCCGCATCGTCGATCCCGATGAGATTTTGCCTCTGTCCTATCATCTCGCCCATAATGGCCGCAAAGCTTCTGTCGAAGCCAGCCGGCTGATCCAGCAGGCGGTTCGCGAACTGGTTGGAGAAATGGGGACGACGCGAAAACGCCTGACGTCCAGAGGGTAGCGGAACAAACGCGCCTTATTCGCGTTTAGGTGGGTTAGGTTAGTCCGGGCGTACGCAGCCGGGGGGCTCGTTCGGTACCCAAGGAGAGACCATACATGAAAATTCTTGCAACGGCGCTCGTCGCATTAGGCATTATTGTTCTACCTGCTACTTATGCTGAGGCGCGTGATCATCACCATCACCGCTGGCAACACCACCATCATCGTGAGTATCGCCCGCATCATCATGGCTGGCATCGCCATGAAGGATGGCGACATGGGCACGGCCATCATCGTTGGCACAGCAAGCCACATTTCTCGCATGCCTGACGGCTGCGGACAGGCATGAAAACGGCGCCGCGAGGCGCCGTTTTTTCGAGCTGCCGATCAGCTGCCTCCTCCTTCTTCCATCTTGGCGATATCGATTGAAGTCCACCGGCCGATGGGCACGCAATCGTGATCGGGCGGGCCTTTGCCGATGCGGCGAAAACGCCTGCTGTTCAAGGGATAGCGGAACTTTCGAAGGCGCTATTGCGTTTATTATTCGTCCGGAGGACGCAAGTAATCCGAGTAGCGTTTACGTCCGGCATTCAAGGAGGCTGGAAATGAAAATTCTGGCAACAGCGCTGGTTGCGCTAGGTATGATCGTGTTGCCGGCAACTTATGCCGAGGCGCGTCCGCATCACCATGGACACCACCACCGGGTGATCGTCCATCGGCATTATCATCACCACTACTACTACCGGCATCACTACTATCGCCCATATTACGGCTATTACGCGCCCTACTATGGCTATGACCAACCCTATTACAGCTATTATCAGCCCTACTATCCCCTGGGCGTATTTGGCGTTTTCGGCGGCTATGGCGGCTATCGCCATTACCACCACGGCTGGTACGGCGGGCGCGGATACTATCGCGGTGGATATCATGGCTGGCATGGCGGTGGCGGCCACTGGCGCTATTACAGCCGGCCGCACTTCTCGCACAACTGACGCGTTCGCCGGATGGAAAACGGCGCCCTGGGGCGCCGTTTCGTGAAGAAACTACAAGCTGCCCGGCAGCGATAAGTTCACGCCGGGTTCAGCACGTGAACGGCGCGATCAGCCATCAGATGCTTCACCTTCTCGCCGTAGGCGGCCATATGCGCTGAAGCGGCATGCGCCTTCAGCACCGCCAGGCTTTCCCACTTCTCAACCACGACGAAGGTGTCAGGCCCGAAGGCCGGATCGGCCCCTTCGACATCGACGACAGCGGTATATTCGATGCAGCCGTCTTCGGCATGAACGGCCGGAACATTCGCCTGAAAGGCTTCGAGCACCTCGGCGCGCTTGCCGGGCTGGGCGGTGAGAATGGCGAGTACGTGGATCATTGGGATGTCCTTGATACGACTATAGGGATTGAGAACGCTGGATGCCGCAGGCGGCGCGGCCGATTTCAATCACTATCACGGAACGCGGCCGCCCGAACGCGCACTTTGAATTTTATTGCAACAGCTCTGCTATCCAACCGTCGTGCCCTTTCGGCAGACCGTTCACATCCGGTTGATGTATTTCGGATCGAGCGATCCGCTCAGCAGATGGCCGACCGCGAGGAGATTGCCCTGAAGGCGGCCGCGCCGGTCGATGTAGGGCGGTGGGTTGACGGAGCCGACGACATTCGAGGCGATATTGCCACCCATCAGCTTCAGCGCCCATTTCAGCGATACCGAGCGCTTCTTGACGAGATAGAGTGGATTGGCGACCTGGGAGTACCCAAGGCGCAGGCCCGATGTGCGGCCGGCCTTGACGCCGAGATGGACGCCACGCAGGCGATTGAATTTGACGATCTTGCCGAAAGGGCGTAGCCGCCGGCACAGATCCACATCCTCCTGCCAGGCGTAGAGCGGCAGGTCTTCATCGAAGTAGATGCCATTTGCGAGCATCGGCCTCCGCCGGAAGATCATGTTGCAGCCATAGGCGTTATGCGTGTCCTCGATCGTTGGCGCCGGAAAGGGCGTGGCATCGGCTGCGAGCGCCGCATCCGCTTCGTCCGCCGTCATGCCTGGCCCGAGGATACCGTCACGGACGACTTCGCCGGTCGCCACGACGATCTCTTCATCCGCCTCGAACAGGGCTTCCGCTTCGGCGAGATAGTTCGTTGCCGGGAAGAAATCGTCATCGAAGAAGACGACCACATCTATGCCGACGGCTGCATCGATGATGGCATTGCGCTGCGGGCAGCTTCCCTGCGGTGAAGAGACGATCGTCACCGGAAAAGGCGCGGAGCGTAAGCCTTCCATATCGATGTCGTCGCCTTTGGCCGGGCACAGGAAGAGATGATCCGGCTTGCGTGCCTGTCCGGCAAGCCTGTCGATCATCGCGGCAAGAATTGCCTTGCGACCGCATGTCGCCACACCAACGGCAATTTTCATGATGCACCCCCCAGAATGGTATCTCGAGGCGCACGAAACCATCAAAAGCTGAATCTTTGGTTGTGCAAATCGCGCGCATTCAACGGATCGCGCGCAAAGGTGTTTCGCCGGCGGCGACCGGCCTGCTTCTGCCCATCAAGAGAGCGTTTCGGGCGGAGGGCGATTGTCGAACCCAGCCGATAGTCGCGACCGCCTCGAATGCCTGACGCAAGCCATAAATGCCAAGACTTGCAGCATCCACGGTTCAGAAACGGGTCGCCTAGGCGATCTGCCCTTCAGCCAATATCGAAGGTATCCGCTGCCAAATGCAAACGCGCGACTCGAGATTTCAGTACAAGAGCGGCATGCCGCATACGCAGCTCGGCCTGCATCACATGGAAAATGCGCGGCTGCTGCCCGATCGCGGCGAGCTTCTGCACCGCCTGCCGCATGGCGGCGTCTGTGCCGAGATCGGTGCGGCTTTCGGCGATTTCACCGCCGAGATCTTTGAAAAGAATGCGCCGCGAGAACTTTACCTGATCGACGCATGGGACACGCCCCGCTATCAGGAGGGCCTGGAGCAGATCAGGTCAAAATTCCGGGGCGCTCTGGATCAAGGCCGTCTGCGCATCGTCCAGGGTTACTCCACTGTCCGGCTTTCGGAGTTTCCCAACAGCTTTTTCGATTGGGTCTATGTCGACACCAATCACAGCTACGAGACGACCCTGGAGGAGCTGCAGATCAGTCACTTCAAGGTCAAGCAGGACGGCCGCATCGCCGGCCACGACTTCTGCACCGGCAATGTCGTCGATGCCATTCCATACGGCGTGGTCGAAGCCTGCACCAAGTTCTGCAAGGATTTCCATTGGCAGTTCGAATACATGACCCTGGAATCCCATGGGCATTTTTCGTTCTCGCTGAAGCGGCTCTGAGCACTACGGCTTACGGTCGGTAGCTGCGCGTGCGCTGAAACCTCTACTTCGCACCTCTGCGGGGAGGCAAGCCGGCCGCATCCGTCTTGTCACGACAGCAAGGGAACGCCCGCTTCGACCGCCGCGGCAATGAAGGCGACGCGGGCCTCCTCGGGCGCCCGCTCGCCGCGTTGGACGTCGATGCAGATGAGCAATGCCGACAAAAAGCAATCGCCTTCCTCCGACGGCCAGTCATCGAGGAGCGTCTTCCAGACTTCATCGGCCGTACCTACGGATTTCGTTTCACCGGAATGGCTGCGAACGATGTGAATTGGAGAGAAGCGCGGCATGGTGTTCATGGTCGAAGACTCCGCCAAAGCATAGGTCATTCTGGGCCTTTTGCCATGGAGGGCGCATTTAACTTTCTTAACCCGGCGGCATGCTTTCGGGCATATGCGATCGATCTTCGCCCGCAAGCGTGAAATACCCACGCAATCGCACCTGAGCGCCGGGCCTAATCGATCATGCCAAGATCAATGTTCCGTGCCGCGAGCCTGCTCGACAGCACTGGCGATTTTACCCGCTCCGAGCGCAAATGAAGGATATTCAGGGAGTGTACAGGAAAAATGGTGCCGCTTACGTGACTCGAACACGTGACCCCATCATTACGAATCCTAGACTCTGAGTTGAGCACGCTTGATTCCGTGTCCCCTCATCATGCGTCTGATCATGCCCTATTTGGGCCTTCAATAGCGTCTGTTTTTCATTTCGCTGGCTCAGACCTATCATCAGGCAATAAATGGCGGCTTGGGCCTATGGTTCATGCCCTTGAGACTATGAAAATAGACAGAAATCAATCTGTTAGCTAATGGCGGCTTCGGAAACTTCCTCCGATATGGTTCACATATAGCGCCATGCACCATGAACTCTCCAAATTCCCAGTTTTCTTTCCTCAATTTCTGCTTAAATTATTGATTTCATATAACAAATCCCATGATGAGGATTCACTTCTATCCCCAAATATGCTACCAAAGAGAGTCCACTTGGAGTCCTGTAGGTGGATGCCGCTCAGGCTATTCATTGGGGTATTCCATGGCTACACTTCGCCTCACTTCTAAGTCGCTTATCCAACCCGTCAAAGTCGCTATCGCTGATCAAAGATCATTACATATTTGGGACACGGAACTGTCCGGCTTCGGCTGCTATATCTCCCCGAAAGGCAAGATTAGTTGGCTTGTTCAACGATGGACAGGTGGCAGGGAGAGCGGCAAGGCTACTCGGCAGGTCATCGGTAAGGGTGATCTGATTGATCTACAAGAAGCCCGTAAGATTGCGAGGCGTGTCCTCTTGGATATCGACAGCGGGATTGATGTCATAGAGAGGAAGCGTGAAGCTCGTAAGCCCAAGGTTCAGCAAGCTACGATTATCGTCTCTGAGGCTATCGAAAAATTCTCTGATCTTTCTGCCCCATGGAATTCAGGCAGGACGGAAACATACCTGTTAGAGCGACAGCGGAGATTATCGGTAGGGCTGGCTGAACATTTGTCGGTTCCCCTGTCTGGAATTCAAAAGGCTAATATCAGGGTGGCGCTCGATAAGAAGGAAACTCAGAGTACCAGACAAGCTTTGTATGCCGCTCTGTCGCCATTCCTGTCATGGTGCCTCGAAAACGATCTGATCGAAACAAATCCTTTGGCCTCGATATCGGCTGTTCCGCCTGTAGCATCTCGTGAGCGAGTCCTTACGAAACCAGAAATCAAAGCCCTATGGTCGGCTTCTTATCGTATGCCTGATCGTTGGGGTTCATTCTATCGGCTTCTCCTTTTGACCGTACAGCGTCGTGAAGAGGTGTCCGGGATGCACTCGTCTGAGATTGATTTCGATAAGGTAGAGTGGACAATCCCGAAGGAGCGAACAAAGAACGGCAAAGCCCATATAGTTCACCTATCATCAATGGTGTCGGCTGAGCTGGCTCAAGCTCAAGGGTATATATTCCCTGCTTCCAAGGTCAGATTAAGGGGCGAAAAGACAGAGGCTCATATCTCTGGGTATTCGAAAATGAAGTCCAAGTTAGACGGATACATGAAGGCAGAGCTTGCCAAAGACGGGCACGAATTCAAACCGTGGCGTGTTCATGATCTTCGAAGGACTGCGGCATCTGGACTGGCTGAAATGGGTGTCCTTCCCGAAGTGATCGAACGGATACTAAACCATACGTCGGGTGCGGCGGGTGGATTGAAAGCGGTCTACCAGCGATATGAATACATGAAGGAACGGAAAGAGGCGCTTGAGGCTTGGGGAGGATGTGTCGCTGAGTTGGTCGGGGCGAAGATGAAAGCAGTCGCGCAAGCCTCTTGATTTCTGCCTGAATATGATGCTCAATCGTGCCTATGAGGCTGCTCTCAGAGAAACGGCCGTCATTGTACTACTTTGGCAAGTAGCAGATTGTTGCCCCCGCGTGAGCGCATAAGTGCGGATCGAAAGGCTAAGTGAAGCGGATAAGGCAAGCTGCTACGAGATAGGTGCCTAGGGCAATCGCCCAGAAGAGACCTATTGATGTGGCTACTGTCCCGGAGAGGGTGTCTTGCTTTAAGCGACCCTTATTCAGTTTACGGGACTACTGAATCTCCCTTCTTTTTTGACGTGTTAAGTTTGCCCTCAAGGGGACATGCTTTCCTTGACTCATGGAGGCTTGCTGGCGAGCTTAGGTTGTCTCACGCTACATTCTACCCGCAAGAAGAGGAACGCTCTCTGTGGCCTTCTGTGTGGCAAAGGGAGTTATGTGCTTAGATATGCAATGAAGTGGAAGTAAACTCTAGAATATCAGGCTCAATTTGAGCGGATGACCTATCATATATAAATATAATTCGAAATAATTTGTTTAAATTTAATTTTTTGCTTGACTTTTTCGAAAAAATAATGAATGTATAAGTGTAGGATTGAGTGATTTGCAGGATTTATTTAAACAATACGCTCGAATTTCAATTTTATATCTTGACAAATCAAGAAAATTATTGGATGTTTAACTGTAAGGATAGAGCGATTTTTGCTCGTCCTTAAATTGGCTAACGTCTTCGTTGGTCTAATTCGACTGCTGGCTGGACGGAGCGAAGCTCCTCTAAGGTTCTTCGAACCGATTACGCCAGAGGACACAGGCCCCTAGAAGCCCACGGTCCATTCCTCCAACTACACTGATATTGATGCTGTCCCTTTGGAAGCGGAACGGAGTCCCCTTGAAGGCTTCGCCCAAACCGAGGGCAATTTTCCATTTGAAAGGAACACACATACAAACATGAAAACGAGAACCAGTTACGTCGTTTATGGGGGGACGCCAAATCCTCCTAGCAAAGAACTAATAACCATTGACGGCTCATTTCCCAACGCAGGGGGGCTGACGGATTATTTCCCTGAAAAAGAGGAAGATAAGAATAACATCCGTGAAATCGCAGATTGGTTAAAGGTCATCGTCAAAGAAAAGAAGTCTGGTGACCTAATCGACTGCATCATCTTCAAGCCGGAAAACAACAGCGGGACAAAGTTCTTCCTGATTGGCTTTTCAAAGTCTCGACCTGAGGGTGCGCGTGGGCCAATAGGCAAGTTCGATACACCTGAACAATGCTCCGGGAAATTTACAAGCTTCCAAGATGCCCAGCAAGCACTCAGGTTCTGGGTAGATAACCCCGTATCTGGTGTCGAATACGTCGATAATGAGCGGAAGTATCGCAAGTGGACGCGTTAGTGATGACGTGCTTTGGCAGCGCAGAAGACAAATACAATTATAATATACATAATACACTAATTAATTAAAGGACTTTCATAATGGCAAAAGTAAATTGGACTAACATAGACCCTTCAATGCAGAAACCCTTCGCGGAATCAAAGGAAGAAGAGAAAAACTACGTAAAATTCGAGATAGATAATCTTGCTCAGCAGATCAATGACAGCAAACTGTCTGACGATGCTATGCAGATATTGATTAGTCGTTTGAAGGTTCGGGGTTCGGCCCCAACACAGGCGAATGCCCATCCTGACGACTATCGACGGAAGCTACCGGCTGATGTCCGAGATATTCTCGAAAAGGAAGACCGCCTCGGCGCGGATTCGAAAAGGGAAATCGAAGATTTTTTGAATAGCATGTACGGTATTGGTTTGCCGTCGAAGAACATCTTCGGGGACTGAGAAGACGCCATGAAAGCTAGGCCCATTACGATTGGCCCTGATGGAAGTGTCCGTGTTCCTCTTGCTCGAAACGGAGAGGCCGAAGCAACGATTGATTTCGAGGATTATCAAACCCTCATTTCGCTCGGGGTTTCTCCGAATTGGCAACAGACTGGCCGGTCAGTATCGGCAAGGACACCTAAGGGTAACATGCTTGTCGGACGTATCCTGATGGATGCCAAGGCAGGGCAGAGAATGCAATACAAAGATGGCAATCCGCTGAACCTCCGACGAGATAATCTCTCGGTACGGGAAGGTGGCTTTTCTGTCGTGAATAACCTTGAGCAACTGACAGCGGCCTGAGGCGAAGTTCCTCTGAGAGCTTCGCTCGAACAGCTACGACAAGCGTAGCTTGGAAGTACCTTCTATTTGACTCGTAGAGGCTCATGGAGAGCGTTCCGTATATTTTGGCTGTCGATGTAGCTGAAATGGATGAACGACTCTGTACGGGCTTCTGTGAGTCAATGAGGGCAGTAATTCATAGTATAGAGGATGTATACAGGAGATATGGATACGAACGAAGCAACTAGATTTCTGAAATACCTGACGCATAAAAATATACACGATAAATATGTTTCGGACCAAGACCATTTGTTTCAGCTATACCCTGAGAAGGGGCGAGATGGATTGGTCCCAAGGAAGGCACAGCTAGGACGATTGGCGTCGTCCCTCAAAGATTTCGAAAAGGCTCAAGAAGACGGTTATGCAATTGGTGTCACTGTCAATTTCGTTACGGGCAACAATCGGGTAAATGAAAACGTCCTGTATTACCGTGCTGTCTGGCATGACGATGACGGCAAGGGCTTCAATGGAGACGACCTACCGGAACCAACTCTTGTTATCGAGACCAGTCCTAATCGATTCCATCGTTATTGGTTTATCGACCGAAGCAAGGGCGAGATGACGACAGACGAATGGACGGGCATTATGGGAGTCATGGCCTGTGTGCATGGTTCCGACAAGGGACACCCTTGCCAAGCTCTCCGGTTGCCCGGGTCCTATCATCAGAAGGGCGAACGTCATCGTGTCGAGATCGTTGGCGGGACTGAAAATCTGTATTCTGTATCTGAACTGCTGGAAGCCTTCGGGACGATGGCGGATTACGGTCTAGATGAGGTTGATGGTGTTCGAGCAGCGCCGATTCCTGTCGATTGGGAGCAGGACCGCGAGCGGATAGCAAAGGCCCTAAAGTCCTTGTCTTCCGATAGTCGGGATAAATGGTTTGCCTATGGCGGGGCGATACATGACGCCTGTGGTGGTGCCATCGAAGGATTTCGGATTTGGGATGATTGGTCCCGAACTTCCGAGAAATATGATCCGGCTACCCAGGTTGAATATTGGAACAAGGAATTTCCAAAGCGAGGGAATGCCTCCAACAAAACTGGTCTCGGGACGATTTTCCGGGATGCCATCGAAGCAGGTGCTAACCCGGATAATGTCTTTCTACTCCCCCATGAGGAGCAGCAACCCGAGTACGATTACATCGATTTCTCGACCGCAAAGCTTGATGATGACGAGTTTCCGAAAGCCGTCATAAACGAGGTACGAAAGACATTTGACGGGTTCGGCCATAAGCCTTCTGAGGCGCACTATGGCGGATTGGAGGATATTGCCAAGACGTTCCACAGGATGGCTGGCGGGGCTCTCGCGCCCAATTTTTTCCTAAGCGCACTGCCTTGCGGGATGGGAAAGACGACGGTCGTAACCGAATGTACCAAACAGCTTTTGGATTGGCCGACGTATAAGAACGCTGGCGTCATTTATTTTCTGTCGAGGATTGTGGAAATCAACACTCTTGTCGAGCGTATGGGACTATCGAAAAATGACTTCGCGGTTCTGGTCTCGGAAGGCCGACAGGGCGACGTCAAAAACCACGGCAACCCCGAGCCGACGAAAGCCAGAATCCTCTTTACGACACACGAGCAACTGAAGAGGCGGCTTGAAGGGGGACAACAGTTCGAAGAAATCGACAAGCTCTTTTACCGGGGTCATCCTCGCACGGTTCGTATCTGGGATGAGACGATCACCCCGAGCATGGCGCTCACTTTGGAGAGGCGTAAGGTAGGACGACTGCTGGACGCTTTAGCTTCTAATGGCTTCGGTTCGCTAGCCGATGAGTTGGAGGAATGGGCTCTCAGCATCAAGGGAAAGAAGACCGGCGATAAAGTTGAAGTCCCCGACGTCAACAGTGTTGTTACGGACCTTCAGAACTTCCGAGACATGTTCGGTGACGACGACAGAGACATTGCAGAAGCACTCTGGAGATTGTCTGGACATCAGGCACGAGTCCGAACGGAAAACCTCCCGAAAGAGGCGAACGGAGTGATTACGCTCGACTACGAGGATAATCTCCCTAAGGACCTGACCCCGATGCTAATCCTTGATGCAAGCGGGGAGCTTCGGAAGACATACGCCTTCTGGGAGAAGTACCGGAAGGACTTGGGCGGCTCGCTAAAATTCCTGCGTTCGCCCCCGAAAACATATCATGGACTGACGATCCATCATTGGAACAAAGGGGCTGGTAAGGCTGCGAGCAACGATTGGAAGAAAGCACCGGAGATTGCGGCAGGTGTCATCACAGCAATCAATACCTGCGTTCCGGTAGGCGAAGAGGTCCTTGTCATCCATCACAAGCCGAAGAAGGTCAAAGGTAGGGCAGGACCGGATATGGAAAATTTGGTCAAGCCGGATAACGGTTTGAACCCCAATGCTAAGGTCCGTTTCCTTACTTATGGGAACCATACGGCGACAAACGAATTCGCTCACGTCAAACACGTCGTCCTTGCTGGTATCCTCCAATACAATGAGGCTCAGTACGAGGCGTATGGACGAGGTGCGAAGAAAATCCAAACGGACGATGAATTTTCAGACAATGACCTGCAAAGTGTTCGTGTCGGAGAGATCGCCCATAATATCTTTCAGGCCGCTTGCCGTGGTCAGGTTAGGAAGGCGGAGAATGGTGATTGTCCAGAAGGGTGCCACCTTTGGATCATCTTCCCGAACGACAGAAAGAAAGGCTTCTCTCAGAACCATCTAGCGAGGGTCTTCCCTCGGGCTGAAATCGTCAATTGGGAGCCGTTCGGAAAGCAGCTTACCGGGAAAGCTAAAGAGGTACTTGAGCATGTACAGGGCGTATTTGCTGGCAACCCGAATGCCGAACTGAAGGTATCGGATGTCAGGGATTGGGTGGAGATGCAGAAGCCCAACTTTTCAAGGCTGATCAACGGAGAGGATATGAAAACCTCACTCCAAGCCGAAGGCATTGAGCTTGTAGCGGGGAGTGGTAGGACTGGGTCGTACTTCCGCAAAGTCTCAGCTAAATCCTTGCCGTGGGAGACCGGAACGCAAGAGGGTGCGGGGCTTTAAGCTTCTAGTTCGAGGAAAAGAAATGGGGTCATTTGCTTATAAGAGGGTCTATATAAGGGTTTGACCCCCTTTTGCCTGCTTGTGTTATCATTCGCTTATAAGGGTATATCTATATAAGGTTTTGATAACGCTACGCACCGGGGATATCATGGGGATGGAGGCCGGGGATACTATAAGGGTTTCCGTTTCGAGAGCTTGAGACAGCCCTTCTTCTTCCCCTCGTACCGGTGAACGGAGTGAACCTTAAGCCCCGCCTGACGTCCTTCGATATCCAAAGACGATGAATAGGGCAGCGCCGGTAATCGCGCCGAGCACTGGTAAGTAGATATCTGTTGTCACCTCGTTCCATAGCCACCCGCTGAAGCTTCCTAGAAGCCACTTTTTGGGTTCGCTTAGGTAAGCAGCTATGACCGCAATCAATGCGCCTGCAACAGTCGAGGCAGTAATTCTAATTATATAGACCCTATCGAATTGCATAATCTTGCTGCCCCAAGAGAGTTTGTTCCCGTTTTCTGAGAAAAATCCCGTCATTCGCTGACCGATGAGCTTACTTCCAATTTTAACCAGCAGCAGAATAACAATAACATTCTTGCCGATCTCGAAAATGTTATTTATCAGCATATCGTTATAAGACGCACCATCAGCTACCACAGCACGAAGCAATCTTTGCGCTTGACGATATGTGCCAAGTGGACCGCCCCTCAGATCAACGACAGCCCTCGTCAGCTCTTCTTCAAACTGAGGCGTCGGGAGGGAGCCTAAATAAATGACCTGAAGCAAAAGTTGTTTACCGGGCAAAATCGAACCACCATACGCGCCGTTGACAACAGTATTGCCGCGAACCCATGTGGCACCCGGTACGGCTTCCTTGAGCAAACCAACGCTCCAAGACAGCCATCCTTCCTGTGAGGCCTCTTCATTAGTCTGTTTGGATAACGCTGTTGCGAATTCCTTTTGGGCCTGCAATTTCGCTATGCCATTTAGGGCTTGTTCCTCCGCGAATGTGACTTGTCCTGCCATCAAACAAAACAGGATACAGAGGAAGATTGGTTGAAAGCCTCTGACGTTCTTCGGTCCGATTCGTTTCATGATTTCCGCCCATTGGGTTGTGGCGAAACACATGCATATTCAACTTTAAGAGTCGAGGGCTTCTCCCGTGAATATTGGGTATCGTCCAAACGACGGAATTTCTCTGAGAAAATTTCAGGGTGCCATACACTATACACCCTTGGGGACCGAACCCCCTGCTACCCCCCTGAAGGGCTTTTCGACAGGGTGAGGATATTCTCTGTATCAATGTGAGCGAAAGCGAATACCCATCGAGCACGCGGGCCGTCGTTCATGCCGGTCTAGCTCAGAGATTCTTCTAATCGTGCCCGCTCATGCCAACGTCATTAGATTTATGCCGCTTTAGCTCAGTTGGTAGAGCCAGCGAGCTTGTCGAGCGCGGGTTAGTGTTCGATATCTAATTGAATATGCACAGGGAATAGCAAAGGGAAGTGGTGCCGCTTACGTGACTCGAACACGTGACCCCATCATTACGAATGATGTGCTCTACCGACTGAGCTAAAGCGGCCTCTCGCGGAGCATTCGGTTCGGCCCCGCGATTTGCATGGCGCTGATACAGTCTATGTTATCAGATTTCAAGCGCTCAAATCGCCAATTGGCAAAAAAGCGGGATGCTTGTGAAAAAAGAGCCGCCTTTCAGCGTCGGTCAAAGCGCCAGCCGGGCGCGTGCATGCCTATATTCGGCTTCCAGACGGTCGACGAGGGCGGCAACGGGCTGGATGGATTTGATGGCGCCGATGCCCTGGCCGGAGCCCCAGATATCCTTCCAGGCCTTTACGCCGGTCGTAGCGGCCTCGAAATCCATCTTCGAGGGATCGGCCTCGGGCAAGTTGTCCGGGTCGAGGCCGGCGGCGCGGATCGAGGGCTTCAGGTAATTCCCAAGGACGCCGGTGAAATAGTTGGAATAGACGATATCGGCGGCGGTTCCCTCGACGATCGCCTGCTTGTAGGCGTCGGCCGCGCGCGCTTCTTCGGTCGCGATGAAGGGCGAGCCGATATAGGCAAGATCAGCGCCGGCCGCCTGGGCGGCCAGGACGGCGCCGCCGGTGGCGATGGCGCCGGCGAGCAGCAGCGGCCCGTCGAACCATTCGCGGATTTCCTGCACCAGCGCAAAGGGCGACAGCTGGCCGGCATGGCCGCCGGCGCCGGCCGCCACGGCAATCAGCCCGTCAGCTCCCTTGCGGATCGCCGAATTGGCATGGCGGTTGTTGATGATGTCATGCAGCACGATGCCGCCATAGGAATGCACGGCGGCATTTACTTCCGGCACCGCGCCGAGCGAGGAAATGACGATCGGCACCTTGTATTTCACGCAAAGCATCAGGTCGTGTTCCAGACGCTTGTTTGACGTATGGACGATCTGATTGACCGCAAATGGAGCTGCCAGACGCTCCGGATTTGCGGCATTGTGCGCGGCAAGATCCTCGGTGATCATGGCAAGCCATTCGTCGAGCTGGCTTTCCGGGCGTGCGTTCAGCGCCGGAAACGAGCCGACGACGCCGGCCTTGCACTGTGCCAGCGTCAACGCGGGATGAGAGATGATGAAGAGAGGCGAAGCCACGACCGGCAGGCGCAGGCGCTCGGTCAATATGGAGGGGAGGGCCATGAACATCATCCCTTTTGACGTTTACGAAAACGTCAAAAGGGATAGCAGATGTCCGTCGAGAGGGGAAGATGGCGGAAGACGCAAGCAACCGGCAATAGGCAATAGTGCTTGATGGTCTCGGCCCGATGCCTTCGCCTATCACCTACCGCCACCCCATTTGCGTCGTCTTTGCCGTTTATCCCCGCCCGAGTGCCCTTAACCCATGCCGGAGGCTTGCGTATTGCAAAACTGGGCGTTACCGAATCCGGTTAACGGATGATGAAAATATGGCTGCCTTATCGGTAGAGTATGCGCGTATGTTGCGAGTGAGAATAAAGGATCTGATGTGAGCGGATTAGAAACGGCTATCAGAAGCGCCTTGGAGCGGTCCGATCGCGCCAATCCGGAAATTCGGGCTCGCATCTATCAGTCGGCACGACAGGCGCTGGAAGCGGGCCTTCGCAAGCAGGACATTACCGATGTCAACGTGATCGCCGCCCAGCGCCAGCGTCTGGAGGCGACGATCCGCGAGATCGAGGCCGAAGAGCGTGCCCGCCCCGTGCAGGCGATGCCGGTTTCGCCGGAGCTGGAAGCTCCACATGTTTCTCCTTCTGCACCCAGGCCCGATGCAACGCAGGCCGCAGCACGGCCGCAGGAGCCTGTCATGAGCGTGCGCGGAGAAACACGCGATCCGCCAATGTCGGCAGGCCCCGCCGTTCCGGCGGAACCGACGTCGGCCGAGCTGGCGGGACGTGAAGGTGATTTCGGCGATATGCGCGCCGGCCCAGCCGATCATCTCGGTGCGGACAGTGATGTGCGTCCGACGGCCGATGCGCCGCCGGCGCGGACGATGAATTTCAAGCCGGAGCGCGCGGCCGTGCGCCGCAAACCCCGCAAGTTCTTCTCACGCCTGCTCGTCTTCTGCATCCTGCTTGCCTTCCTTGGTGTCGGCGCCTGGTGGATCAAGACCTCGGGCCTGCTCATGTCTGCCTCCCAGAGGGATACAAGCGTGCCCAACCCGCCGGCACATGTCGATTCGCAGGATTTCAGCGGCAACAGCAACGACGACGATACCTCGGATCAGGACGACAACAGTGGTCCGGTCAATCCGGGCCTGGCGACCATCGATCCACAGAACAGCTTCTCGGCGGAATGGCTCGAGATATTGAAGCCCACCGATGCGCCGAAGGTGACGACCGGCCCGCAGTCGAAGGCTGAAAACGTGTCGGAGAACGAGGGAGCCGCCGTGCGGCTGACCTCGCTCAGCAGCGGTTCGGACGGCAGCGGTTCGATCGAAGTGCCGGTCAATGTGCTGCAGCAGATGGCGGGCAAGGCCTCGACAGTGGCGCTGACCTTGCAATCCACATCGGATGCGCCGACGCAGATCACGGTGGAGTGCGATTTTGGCTCGCTCGGGCGCTGCGGGCGTCACCGCTTCACGGTCAGCCGGCAGAAGACGGATGCGCTGTTCCAGGTCCAGTTCGATCGTTCGATGGCGCCGACCAGCTCGGGCCGTCTGATCATCAACAGCGATGTCGATGGCAAGGCCCGCGGCGTCAACATCTACGCCATCCGCGTATTGCCCGGGCAATAAGCCCGGGCCGCGTGCCCTTGGCCGTTAGAGCAATTCCAGGAAAAGTGCGCAGCGGTTTTCCGTCCGGAATTGCGTAAAAGCAAAAGGCTTTAACTGAGAATGTCCGAGCCCATGCCAAGGATCTTCTCGTCGATCTTGCCGATGGCCTTCTTGTCCTTGCCGTCATAGTCGAGCGTCAGCAGAATGTGACGGACAAGGTTCAGGCGCGCGCGCCGCTTGTCGTTGGCGCGGATGACGGTCCAGGGCGCGTGATCGGTATGCGTGTCCTTCAGCATGCGATCGCGCTTTTCGCTGTAATCCTTCCATTTCGGCAGGGCGGCGATATCCATCGAGGAAAGCTTCCAGACGGCCCGCGGATCGTGGCGCCGGTCGTGGAAGCGCTTCAGCTGCATCTCCCGGCCGATATCGAGATAGAATTTGAAGAAGTAGATGCCGTCCTGAACGATGAGTTTTTCCATCTGCGGCGCCTGCTTCAAAAACTGCTCGTATTGCTTCGGCGTGCAGAAGCCCATGACCGGCTCGACGCCGGCGCGGTTGTACCAGGAGCGATCAAAGAGCACGAATTCGCCCGCCGTCGGAAATTGCGCGACGTAACGCTGGAAATACCATTGCCCGGCTTCGCGATCCGTTGGCTTGGTCAGTGCCACGACGCGCGCCAGGCGAGGGTTCATATGAGCAGAGGTCGCGGCAATCGAGCCGCCCTTGCCGGCGGCGTCGCGCCCTTCGAATAGCGCCATCACCCGTTTGCCGGTCGCCTGCAGCCAGAACTGTACCTTGATGAGCTCGATCTGCAGCGCTTTCAGCTCATCGAGATATTCGTCTTCCTTGAGCTTCTTGTTGTAGGGATAGCCGCCCGAGGTCAGCGCCTCGTCATCGATCCAGCTCGGCAGGATGGGATCATCGACATCGAATATGCGCTTGACGCCACGAATATCCAGTTCCACCGCGCGGCTTTCTGGTTTGTCTCCCATATGTCGGCTCCTCGGCTGTTTACGCTGCGTTAACCCTGCCGCTTGGCTGCGGCAAAAAAGCTCCGCGAGGAAACTGGAGCTTTTATCCAATAGTTTCAAGCCCTTTGCCGTCGCCCTGTTTTGCCGGCTACATTTATTCTTGTCAGTTGCGGGCTTCTGTGGATAGAGCCGAATACTTCTGTCATGAATCGCAGATAAGACGCGGAATCCAGCATTCCATGATGGTAGGCGAAGGGACGGGCGCAGTTGGAAGACGAATGGTCATTTGTCAGGAAGTTGGCAGTGCGGTTGCGGCAGGAGAGCGCCATCCTGGTTCTGGCGACGCTGATCGCTGCGCTCGCCCTCGTTGAAGGCATCAACACCGGCGCCGTATTCTGGATCTGGGCGATCGTCATGATCGTCACGCTGCTTCGCCCGCCGCTGGTCGAGAGGGTGGTGGTACCGCCGCAGGACGAGCCGGCTCCTGTTGATCCGCAGGCTGTGCTACACACCGCCTTTGCCGGGTTGGCGGCACTCGACATGCCGGTGCTGATCATCGATCGTGAAGCGTCGGTGCTGGTGCAGAACATGGCCGTCGAAAAAGCCTTCGGCGCCTTTCCGATCGGAGCACATATTTCCTCCAAGCTACGCTCGCCCGGCCTGCTCGACATGGTGCGCGAGACCATCACCACCAATACGCCGAACCAGATCGAGCATTCCGAGCGTCTGCCCTCGGAGCGGGTCTATGTCGTGCGCATCGCGCCGATCCATCTGCCTGAGATCGACAAGGAGGAGGATGCCCTCTTTCTGCTCTCCTTCCGCGATATATCCGAGCTGCGCCACATCGACCGCATGCGCTCCGATTTCGTCGCCAATGCCAGCCATGAGCTGCGCACGCCCTTGGCATCGCTGCGCGGCTTCATCGAGACGATTCAGGGGCCGGCCAAATCCGATGCCAAGGCGCAGCAGCGTTTCCTCGGTATCATGCTCGATCAGACAACCCGCATGAGCAGGCTGGTCGACGACCTCCTGTCGCTGTCGCGCCTGGAATTGAAGTCGCACATCGCACCGGATCAGAAGGTGGATCTTGTCCCCCTGCTTGGCCATGTGCGCGATTCCCTGCTGCCGCTTGCCGGTGATCTCGATGTGACCATCAATCTGCATTTGCCTGCGGGCAAGGTAGAAGTATTGGGCGATCGCGACGAACTGGTGCAGGTCTTCGAGAACCTGATCGAGAATGCCTGCAAATACGGCCAGGAAGGGAAGTCAGTCGAGGTTTCGCTGCTGAGTGGTGCCGGCCAGGCCGTCGAGGTCGTCATCTCGGACAAGGGGCCGGGGATACCCGCAGAACATGTGCCGCGCCTGACCGAGCGCTTCTATCGCGTTAACGTTGAGGACAGCCGGTCCAAGAAGGGAACCGGCCTCGGGCTTGCCATCGTCAAGCATATCCTGACCCGACACCGCGCCAGACTGATCGTCAAGTCGGAAGTTGGAAAGGGAACCGACTTTACGGTCCGCTTCTGAGAAGCTCCGTGAAACGCTCTTTTGACCACTGATTTATCCAAATAATATCAGATAGATGGTCTGTCATAATTGTTTCACTCGCCTGACATAAAAGGGCGGTGTTTTCGCCAGTAAGAATGGACTGCTGAAAAAGTGGATGTGGCGTCCACCTCAGCGCTCTTCAAAGCTCATTAGGGGGATTCGTTATGAATGCTTTGAAAATATCCATTCTTGCGCTGGTTGCATCGGCTGCCCTTGCGGGAACTGCAGCCGCCCGCGATCAAATTCAGATTGCCGGCTCATCGACCGTATTTCCATATGCCAAGATCGTTGCCGAAACTTTCGGCGAGACCTTCACCAACTTCAAGACCCCTGTGGTCGAGTCCGGCGGCTCCGGAGCCGGCCTGAAGGAATTCTGCAAGGGCGTCGGAACGGATTCCATCGATATCGCCAATTCGTCGCGCCCGATCAAGGACAGTGAAGTCGAAGCCTGCAAGGCCGCCGGCGTTGCTGACATCCAGCAGGTCAAGATCGGCTATGACGGCATCGTCTTTGCCTTCGACAAGAGTAATCCCGACATCAAGTTCGAGCCGGTCGATCTCTACAAGGCGCTTGCCGCCGAAGTGGTCGTCGATGGCAAGCTGATTGCCAATCCTTACAAGAAGTGGTCCGAGATCAATCCGTTGCTGCCGGATTTTGAAATCGCCGCCTATATTCCGGGCGAGAAGCACGGCACGCGCGAAGTCTTCGAAGAGAAGGTGCTCGCCGCCGGCTGCAAGGCTTCCGGCGCCGCTGATGTCATCAAGGCCGCGGTTTCCGATGCTGGCCAGCAGGCCAAGAAATGCATAGCCGTGCGTAAGGATGGTGTCGCGGTCGATATCGACGGCGACTATCCCGAAACGCTGGCCCGCATCAATGCCAACAAGCATGGCATCGGTGTTTTCGGCCTGTATTTCTTCCAGAACAACGCCGACAAGCTGAAGGTCGCCACTGTCAGCGGCATCGTGCCTTCGGGCCAGACGATCGCCGATGGCACCTATCCAGTGTCGCGGCCGTTGTTCTTCTACGTCAAGAAGGCCCATCTGGGTGTCATCCCTGGGCTCAAGGAATATGTCGATTTCTTCACGAGCGATCAGATGATCGGACCGGACAGCCCGCTGGCGGAATATGGCCTCGTGCCGGCGCCGGATGCAGAACGCGACCAGATCCGCAAGGATTTCTCGGGCGGGAAGATCATGTGAGTGCGTAAGGATCGAGCACCGGCGCGGCTTGTTGCTGCGCCGGGGTTCGCCGGGGAATGGGAATGAGTGTATCGCTGCTGCTGCTCTGCTTGTCGGTCTTCGGCGCCTCCGCTTTCGTGCTGGGGCGGGTGAGGGCGGCTGCGCTGTCGGGCGGCAGGTCTTCGTCCATGCATTCCCGGCTTGGCTACCACGGAGCCTATGCTGCCATCTGGGCGGTGCTTCCGGCTCTGGCGCTCGTCTGTGTCTGGCTGATCGTCAGTCCCATCGTCATCGATCGCCTGGTGACCAAATCTTTTCCGGAGGAAGTTCAGTCTCTGCCGCCGGCCGAACTCAATCTCAGCTATGGCATGGTGCGCAGCATCGCCCACGGCATGCGCATGCTCGATAGCCAGGAGCTTGCCGATGTCGATAACGGCAAGGCCGATCTTCAGTTGCTGTTGGCGCAGAAGGGCGTCCCCCTCGCCGTTCGCCCCACCGGCTACATGATCGATGCCGCCAGCAAGTATAACTATATGCGCGAAGTGAGCCGGATGGTGATGTCGGCGGCGGCGATCATCCTGTCGCTGCTGTGCGCAGCCTATGGCTTGTGCGCCATCGCGCCGCGTTTTCGCGCCCGCAATCGTGTGGAACAGGTCATTCTCGGCGCCCTGATCGTCGCCTCCTCCATCGCGGTGCTGACGACGGTCGGCATCGCCGTTTCCATGCTTTCGGAAGCGGCGCGCTTCTTCAGCATGGTGCCGGCCAACGAATTCTTCTTCGGCACTGTCTGGGATCCGCGCTTCACCGGCGCCGGTTCGCAGACCTCGGGCACCTTCGGCCTGATCCCGTTGCTGGCCGGCACGATCTATATCGGCTTCGTCGCCATGCTGTTTGCCGTGCCCATCGGCCTTTTTGCAGCGATCTACATGGCCGAATATGCCTCGGCGCGCGTGCGCTCCATCGCCAAGCCGATGCTGGAGGTTCTGGCCGGCATTCCGACCATCGTCTACGGCTTCTTCGCGCTCATCACTGTCGGACCCTTCCTGCGCGATATTTCCGCCGAGATCGATGGCTTGATGACCGGGAGCTACAAAAGCTTCATCGAGGCGCAGAGCGTTTTGACAGCCGGCTTCGTCATGGGCGTGATGCTCATCCCTTACGTCTCGTCGCTGTCGGACGATATCATCATGGCCGTGCCGCGCTCGCTTCGCGACGGCTCGCTTGGCCTTGGCGCCACGCGTTCGGAAACGGTCAAGCGCGTTCTGCTGCCTGCAGCTCTTCCCGGCATCGTCGGCGCATTGCTCATGACAGCGTCGCGGGCGATCGGCGAAACCATGATCGTGGTGCTGGCAGCCGGCGTGGCCGCGCGCATGCAGCTCGATCCCTTCGAGCCGATGACGACGGTCACGGTGAAGATCGTCAATCAGCTGACCGGAGATCTGGAGTTCACTTCGCCGCAGACGCTCGTTGCCTTCGCGCTCGGCATCACGCTGTTCTGCCTGACGCTGTGCCTCAACGTCTATGCGCTCTACATCGTCCGTCGATACAGGGAGCAATACGAATGAGCGACATCGTATCCTCCTCTCAGCTCAACATGCCGCGCGGACTGACGCCGGGTACGTCTGTGCGCCGCGATATCGGCATCGCCAGGCGCTATGCTGCCGAACGCCGCTTTCGCGCCTATGGGATAACGGCCGTCATCTTTGGCCTTATCTTCCTCATCATCCTGGTCTCGACCGTGGTCCGCACGGGCTATACCGCCTTCGTTCAGACCTCGATCACCCTGCCGATCGAATTCACCGAGAAGGTGATCGACCCGACTGCCAAACGCACCAGCGATCCGAAGGTACTGATCGCTGCCAACTATCCGGTGCTGGTGCGCGACGCCCTGGTGAAGGCGCTTGGCATCGATCCGGCCAATCGTGTGCTCGTTCGTGAAGCGATGGCGATGGTGTCGGATGGCGCGAGGGTCGCATTGCGTGACCGGGTCGTTGCCAATCCTTCGATCATCGGGACGACCCAGAGCGCCACTTTCCTTGCCAGCGCCAACATCGATTCCGCCAACAAGGGCCAGATCGATCTTACGGTCGACGAGAAGGATCGCAAGGTATCCGATCGGCAGGTCGCCTGGATGAAACAGCTCAGCGATAGCGGCGCACTGTACAAGACTTTCAACAGCGGACTCTTCGTATCGGGCAATTCGAGCCGGCCGGAGGCCGCCGGTCTCGGTGTGGCGTTGATCGGCTCGCTCTATCTGATGCTGACCGTTCTCGTGCTCGCCTTGCCGGTCGGCGTTGCGGCGTCGATCTATCTGGAGGAGTTTGCGCCGAAGAACCGGCTGACGGATCTGATCGAGGTCAACATCAACAATCTCGCGGCCGTGCCCTCGATCGTCTACGGCCTGTTGGGCCTCTCGGTCTTCATCAACATGATGGGTCTGCCGCGTTCGGCCTCGCTGGTCGGCGGGCTCGTGCTGAGCCTGATGACGCTGCCGATGATTATCATCGCCACGCGCTCGGCATTGCGTGCTGTGCCGCCATCGATCCGCAGCGCGGCACTCGGGCTGGGTGCGTCACGCATGCAGATGGTCTTCCATCACGTCCTGCCGCTCGCCATGCCGGGCATCCTGACGGGCACGATCCTCGGGCTTGCCCATGCGCTCGGTGAAACGGCGCCGCTGCTTTTGATCGGCATGGTCGCCTTTGTCGCCAACTATCCGGCATCGCCTCTCGATCCTTCGACGGCGTTGCCGGTGCAGATCTACATGTGGGCGAGCGAAGCCGAGCGTGCCTTCGTCGAAAGAACGTCCGGGGCCATCATCGTCCTGCTCTTCTTCCTCGTCGCAATGAACATCGGCGCGATCCTGCTGCGCCGCCGCTTCGAGCGGCGCTGGTAAGGGAGGGCCGTGGGATGAACATGATGACGGAAGCCGCAAGCGAAAAAGCATTGACCAAGAGGATGATGACGATCCCCTACAAGATGATCGGCCAGGACGTTTCGGTCTTCTATGGCGATAAGCGCGCGCTCTTTGACGTCAATCTGAAGATCCGTGCAAATACGGTCACGGCTCTGATCGGCCCTTCCGGCTGCGGCAAGTCCACCTTCCTGCGCTGCCTCAACCGCATGAACGATACGATCGAGACCTGCCGCGTCACCGGCAAGATCACGCTCGACGATCAGGATGTCTATGACAACAGCATCGATGTCGTGGAATTGCGCGCGCGCGTCGGTATGGTTTTTCAGAAGCCGAACCCGTTCCCGAAGTCGATCTACGAAAACGTTGCCTATGGCCCGCGTATTCACGGCCTGCATCGCTCGAAAGCCGATCTGGAGCATATCGTCGAAACCAGCCTGCAGAAGGCCGGTCTCTGGGGCGAAGTGAAGGATCGGCTTCACGACGCCGGCACCAGCCTTTCGGGCGGTCAGCAGCAGCGCCTCTGCATCGCGCGCGCTGTCGCGGTTAGCCCGGAAGTTATCCTGATGGACGAGCCGTGCTCGGCGCTCGATCCGATTGCAACAGCCAAGGTCGAAGACCTTATCCACGAGCTGCGGGAAAATTTCACCATCGTCATCGTGACGCATTCCATGCAGCAGGCAGCCCGCGTCTCGCAGCGCACCGCAATGTTCCACCTCGGCCATCTGGTCGAGGAGAACGACACCGATAAGATGTTCACCAATCCCGACGATTTCCGCACGCAGGATTACATCATGGGCCGTTTTGGTTGATGATGTCAGGCGCGCGGCTCATTTCACACAGTTCACCTTGAGGATAGAAAAATGGTCTCCACTCACATTCTCTCTGCTTACGACGAAGACCTGAAGTTCCTGACGCGCCGCATTGCGGAAATGGGCGGCCTGGCCGAGCAGATGGTTAGCGACAGCGTACGTGCGTTGGTCAACAGCGATGCCGGCCTCGCACAGAAGGTTATTTCCGACGACGTCGTTCTCGACCATGCCGAGCGCGAAGTCGGCGACAAGGCGATCGTCACGATCGCTCGCCGTCAGCCGATGGCAGCCGACCTGCGCGAAATCATGGGTTCGATCCGCATCGCCTCCGATCTGGAGCGTGTCGGCGATCTCGGCAAGAACACCGCCAAGCGCGTCATCGCCGTTCAGGGCACCGGTGTCCCCCGCCGTCTCGCCCGCGGCATCGAGCATCTCTCCGAACTGGCGCTGAGCCAGCTCAAGGAAGTTCTGGACGTCTACGCGACCCGGTCGCCCGACAAGGCCGTGTCGATCCGCGAACGCGACGAGGAAATCGACGCCATGTACACCTCGCTCTTCCGCGAGATGCTGACCTACATGATGGAAGATCCGCGCAACATCACCACCTGCACGCATCTTCTCTTCTGCGCCAAGAACATCGAGCGCATCGGCGACCATGCCACCAATATCGCCGAGACGATCTATTACATGGCGACCGGCGCCCAGCCCGAAGGCGAGCGCCCGAAGGACGATACCGCCAATACCGTCGGCGCGGTGACGGAATAATCTGGAAGCGAAAAAGGAGACCAAAGGCGCATGGTTCCGAGAGTTGCTGTTGTAGAAGACGAGGAAGCGCTCAGCGTTCTGCTGCGCTATAATCTTGAGGCCGAAGGCTTCGAGGTCGACACGATCCTCAGAGGCGATGAGGCCGAGCTGCGTCTCCAGGAGCGCATCCCCGATCTCCTGATCCTCGACTGGATGCTCCCCGGCGTGTCCGGTATTGAGCTCTGCCGCCGGCTGCGTATGCGGCCGGAGACGGAGCGCCTGCCAATCATCATGCTGACGGCCCGCGGCGAGGAAAGCGAGCGCGTGCGCGGGCTTTCGACCGGCGCGGATGATTATGTCGTCAAGCCGTTCTCGACGCCGGAGCTGATGGCCCGCGTCAAGGCGATGTTGCGGCGTGCCCGCCCGGAGGTTCTCTCCACGGTGCTGCGCTGCGGCGATATCGAGCTGGACCGCGAAACCCATCGCGTCCACCGCAAGAGCCGCGAAGTGCGGTTGGGGCCGACGGAATTCCGCCTGCTGGAATTCCTGATGTCCTCGCCGGGCCGCGTCTTTTCGCGGTCGCAGCTGCTCGACGGCGTATGGGGTCACGATATCTACGTCGACGAACGCACCGTCGATGTCCATGTCGGCCGCCTGCGCAAGGCGCTTAATTTCTCCAATATGCAGGATGTCATCCGCACCGTTCGCGGCGCGGGCTATTCCATGGAAGCCTGAGCGCAAGCCGCTCAGGCATCAACATTACTGCGTCACGCGTCTTTCAAGACGCGTTAAGGTCGCTGTAACCTCTTAAATTATGCAGTCGCGGCGGAAATAGAAAAACGGGCCTCGAGGGGCCCGTTTCTCTTTGGTTTTGCTTATGGCTTTCAGCCGTTGTTGCGCCGGCGATCATGCACGGGCTGGTAGGCCATGCGCTGATGATAGGTGCAGTAGGGCGACGAATCCGGGCTGTCATTGCCGCAAAAGTGAAAATCATCCTTCAGCGGGTCGCCGACCGGCCACTTGCAGGTGCGTTCCGTCAGCTCCGTCAGGCCGAGGCGGCGGGAGATCGGAACGACGACGTTCGATGCCGGGCGATATTGGATTTCGTTGACGGAATCGACCTCGATCTCTTCCTTCAGCATGGTTGCGCCCTGCTGGCGGGTGACCACCGCGCGGGTTGCAACGCGCGATCCGTAGGTCGCGGCGCGAGGCGCTGCGGCGCTACGCTTCGGCGTGCGCGCTGCGGTTGCCGTGCCGCCAGCCTTCGCTCGGCCGGGAAGGTTCAGGCGGTGCACCTTGCCGATGACGGCATTACGGCTCACGCCACCGAGCTGCGCAGCGATCTGGCTGGCGCTCAACCCTTCGGACCATAGCTTTTTCAGCTTCTCGACGCGTTCGTCTGTCCAATTCATGCCCTGTCTCCGCTGTCGCGTTTCCGATGGCAGAATCCCTCACCATTGCCTCGCATGGTAACAAGGCGCGAAACGCTCTAAAATTGTGGTGACTAGTTCCGCCGCATGCAGTCTAGCAATTGGTTTTTAACCTAGTGTGAGGCTGACTCCGTGACAAGAGTCGCGGGAATCTTGAGGAATCGATTTCGAGGTTTTCCCCAACTTGCTGTCCAGGCGTGGCATTTCTGCAATAGGCGCCGCCGAACCCAGCTCTTTTGCCCGCAAGCGCTATCTCGCACCTGCTAAAACGCCAGTTTTGTTGACATCGCGGTGCAAAACATCAATAGTGCCCAGGCCGCCGCAAGGCGGCATTTTTGATTTTTTCGGACCCGTTTCATCAAACGGAAGCGATCGGTCCTTAAAGTTGTGATCGAGGAGAAATGGCCATGGCCGAGACCACGCCGCTTTATGACACCTATATGCGCGCTCCGCTACGGTTCGAGCGAGGCGAGGGCGTCTGGCTGGTCACCGAAAATGGCGAACGCTACCTCGATTTCGCAGCCGGCGTCGCGGTCAACTCGCTCGGTCACGCCCATCCTCATCTCGTCGCCGAATTGAAGGCACAGGCCGACAAGGTCTGGCACCTGTCCAACCTCTATGAGGTGCCCGGTCAGGAAAAGCTGTCGAAGCGGCTGACGGAAGCGACCTTTGCCGACAAGGTGTTTTTCACCAATTCGGGCGCCGAGGCGCTGGAATGCGCCATCAAGACGGCGCGGCGCTATCAATTCGCCAAGGGGCATCCTGAAAAGTTCCACATCATCACCTTCGAGGGCGCCTTCCACGGTCGCACCATCGCGACGATCGCCGCGGGCGGTCAGGAGAAGTATATCGAAGGCTTCGGCCCGAAGGCTCCGGGCTTCGACCAGGTGCAGTTCGGCGATCTCGATGCCGTGCGTGCCGCCGTCACGGATGCGACAGCCGCGATCCTGATCGAGCCGGTGCAGGGCGAAGGCGGCATCCGCCCGGCCACCAACGAATTCCTGCGCGGGCTGCGCCAGATCTGCGACGAGCACGGCCTGCTGTTGATCCTCGACGAAGTACAGTGCGGCGTCGGCCGCACGGGCAAGCTCTTTGCCCATGAATGGGCCGGTATCAAGCCTGACATCATGGCGGTCGCCAAGGGTATCGGCGGTGGTTTCCCGCTCGGTGCGTGCCTTGCGACGGCGGAAGCTGCTTCCGGCATGAAGGCGGGCACTCACGGCTCGACCTATGGCGGCAATCCGCTCGCCATGGCGGTCGGTAATGCGGTTCTCGACATCGTACTCGCCGAAGGCTTTCTGCAGCATGTGCGCGATGTCGCGCTGGTGTTCCGCCAGGGGCTCGCGTCGCTCAAGGATCGCTTCCCGGATATCATCGAGGATGTTCGCGGCGAAGGCCTGATGCTCGGCGTCAAGGCGGCCATTCCGCAGGCGGATCTGCTGCAGGCAGTCCGCGCCGAGCATCTGCTTGGCGTGCCGGCCGGCGACAATGTCATCCGTCTTCTGCCGCCGCTGGTCGTCACGGCCGAAGAGGCGCGCGAAGGTCTTGCCCGTCTCGAGCGCGCTGCCGAACGCGCACGCGCTGCCCGCACCAAAAAATCGGCTTGAGTTTACCGCCCGCAAATGGGGCGTTCGTGCCCCACGCGGGCGTTATTGTTTTTTCTGGAGTACAGGTAAGGACATGGCTTCTCCGAAACACTTTCTCGACCTCTCTGCCGTTCCGGCTGCCGATCTGCGCAATATCATCGACGATGCGATCGTCCGAAAGAGCGCGCAGAAGGCCGGCACGGCCGACAAGCCGCTCGCCGGCAAGATGCTGGCGATGATCTTCGAGAAGCCGTCCACCCGAACCCGCGTCTCCTTCGATGTCGGCATGCGCCAGTTGGGCGGCGAGACGCTGTTCCTCTCCGGCACCGAAATGCAGCTCGGCCGCGCCGAGACGATCGGCGACACGGCCAAGGTGCTGTCGCGCTATGTCGACGCGATCATGATCCGCACGACCGACCACTCCCGCCTGCTGGAGCTGGCGGAGCACGCGACCGTCCCGGTCATCAATGCGCTGACCGACGACACGCATCCCTGCCAGATCATGGCCGATATCATGACCTTCGAAGAGCATCGCGGCCCGATCAAGGGCAAGACGGTCGCCTGGACGGGCGACGGCAACAATGTACTGCATTCGCTGATCGAAGGGGCGGCTCGTTTCGGCTATCGCATGAATATGGCGGTACCCCTTGGTTCCGAGCCCAAGGATCACTATCTGAACTGGGCCCGCAACGAGGGCGCCGAAATCATGCTCTCGCATGATGCAGACCGTGCGGTCGCCGGCGTCGATTGCGTGGTAACCGATACCTGGGTTTCCATGAATCAGGAACACCGGGCTCGCGGTCACAACGTCTTCCAGCCCTATCAGGTCAACAAGGCTTTGATGGCACAGGCCGGCAAAGACGCGTTGTTCATGCACTGCCTGCCCGCCCATCGCGGGGAGGAGGTGACGGACGAGGTGATCGACGGTCCGCAATCCGTTGTCTTCGATGAGGCGGAAAACCGCCTTCATGCGCAAAAGTCGATTCTTGCTTGGTGCCTGGGCGCGATCTGAAGATATCAAACCGCGTCTCAAGGGCGCGGGCGCAGTAGGAGTAAAGCAATGGCCGAAAATGCCGCAACGCTGGGTCAGTTCGATTTTGCCGGTGACGATCATGTCGTTCCCTTCCAGGTGGAAGGGTTGGATGTGCGCGGCCGTGCCGTGCAGCTTGGTCCGCTGCTGGACGCGATCCTCGCCCGGCACGACTATCCGACGCCGGTTGCGCGCCTTCTGGCCGAGGCGATCGTCCTTACCGTCCTGCTCGGCACATCGCTGAAGTTTGAAGGCAAGTTCACCGTGCAGACCAAGGGCGATGGTCCCGTCGACCTTCTGGTCGCCGATTTCACGACGCCGGAAAATGTTCGCGCCTATGCCCGCTTCGACGAAGAGGCTTTGGCAAAGGCTGTCGCCGAAGGCCGGACAGAGCCCGAGCAGCTGCTCGGCAAGGGCGTGCTCGCCTTCACCATCGATCAGGGGCGTTTCAGCCAGCCCTATCAGGGTATCGTCGCGCTCGATGGTGCCTCGCTCGAGGAGATCGCCGGTACTTATTTTCGCCAGTCGGAACAGATACCGACGCGCGTGCGCCTCGGCGCTGCAGAACTCTTCGATCGCGACGAGAATGGCAAGCCGCGTCACCGCTGGCGCGCGGGCGGCCTGATTGCCCAGTTCCTGCCGGAAGCTCCAGAGCGCATGCGCCAGCCTGATCTTCACGGCGGCGACGGCGACGAGGGTCTGCGCGATCATGTCGAGGACGACGCCTGGGCGGAAGCGCGCAGCCTGGTGGAAACCATCGATGCCGACGAGTTGACGGACCCGCAGGTGGGCACCGAGCGGCTTCTCTACCGTCTCTTCCACGAGCGCGGCGTACGCGTCTATGAACCGAAGGCCGTCTACGATCGCTGTTCGTGCTCGCGTGACAAGCTGAAGGGCGTCTTGAAGGGTTTTACGGCCGAGGAAATCGAGGCCAGCCAGGAGAATGGCGAAATCGCCGTGACCTGCGAGTTCTGCTCGACGACCTATCGCTTCGAAGTGGCTGAAATAGAAGCGGCTTGACGCTGCCCGGTTGCGGCGGCTCAGTTCAGCGTGCGCAACAGGTTCGGCGTATCCAGCGAAAAGGCGGGGATCTTGACATGGAAGAGTTCCCCGTCGTCCGTTTCCATCTGGTAGTGGCCAAACATCATGCCTGACGGGGTGTCCAACGGGCAGCCGGAAGAATATTCATAGGTATCACCGGGTTTCAGATGCGGCTGCTCGCCGACGACGCCTGGCCCCGTCACTTCATCCACCATGCCGTTCATGTCGGTGATGTGCCAGTAGCGCGTCACCAGTTTCACGGCCTGCTCCGAGTGGTTGGAAATGACGATGCGGTATCCCCAGACATAACGATCATCGTCCGGATCGGATTGCTCCTCCAGATAAAACGGCTCTACAACCACTTCGATGTCGCGTGTTAGGGCGCGATACATGCCTGATACCTTGCCACTGCTCTGAAACGTTGAGCGCTCCATGAAGCCCTCATTGTCGTTTCAGCATTTTCAAGTCTGCGGCATATTATCCGCTTTCCACCGCTCCCGCAAAGCGCGGGATATTTAGCGGTATCCTATAACCAATCCATTCCGTCAAGGAACGGCGTGATGAAATCTGGCTCATGGTGCCGGACCGTTCTGAAATTCAGCTATTACGGCCGATGAAAAAGGTTAGTCCTTTCTTCTCAAAGTATCTTGTTTCGCTCGTCATTTAATCTCGTCTACCATAATGCCCGCTGACGGAGCATGCGGCGGGCAGATACGCTTGCCGCAATTGCTGGTGCACTTCAATGATCGGTCGTCACATCTGATCACCGGCTGTTAAAATCTCCCGGCCATATAACCCCTGTTCTTTCTTTATGTTCCTTGGAGGGAACTTGCCCGGATTCCCTGCCAGGAGGATTTCGGCTATGATCTGATTCTGGCATGGCCCGTGCCTCCCCCCTCCACTCGGGAAAGTATATTTCATGCGGGGCCGTCGATATCCAAACCGACTGTTTGAGCACCTGGCATAAGGAGGGGTTGCGGTCATTGCTCGCAATAGGAGGTTTAGATGAGGCTTTCTGCCCCTGTTTATCATTTGAAGCGTAAGGCGAAGCTCCTGTCTCGCCAGCAGAATATCCCCTTGCACGCCGCGCTGGATCGCGTCGCGGCTGGTGAAGGTTTTGAAGGCTGGAGCTTGCTTGCAAGTAAAACCAGCTCAGCCGTGCCAATCGGCGAGTTGTATTCGCGTCTGAGCCCGGGCGATCTGGTGTTAGTCGGCGCGCGGCCCGGCCATGGCAAGACCTTGATGAGCTTGAGGCTCGCCGTCGAAGCCATGAAGGCCGGCAATCGCAGCGTCTTCTTCACGCTGGAGGACACGGAAAAGGTCGTTCTGGACCGTTTCCCGGTCATCGGTGCCGATCACGCGGAATTTGCCGATCTGTTCGAGTTCGACAATTCCGACGCCATCAGTGGCGACTATATCGTCGAGAGGCTGGCCCAGGCGTCGCGCGGCACGCTGGCGGTGATCGATTTTCTGCAGCTGCTGGATCAGAAGCGTGAGAAGCCGGAACTGATGATCCAGGTTCAGACGTTGAAGGCGTTTGCGCGTGCGGGAGGTGTGATCGTCGTCTTCATCTCGCAGATCGACCGGTCTTACGATCCGGCGCTGAAACCCGTGCCCGATCTTGCGGATGTTCGCCTACCGAATCCGCTGGATCTCGGGCTGTTCGACAAGATGGTCTTCCTGAACAACGGTCGGGTTCAGTTCAAGGCCGCCAGCTGACGGCTGCCGTTCCTGCCATCGCCCGATGAGATGAAGGCAGGTCGAGCCGCCCGGAGAAAATCCGGGCGGCTCGATTGATATCAGGCGGAAACCTGCTCGAGCGCGCGGGCGAAATCCTCGACCAGATCGGCGCTGTCTTCGATGCCGGCGGAGAAGCGCACGGTGCCCGGCGAAATGCCGAGCTCGGCGCGGGCCTCGTCGGTGAGGTTCTTGTGCGTCGTGGTGGCCGGATGGGTGATCAGGCTCTTCGAGTCGCCGAGATTGTTGGAAATCTTCACGATCTCCAGTGCGTTCTGCAGCTTGAAGGCCGCTTCCTTGCCGCCCTTGAGCTCAAAGGCGACGAGGGTCGAGCCGCCGCTCATCTGCTTGGCGATGATATCGGCCTGCGGATGGTCCTTGCGGCCCGGATAGATCACGCGAGCGACCTTGTTTCCCTGCTCGGCGAGGAAATCGGCTACCTTGGAGGCGTTCGCCGTCTGCTGCGCAACGCGCAGCGGCAGCGTTTCGATGCCCTTCAGCAGCGTCCAGGCCGTAAACGGCGACATGGCCGGGCCGGTGTGGCGGAAATAGTCCTGCAGGTTCTCGTCGATCCACTGCTTGTCGGAGAGGATGACGCCGCCCAGCGAACGGCCCTGGCCGTCGATATGCTTGGTGGCGGAATAGACGACGATATGGGCGCCGAGTTCCAGCGGCTTCTGGAAGAGCGGCGTCGCAAAGACGTTGTCGACCACGACCTTGGCGCCGATCTGGTTGGCGAGCTTGGCGACGGCTGAGATATCGACCACTTCCAGCGTCGGGTTGGTCGGGCTTTCGAGGAAGAAGACCTTGGTATTCGGGCGGATGGCCTTTTCCCAGTTCTCGGTGAAGCGGCCGTCGACCAGCGTGCATTCGATGCCGTATTTCGGCGCGAGCGTCTCGACCACCCAGCGGCAGGAGCCGAAAAGGGCGCGGGCAGCGACGATATGATCGCCTGCCTTCAGCTGGCAGAGGATGGCGGCGGAAACGGCGGCCATGCCCGAAGCCGTGGCGCGAGCATCTTCAGCGCCTTCCAGCGCGCACATGCGCTTTTCGAACATGTCGTTGGTCGGGCTGCCGTAGCGGGCGTAGATGAAACCGTCCGTCTCGCCCTTGAAGCGAGCTTCCGCCGCTTCCGAGGTGTCATAGACGAAGCCCTGGGTCAGGTAGATTGCTTCGGAGGTCTCGCCGAACTGCGAACGAAGCGTTCCGTTGTGTACGAGCTGGGTTGCGGGGCGCCAAGTCTTGCTCATGCCATCACCACTTTCAAAACAAAAAAACCGGTCGCGAAAGCAGACCGGTTCAACCCCGGTCTTTTTAGCCATTTGTTTAACGTGGCTGCAAGCCGACCGGCCAAATCACCACGGGATAAGTTGCAATACTGCCGTTGACGGCTTGCGTCAATTCCCCGAGTTTGGTTTTGTCTGCGGCAAATTATGAGAGAAGCATGATGGCTCGCAATACTGGAATTCTGGCCGACCGCGCCATTGCAGCGCTCTTCGAAACGGGGCGGCTGACGAGCGAGAGAGAACTGGATGTCGATCAGATCCAGCCGGCAAGCCTTGATCTGCGGCTCAGCTCGCATGCTTTTCGCGTCCGCGCCAGCTTCATGCCAGGCCCGTCGCATCTGGTCGCCGACAAGCTCGACCGGCTGAAGCTCCACGTCGTTGATCTCTCTGAAGGCGCAGTGCTCGAGACCGGCTGCGTTTACATCGTGCCGCTGATGGAGCGCCTCGACCTGCCCGAAGACATGTCGGCTTCGGCCAATCCGAAGAGCTCCACCGGCCGTCTCGACATCTTTACCCGCGTCATCACTGACCGGGCGCAGGAGTTCGACAAGATCCCGGCCGGCTATTCCGGCCCGCTCTATCTCGAAATCAGCCCGCGCACCTTCCCGATTGTCGTGCGTCGTGGTTCGCGCCTGTCGCAAATCCGCTTCCGCGTCGGCCAGGCCCTGCTCACCGAGCCGGAACTTCTGGCGCTGCACGAGACGGAAACGCTGGTTGCCAGCAAGAAGCCGAATATCACCGGCGGCGGCATTGCATTGTCGATCGACCTCGCCGGCGACAAGGAAGGGCTGATCGGCTATCGCGGCAAGCACCACACGGCGGTCGTCGATGTCGACAAGAAGGCGCAGCACGATATTTTCGATTTCTGGGAGCCGCTCTATAGCCGTGGCCGTACCGAGCTGATCCTCGACCCGGACGAGTTCTATATCCTCGTTTCGCGCGAAGCGGTGCACGTTCCCCCGCACTTTGCCGCCGAAATGACGCCGTTCGATCCGCTGGTCGGCGAATTCCGCGTCCATTATGCCGGCTTCTTCGATCCGGGCTTCGGCCATGCGCCGGCCGGCGGCCGCGGCAGCCGCGCGGTGCTCGAAGTGCGCAGCCATGAGGTGCCCTTCATCCTCGAGGACGGCCAGATCGTCGGCCGCCTGATCTACGAACACATGCTGGAACAGCCGAGCAGCCTCTACGGCTCCGGCCTTGGCTCCAACTACCAGGCACAGGGCCTGAAGCTCTCGAAGCACTTCCGGCTCTAGACGTCCACCGACCGGCCTTGACAGAGGCCGCCAACTGTTGGACATCTCAAAGATGCAGGCGGGTGTAGCTCAATGGTAGAGCAGCAGCTTCCCAAGCTGAATACGAGGGTTCGATTCCCTTCACCCGCTCCAACCCCCAGTTTGACTCGCTTGTTCTCTGTATCATTGGGGGGAAGAACTAGCCTTGATCGACCACATAACCATCGAAGTCAGCGATCTCGATAGGAGCAAGGCTTTCTATGAGCGGGCTTTCGTGCCCTTGGGGTACGGCCTGTCCTTCGGAAAGGAAGGCGTGTTCTGGGCGTTCGACGTCGGTGATGGCAGCCTGTTCGAGATCCAGCACACCGGTAGCAAACAACCTTTGACGCACCTGCACGTCGCCTTCCGGGTTGAGAATAGGGCGCAAGTCGATGCCTTCCATCGCGCCGCGCTCGAAGCCGGCGCTAAGGAGAATGGTGCTCCCGGCCCGCGTCCGGAATACACCGCGGATTACTATGCCTGCTTCGTCCTCGATCCCGATGGCTATAATATCGAGGCGATGGTCAACAGACCCGGCGTCTGATTGCCGGGTTCAGGTCAAGAAGGGCCTCTTCGCTTTCAGCGCTTCCGCCAGTGTTTCACCGAAGGTCGCGATTGGGCGGGCAAGACGCCCAGCCGGCGGGCGGTGCACCAGCCAATTGACCACTTTGGGGGTGAAATCCGGGGCCTCGATAATCTCGATAGCATTGCGCCAGCGGCTGTCCGCCAGTGCGGCCGGCGTCAGGACACCGATGCCGAGACCGCGCGCAACCAGCGACATGCGCAGATCGGCGCTCATGGCCTCGACCCCGACATCGAAGGGCAGGCGCTCGGCTTCGAAGCGATGCTGAATGAAGGCACGGAAGCCGCAGCCGCTCTGGTTCATGATCCAGGGAAAGCGGGAGAGATCTTCAAGTCTTGGTTCCTTGGGAACGCCGAGCGAGGGCGCTGCGACCAGAATGACGGCATGGACTCCGAGCATCTCGCCGACCACATTGTCGGGCGGCTGCAGCCCCTCCGCCAGGCAGACCGTCGCCGCATCGAGCTGACTGTGCGCGACCTGCTCGATCAGCTGTGGCGACCAGCCGGTGACGATCCGTAGCGTCAATTGCGGAAACTGGCTGCGCAATTCATCAAGCGGAGCGGATAAGGCCGCTTCGGAGAGATAGGGCATGATCCCGAGGCGAAATTCACCGCCGATCGTGCCGCCGGGCGAAACGCCGGCCTTGAGATCATCGAGCGAGCGCAACACCCGGCGCCCATGCTCATAGGCCTCGCGTCCCGCCGCCGTCGGCCTCAGGGGCTTCGATTGCCGGTCGAGGAGGGCGATGCCGAGACTGTCTTCCAGGTTCTGTATGCGCCGGGTGATGCCCGGCTGGGTCAGATTGATGCGTGCAGAGGCCGCGACAATCGAGCCCGTTTCCACCACAGCGACGAAAGCTTCCAGATCATGAATGTTCATGCTGAACTCGCATAATCATTATTAGTTCATTTCAATTGCCGCATTATGCAACAAGGCGATAAACATGGCTATCTTTATTATCAGAAATTATTGGAGAGCTCATGTCGCAAGTTCCCGAATGCATGACGAGCGAGCCGGAGGAAGATGTTTACACGGCAGCGGCCGCTCCTTCGACCTTGTTGTTCGCCATCGCCACCGGCGTCATCATCATCAATCTCTTCGCACCCCAGACGCTGGTTGGCATCATCGGCCCCTCGCTCGGCTTTTCCGAGAGCGGCGCGGGCCTGGTAGCCATGGCCTCGCTGCTCGGTTATGCCGCTGGCCTGTTTTTTCTAGTGCCGCTGGCGGATCTCATGGAAAATCGGCGGCTGGTGCTGCGCATGCTTGTCTCGGCTCTGGTCATGGCTATTGCCGCCGCCTTCGCGCCGACGGGCTGGAGCCTGCTGATCTTCCTCTTCCTGCTGGGGGCGGCCTGTTCGGCGATCCAGATCCTCGTGCCGATCGCAGCCGCCATGGCACCGCCTGAACATCGCGGCCGGGTAATCGGCAATGTCATGAGCGGTGTCATGGTCGGCATTCTTGTCTCGCGCCCGCTAGCGAGCCTGATCGCCGATTTCTGGGGCTGGAGAAGTTTCTATGCCATGAGTGCGGTGACGCTCGCGCTCTTGGCGGCCGTTCTCGCCCTGCGCCTGCCGGAGCGGCGCCCGTTGGTCAGCGCAAGCTACGGGGCCTTGATCGGCTCGCTCTTCGATCTCTTGCGGGAGGAGCCGGTGTTGAGGCTGCGCGCCTTCACCGCCGCGTTGATGATGGCAAGCTTCAGCCTGTTCTGGACTTCCGTCGCCCTGCGTCTGGCACAACCACCATTCTCGCTTGGCCAATCCGGCATCGCACTGTTTGCCCTCGTGGGCGCCGGCGGCGCTGCTGCGACCTCTGTCTTCGGCCGCATGGGTGACAGGGGCTGGACACGGACGGCGACATTGGCTTCGCATCTGATCGTCCTTGCCGCCATGGCGGTCGCCGCATGGGTAGGCGCAATACGGTCGGGCGACTCTATGGCCCTGCTGATCCTCCTGGGTGCCAGCGCCGTCCTGCTCGATGTCGGCGTCACCGGAGACCAGACCTTGGGCCGTCGTGCTGTCAATCTCCTGAAGCCGGAGGCTCGCGGACGCATCAATGGTCTCTTCGTCGGCATCTTCTTTCTCGGCGGAGCTCTCGGATCGGCGCTTGCCGGCACGGCATGGGATTTCGGCGGCTGGGTTGCTGTCTGTGCAGGGGCCGCGGGCTTTGGCGTGATTGCATTGATCACGGGCCTTGCCGCACGCACCTGAACGATGCCAGGAGACGGGCAGCACTTGTGATCGCACGGCCGCATCGCCATCTGTAGCGCTTTCAGGTGGGCGCCAGACAAACATGTAAAAACAGACGCCCCTTGTCAGGAGTGTCGGAATGCGTGGAATTGCATGGCTTTACAGGCTGAGAGCCGTTTTCAGGAGCGGTGTGCTGAGAATTGCCCGCAGCACCAAAGTCCCTCTCGGCACCAGGATCATCTGGAGGCGCGGCGATGTTCGCATCGGAGAGAGAGTGCATTTCCGTAAGGGAGTGGTCATCGATGCGCAAGAAGGCAGTATCGAGGTCGGCAACCACGTTTCCTTTAACGATTATAGCATCCTGCTGGGCCGTGGCGGCATCTCCATCGGCAACGACGTACGCATCGCCGCTCATGCGATGATCGTCTCCTTCGATCACAATTTCGATGATGTTTCCCGCCCGATCCGCCTTCAGGGTGTCACGAAGAAGCCGATCGTCATTGAAGATGATGTCTGGATCGGCGCAGGCGCCAAGATCCTCGGCGGCGCCCACGTCGCCAAGGGATGCGTCATCGGCGCCAATGCCGTTGTCAAAGGAAAGACCGAGCCCTATGGCATCTATGTCGGAGCTCCCGCAAGGCTACTGAAGCGGCGCGGAGAAACCGGCGACCGCGGATCTGCAAGGGTCGAACAATTCGCCCGCGCGAAAAAGTAAGCAGTTCGACCGGGTAATCTCGTCGGGCTGGACGCTTTACATTGAATGCACCACGAGTGGCTGTCGATGCCGACGTTGCCGGTTTCAGAACTCAGTCCAATCCGATTCCTTGCTCGTTGTCGCCGCCGGCGTCGCACCGAAGGCGCTCAGCAGCTTCTGACCGAGCGCACGCGCGGGAGAAGCGGCCGGCCGCACCTTGGCATTGTCGACGGCCCGGATACGCGGAGTTGCAACCGGCGGGGCCGCCGGTCGAGGTGCCGGCCTCGGCGCTGGGCTGACGACAGGTTTCGCAGAGACGCGCATGGCATCGCCGCCATCCGTGCGAAACTGAGCAAGCAGGTTGGACAGCGAGGCAGCCTCCGTCGCCAGGCTGTGGCTTGCAGCCGTGCTCTCCTCGACCATGGCGGCATTTTGCTGCGTGCCGCGATCCATGCTGTTGACGGCCGTATTGATCTCCTGCAGGCCAGCCGACTGTTCGCGGGAGGCTTCGGCGATCGCCTGCACATGCCGGTTGATTTCCTGCACGCCCGAGACGATGGCATCGAGTGCCTTGCCGGTTTCGCTGACCAGTCCGACGCCCGTACGTACATGCGTTTCGGAAGTAGCGATGAGACCCTTGATTTCCTTGGCAGCATTGGCGGAGCGCTGAGCAAGCTCGCGCACTTCCTGGGCGACGACGGCAAAGCCCTTGCCGGCATCCCCCGCACGGGCGGCCTCGACGCCGGCATTCAGCGCCAGAAGATTGGTCTGGAAGGCAATATCGTCGATGACGCTGATGATGTTGCCGATCTCGCCCGAGGACTTTTCGATCTGCTGCATGGCTTCGATTGCATTGCGGACGATCTCGCCGGAGTGTTCCGCGTCGCCGCGGGTATGGGCGGCGAGCTGGCTGGCCTCCTGCGTGCGCTTGGCGGCGTCCTTGACGGTGGTGGTGATTTGCTCCAGGGCGGCAGCGGTTTCCTCGACGGAAGCGGCCTGCTGTTCGGTACGCTTGGAAAGCTCGTCGGCTGCGCCACGGATTTCGTCGGCACCGGCACTGATGGCGCGGGCGTTGGAGCCGACGGCTTGTATCGTTGCGTTGAGCTTGTCGAGCGAGCTGTTGAAGTCCTGCCGCAACTGATCGAGATGCGCAACGAACTGGGTATCGATCTGCGTGACGAGATCGCCTTCCGCAAGACGCCTTAGGCCGTCGCCGACAGCCTGAACGGCCTGTTGAAGCTGTGCCGCTTCGGCAGCCTGCCTTGTCTCGCGCTGGCTACGCTCGCTGTCGCTGAGGATGCGATCCGCCTCGGCCTGCGCTTCAAGGCGGGACCGCTCGACGGCGTTGTCACGGAATATGGCGACGGCTGAGGCCATCTGCCCGATCTCGTCGCGGCGCTCCTGGCCCTCGATCTCGCTTGCCGTGTCGCCATGCGCAAGTGTCGTCATGCGCTGATGCAGCCGCATCAGCGGCGCGGCGATGCCCTTCTGCGCGGCATACATGCCGAGGAGGATGGCCAGCATGATCAACCCGGCGAGAGCCATGAGCATGTAGTTGACGGAGCTGTTGAGATGGACCGACAAGGCATCGGCGCCCTGGTTCATCCGGTTTGTCAGCGCATCGTCGTTGGCCTGGATGCTGGCAATGAGCTTGGGTAGCTTTTGGTTGACCAGTATCAGAGTCGCTTCGGCGCCCTTGAGGTCGCCGTTCTTGCGCTGATCGATGGTCTTTTCGGTGAGGCTTTGCACCTCATCGAGACGGGCAAGGATCTCATCGATCGATTGCTTTGCCGAGGGAATGAGATTTTCCGCATGGGTCAGTCTTTGCTTGGCTTCGCCGAAATAGCTGCTGCCCGCAGCAATCGCCTTGAAGGCGTCACTGCCGGGATCGAAATTCAGCATCAGGCTTGCTTGCAGCACGGAAGCGAGAGAGGCAGCGCTCGCACGCGCGGCCTCGCGCGCCGCGACGGCTTCATTGTCGAGGAAGGCGCTATAGGCCCGATCCGCCTTGTGGAATTCGCTGGCGATCAAAAGCAGGCCGACGAAGGAAATGACGCCGAGAAACAGGATCACGGCGAGCATCTTGGTTTTGATTTTCAGGTTCCTGAACATGGCGGTCCGCCTGCGAATGCCGTGCCTTATTCAGAGTGAGACCAAGAACCCGCTCGCCCGTCTCGGGTCGTGAGGGGAGCGCTGCCTGAAGTGCACGGGTGAAGCCGAATTTGCGTGATACCTTGCCGAGAAGGTCCAGACGACCTGCATCATGCGATCGGCGTTGGGGCCGATGTCGTCGATGGCGCTGAGTACAATCAACAGAGCTTAATCGACCGCTAACAGTGGCGGCGGCAGAGCCGGATTCCCTCATTAATTTTGTGCATGTGCAAAACTTCGCAACCGGGCGGTGCGCATGATCTCCGCCGTTCATCCAGCAGACGCGGCCGCCGACATTGCATGGCGCGATATTCCCCCTGCGGCGTGACTCTGCTAAATCGGATTCGTGAATCAGAAATGTGCATCCACGACCGGAGGCTGGATCAAGACCATGCCTGTTTGCCTTTCGTCGACGATCTTCGTCGCCCGGCTCCTCGCGTGTGCGGCATTGGTCGCCATCTCCTGCGCCTGGCCGGTTGCTGCCGAGGAGACGAAGCCGCAGAACCTGCCGATCCTGTTCGATGCGCGCGAGCGCCTGCCGAAGCCGGACCTGTCCTCCCTGGTCAGGCTGCGCTTCCTGACATCGATCGATTTTCCGCCCTTCAATTTCCTCGATCAGAACGGCAAGCTCACGGGCTTCCATGTCGAGCTGGCGCGCAAGATCTGCGATGAGCTCGCAATATCCGACAAATGCCAGATCCAGGCCTTGCCCTTCGGCGAATTGCAGGGCGCACTCGCGGCCTCCCAGGGCGATGCCGTCATTGCCGGCGTCGCGGTCACGCCTGAACTGCGCAAGACTTTTGCCTTTTCGCGGCCTTTCCTGACGTTGCCGGCCCGTTTCGCGCGCAATCTCAAGGCATCGATCAGCGGCAGCACGGCCGCCTCGCTCTCGGGACATCCGGTCGGTGTCGTCAAGGGCACGGTGCACGAGGCAATGCTGACGGCCTTCTTCCCGGCGATCAAGCCAGTGCCGTTCGACGACAAGGATGCGCTGCTGGCCGCCGTCAAGGACGGCAAGGTCGATGCCGCCTTCGCTGATGGCCTGCAGCTTTCCTTTTGGGTCTCGTCGCCGGCGGCGGAAAAATGCTGCGCTCTGTTTGATGGTCCCTACCTGTCGCAGCAGTTTCTCGGCGAGGGCTTGACCATCATGCTGCGTCAGCAGGATGCCGATCTGACGGCCGCGATAAATCATGCGCTTGCCACACTGTCACGCGACGGCAGGCTGCAGGAAATCTATCTGCGCTATTTCCCTTATGGGCTGTACTAGAGCGGTTCAGCTTTTCACGGCTTCTCTGAAGCGCTCTAACTCTGTGTTTTCTCGCAATTGCGGACAGAAAACCGCTGCGCACTTTTCCCGGAATTGCTCTGGTCAGGCCTTGCGGTAGCGGGCAATCGCGCTGCGCTCGATGGCCGCGCAGGTCAGCTTGTCGAGGCCAAGACGGTCGCGAAGCAGGCTGAGCAGGCGCAGTTCCTCGGCCTTGACCGACAGGTCGGCCGAAGCGACTTCGACGGCAAGGGCGTAGGCTGTATCGTAGAGCCGCGCCGGCAGCGTATCGCGTACGGTTTCGAGCACGATGTCGAGCCCTTCATTGCTGGCCAGGAGCTTGGCGCAATCGCGGGAGACGGAGATCAGCTTCTCGTCGTCGAACCCCTTGAAGACCGGCAGGGCGTGGATGAGCTCACCGATGCGGCTGAGTTCCCGATCGTTCATCGTGCGATCAACGGCCGAGGCCAGTACCATGACATAGATCAGGGCCTCGTGAGCAGAAAGCGGCTTGTTCATGACAGGCGAAGTCCTTTGAATTTGGCAGGCTGAAAAGTCGCGCATCTCATCGCAAAAGTTACTGCATAATTCCTTAAATCGGTATCGATTTAAGGAATTATGCAGCGGGTTTAAAGTGCTACAGCGACCTTTGCGGGTCACATATGACGCGCGGCGCTGTAACGGCGGAAGCAGGGCGTCAGATCGGATTGAGCGGGTCTTCCTTGGGCAAGGCCGGTCCGAGCGTCGATTTTCCATTCTTGCGTGGATCATCCCCATACATGCCGCGCTTCTTCTGCTTGGCTTCATCGACGAGCGATGCAAGCGGCGAACCTGGTTCCGGATCGGCCCAGCCGAAGCGCACCAGCCAGGCGCTGAGATCGACGCGGACATAGCGGCAGGCGCCCTTGACAGTGCCTTTCCAGTTGGCATCGGGCACATCGCAATCGATCGAGCGGCCACGCAGATACATGCGGAAGGCCGTGCGTGCGGCCTGGCCGCAGGGCCAGTCCTTCCCGCTCGGGCCGGTGCACATCCGGTCGACATCGGTCGGAACGATCCCGCTGAGCTGCACGCTCCTGCCTGATATGGTCAATATGCCAGCCTGATCCGAGAAGGGGCGGACGAGTTCGATCGTTGTCGTCTGCTCCTGCGGCTTGGATGCGGGATCAAGCGCTGTCTGTTCGGACTGAGGCTCCGGCTGAGGCTGCTGCTGTGGTGACTCTGGCGGCAGGGTTCGATGTTCGGCGGCCGCCGTTTCCCTGTCGATCTGGTCGGCCGGTATCCGGTTGTCCGGGACGGGATCCGTCTTGACCTCATCGGAAGACGCTGTCTCCGAGGAAGCGGCAGCCGCCTTGTCCGGCGCGCTTTCGCTTGGCTGTGGAGCCTGGGACTGGGCAGCGCCCTTGTCCTTCGCCGCGTCTGTCGGAACCTCGTTGTCCTCTTGCGTCACCGGCTCTGCTGCCGCCGTCTTGTTTCCCTCGACCTTGGCCTCGTCGTCGTCACTCGCCGCCGCCGCCGCCGCCATGGCGGTGGCGGACAGCTCGGGACCGCCGTCGGAGCTACTTGTCGAAGGGGACGCTGTGGCTAGGATCGTTGCCTTATCCTTCGTTGCTTGCGTGGCCGAGCCGTCGGCCTGCGCTAGCGGCTGGCCCGAATTCGCGTCGCTCTGCTTCGTGGTTTCTGCGGGCTTGGGTGCCTCGATAGCCTTCGGCGGCATGGTGCCGGCCTTGGCGGTCTCGCTCGGGGTAGTCGCAGCCGGCTTGTTTTCTGCCGTCGTGGTGCTGTTGCCCCGGTGGGGCAGGCTGAAACCACGCTCACTGACCTGAATCGCGACGAGGGTCAACCAAGAACCGACAATGGCGCCTGCCACACCGGCAAGCCAAATATCACGACGCATAACGAGAAAACTTTCCTATTGGCTGGCCCAAATGATCCGGGCAATCCATTCCACATCCGCAAGCTCAAAGCTGCGATTGGGGTGTTCGGGGTTGAGCGACAAAAGTTCTATCGACTTGGCGCTCTGCCGCAGCAGGACCTTGGCCATGACTTCGCCCTCGCGGGTCTTCACGACGACACGGTCGTTTTTCCTGATCTGAGCACCTGGCTCGACAATCAGAATATCGCCATCCCGGTAGAGCGGCAACATGCTTTCGCCCTGCACCTCGAGCGCATAGGCGCCAGTCCTTTGCCCGGCTGCAACGGGAAACTCCACCATGTCCCAGCCCTGACCGGCCGGAAATCCGCCATCGTCGAAGAAGCCACCTGCGCCCGCCTGGGCGAAGCCGATCAGGGGGATCGAGTGGCCGGCCGACAGGGTCCCATTCACGAGCGCAGCGCCCGGTGGTTCGCTCGGCCGGATGAAGCTCAGGAACTGCTCCAGGCTGGCACCCGTTGCATCGAGGATCTTGGCGATCGATTCCGTCGAGGGCCAGCGCAGGCGGCCGTCCTGGCTCAACCGCTTGGATTTGTTAAAGGAGGTGGCATCAAGGCCGGCGCGGCGGGCGAGACCAGAGGGGGTCAGGGCATGCCGCTCGGCAAGCCGGTCGATCGCACCCCATATCTGCTCGTGTGACAGCATCGCCGCTCGGTATCCGCGCCGGCTCGCCCGGCGCTCTGCTCTTTAGAAAACGTTAACCGAGGCATTTTGGCGAGTAAAGACCGGCATAGGAATACGGTCCTTTATCCCCGTGCTTTCGTCGTGTGGCCTTTTGCCGGCCTCAGGTCTTCTGCGGTTGCGGCTTGACGTCCGGTTGCTCGTTCTGGAATTCTTTCGCCATGCCCATGAAGCCGCGCATGAATTTCTGCATGATGCCGAGCGTGCGGTCGATCTCGGCATCGTCGGGCAGGCTTGCCCCCTTGTTCGAGGCGACCGTTTTTTCCAGTTTCGTCACGCGGTCGGCCAAGCGATCCAGCTCGTCGTCATAGGCGGTGCGTTCATCGGCAGCCATGCGGCAGACGAGATTGCCGTTCTGATCCTGGCAGATGGACATGGCGCCCGTCTGCTTGTCGAGGCGGATGAAGTGATCGCCGCTGCGCTCAAGCTGAAAGCGTTCTGCATCCGGTTCGGCCGATAGAGCCGGCGTGGCGAGAAGAAAGGCGGTAGGCAGAAGCATGGCCACAAGGCCGATTTTCAGTTCCTTCGTCATGTCATCCTCCGGATTTTCTGCGTTAAACCCCAAATCCATCACGGAAACCGTGGACATCGGCTGATGTTTTCGTGCAAAGCCCTATCAGGACAGCTTTACAGAGGGATGATGACCGCCATGCCAGTGGTTTACAAGATCGTGCCGGACACGCTCTGGCAGCAAGCCAGACAAACCGGCGTTTTTCATGGCGCGGCGATCGATCTGACCGACGGCTACATTCATCTCTCCACCGCCAAGCAGGCGCGGAAAACCGCCGAGCTCTATTTCGCGGGGCAGATCGGGCTGCTGCTGGTGGCGGTCGACGGCGACGTCCTCGGCGACAAGCTGGTCTTTGAACCCTCGCGCGGCGGCGATCTCTTCCCGCATCTCTATGCGCCGCTGCCGCTTTCCGCAGTAATCTGGGAAAAGCCGCTGCCGATTGGCGACGATGGCGCTCACGTCTTTCCGGAGATGGCGAAATGATCGGCGCCTTTCGCGATCTCGGCCGGCGCGGCCTGTTCCTGTTCGATCCGGAAACCGCCCATGGCATGTCGATAGCGGCGCTGAAATCGGGGCTGGTTCCGGCCTGCCGCATCAGTGCCGATCCCCGCCTGCGCCAGACCGTGGCTGGGCTCGATTTTGCCAACCCGATCGGCATGGCCGCCGGCTATGACAAGAATGCCGAAGTGCCGGAAGCGTTGCTGAAACTCGGCTTCGGCTTTACCGAGATCGGCACCATCACGCCGAAGGCGCAGCCCGGCAACCCGCGCCCGCGCATCTTCCGCCTGGTCGAGGACGAAGGTGTCATCAACCGCCTCGGCTTCAACAATGAGGGCCATGAGGCGGCGCTCCAGCGGCTCAAGTCGATCCGGAGCAACGGCATCATCGGCGTCAACATCGGCGCCAACAAGGATAGCGCCGATCGCATTGCCGACTATGTCATCGGCATCCGCCGCTTCTATTCCGTGGCACGTTATTTCACCGCCAATATTTCTTCGCCGAACACGCCCGGCCTGCGCGATCTGCAGGCGCGTGAAAGCCTGTCCGCGCTGCTGTCGGCCGTGCTTGCCGCCCGCGACGAGGAAGCGGTAAAGGCCGGCAAGCACATTCCGGTCTTTCTCAAGATCGCTCCGGATCTCACCGAAGAGGGCATGGACGACATTGCCGCCGAAGCGCTGTCGCATGCGCTCGACGGTCTGATCGTTTCCAACACCACGTTGTCACGCGACGGTTTGAAGGATCAGCGGCAGGCCAGGGAGGCAGGCGGCCTTTCCGGCAAGCCGGTCTTTGAGAAATCAACCGCGGTACTCGCCAAGATGCGCCGCCGTGTGGGTGCCGCATTGCCGATCATCGGCGTCGGCGGTGTATCGTCAGCCGAAACGGCGCTGGAAAAGATCACGGCCGGCGCCGATCTCGTGCAGCTTTATTCCTGCATGGTCTATGAGGGGCCTGGTCTGCCGGGACAGGTCGTCTCTGGCCTGTCGAAGCTGCTCGATCGCGATCGCGCCGGCTCGATCCGCGATCTGCGTGATGCCAAGCTGGATTACTGGGCGAACCGGAACGTCTGATCGGCTCGCTTCTTCAGGCCCATGGCCAGGAAGATGCCGCGAAACAGCAGGAAGGCGTTCATGGCCATCCACAGGCCATGATTGCCGAGCGTCGGCACGAAGATGGCCAGCGCTATGAGATAGCCGCCGAAGGAAAGCAGCATCTTGTTGCGCATCTCACGTGACCATGTGGCGCCGATGAAGACGCCGTCCATCAAAAAGGCAAGCGCGCCGGTCAGACCCGTGATCGCAGCCCAGGGCAGATAGGTTCCGGCCGCGGTCCGCACCTCTTCAGAGGTTGTCAGCAGGCGGATCAAAGCCGGTCCGACCGTGAAGAAGAAGATGGCGGCGGCAAGCGCCAACCCGAAGGACCAGAGCGCAGTCAGCTTCAAGCCGCGCTCGAAGGCCGGCCGATAGTTGGCGCCGATCGAGCGGCCGGTGATCTGCTCAGCCGCATTTGCCAGCCCATCAAGATAATAGCCGGATAATAAAAAGAAGTTCATCAGCACGGCGTTGGCGGCGAGCATGACCGCACCAAAGCTGTTGCCGATGCGCGTCATCAGCGTGAAGGCAGCGATCAGCACGAAAGTACGAATGAGGATATCGCGGTTGAGCGCGAAAAGCTGCGTGAGCTTGGCGCGTGAGAGCAATTCCGCGCGCGCCGGCCTTTCCTCGCCAGCAAAGCTGCGCAGCACGATGAAAAGCCCGAGCAGCATGCCGCTCGCCTCGCCGATCAGCGTGCCCCAGGCAACGCCGGCGACGCCCCAGCCAAGCCAGAGCCCGAGCAGGATGGCGAGCACGATGTTGACGCCATTGATGACGGTCTGCAGCAAGAGCCCGATGCGGCCCTGGCCGCGGCCGAGCACGAAGCCGAGCAGCGCGTAATTGGCAAGTGCTGCCGGGCCGGAGAGCATGCGGATGGAGAAATAGGTGCGGGTCGCATCGGCAATGCCGCCTTCCGGCCCCATCAGCTTGATGCCGATCCAGAGCAGCAGCGGCGACATGAGCACGATCACGATGCCGCAGCCGAGCGCCGAGATGATGGCGCGCCAGAAGACTGCCTGTTGCTCGTGCCGATCATGGCGGCCATAGGCCTGTGCGGTCAGTCCCGTCGTCGAGGCGCGCAGGAAGTTGAAGCTGGCAAAGAGAAGGTCGAAAAGCACGGCGCCGATGGCAAGGCCGGCCAGCGCATCCGGCTGGCCCATGTGGCCGACGACGGCTGTATCGACGAGACCGAGCAGCGGCGTCGTCATGAAGCCAAGCGTCATCGGAAGCGCGATCGACAGCACGAGCCGATGCGTCACGTCGAAGGGCAAAACCCTTCCGCTCCCTTGCTGGACATCCATTTGACCCTACGCCTCCTCAATCCGAGGACAGCACCATGGACCAATAAGGCCTGTCGCCGGAAGAGGGGGTAGAGGCAAGAGCGACACCCAGGCCGTCATATTTGCCGAGCATGTTGTGCAAATGCTTCGGCGAATTGATCCAGGCCGTCACCGCGGCATTCACGTCGTGTTGTCCCTCGGCGATGTTCTCGGCTGCAGGCAACTTGACGCCGCTTGCCTTGACGCGCTTGCCGAAATCGTCGCCGAGGCCGATCAGGTGTTCCATCTTGCCGGCGTCGGCCATGCGCCGCGCCTGATAGATGGCGGCGGCACTGGCCGCCGTATCGATCTTCAGCGGCGGCAGGCCATTCTTGGCGCGCAGCGCATTGACGAGCGGCAGGGCGGAGGCGGTCTGGTCGCTGGCAGGTATATTGGAAACATGGGCTGGCGGCGTCGCACAGCTTGCGACTGATGCGGTGAGCGCAAGGGCGGCTAGGCGCAGCGTATCGCGGCGCGTTAAGGGCAATGTCTGGGAGGTCATGTCAGCTGCGGTAATTGAACAAACGAAGTAAGATGAAGATCGGAATGACGATGGATGCGCCGACGAGCACGTAATCGCCGAATTCGCCGAGCGCGGCGAAGCCGCTGTGCCAGAGATCGAGCAGGAAGCGGCGGACGCCGTAGAGGAAATCGAGCGGACGCCAGCCGAAGAACTTCATCACGAAGCCGACGACGAGCGACACGATGACGAGCTTCACCAGCGTTCGGCCTGGCGAGTCGCCAAGGAATCTGTTCACCTGATCGGACATTCTGACGTCTCCATAATGGCGGTCGGCCGGTGTTGAGATAGGGCCGGGACCCACGACTCGCAAGCACTTTTGCCTGGCTTACACTCTAAACTAGCCCCTGCCTGAAATAGGACTTGAGTTTTTTTGTGGCCGCGTTCAAAGGCGGGCGTCAAACAGGATGAAACCGATGCTGCCGAGCCAGCTTTCCTCCGGCGATGTCATCGCCGACCGCCGCGCCGATTATGCGAAGATGCTTGCCGAAAGCGGAGAACCCGCGAGCGCTGCCGAGCTGATGGAGCAGGCGCTGGAACTGGTGCCGCGCTGGGCGGCGGGCTGGTTCACGCTCGCGACCTATCGCGAGAAGGCCGGCGATGCGCCGGGCGCGATTGCAGCGCTGACCGAGGTGCTGGCGCTCGATGAGGGCGATGTCTTCGGCGCCCGCCTGAAGCTTGCGGTTCTCGGCGGCACGGAAGTGCCCGACCGGCCGCCAAGCCTCTATGTCGAGCGATTGTTCGACGACTATGCCGACCGCTTCGAAACCTCGCTTGTCGAGAAGCTTGGCTACAGCGTGCCTGGCAAGCTTGCGGTGCTGATTGCCGAAACCGCCGATATCCCGAAGCATTTCCGCCTCGCCGTCGATCTCGGCTGCGGCACGGGCCTGCTCGGGCCGGAAATCCGCGCGCGTGTCGATCGGCTGGAAGGTTACGACCTGTCGAAAGGCATGCTTGCCAAGGCGGCCGAGAAGAATGTCTACGACTATCTCGGTCAGGCCGATCTGTCGCTGGAGCCGGATCTGTCAGGCGTGTTTGAGGCGGGGCTTGCCGCCGGCCGGGCGGATCTGGTCACCGCCGCCGACGTGCTGATGTATCTCGGCAATCTGCAAGGCGTGATGGCGATCGTGGCGAAGCTCTCGGCCGCTGGCGCAATCTTCGCCTTTTCCGTCGAGGATGCGCAGCAGCCGGACGGTTATGTGCTGTGCGATTCCCTGCGGTTTGCTCATTCCGAGGCCTATGTCAGAAAGATTTTGGCCGCCCACGGCTTTACGGTGCTTGATCTCACTCGCAGCGTCATTCGCATGGATGGCGGAAAACCTATCCACGGCATTCTGTTCATTGCGAGCAAATCGGCCTGACGATTTCGAATCTTGCGAATTTCAAATAGGTCAGCATTGCTTACGTATTTTCGCTTGATTGTCACCGATGCTTTCAGCAAAAAGCCTGGAAACCCAGGGGAAAGCACATGGCGAACGCAAAGAGCGCATTTGGCGTCTGGAATACTTCCGCGACCCGGCATTCGTGGATTGAGGATGTTCAAGGTATCCTGACCGGCAGCCTGATTTCGTCGCTCGGGCTGTTCTGCCTTTCCAGTGCGGGCCTTCTGACTGGCAGTACTGCCGGCATCGCCTTTCTCTTGCACTACGCAATCGGCGTGAACTTCGGCCTGGCCTTCTTCGTGGTCAATCTGCCATTCTTCTATCTGTCGCTGAAGCAGCTCGGCCCGGTCTTCACCATCAAGACCTTCATCGCCATCACGCTGACCTCGCTGCTCACCAACCTGCAGCCGCTGCTCTTCGATGTCGCGCATATCAACGCGCTGTGGTCGGCGCTCCTCGGCGGCATCCTTCTCGGCTTCGGGCTGCTCGCGCTCTATCGTCATCGGGCAAGTCTCGGCGGCGTCGGCATTCTGGGCATTTATCTGCAGGAGCGTTTTGGTGTCAGGGCAGGGCTGGTGCAGCTGGCAATCGATCTATGCGTGCTTGCTGTTGCTTTTGCGGTGACCACGCCTCCGGTGGTCATCTGCTCCGTGATCGGCGCAATCGCGCTCAACCTCTTCGTGGCGATCAATCATCGCTCGGATCGCTATATAGCGCTGTAAAATTGAAGCCTATTGCTTGCGGGTCTCGTCGGATTCGACGATCGCGGCTTCATGATACCAGCTGTCGAATGCGGCCGTTGCAATGGTCGGGCCGATATCCGGGGTGAGGTTCACCTTCGGACGCTGGCTCACCGCCGTCGAGCGGGCCGTGACGGGAAACTGATAGATCTTTGCGGTTTCGTGCCGAGTACCGATTGCCATTCGTTGTCTCTCCCTTTTGGTGTTCAAGCGGGCGCGCTTCAAGAGACAGCTCATATATAGCAAAGTCGAAGGCGAATATCACCATTCCGCTTAAAAAAAATGCTAAATGATGAAATTATAGGCAATCCGTTAGTGGCGCGGTCGATGCCGTTTCTTTGATCTGCCGGTTTTTCGATCCATTCCAAGGCCAGCGCACCTGCGACATTTTGGCAGTTCGGCTGAAATGACACCGACGATTTGAAAAAGAATCTAATGATTGGCGCCCGGAAATCCTGCCCGAATACGGCTGAATCATAAAAATTTCACTTGGCCAGCCAGGTGTCGATGCGATCTGGCACGGCAAATGCATCTCTCTTGACAGCGGTTCGTAGTGAGGAATTTTCCGGCGGGCGCGCCGGCCAAGTTTTCCTACTTCGCCTGATTAACTGTTATGAGGTGCGTAATGACGAAGTTTAAGCTCGAGTACATCTGGCTCGACGGATATACCCCAGTACCGAACCTGCGCGGTAAAACGCAGATCAAGGAATTCGACGCATTTCCGACGCTCGAGCAGCTTCCGCTTTGGGGCTTCGATGGTTCGTCGACGATGCAGGCCGAAGGCCGCAGCTCCGATTGCGTGCTGAAGCCTGTTGCCATCTATCCGGACCCGGCCCGTACCAACGGCGCTCTCGTCATGTGCGAAGTCATGATGCCGGATGGCGTCACCCCGCATGAATCCAACAGCCGCGCGACCATCCTCGACGATGAAGACGCATGGTTCGGTTTCGAGCAGGAATACTTCTTCTACAAGGACGGTCGTCCGCTCGGCTTCCCGGAATCCGGCTACCCGGCTCCGCAGGGCCCGTACTACACCGGCGTCGGCTACAAGAACGTCGGCGATGTCGCTCGCGAAATCGTTGAAGAGCACCTCGACCTTTGCCTCGAAGCAGGCATCAATCACGAAGGCATCAACGCCGAAGTGGCCAAGGGCCAGTGGGAATTCCAGATTTTCGGCAAGGGCTCCAAGCGCGCCGCCGACCAGATCTGGATGGCTCGCTACCTGCTGCTGCGTCTGTGCGAAAAGTACGGCATCGACATCGAGTTCCATTGCAAGCCGCTCGGCGACACCGACTGGAACGGCTCGGGCATGCACTGCAACTTCTCGACCAAGTTCATGCGCGAAGTCGGCGGCAAGGCCTATTTCGAAGCGCTCATGGCTCAGTTCGACAAGAACCTGCACGACCACATTGCTGTCTACGGCCCGGACAACCACATGCGCCTGACCGGCAAGCATGAAACGGCTCCGTGGAACAAGTTCAGCTACGGCGTTGCCGACCGCGGCGCTTCGATCCGCGTCCCGCACTCGTTCATCAAGAACGATTACAAGGGCTACCTCGAAGATCGTCGTCCGAACTCTCAGGGTTGCCCCTACCAGATCGCTTCCCAGGTCCTGAAGACCATCTCGGAAGTCCCGACCGCTGGCTTCGGCTCGGTTGCTGCTTGATCGTTTCCGGCTTGGCTTGCCAAGCAGAGGAAAACCAAAGAATGACGCGGGGCTTTGGCTCCGCGTTTTTCGTTCTGAGGTTATCAAATGGCAGTCATCGGCCAGACTCTCTTAGGTCCCCGCGCTGCCAACCCGATACTCCGTCATCCTCGGGCTCGACCCGAGGATCCACGCCCAAGCTGCCGACTATATTGGTATGCCTCGCATCAAGGGATGCACTCTCGCCGGTACTCGTTGGCGGCGTTTTTTGCTGCGCTGACCTCCCTGTGCCTGGATCCTCGGGTCGAGCCCGAGGATGACGGTGTTCAAGGGAGGGCTCTGGCTACAGCATGCTCAGAGAAAGCAGGTTCAAGCAGCCTTGCTTGCCGCATCCACCGGATGCTGCGAGCGGAAGCCGACGGCGAGGCGGTTCCAGATGTTGATCGCGCCGATCGCCACGGTGATCTTGACGATTTCCTCTTCGCTGAAATGCTGCTTCAGCGGCTCGAAGTCGGAATCCGGAATGCCTGTCTGGGCGATCTTAGTCACCGAATCGACCCAGCGGAGCAGGGCGCGCTCGCGGTCGTCATAAACGGGCGATTCCCACCAGACGCACATCAGGTTGATCCACTGCTCGCTTAAGCCATCATGGCGGGCTTCCTTCACATGCATGTCGACGCAGTAGGCGCAGCCGTTGATCTGCGAGGCGCGGAGCTTGATCAGGTGAATGAAGCGGCGCTCGAGGCCGCTGCTCTGAACGAAGTTCTCCAGCGCGACGAGAGCCTTGTAGGAGTCCGGGGAGGCTTTGGCGAAGTTGAAACGCGGATGCATGGGTCTTCTCCTTGGGTTTAAATCTTGGGGTTCAGTTTTTGGTCTTGCGTTCATGCAGCTCGAGAAAGGCGCAGCCTCTCGCGGCTATGCCACCGTCGGTGTCCGTCTGCCTGAGATCGGTCAGCACGTCGGCGATGCTTGTTTTGGCCAGTTCAGCCCGGTAGACGCGTTCGGCTGCCAGCATGGCGGCATTGATGCCGCAGGGCTTGGCAAAGTAGCGCCCTTCCAAGGGGTTCGGCCCGCGCTGGCGAATTTCGCTGCAACGGAAGGCGGGGGCGGGGCCTTCCGCCGCAAGTACGATATCAAGCAGGCTGATCGCCTCCGGCTTGCGCGCCAGCCGATAGCCGCCCTTTGGCCCCGGAACCGTGTCGAGAATGCCGGCGCCAGAGAGCGCCTGCAGGTGCTTCAGAAGATAACTGACCGAAACGCCATGAAATTCGGCGAGTGCTGCTGCCGAAAGTACGCCACCATCGGACAGGCCCGCCAGCATGCCAACGCAATGAATGGATTGTTCGACGCCGTCTCCGAGCTTCATCTTGGTGCCTCTCTAATCGTGGATATTTTTTATCTATGATTATGACGAGAGTCAATTCATTTTTGAAACGACGGGTGTCAGAGGCTCGCAGAACACCAAAGCCAATGGACACGATACGCCCCCGCTTCTCATCCGCCGTATATCCATTACATTTACCCCCCGTGGACCAGATCGATGCAGACCGCCTCCTTGCCTTGCCCGCCCCCTTCACCCGCTGGTTTGCGGAAAAGGGCTGGCAGCCGCGTGCGCATCAGCTGGAGCTGCTGGCCCGCACTGAGGCCGGCGAAAGCACGCTGCTGATTGCGCCGACCGGCGCCGGCAAGACGCTCGCCGGCTTCCTGCCGTCGCTGACGGATCTCACCCGGCGCGGCAAGATCCCGCCGGGTTCGGCCTTCACCGGCATCCATACGCTTTATATCTCGCCGCTGAAGGCGCTCGCGGTCGATATCGAGCGCAACCTGATGAAGCCCGTCTCGGAGATGGGCCTCCCCGTATCAGTCGAGAACCGCACCGGTGATACGCCGAGCGGCAAGCGCCAGCGGCAGAAGCTCAATCCACCCGATATCCTGCTGACGACGCCGGAGCAGGTGGCGCTGCTGCTTGCCAATCGCGAGGCCGAGCGCTTCTTCAAGGACCTGAAATACATCGTCTTCGACGAGCTGCATTCACTCGTCACATCAAAACGCGGTCATATGCTGTCGCTTGGCCTTGCCCGCATCCGCAAGCTGGCGCCGCATGTGCAGACCATCGGTCTTTCGGCGACCGTTGCCGATCCCATGGACCTGCAGAAATGGCTGGTGGCACAAGAGCCAGGGCAACAGCGCCATGCGGGCCTCGTCATTGTCGAGGGCGGCGCCAAGCCTGATATCTCCATCCTGTCGACGGAAGAGCGTATCCCCTGGTCCGGCCATTCCGCCAAATATGCGATCCCTGATATCTATCGCGAGCTGAAGGCGCATCGCACGACGCTCCTTTTCGTCAACACGCGCTCCCAGGCCGAAATGCTGTTTCAGGAGCTGTGGTCGGCCAATGACGATAACTTGCCGATCGCCCTGCATCACGGCTCGCTCGATGTCGGCCAGCGCCGCAAGGTCGAGGCGGCCATGGCGGAAAACCGGCTGCGCGCCGTCGTCGCCACCTCGACGCTCGATCTCGGCATAGACTGGGGCGATGTCGATCTCGTCATCCATGTCGGTGCGCCCAAGGGTGCCAGCCGCCTTGCCCAGCGCATCGGCCGCGCTAATCACCGAATGGACGAGCCGTCGAAGGCGATCCTGGTGCCGGCCAATCGCTTTGAAGTCATGGAATGCCAAGCGGCGCTGGATGCCAACTATATCGGCGCGCAGGATACCCCGCCGATCGGCGCCGGCGCGCTCGATGTGCTTGCCCAGCATGTGCTTGGCATGGCCTGCGCCGAACCCTTCGACATACTCGAGCTTTATGATGAGGTGCAGAGTGCGGCCCCCTATGCCGAGCTTTCCTGGGAGACCTTCGAGCGCATCGTCGATTTCGTCGCCACCGGCGGCTATGCGCTCCGAACCTATGAGCGCTATGCCCGTATTCGCAAGACGGCGGAGGGGCGCTGGCGCGTCTCCAATCCGCAGGTCGCGCAGCAATATCGCCTGAACCTCGGCACGATCGTTGAAGAGGCGATGCTGAACATCCGGCTGGTGAAGCGCAACGCGCTCGGCTCGCTCGGACGAGGCGGGGCGCCGCTCGGCAAGGTCGAGGAATATTTCGTCGAGCAGCTGGCACCCGGCGACACCTTCCTCTTTTCCGGCAAGGTGCTGCGCTTCGAGGGCATCCGCGAGAGCGAGTGTTTGGCGTCGCAGGCCTTCTCGCTGGACCCGAAAATTCCCTCCTATGCCGGCGGCAAGTTCCCGCTCTCCACCTATCTCGCCGATCAGGTGCGGGCGATGATTGCCGATCCCGACCGGCGGCATCGCCTGCCGGATCAGGTGCGTGATTGGCTGGAAATTCAAAAAGAGAAGTCGCTGCTGCCGAAGCGCGACGAATTCCTGATCGAGACCTTTCCGCGCGGCAGCCGCGACTATCTTGTCGCCTATCCTTTCGAGGGGAGGTTGGCGCACCAGACGCTCGGCATGCTCCTGACCCGAAGGCTCGAGCGCGCCGGCGCTAAGCCCATGGGCTTCGTCGCGACCGATTATTCCCTCGGCATCTGGGGACTGGAGGATATGGGGCTGATGATCGCCAACGGCCATCTCAGCCTTGCCGACCTCTTCGACGAGGATATGCTCGGCGACGATCTCGAGGCTTGGCTCGATGAGTCCTTCCTGTTGAAGCGCACTTTCCGCAATTGCGCCGTGATTGCCGGTTTGATCGAGCGTCGGCATCCGGGTAAGGAAAAGACCGGCCGGCAGGTGACGGTTTCAGCCGATCTGATCTATGACGTGCTGCGCAGCCACGAGCCCGACCATATCCTGCTGCAGGCAACGAGGCAGGATGCGGCGACCGGGCTTTTGGATATTGGCCGACTTGCGGATATGCTGAAGCGAATCAAGGGCCATATCACCCATCGCGCGCTGGACCATATTTCCCCGCTCGCCGTACCGGTGATGCTGGAAATCGGCAAGGTGCCGGTGCCGGGAGAGGCGCACGATTCCCTGCTTGCGGAGGCGGCCGGCGATCTGATCCGCGAGGCGATGGGCTGAACGAACAAGGATGGACTGAGGTGATCAACCGGCTGGCGCTGGCACGGAGCTTGAACTGTCAAGACAGCGGCGAAGCTGCGCCGGCTTCGGGCGTCGAGACCGTTGTGCATGGCACCGCTGCCATCTGCGATCCGCTGGGTGCGCTCTATCTGCCCGAGGCCGGTATTCTCGTCGTCTCCGACCTGCATCTGGAAAAAGGTGCCGCCTTCGCCCGTCGCGGCATGATGCTGCCGCCCTACGATACGCTGGCGACGCTGACCGTTCTTTCCGCCGTCATCTCCCGCTATGATCCGAAGCTCGTCGTTTCGCTCGGCGACAATTTCCATGATCGCGTCGGTTCGCAGCATCTGCCGGAAGAGTTTCGCAGCCTGATCGTCAGCATGGCCCGGGGCCGCGAATGGATCTGGATCAACGGCAATCACGACCCGGATGGTACAGTCGATCTTCCCGGTCATTCGGTCGACGAGATGCATTACGGCGGCTTGACCTTCCGCCATGAACCGAAGGCAGGGCTGCAGGCTGGCGAAATCGCGGGTCATTTGCATCCGTCCGCCACCGTCCGGCGTCGGGAAAAATCGGTACGCCGCCCGTGTTTTGCAACGGATGGCACCCGTCTGCTCATGCCGGCCTTCGGCGTGATGACCGGCGGCCTCGATCTTCGCCATAAGGCCATGGCAGGCCTCTTCGAGCGGGAAAGCCTGATCGCACACCTGCTCGGGCGCGACCGCATCTATTCCGTGCGGTTCGGCAATCTGTCGGCCTAAAACATGTCGTGCAGAGGTGTGCAGCGGCTTTTCGTCTGCCGTTGCGCGATCATTTTCAGGCGGCTTTCACCCGCTCCTATCGCAGGACCACCGCGCCACGGTTGACCGAAGCCTATCTCGAGGTCGTCAGTCGCCGCAAAGGCGGCCGATCAGTTCTTCCGGAAGATGAAGCTTGCACCCCAGCCGGTGACGAGGGCCAGCAGCACGGAGAAGATACCATAGCTAATCGGCCGCTGATGCGCCGCATCGGTGATCATCTGCTCGATCCCGGTCTTGATGACGCGCAGCGGCAGCGATTTCTCGCTCAGGAACTTGCCGCTCTTGAAGAGATAGGCGCGCACCGTATGCACCCCGTTCGGCACGTCGGCGGGAACGCGGAGCGTCGCCTTGAAGAGCGAGGAACTGACGAAGCGCACGCCGGCGGGATCGCTCTCATAGAGCCCGCCTGCCTTTTGCAGCCGCCGGAAGGCGTTGCGGAATTCCGGCACATCGCCGACATTGCCGACGAAGCCGACGGGCGCCAGCGGAATATGATCGACGCCGATGCCGCGATCGCTGAGCTCGAGCGGCGTGGTGATGTTGTCGACGGCGCGCGTGCTCGATAGCGAATAGGCTTCCGGCACATGCTCGAACGTCATCGAGCGGGTATTGACCCATATGCCGAACACGCGCTCCTTCCTGCGCACCGTCGCATTCTCGCGCGGGCCTTCCAGCACGACGACGATATCGTATTGGCCGATTGCGAGAAGCAGCTGGTCGGTGTTGGAGAGTGCGCCGAAAATCGTAAGATCTGCGCCGGTGAAGTCCGAGGTGATGGCGATCTCGCTCGTCGAGGTGCCGATCTCCATCGTCTCGCGCGCCGTGGTCGACGTCGTCGGCTGATCGAGCAGCACCTGCGCCTGCGCGGTGAACGGAGCGAACAGCAATGCGGCAGCGAGAAGCAGTCCGGACACTCTCATCGGCTCACCCCTTCCATGATGACCGAGTAGATGTCGGCGGGGGTGACCACGAGAGTAATGACGAGACGAAGACCGACAGCGAGGACAAGAAGGCCGAGGAGCGCACGCAATTGCTCGCCGCGCAGCTTCTGGCCGACGCGAACCCCGTATTGTGCGCCGATGACGCCTGCCACCATCAGCAGGAAGGCGAGGATGATATCGACGGAATAGTTGGTGGCGGCCTGGACGATCGTCGTGAAGGCCGTCACGAAAATGACCTGGAACAGCGAGGTGCCGACGACCACATTGGTCGGAACGCGCAGCAGGTAGATCATGGCAGGCACGAGGATGAAGCCGCCGCCGATACCCATTGGCGTCAGCATGCCGACGAAGAAGCCGAGGCCGATCACCGGAATGGCGCTGAGATAGAGCTTGGATTTCTTGAACCGCAGTTTTAACGGCAGCCGCTGCACCCAGTTGTGATGGCGTGGTTTGCCGGTTGCCGGCGGCAGTTTGCCGGCCGCGCGGCGCATGGCCCTGACGCTTTCCCACAGCATCAGCGAGCCTACCGTGCCGAGCAGGAGCACGTAGATCAGGGAAATGATCAGGTCGATCTGGCCGAGCCTTCGCAAAAGCACGAATAGCCAGAGGCCGAACGTCGCCCCCGCCAGGCCGCCGGCGAGCAGGATTGCACCCAGTTTCAGGTCGAGCGAGCCGCGACGGAAATGGCTGAGTGCGCCGGAAACCGAGGAGGCGACGACCTGATTGGAGCCGGTGGCGACGGCAACGACCGGCGGGATATTGTAGAAAATCAGAAGAGGCGTGATGAGAAAGCCGCCGCCGACGCCGAACATGCCGGAGAGAAACCCTACGGCTGCCCCCATGCCGAGAATAATGAGGATATTCACCGACAATTCTGCGATCGGCAGATAGATCGTCACGCGTTGTTCCCATTTGCAGGCTTTTCGGCGCGGTGACCGAAGCCCATTTCCCCTTAAACGGCGGATTCTAATCTGAAATCATTGCCAGAGCCTTAGGAAAGGCAGCGCTGTCACAGTTTTCGAATTGCCGGTTTCACTCTAATCCGTTTTTTTCCGCTTTTCTGTGACGCTGCATGGCGGAGTGGCCGGCAACGGCCGAGGATGCGGTAGCTTTGAGCTTCCCAAACAAAATGCCGGCGTCCTCACGCCGGCATGTCGGTTGGTCGCTTTCGTGCGAAATCCTGGCCCTACTTGTTGCGGGCAAGCAGCTCCTTGACCACCTGATCGGTCACCCGTCCATCCGCCGGCAGACCGACGGATTTCTGGAAGCTCTTCAGGGCGGTGACCGTCTTGTCGCCCATGGCGCCGTCGGGCGCGCCGGCGTCGAAGCCATTCTTGTTGAGGATGGCCTGAATGTTGCGGATCGCCTTCTTCATGTCGATGGAGGCCGTGTTCACACCCTTGCCGGTGGTCCATTCGTCGGGAATGTCGGTGCCGTTGGCCTTGGGATCGACCGATTGCACCTTCCACAGGTCGACCCTGGCGCGGGCGCTTTCGAGATCGGCCGGCTTCATGGCGTTAGCGACTTCGTCACGCTTCTGGGCGGCGTCCTTGTCGCCGCTCTTTGCGGCGATGGCGAACCACTTATAGGATTCCTGCAGGTCCTGTTTCACGCCGTTGCCGCGTGCATAGAGGATCGCGAGGTTGAACTGGCTGTCGGAGACGCCGAGATCGGCGGCGCGGATGAACCAGTTTGCCGCGCTATCGTAATCCTGCGGCCCTGCCGTGCCCGAGGCGTAGAGAACTGCGAGATTGTGCATGGCGCTGGCATTGCCTTGGTTGGCAGCCTGCTCGTAATATTGCTTGGCCTTGACGAGGTCGCGATCGACGCCGTTACCCTTCTCATACATGCTGGCGAGGCGATACTGGGCCGGTGCATAGCCCTTATCGGCCGAAAGCTGATACCAGGTCGCTGCCTGCTTCATGTCGGCCGCAACGCCGCGACCATCGGTATAGCGGGCGCCGATTTCGAAAAGCGCGACCGGATCGGCCGATTTTGCGGCAGCGACGAGCGATGGCGGCTGGATGCCGTCGGGCACCGCAATCTCCGGTGCCGCCGGCGTGGCGGCGGGAGCTGCGGCTGCCGTATTGTCCGTCTGGACGAAGGCGGCGGCCTGCTGTGCGGGCGCGCTGCCGGCAGGGGCCAGGGCTTCGCTTGCCGTTTGATTGCCGTCGAGCGGGGTTGCTGCCGTCAGGCGATCATTTGCTGGAGCGGCGGTGGGATCGATGGCTGTGGGCGCGGGCTGGGCTTCCGCCGTCTCCGTCGTGGAAACCGAGGGTGCGGCGGCCTGATTGGCAGCCGGTTGCTGATTGCTGGCGATGGGGTTCGCATTGGCGACGACGGTATTGGTGGCGGCGCTGTCCGCAGGCGCGACCATCGTCGACACCTGGGCGGGGTGTGGTGCCTTCTGACCGCGCGTCAGCGTATTTGCCAGCGGGTAGGCCATGATGGCGAGCATGACGGCGCCCAATGCAAGCAGGATCGGTCGGCGGAAGCGCGAGAATGCGCCGCCCTTCTTGGCGTCTTTCTTGGAAGCAGGAGCAGAGCGCTGCGTCTGGTCGACTTCCATGGCAGCGGCCTGTGCGGCACGACGGGCGGCCGCGATGTAATCGGCCCGCTCGTTTTCGGTCGGTTGACGTGCGTTGCCGCTGCGCGATGTGGTCTGGCTGGCGCGCACGCGCTCGAGGATCTTCTTGATGTCAGGCGCGCCGGAACCCGGCTCCAGCAGTTCGTTGGCCTCTTCGCCGGGCATTACGTCGGCGGGATCGATCGACGGCGCCTGCTCGATGACCGGACGGTCCGGCGGAAAGATCGGCTCGGCCTTTTCCGGCGTGAAGAAGCGCTTGCCGAGGCTCGCAAACAGGCTGGTCTTGCCACTTTTCTTGACCGCCGCCTTGATTTCAGCCTTCGTATTGGCGTCGATCGCCTGTGCGACGGCGACTTCGGCGGAAATCGAGGCTTCGGTGGGCGCAACCGTGCGGATGATCGGACCGGCCTTCTGCTGTGCGGCCATCGGCGGCTTCAAAGCCGGAGCATCCTCTTCGGCGAAGACGTCGCTTTCGAAGGCAGCTACAGGCATGGCAGGTGCCGGCCGGCGCTGTTCCATATGGTCGAGCCGATCGGCAATCTGCAGCAGCGTGTCGTGCAGCGCTTCGAAGGTGCGGTGCGTGCGCTCGTCGCTGGCGCGGCTGATGTCTTCCAGATGGCGAAGGTCTTCGGCAAGCGCCGTCAGCGCTGCCATGTCGGCCGCCTGCGCGCCATGACCCATCCCGCCTTCTCGCGAATAGGCCTCGACGACGGTTTCCGCCGCGTGGCGGGCCGCTTCGATGATGTATTCGTCGTTGGTCGCCATATAGTCTTCGATCGCGCTCATCCGGCGGTCGAAATCCGGAGGCAGATGATCGGCGGCGGCTCGCGGCTCGGCGGTCAGCAGTGTCGAAAGATGGGCGATCTGCTCTTCGAGATTGCGCAGTGCCTGCGTATCCGTGGCCGGTGCAGCCGTGCTGGCTTCGAGCCGGGCCGCGATGTCGGAGAGGCGGCCTTCCAGCCGGCGCGCCATGCCGTCGTCCAGGCTTGCGGCCGTAGCCGGCGGATGAAAATCGATCTCGTCGATGCGGCGGGCGAGATAATCCAGCCGGTCCGCCATCGCGTTGCCGACCGAGCCGTGTTCCAGCGCATCGATCTTGTGGGAGATATCGGCGAGATAGGTAACGAGCTCCGGCTGCGGGGCTGCCTTCTGCGAACGCTCCATCAGATGCGAGAGCTGGTCGAGGCGCTCTTCGAGGCGGGCGACGGCCTTGGCGCTGCCGAGTTCGTCGATGCGCATGGCGAGCGCTTCGAGACGGCCGGAAAGATCGTCGGCGGGCTGGCGGCGGCCCGCATCGCGGCTCATCAGGTCGATCTGGTCGGCAAGGCCGCTGAGGCGTCCTTCCAGCCGCTGCATCGCCTGATCCTGCGGCTGCATCATCGAGCCAAGGCTCTCCATCGCGGTTGCGATCGTCAGCAGCTTGGTTTCCAGCGCATGCACGGCCGGGCTGTCGTTCATACCGCCGAGATGCTGCTTGATGTCATCGAGGCGATAGGCAAGCGAGACGAGCTCGTCCTGCAGGCCCGACGTGTCGATGGCCTTCACCTGGCGCTCGACATGGTGGAGCGACTCTTCGCGGGCAAGCCCGTCCATCAGCGAGCGCAGCTCGTCGAATTCGGCTTTCAGGCCGATGGTTTCCGGCTGGCCGGCGAGCTGGTTGATGCTGTCGGCAAGCCGAGCCATATCCTGGCGGACATCGGCGACAAAATGCTTGTCCTCGGTGTTTTCGCGGATATCGCGGATTTCGGCGCGCAGAGCGGTGACTTCACGGGTCACGCTTTCGGCGATGTCGCGCTTGAGATCCTGTCGAAGATTGACGAGCGCCTGGGCGATATCGACCGGCGCGTCGGCGGCAGCCGCCCGCATCGGCTGGCGTTGGGGATAGCTTTCGATCGGACGCCGGGCCGGCTGCGGTTCCGCATGCGCGATGTCCTCGCGCCGCGGCTGCAGCCGCTCGCGGTTTGCTTCCAGCGTGCGCTGGCGCTGGCGGATTTCGGCAAGCGGATCGGAGCGAAGATCGCTTTCATGACGTTCGTTGCGCAGCGGGCGCTCATAGGGACGGCTGGCATGCTGCTCGCGTTCGGGGCGGGGCGGCATCCGCTCCGGTGCGGCTCGCTCGGGGGCAGGCGCATAGCCGGCGCCGACGCGCTGGCGCGTATCGCGTGCGGCGGCAGTCCCCATCAGACCCTCGATGCGTGCCTCCAGCCCCTCGATCGTGCGGCTCAGAGCATCCAGCGACGTCCAGTCGCCCGTACCGGTAGGATTTGATCGCGATCCGCTCATATCTTTTGCTCGCCTCGAACTATGGACCACCCCGGGCCGTCATGCTGACGGAAGAAGACGTTGCTGCATCGTCGCACTGTCTGCATTCCGTCGTTCGGAAAGGGATAAATGTATTGGCTTTCCTCAAACCGAGCAGCAAAGACAGCGCGCGACCAAAGCATAAGTTGAAGAAACGCGAAGCACTGCTGCTCAACTCTTACAATTTACGAAACGTGGTAAACAACTCGTTAAGTTTGGCGGAATTCTTAACCTTTTATTTCGGTTCTGCTGTCCCGCGAGCCGATATTCTTGTCGGCGGGTCAGCGCAGGCCGCGCGTTGGGGGAGGAGATATCACTCGCATTGAGCGTAATTTCCGGATCGCCCTCACTAAAATTTCAGCGCGCCTCACAAATTTGACGTTTACGCAAACGTCAATATTTTGTAAGAGTAGCATAGTGGCTGGACTCTGAGATCCGGCGGCGAATTGGAGGAATTCGAAAGATGCCAGTCTACAAGGCCCCGGTGAACGACACGCTCTTCGTCCTGAACGATGTGCTTGGGCTTGAGCGCTACAACAATCTCCCGGGTTACGCCGATGCCACGCCTGATATGATCGAGGCGATCGTCGGCGAAGCGGCCAAGATTTCGGAAGAGGTGCTCTTCCCGCTCAACTATTCCGGCGATCAGGAAGGCTGCGTGCGCCATGACGACGGCACCGTCTCGACGCCGAAGGGCTTCAAGGAAGCCTATCGAGCCTATCGCGAAGGCGGCTGGCTGGGCCTTGCCGTGCCGGAAGAGTTCGGCGGCCAGGGGCTCCCCTATGTGCTGCACTGCGCCGTCGGCGAATATACCTCCGCTGCCAACATGTCGCTGATGATGTATCCCGGCCTGACGCAGGGCGCGATCGCCGCGATCCTCGTGCACGGCTCCGACGCGCAGAAGCAGACCTATCTGCCGAAGATGGTTGAGGGCATCTGGTCGGGCACCATGAACCTCACCGAGCCGCATTGCGGCACCGATCTCGGCCTCTTGCGCACCAAGGCAGTGCCGCAGGCCGATGGCAGCTACAAGATTTCGGGCCAGAAGATTTTCATCTCCGCCGGCGAGCACGACATGACGGACAATATCATCCATCTCGTCCTTGCCCGTATCGAAGGTGCGCCTGAGGGCACCAAGGGCATTTCGCTGTTCATCGTGCCGAAGTTCCTGGTCAAGGAAGATGGCTCGCTCGGCGCGCGCAACCCGGTCTCCTGCGGTGCGATCGAGCACAAGATGGGTATCCACGGCAACGCCACCTGCGTCATGAACTACGACGAGGCGACGGGTTTCCTGATCGGTGCCGAGAACAAGGGCCTCAACGCCATGTTCGTCATGATGAACGAGGCGCGCCTCGGCGTTGGCCTGCAGGGTCTCTCCATCGCCGAAATCGCTTATCAGAATGCCGCCAACTATGCCCGCGAGCGCATCCAGGGCCGCTCGCTCTCCGGCCCGAAGGCACCGGATAAAAAGGCCGATCCGATCATCGTCCACCCCGATATCCGCCGCTCGCTGATGACGATCCGCGCCTTCAATGAAGCCGGCCGCGCCTTCCTGCTATGGACGGCGCTGAAATCCGATATCGCCCATCGTTCCCCGGACGAAAAGGACCGTCAGTCTGCCGACGATATCCTTGGTCTGGCGACGCCGATCCTCAAGGGCGTCATGACGGACAAGGGCTTCGAACATGCCGTCATGGCGCAGCAGGTCTTCGGCGGCCACGGCTACATCGAAGAACACGGCATGAGCCAGTATGTCCGCGATGCCCGTATCGCGATGATCTACGAAGGCGCCAACGGCATCCAGGCGCTCGATCTCGTCGGCCGCAAGCTGGCGCTGAACGGCGGCCGTGCCGTCATGGCTCTCTTCAAGGAAATCGGCGATTTCTGCGAGGAGAACCGCAACGACGAGCAGATGGCTTTCTATACCAAGCATCTGAAGAAGGGCTTGAACGACGTGCAGGCCGCGACCATGTGGTTCATGCAGAATGCCATGGCCAAGCCCGACAATGCCGGTGCCGGCTCGACCGATTACATGCACCTCTTCGGCCTCGTCGTCCTCGGCTACATGTGGGCCAAGATGGCGAAGGCGGCGCAGGATGGCCTTGCAAGCGGCGACAGCGCGCGCGAGGATTATCTGAAGAACAAGCTTGTCACGGCGCGGTTCTACATGGAGCGCATCATGCCGGAAACGGCATTGCGCAAGACCCGCATCGAAACCGGTGCCGATACGATGATGGAACTGGCGGCGGAAGCCTTTTGACGGAATGAGATGATAATTTCCTGGGGGCAAAATGGCATCAAAGGGTGATTTACAGGATTGGGTGGTCGACGCTCTCCGTTCAAATAAAGGATCTGCGTCAATTCTCTACGTTGCCCAACACATCTGGGAGAATCACGAGAAGGATCTAGACGGCAGTCCGCTATTTTATTCGTGGCAATACGACATGCGTTGGGCCGCCACTGAACTGCGAAAGAAGGGTCTATTAGTTGCGGCAAGTGATGACCGTCGTGGAAAGTGGACCCTAAAATAACCCGCTTGGTGCGGACCTGCGGCTTTAACGTCGCATTGAGGAGATGAGACATGACCGAGGTTTTCATTTACGACCACGTGCGCACGCCGCGCGGGCGGGGCAAGAAGGATGGATCGCTGCACGAAGTGCCCTCCGTTCGCCTTGCCGCCAAGACGCTGGAGGCGATCCGCGACCGCAACGGCCTCGACACCGAAACGGTTGACGACATCATCATGGGCTGCGTCGATCCGGTCATGGAAGCCGGCGCCGTCATCCCGAGGGGTGCCGCCTTCGAAGCCGGCTATTCCACCAAGGCGCCCGGCATGCAGATTTCCCGTTTCTGCGCCTCCGGCCTCGATGCCGTGAATTTCGGTGCCGCCAAGATCGCTCAAGGGGCCGACGATATCGTCATCGCCGGCGGTGTCGAAAGCATGTCGCGCGTCGGCTTGGGCATGTCCGGCGGTGCATGGTTCATGGACCCCTCGGTCAACTTCCCGGCCTATTTCATGCCGCAGGGCGTATCGGCCGATCTCATCGCCACCAAATACGGCTTCTCGCGCGATGACGTCGACGCCTATGCCGTCGAGAGCCAGAAGCGCGCCGCCAATGCCTGGGAAAAGGGCTACTTCAAGAATTCCGTCGTGCCGGTGAAGGATATTAACGGCCTGACCATTCTCGACCGCGACGAGCATATGCGTCCAGGCACCGACATGCAGGCGCTGGCCTCGCTCAACCCGTCGTTCCAGCTGCCGGGCGAGATGGGTGGCTTCGAAGCTGTCGGCATTCAGGCGCACCCGGAAGTGGAACGCATCAACTACGTCCATCACGCCGGCAATTCCTCGGGCATCGTCGATGGCGCCGCCGCCGTGCTGCTCGGCTCCAAGGCGGGCGGTGAGAGCATGGGCTTGAAGCCGCGCGGCCGCATCAAGGCCTTCGCCAATATCGGCTCCGACCCGGCGCTGATGCTGACAGGCCCGGTCGACGTTACCGAAAAGCTGTTGAAGCGCTCGGGCATGACGCTTGCTGACATCGATCTTTTCGAGCTTAACGAAGCCTTCGCCGCCGTGGTGCTGCGCTACATGCAGGCTTTCGATATCGAGCATGACAAGATCAACGTCAATGGCGGCGCAATTGCAATGGGCCATCCGCTGGGTGCCACCGGCGCGATGATCCTCGGCACCGTGCTGGACGAACTGGAACGACGCGATCTCAACACCGCGCTGGTCACGCTCTGCATCGGTGCCGGCATGGGCACCGCCACGATCGTCGAACGCGTCTGAGGGGGAGGAAACCAAATGGCCTACACGAATTTCACCGCCGAAACGGATGCTGACGGCATTGCGCTTGTCACCTGGGACATGCCCGGCAAGTCCATGAACGTCTTCACTGCCGAAATCCTCGAAGAACTGAATGCCATCATTGACGCGACCGTCGCCGACGCCGCCGTCAAGGGCGTGGTCTTCACGTCTGGCAAGTCCTCCTTCTCCGGCGGCGCCGATCTCTCGATGATCAAGTCGATGTTCTCCTTCTATCAGGAGGAAAAGGCGAAAGACCCGGCTGCAGCTGCGAAGAAGCTCTTCGATCTTGTCGGGCGCATGACCGGCCTCTTCCGCAAGCTCGAAACCTGCGGCAAGCCTTGGGTTTCGGCCATCAACGGCACCTGCATGGGCGGCGCTTTCGAACTGTCGCTGGCCTGCCACGGCCGCGTCGCTTCCAGCGCCAAGAGCGTCAAGATCGCGCTGCCCGAGGTCAAGGTCGGCATCTTCCCCGGCGCCGGCGGCACACAGCGCATTGCGCGCCTGACGGATGCGCAATCCGCCCTGCAGATGATGACGACGGGCCAGTCGCTGACGGCGGCGCGCGCCAAGGCGATGAACCTCGTGCATCAGGTGGTCGAGCCGGATCAGCTGATCCCCGCCGCCAAGCAGATGATCAAGGACGGCCTGAAGCCCGTCGCTCCCTGGGACGAAAAGGGCTTCAAGGCACCAGGCGGCGGCATCTGGACGCCTGCAGCGGCCCAGCTCTGGCCGGCAGCGCCCGCCATCCTGCGCCGCGAGACATCGGGCAATTACCCGGCAGCACTCGCCATCCTCAAATGCGTCTATGAAGGCTTGCAGGTTCCCTTCGATACCGGCCTGAAGATCGAGCAGCGCTATTTCACCCATGTGCTGCAGACCACCGAAGCCTATTCGATGATCCGCTCGCTGTTCATCTCCATGCAGGAACTCGGCAAGGGCGCCCGCCGCCCGGCAGGCCAGCCGAAGACCGAATTGAAGAAAGTCGGCGTCGTCGGCGCCGGTTTCATGGGCGCATCGATCGCCTATGTCACCGCCGCCGCCGGCATTCCGGTCACGCTGATCGACCGCGACATCGAGGCCGCGACCAAGGGCAAGGGCGTTGGAGAAGGCTTGGTCAAGGATTCGATCGGTAAGGGAAGACTGACGCAGGACGAGGGTGCAGCGCTGCTCTCGCGCATCACGCCGTCGGCCGACTATGCCGATGTGAAGGACGCCGATCTCGTCATCGAGGCGGTGTTTGAGGATCGCGAAGTCAAGAAGGCGGTCATCGAGGCCGTCGAAGCCGTGCTGCCCGCCGGCGCCGTCTTCGCCTCCAACACCTCGACGTTACCGATCACCGGTCTTGCGAAGAATTCCAAGCGCCCGGTCGATTTCATTGGCGTCCACTTCTTCTCGCCGGTTGAGAAGATGATGCTGACCGAAGTCATCCTCGGCAAGGAAACCGGCGATCATGCGCTCGCGGTGGCGCTCGATTACGTCGCTGCGATCAAGAAGACGCCGATCGTGGTCAACGACACGCGCGGCTTCTTCATCAATCGCTGCGTCTTCCGCTACATCCACGAAGCCTATGACATGCTGATCGAAGGCGTGCCCGCTGCCATGATCGAGAATGCCGCCAAGATGGCCGGCATGCCGGTCGGGCCGCTGGCGCTCAACGATGAAGTCGCCATCGATCTCTCCTACAAGATCCTGAAGGCGACGGTCGCCGATCTCGGCGAGAAGGCGGTCGATCCGCGTCACATGCAGCTCGTCACCGGGCTTGTGGAAGGTGAGGGCCGCCTGGGCCGAAAGAATTCCAAGGGCTTTTACGACTATCCGCCGAAGCCGGCCAAGAAGTCGCTCTGGCCGGGCCTCAAGGATCTCTATCCACAGAAGAAGGCCGATGAGGTCGATGTCAATGTGCTGAAGCAGCGCTTCCTCGCCACCATCGCGCTCGAGGCCGCCCGTACCATCGAAGAGGGCATCGTCACCGATCCGCGCGAGGCCGATGTCGGCTCCATCCTCGGCTTCGGCTTTGCCCCCTATACCGGCGGGGCGCTGTCCTACATCGACGGCATGGGCGTAAAGGTTTTTGTAGAGCTCTGCGAAAAACTGGCCGCCGCCTATGGCCCGCATTTCCAGCCGACGGCGCTGTTGAAGGACATGGCCGCAAAGGGCGAAACCTTCTATGGGCGCTTCGATCCCTACCGCGTCGCGAAGGCGGCTTGAGCCAACAAATCGTTGCTGACGACAAATAATGGGCCGCTCCTGTCGGGAGCGGCCTTTTTCGTTCGTCCTCTGCTTGAGTTCATCGAACCGAGGAGAATGACATGATCGAGATCATCGGCAATCGCGATGAGGCGGAAGCCATCAACGCAATGCTTGCGGGCTGGTCCTCAGCTCTTGGCAACAAGGATGCGGCGGGCGTGGTCCGGCATTTAAGCGACGATGTCATCGGCTTCACCCTGGCGGCACCATTGGTGCACAAAGGTAAGGGTGAAAAGGGATTGGAGGCTTGGTTTTCGACCTGGGAAGGGCCGATCGGCGGCGATGCCATCGAGGTCAGATTGACGGTTGGTGAAGATGTCGCCTTCTGGACGGGCCTCGTGCAGATGACCGGCAAGAAGACGGATGGTGTCGAAGTCGATCTCTGGTTTCGCCAGACGCTCGGCCTCAGAAAAGAGGCTGGCATCTGGAAGATCGTCCACGAACATACATCGGTGCCGTTTGCCATGGATGGCAGTGGTCTTGCCGAGCTTAGGCTCAAACCGTAAGATTTTACTTACACAACACTCAAGGGCTTTTCCCGACTGGATCGCAAGGCAACAACGCCCCAGCCGATGAGCAGAAGGATTGCCGCCGCATAGATATCGGCGGCCTCGGCAAAGCCGAGTGCTTTCGATAGGAAGCCTGCCAGGATGGCGGGCACGCTGAAGGCGAGGTAGCTCTGGATGTAGAAGGCCGAGAGCAGCCCCGCGCGCTCGTCCGGCTTTGCCAGCGGCATGATGCTTCTGACCGTGCCGAGGAAAGCCGCCCCGAAGCCCGAGCCCGCAATCAGAGTCCCCGAGGCGAGGATCGACACCTCAGCCGCATGCATGCCGGCGATGATGGTCAGTATGCCGAGCGTCATGCTCGGTATTCCGAACTTCATGATCGTGGCGGCGGATCTCCTGCGCAGCAGGAAGACGGCGGCTGCACCGCTGATCGTCAATGCCGCGACCACCGAGCCGCCGACCAGCGGCATCGTGCTGCCGGTCGTTGCGGTTACAAGCGAAGGCACCAGCGACAGATAGAAGCCGGCGAGCGCCCAGACGGCAACATTGATCGGTGTCAGCGCCAGCAGCGTCCGGCGCGCCTGCTGGGGAACAGCGACTTCCGGCTTCAGCGATGCGAGTGCGCCGGCCCGTCGGTTCGTTGTCTCCGGCACCAGCCATAGCAGCACTGCCTGCAGCGCCAGGAGAGCGAGCGTGACGATATAGACGAGTATGGTCGGAGCCGGCGCAAACTGGATCAGCAGGCTCGTGCCGAGCGCGCCGATCGCCATGCCGGCAAGCGGGGCAAGGCTGTTGGTGATCGATCCCCTGATCGGGTCGAGATCGACAAGGGCGGCACCGATGGAGCTGACGGCTGCGCCTGTCGCAAAGCCCTGCACGATGCGGGCGGCAATCAGCCAATCCGGACCCTTGGCCATTAAAAACAGCGCTATCGCCACCATATTGAGCAGGATCGAAGCGAAGATCACCGGGCGACGGCCGAGATGGTCGGAAATCGAGCCGACGATGAGCAGCGCGGCGAGAAGGGAGAAGGCATAGACGGCGAAGATTACCGTGAGCAGCACCGGCGAGAAGGCGAAGGCCTGCTGATAAAGGCGGTAGAGAGGCGTCGGTGCGGATGAGGCGGCCAAAAACAGGGCACTGGTCGCGGCATAATAGGACGGCGCCAGGCGTCTGGCTGCTGAAATCGGCGTGCTGGCGGTGGAATCGAGCGAGGTCATCGACTATATCCTGCCTAAAGCTAAAAGATTGCGTTAGACGGATATAGGTCGCCTGATGCATAAAAGCAAATAATTTGCGTTAGTGAATAACCCATGGTCATTCACGATCAGCAAAAGGGAAAGATTGGCAAAGGCCTATGGGCTACAGAGAAAATCCCCGCCCCGGCGGGCGCAGTGCCAGAGTGCAGGCCGCCGTGCATCAATCCGTTCGCGACATGCTGGCAACCATGGATCGCGCCGATGTGACGATCCCCCTGATCGCGCAGCGCGCCAATGTCACGCCGTCGACGATCTACCGCCGTTGGGGCGATCTGCAAGAGCTTCTGGCCGACGTTGCCGCCGCACGCCTGCGGCCCGAAGGCGAGCCCGCCAGGATCGGCAGCGCCCGCGAGGATCTGGAAGCCTGGGTCGAGCAATATGCCGATGAGATGGCTTCCGGCGTCGGCCGGCAAATGCTGCGCGATATTCTTGCTGCAGCCGACAGTGCTAATGCGGAGAAATGCGGCACCTATACGCGCTACCAGCTGAGCGTCTTCATCGCCCGGGCCGAGGAGTGCGGCGAGCCCTTTCCGACCCTGGTAGAACTGATGGATCACGTCATCTCGCCGATTATCTATCGCATCCTCTTCAACCAGGCGCCCGACTCCGACTACGTCCGCAAGCTCGTCGCGAAGGTAATGCCGGAGAGTGCAGCCAGGACTTGATGCGCGACCAGCAATGGCGAGCGACTCACTCGAACTCCCCCAAGCACATTCAGTGGCTTCGGCTTGGTTGCTCGCAACTGACGAACAAGTAGCCAAGCATATGCACGTTAAAATTGCCAAAGCTGCGAAATTATCATGGGATATGCATGCTTGAGCGAGGCTCGCGGTCAATTTGCTGTTGAAAAATAAGGAAAAAGATGGTGCTAATTATCATCAGTGAATTCAACGGCAACGCGAAGGGGACTGCTCAATGCTTAATGAATTCAAGGCATTTATCGCCCGTGGCAATGTCATGGATCTCGCAGTCGGCGTGATCATTGGCGGCGCTTTCGGCGGCATCGTTAAATCGCTGGTTGACGATATCATCATGCCGATCGTCGGCGCGATTTTCGGTGGCTTCGATTTCTCGAACTACTTCGTCGGCCTTGCCTCGGGGGTCAACGCACCGACGCTTGCTGCGGCCCGCGCCCAGGGCGCGGTTCTCGCCTACGGTAGCTTCATCACCGTCCTTATCAACTTCCTGATCCTCGCCTGGATCATCTTCCTCATGGTCAAGGGCGTGAATGCGTTGCAGGCCCAGGTCGCGCGCAAGGAAGAAAAGGTTGCCGAGGCAGCGCCGCCGCCGGCCGACGTCCAGCTGCTGACGGAAATCCGCGATCTTCTCGCGAAGCGCTGATAGGTACAGTTCAACCTCTTTCAAAGCCTCGGTCTCCACAAGGGCCGGGGCTTTATTCATCACCAAAATCGATCAGTCGCTAAGGCAAAGTCATGGGATTTGTCCGCCGCTCTGCTTTATGAAGGCAGAAACCGGAGACTTTGCATGTCGATACTGAACAGCCTCAGCCCGCGCGCACTCGCAGCACCCGAAAGCGGGATCGTCGAAGTGGTCAATTATGCCCGCGGTCGCGATGGCCTGTTGCCGCTTTGGGTCGGCGAGGGCGATCTGCCGACGCCGGATTTCATCAACCGTGCCGCCATGGCGTCGCTCAATGCCGGTGAGACCTTCTACACCTGGCAGCGCGGCATTCCGGAGCTGCGCCAGGCACTCGCCGACTACTATGGCCGGCATTTCGGCACGTCGCTGCCGATGGACAATTTCTATGTCGTCGGCTCCGGCATGCAGGCGATCCAGCTGTCCGTGCAGGCGATCACCTCTCCCGGCGACGAGATGGTCTATCTCTCCCCGGCCTGGCCGAACATTGCCGCCGCGCTCGAGATCGCGGGTGCCCGCTCCGTTGCCGTGCCCTTGCAGTTCGAGCACGGCAAATGGTCGCTTGATTTGGGCCGGCTGGAAGCGGCGATCACGCCGAAGACCAAGGGCCTCTTCATCAATACCCCGTCCAACCCCACGGGCTGGACGGCGACCCATCAGGATCTCCGCGATATCCTCGCCTTGGCGCGCAAGCACGATCTCTGGATCATGGCCGACGAGATCTATGCGCTGTATTATTATGCCGGCGGCCGCGCGCCGAGCTTCCTGGATGTGAAGGAAGCCGATGATAAGATCCTCTTCGTCAACTCCTTCTCGAAGAACTGGTCGATGACCGGTTGGCGCGTCGGCTGGATCGTCGCGCCGGCCGAGCTCGGACAGGTGATCGAGAACCTCGTGCAATATTCGACCTCGGGTGTCGCGCAATTCATGCAGAAGGGTGCCGTTGCCGCACTGAACGAGGGCGACGATTTCGTCCGCTCCAACATCGCCAAGGCGACCCGCTCGCGCGATATCCTCTGCGACGCGCTGATCGCCACCAACCGCGTGCAGACCTTGAAGCCGGATGGCGCGCTCTATTCCTTCCTCAGGATCGACGGCGTCACCGACAGCCGCAGGGCCGCCATCGACATCGTCGACAAGACCGGCGTCGGCCTGGCGCCCGGAACGGCCTTTGGAAAGGGTGGCGAGCTGTTCATGCGCGCCTGCTTCCTGCGCGATCCCGTGCAGGTGGCCGATGCCGCGGAAAGGTTGAGCCGGTATATTCTAAGTTTGTGATGCGGGGGCTTTGGTTCGCGCGGCGCTACGGCGGAAAGGCATCTTCGAGATTGCCGCACCTCTGTACCCCCTCTGTCGCTGTCGCGACATCTCCCCCACGAGGGGGGAGATCGTTGGGAGTTTGTAGCTGTCCTTAACAATAGGACGCGCTTCAGCTTCTGCGGATACAATATTGGTTTGAGGTAGGTCGGTGCTACAGGCGACCAACCTCCCCTTGTGGGGAAGATGTCACGAAGTGACAGAGGGGGGTGAACACTCTCCAGGTGCATCACAATAGCGATCGCGCACCCAATCCATAAAATGCAATCGATCCGCGAAAGACCACCCTAACCATTCCCGCAATCTTTCCCGCCCCACCTCCCGCTTTTAATCAATTTCGCAGGAGAAGCGGCCTCATATATCGCCGACAAGACTTGGCGGGGACGCGAAGAATGACGGTGTTGGTGACGGGCGGAGCCGGATATATCGGCAGCCACATGGTCTGGAGATTGCTTGATGCGGGCGAGGACGTTGTCGTTCTCGATTGCCTTTCCACGGGCTTTCGCTGGGCGGTCCCGCCGGCTGCCCGCTTCTATCTCGGCGATGTCGCCGACGAAGCGCTGCTGTGTCAGATTTTCGCCGAGAACGACATAGAGGCCATCATCCATTTTGCCGGCTCGGCGGTCGTGCCGATGTCGATCGAGGATCCTCTCGCCTATTATGAGAACAATACCGGCAAGACCCGTATCCTGATGAGCGCCGCCGTTAGGGCCGGCATTCGCCATTTCGTCTTTTCGTCCACGGCTGCCGTCTATGGTCAGCAGCCCGCTGATCGGCCGGTCATCGAAAATGCGCCGCTGCGGCCCGAATCCCCCTATGGCCAATCCAAGCTGATGTCGGAACTGATGCTGCGCGATGCTGCCGCGGCCTATGATTTCCGCTATGTGGCGCTGCGTTATTTCAATGTCGCCGGCGCCGATCCCGAGGGACGCGCCGGTCAGTCGACTGACGGGGCCACCCATCTCATCAAGGTCGCCTGCGAGGCAGCCCTTGGCCGCCGCCGTCAGGTGGATATCTACGGCACGGACTATCCGACGCATGACGGCACCGGGGTCCGCGACTACATCCACGTCAGCGATCTCGTTGACGCGCATCTCATGGCCTTGCGGCATCTGCGCGATGGCGGCCGGTCACTGGTCGCCAATTGCGGCTATGGCCACGGTTATTCCGTGCTCGACGTGCTCAACATGGTCATGCGCATCCATGGCCGCGCCTTCCGCATCCATATCGCCCCGCGCCGGCCCGGCGATATGGCGAGCATCGTCGCAGACGCGACACTGGCCCATCGCGAATTGGGCTGGGCGCCGAAATACGACAGTCTGGAAGCGATCGTGCGCTCCTCGCTGGATTGGGAGCTTCGCCTCGCAGAGCGGGCAAGCTTCGATGCCGCCGGGCTCAGCAAGGTCTATGCCGCTCCAAGTATGCGGTAGCCGGAGCGGCTTCAGCTCTCGGTACGTCTCCAAGGCCCCAGAAAGGCCGGAGCGTTCTTGTGCACGGCCTCTGCCAGAAAATCGATGACGGTGCGCACGCGCGGCGATTGGCGCAGATCGCGGTGGCAGGTGATCCAGTAGTGGCGCCTGAGATCCACCTCATGCGGCAGGACGACCTGCAGATCCGGATGCTTGCCGGCGATGAAGAACGGCAGTACGCAGAGCCCTTGGCCATTCTTCGTCGCCGTCAGCTGTGCAAAGATGCTCGAGCTTTGGAATTGCGGCCTGATGCGGGGATGGACGTCGTCGAGATAGTCCAGGCCCGGCGCAAAGATCATATCCTCGATATAGCCGATGAAGGCGAAGTCAGGCAGATCGTCACGGCTTTCGATCGTCGGATGACGGGCGAGGTAATCGCGCGATCCATAAACCTGCAGATGATAGTCGGTGAGCTTTTCGGTGAAATAGGGTCCGGCCTTCGGCGGGTCGAGCACCACGACGATATCGGCCTCCTTGCGCGAGAGCGACATGATCTGCTGGATGGTGATCAGTTCGAGGGAAATGTTCGGATGCCTGGCGGTGAATTCGGGCAGGACGCCGGTGAAGAAGAAGTTTGAAAAACCCTCCGGCGCGCTGATGCGCACAACACCCCGTTGTGCCGCCGATCCTGCAGAAAGATCGGCGCGAAGACGTTCCGTTTCCTGCTCCATGTGCTCAGCGGTATCGACGAAGCGTTGTCCCATGCTGGTCAGCATATAGCCGCGTGGATTGCGCTCGAAGAGCTTGACTTTCAAGGCGAATTCCAGCCGGTCGATACGGCGCGAGACCGTGGCATGGCTGCTGCGCAATTGGCGTGCGGCGGTCGAAAGTTGCCCCGTTCTGGCGACGGCGAGGAAGAACTGCAGATCGTCCCAGGTAAAATGCGGCGTGCGCTTCATGCCTCTCTCCTCTGTTCAAAAATGAACAGACCTTGTTTGGAATTAGTTGCAATCGCGACTTGCGTCAACGCGCGAATTCCGTGATCTTGCCTCTCGGGAAAAGTCGTTTTGAGGAAAGCGGCTGGCCAATTTTGAACAGATTCGTTTTTGCCAAATCTCTGGGAGGAGAGGACATGCGAAAGAGTCTTATTGCATCCCTTGCATTTCTGCTTGCAGCCAGCACCGCGGCTTTCGCCGCCGGTGCATCCGATGGTGTCGTCAAGATCGGCATCCTCAACGACCAGTCCGGCGTCTATGCGGACTTCGGCGGCAAGTCGTCGGTCGAGGCTGCCAAGATGGCTGCCGAGGACTTTGGCGGCAAGGTTCTTGGCGTGCCGATCGAGATCATCGATGCCGATCACCAGAACAAGCCCGATATCGCCTCCAACATCGCCCGCCAATGGTATGACCAGGATCATGTCGACGCCATCATGGAGCTGACGACCTCTTCCGTCGCGCTGGCCGTGCAGGCGGTCGCCAAGGAAAAGAAGAAGATCGATATCGTCACGGGTGCCGCAACGACCGATCTCACCGGCAAGCAATGCTCGCCCTACGGCTTCCATTGGGCCTATGACACCCATGCTCTCGCCGTCGGCACAGGCGGCGCGCTGGTCAAACAGGGTGGCGACACCTGGTTCTTCCTGACCGCCGACTACGCTTTCGGCTATTCGCTGGAGCAGCAGACGAGCGATTTCGTCAAGGCAAGCGGCGGCAAGGTCCTTGGTTCCGTCCGTCACCCGCTGTCGACGAATGATTTCTCGTCCTTCCTGCTGCAGGCGCAGTCGTCGGGCGCGAAGGTCATCGGCCTCGCCAATGCCGGCCTCGACACCTCAAACGCCATCAAGCAGGCCTCCGAATTCGGCATTACCCAGGGCGGCCAGCATCTGGCGGCACTGCTCTTCACGCTGGCCGAAGTGCACGGCCTCGGCCTGCAGGCGGCGCAAGGCCTGACGCTGACGGAAGGCTATTACTGGAACCTCGACGACAAGAGCCGCGAATTCGGCAAGCGCTTCTTTGCCCGCACCGGCAAGATGCCGAACATGATCCATGCCGGCACCTATTCTGCCGTGATGCAGTATCTGAAGGCGGTGCAGAAGGCCGGCACTGATGATACCGAGGCCGTCGCCAAGGAACTGCACGAAATGCCCGTCGACGATTTCTTCGGTCGCGGCGGCACGGTCGGCGCCAACGGCCGCATGATCCACGACATGTATCTGCTTCAGGTCAAGAAGCCTGAGGAGAGCAAGGAGCCGTGGGATTACTTCAACGTGCTGGCGACGATCCCGGGCAAGGAAGCCTATATCGACCCAGCCAAGAGCGGCTGCGACCTCGTCAAGCAATAGGGCTCGGACCAGCCCATGGCGATGTCAGCGACACATCTGCATGAAGAGCCCCGGGTGGTTTTGTCCGCCCGGGGACTGCGCCGCGATTTCGGCGGCTTCACCGCCGTCAAGAATGTCGATCTCGACGTCCACCACGCACAGGTCCACGCGCTGATCGGCCCGAACGGCGCCGGCAAGACGACGGTGTTCAACCTGCTCACCAAGTTCCTGCAGCCGACGCACGGCACGATCATGCTGCTCGGCACCGATATTACCAAGACAAGACCCGACAAGGTCGCGCGCATGGGGCTCGTGCGCTCCTTCCAGATTTCCGCTGTCTTTCCGCATCTGACGGTGCTGGACAATGTCCGCGTCGCGCTGCAGCGGCCAAACAATCTCGCCCACCAGTTCTGGCGGCCGCTTTCGGCCCTCGACAGTCTCAACGCGCGTGCCGAACAGCTCATTGCCTCCGTCGGCCTCTCGAAGGAGCGGAATGCCATCGCCGCCGATCTTTCCTACGGCCGCAAGCGGGTGCTGGAGATCGCAACGACGCTTGCGCTCGATCCGAAGGTGCTGTTGCTCGACGAACCGATGGCCGGCATGGGGCTGGAAGACGTAAACACCGTCTCCGCCATTATCCGCGATGTCGCCCGCGACAGGGCTGTGCTCATGGTGGAGCACAATCTCTCGGTCGTTGCCGATATCTGCCACCATGTCACAGTGCTGCAGCGCGGCGAGATCCTCGCCCAGGGCGACTATGCGACGGTCAGCCGCGATCCGCGCGTCCGCGAAGCCTATATGGGCACGGAGGAGGCTTGACGATGGCGCCGCTTCTGGAAGTTCAGGGCCTCAATGCCTGGTATGGCGAAAGCCACATCCTGCACGGCGTCGATATGCGCGTGGGCGAGGGGGAGACCATCACCATCCTCGGCCGCAACGGCGTCGGCAAGACGACGACGTTGCGTACGATCGTCGGCATCGTCCGTGCCCGCAAGGGCAGGATCACCTTCGCCGGCAGGGATATGATGCAGGTGCCGCTGCACAAGACGGCGCATCAGGGCATCGGTTTCGTGCCGGAAGAGCGCGGGATCTTCTCGACCCTCAGCGTCTATGAAAACCTGATGCTGCCGCCGGTCGTCGCACCGGGCGGCATGACGCTCGATGAGATCTTCGAGCTGTTTCCCAATCTGCATGAGCGGCGCAATAGCGTCGGCACCAGGCTCTCGGGTGGCGAACAGCAGATGCTCGCCATGGCCCGCATCCTGCGCACCGGCGTCCGCATGCTGCTGCTCGACGAGCCCACCGAGGGCCTGGCGCCCGTCATCGTCCAGCGCATCGGCGAAGTCCTGCAGAAGCTGAAAGGGCGCGGCATGACCATCTTGCTCGTCGAGCAGAATTTCCGTTTCGCCAGCCGCATCGCCGATCGTTTCTATCTGATGGATCACGGCCAGATGGTCTCGGAATTCCCGGTCGGCGAACTCTCCGAGCGCATGGATATGCTGCACAAGGTTCTGGGGGTCTGAGCCATGACGACGATATTCGGCATCCCCACCCAGGCGCTTCTCGGTCAATTGCTGATCGGCCTCATCAACGGCTCCTTCTATGCGCTACTGAGCCTCGGCCTCGCGATCATCTTCGGCATGCTCAGGGTCATCAATTTCGCCCATGGCGCGCTCTATATGCTCGGCGCCTTCACCGCCTATCTGCTGCTCGCCTATGCCGGCATCGGCTATTGGCCTGCCCTCGTTCTGGCGCCGCTCATCGTCGGCCTGTTCGGAGCATTGGTCGAGCGGCTCTGCCTGCGCCAGCTCTACAAGATCGATCCGCTCTACGGATTGCTCTTCACCTTCGGCATGGCGCTGACCATCGAGGGAACCTTCCGCTATCTTTATGGCTCCTCCGGCCAGCCCTATGCCGTTCCGACGGAATTGGCGGGCGCGAAAAATATCGGCTTCATGTTCCTGCCCGTCTATCGCGGCTGGGTGGTCATCGCCTCGCTGATCGTCTGCATCGGCACCTGGCTTCTGATCGAGAAGACGAAACTCGGCGCCTATCTGCGCGCCGCCACCGAGAATTCCGTGCTCGTGCAGGTCTTCGGCGTCAACGTGCCGGTGCTGTTGACGCTGACCTACGGCTTCGGCGTGGCGCTTGCCGCCTTTGCCGGCGTTCTCGCCGCGCCGATCTACCAGGTCTCGCCGCTGATGGGATCGAACATGATCATCATCGTCTTCGCCGTTGTTGTCGTCGGCGGCATGGGCTCGATCATGGGAGCGATCGTGACGGGCTACATGCTCGGGATTGCCGAAGGCCTGACCAAGGTCTTCTATCCCGAAGCCTCCAACATCGTCATCTTCGTCATCATGGCGATCGTACTGCTTTTGAGGCCTGCGGGCCTCTTCGGTCGGGAGGCGTGACATGGCTGGATTAATCAGCTTGAGTTCTAAAGAGCGTCCAAAGCTTTCCGTGCAGAAGCTGTTGCTGGTGGTTGGCCTCGTCGGCCTGATCTGGGCGCCGTTCTTCATCTATCCGATCTTCGTCATGAAGGTGCTTTGCTTCGCGCTCTTCGCCTGCGCCTTCAATCTGTTGCTCGGCTATGCCGGCCTCTTGTCCTTCGGTCACGCGACTTTCTTTGGCGGTGCTGCTTATTTCACGGCTTATGCGGTGAAGGAATGGGGGCTTCCGCCAGAGCTCGGCATCCTGATCGGGGTTGCCGGCGCATCGCTGCTCGGCCTCGTCATGGGCTTCGTCGCCATCCGCAGGCAGGGCATCTATTTCGCCATGATCACGCTGGCGCTCTCTTACATGTTTTATTTCTTCTGCCTGCAGGCGAAGTTCACTCAAGGTGAGGACGGCATCCAGTCGGTGCCGCGCGGCTACCTCTTCGGCGTCCTCGATCTCAACAACTCCTTCAATATGTATTATTTCGTCCTCGCCGTTTTCCTGATCGGTGTGCTGATCATCTGGCGCTTCATCAATTCGCCCTTCGGCATGATCCTGAAATCGATCCGCGAGAACGAGCAGCGGGCGATCTCGCTTGGCTATTCCGTCGCGCGCTATAAGCTCGGTGCCTTCGTCATGTCGGCGGCGTTGGCGGGGCTTGCGGGCGCGGTCAAGGCACTGGTCTTCCAGTTCGCGACGCTCACCGATGTCGCCTGGCAGATGTCCGGCGAAGTCATCCTCATGACCCTGCTCGGCGGCATCGGCACGCTGATCGGTCCGATTTTCGGGGCAGGGTTGGTGGCGACGCTGGAGAATTATCTGGCGACCTCGGAATTTCCCGTCACCATCATCACCGGCATCGTCTTCATGGTTTGCGTCCTGCTCTTCCGCCGCGGCATTGTCGGCGAATTCTATGCCTCGCGGCTGGGACGGAGACTGGGTTTCGAATATCGGCGCTAGCGATTTGATTTTCCTTCTCCCCGTAAGCGGGGAGAAGGTGCCCGAAGGGCGGATGAGGGGCTTTTACGGACTTCCAGCGAATGCTGAATTTGCCGGGCCTTCCTGCCCCTCACCCTAACCCTCTCCCCGCAGACGGGGCGAGGGGACGACAGAGTCTCTTGAATGGATCGCTTCGACTACATCATCATCGGTGCCGGCAGTGCCGGCTGCGTGCTGGCCAACAGGCTTTCGGCCGACCACAACAATAGGGTGCTGCTGCTGGAAGCCGGCGGCAACGATAATTACCACTGGATTCATATCCCGGTCGGCTATCTCTATTGCATCAACAACCCTCGCACGGACTGGTGTTTTACCACATCGCCGGAAGCGGGCCTGAATGGCAGGTCGCTCAACTATCCGCGCGGCAAGGTGCTCGGCGGCTGCTCTTCCATCAACGGCATGATCTACATGCGCGGCCAGGCGCGCGACTATGATCTCTGGCGTCAGCTCGGCTGCGCCGGCTGGGGCTGGGACGATGTGCTGCCCTATTTCGTCAAGTCCGAGGATCACTATCGCGGCAAGGATGAGATGCACGGTGCCGGCGGCGAGTGGCGGGTAGAAAAGGCGCGCGTGCGCTGGGCCGTGCTCGATGCCTTCCAGGCCGCGGCCAAGGAGGCCGGCATCCCGGAGACGGCGGACTTCAATCGCGGCAACAATGAAGGCTCCGGCTATTTCGACGTCAACCAGCGCTCCGGCATCCGCTGGAACACCACGAAAGCCTTCCTGCGCCCGGCCATGCAGCGCGGCAATCTCACTGTCTACACGAAAGCGCAGGTCCGCCGCCTGATCGTTGAAGATGATGCCGTCACCGGCGTTGAATTCCAGCACGATGGCGTGGCGAAGCGCGCCTACGCGAGCAAGGAGACGGTGCTGTCGGCCGGCTCCATCGGCTCGCCGCATATTCTCGAACTGTCAGGCATCGGCCATGGCGATGTGCTCGGCAAGGCCGGCATCGAGGTGGTGCGCGAGGTCCGGTCCGTCGGCGAAAATCTGCAGGATCACCTGCAGCTTCGCATGGCTTACAGGGTAACCGGTGTTTCCACGCTGAACGAGAAGGCGACGAGCCTCATCGGCAAGGCGGCGATCGGTCTTGAATATCTCGTTCGCCGCTCAGGCCCGATGGCGATGGCGCCGAGCCAGCTCGGCATCTTCACCCGCTCCGGCCCCGATAAGGAAACGCCTGATCTGCAGTATCATGTGCAGCCGGTCTCGCTCGACAAGTTCGGCGATCCCGTTCATCCCTTTCCGGCCATCACCGCCAGCGTCTGTAACCTGCGGCCTGAAAGCCGCGGCTCGGTGCATGTGCGCAGCCCCGATTTCGCCCTGCAGCCGGCCATCAGCCCGAATTATCTCTCCGCCGCGCGAGATCGGGAAATCGCCGTGCGCTCCATTCGCCTGACCCGGCGTATCGTGGCGCAGCCTTCCTTCGCACGCTTCAGGCCGGAGGAGTTCAAGCCGGGACCGGCCTATGAGACGGATGCTGATCTGGAGCGCGCCGCCGGCGATATCGGCACGACGATTTTTCATCCGGTCGGCACATGCCGCATGGGCGGCGACGCGCAAAGCGTCGTCGATCCCCGGCTGCGGCTGCGGGCATTGGCACGGTTGCGCATCGCCGACGCCTCCGTCATGCCGTCGATCACATCGGGCAATACCAATTCGCCAACCATCATGATCGCGGAAAAGGCAGCTGAGATGATCCTTGCCGACAACAGATGAATCTCTGAGGATTGGTGGCAGCAAGGACAGGAGATTTGCATGGATAGCACGGACGAAGTCATCATCGAGCGGCGCGGATCGGCCGGCGTCATCAGGCTCAATCGCCCGAAGGCGCTGAACAGCCTGACATTGCCGATGGTGCGGGTCATCGCTCCGGCCCTGGAGGATTTCGCCGCCGATCCGGCGATCGCAAGCGTCATCGTCATGGGCGAGGGCGAGCGCGGCTTCTGCGCCGGTGGCGACATCCGCCTGCTGCACCGGAGCGGCAAGGAAGGCACCGATGAAGCGGAAACCTTCTGGCGCGAAGAGTTCCTGCTCAACCATGCCATCTCGCTTTACTCAAAACCCTATGTCGTGCTGATGGACGGCATCACCATGGGCGGCGGCGTCGGCCTCTCGGCCCATGGCAGCCATCGCGTCGTCACCGAGCGCACGCGCCTTGCCATGCCCGAAACCGGTATCGGCTACTTCCCGGATGTCGGCGCCACCTGGTTGCTGCCGCGTGCGCCGGGCGAGGCAGGCACCTGGATGGGCCTGACCGGCCTGACCGTCGAGGCTGCCGACGTCATCCATGCCGGATTTGCCGATCATTGTGTTGGGTCCTCCGCACTGCCGGCTCTTATAGATGCGATCTCTGCGCTCCCCGCGACTGCCTCTGCCGCAGACGTCCATGCCCTGATCCGGACGATGGCGGCAGATGCTGGCGAAAGCCGGCTTGTGGCAAACCGCGAGGTGATCAACCGGGCGTTTTCGGCAGACACGGTAGAAGGAATACTGGTGGCATTGGCTGGTGAGCCGGGAGAGTTTGCCGCTGAAGCCGCCGGCGTGATCGCCAGCCGCTCGCCGACCAGCCTGAAGCTGACGTTGCGGCTGCTCAGGGCAGGGCGAACAAGCGCCGATCTTACCGAATGCCTCAATCGTGAACTCGGCGCCTGCAGGGGCATATTGTATAATCACGATTTCTACGAAGGTGTGCGCGCCGCTGTCATCGACAAGGATCGCAATCCGAAATGGTCTCCGGCGAGCCTTGCGGAGGTGAGTGTTGCCGATATCGACCGCTTCTTCGTGCCGGCGCAGCCGCCGCTTTTTGCGAGCTAGATTGGTTCAGCGCATCTCGGGACTTCTGAACCGCTCTATCTCACCACTTCAAGCAATTCCAGAACGGAAAGCCGATCTGCATCTTTTCCGGAGTTGCTTCAACCGATCATGGGAGGAAAACGTCATGACACGGATCGCATTCATCGGCCTCGGCAACATGGGAGGTCCGATGGCGACCAATCTCGTCAAGGCGGGCCATGCCGTCACCGGATTCGACCTCTCGCATGATGTGCTGAAATCAGCCGAAGCGTCGGGGGTAAAGCCTGCGAGCGTACTCACCGAGGCCCTGGCCGATGCGGAAGTGGTCGTGACCATGCTGCCGAAGGGCCAGCATGTCCTCACCGTCTGGACCGATGTGCTGCGCTCCGTGCCGAAGGGAACCCTGCTCATCGACAGCTCCACCATCGACGTCGACAGCGCCCGCAAGGCGCACGCCATGGCAGGCGATGCCGGTTGCCTTTCGCTCGATGCGCCGGTGTCCGGCGGCACGGGTGGCGCCGCAGCCGGCACGCTGACCTTCATGGCTGGCGGCTCCACCGAGAGTTTTGCGGCCGCCAGGCCGCTGCTCGACGTGATGGGCAAGAAGATCGTCCATTGCGGCGATGCTGGCGCTGGCCAGGCCGCCAAGATCTGCAACAACATGATCCTCGGCATCTCCATGATCGGCGTCTGCGAAGCCTTCGTGCTCGGCGAGAAGCTCGGCCTCTCGCATCAGGCCCTATTCGACGTCGCCTCGACTTCGTCCGGCCAATGCTGGTCGATCAATACCTATTGCCCCGTGCCCGGCCCTGTGCCGACGTCTCCGGCCAACAACGACTACAAGCCCGGCTTTGCGGCCGCCTTGATGCTCAAGGACCTGCGCCTGTCCCAGGAAGCGGCACTTTCCAGCGGCGCGTCGACGCCTTTGGGGGCAGAGGCGGCGCAGCTCTATGCGCTCTTCGAAAAGCTCGGCAATGGCGGGCGCGATTTTTCGGCAATCATCGAGATGTTTCGCGAGGTGAAGTAAGTATGGCTCGCGACAATCGAGTGAGTTGAAAGCTCGGATTGCCCCTCATCCCCAGCCCTCTCCCCGCTAGCGGGAAGAGGGCTGGGGGGCGGTTCGGAGCTGTTGCAATGGAACTTGCATAGGATGCGGGGCCGGGCGAGATTGGCGACGTAGCGCGAATAAGAGGGAGCGCCATGAGCTCGATCATCAATATCAACTTCAACAATGCCACCATCACCGAGAACCAATTGTGGATCAACGTCAAGGCAGCGAATTTCGTGATGTCGGAGAGCGCGAACTTCACCTTCGCCGGTGCGGGTTTCGATCCGCTCCCGAACGGCATTCTAGGGATCAATGTGTATCCGGACGGGATAGCGATCGTGGCGCAGATGGGTTCAGGCTTCAGCGCGGCGATCAGCGTTGGAGTAGCTCCTGTCACGATTCCGACGATCACCGGCTCGGGTTATGAGGGCTCGGTCGACGTCACCTGGTGGGACAATTCGGGTCAGCAAACGCAGCCGCTGACGGCGGGTGAGCCCCTCGTTCTGGAGGGCTTCGCCGGCTGAATTCCGCCGGCGCGGCTTGCGCCGGACCCGGGCTTGCGTAATGAGCGCGGGCGAATCCGGCGGAGAGGTTGTAAGAGCGAGAGCGTCACCCAGTCTCCAAGCAATGGGCGCGGACGCCTACGAGAAGACCCACGGGCGCAGCCTCGCCCTTCTGGCCTTAATAACCTCAGCTCAGCGCCACATGCCGCGCATGCGCGCCCCGACATCGACTCGCACTTCTCGCGCTCGAATGGCGGCTGCACTTTCGGCCCGCGCCTGTGGCCAGCCGCAAACCTCGAAGAACTGCAGCAGCGTCGCAGGAATGAAGCGGGTTCGCGAGGCAAAGACATGCTTGTCGCCCTGTGCATGCTGACCATGCACGAAGAAGCGCTGCGGAGTGACGAGATCGAGATTGTCCTTCGCCCTCGTCATCGCGACATAGAGCAGCCGCCGCTCCTCTTCGATTTCAGCTGATGATCCGACGGCGAGATCGGCGGGGATGCAGCCGTCGACGGCGTTGAGGATGAAGACCTTTGTCCATTCCTGGCCCTTGGCGGAATGGATGGTCGAGAGGATCAGATAGTCCTCGTCGAGCAGCGGCACGCCGGCCTGATCGCTGGTGGCGTCCGGCGGATCGAGCGTCAGCTCGGTAAGGAAGCGCTCGCGCGAGCCATAGCCAGCCGCGATCTGTTCGAGCTGAATGAGGTCCGCCTGACGGGTCGCGGCATCCTCATGCGTGCGCTCCAGATGCGGCTCGTACCATTGGCGAACCAGGCCGATTTCCGCCGGCCAGCCGGCCTTGCCGCTTTTGACCTCCCGCATCGTCTCGACAAAGGCAGTCCAATCGTCTCCTGTGCGGGGCGGCGGCGGCAGCTCGGTGAGTGCCGTGATCGGGCTTGCTTCTTCGCCGATCTGGTCGAGCACGCGCTGGGCTGTCGAGGGGCCGACGCCGGGCAGAAGCTGCATCAGGCGGAAGCCGGCCACGCGGTCGCGCGGGTTCTGGGCGAAACGCAGTGCCGCCAGCATGTCCTTGACATGGGCGCTGTCGAGGAACTTCAGCCCGCCGAACTTGACGAAGGGGATGTTGCGCCGGGTGAGCTCCACCTCCAGCGGGCCGCTATGGCTCGAGGTGCGGAAGAGAACGGCCTGCTGCTTCAGCCGTGCACCGCCCTCGCGATTTTCGAGCACCTGATCGGCGATGTAGCGTGCCTGATCAGCCTCGTCGCGCACCGTCACCAGCCGCGGGCGTTCCGTGCTTTGCCGCTCGGTGCGCAAGTTCTTGGTGAAGCGCTCGGAGGCGAGATCGATCACGGCGTTGGCGGCGGCAAGGATCGGCTGCGTCGAGCGATAATTGCGGTCGAGCGTGACGATATCGGCGGATGGCGTGAAGGCCTTGGGGAAATCGAGAATGTTGCGCACGGTCGCGGCGCGAAAGGAATAGATCGACTGCGCATCGTCGCCGACGACGGTCAGTCCGCGACCATCGGGCTTCAGGGCGAGCAGAATGGAGGACTGCAGCCGGTTCGTGTCCTGATATTCGTCGACAAGCACATGATCGAAGCGGCTGCCGATATCCTCGGCAATCAGCGGCTCCTGCAGCATATGCGCCCAGTAGAGCAGCAAATCGTCGTAATCGAGCACGTTCTGCACCTGCTTCGCCTCGACATAACAGGCGAAGAGTTCGCGCAGCTGCTGTTCCCACATGGCGCACCAGGGGAAGAAGTCGCGCAGCACGCCATCGAGCGGCGCTTCCGCATTGACCGATCGTGAATAGATGGAAAGGCACGTCGCCTTGGTCGGAAAGCGGCTCTCGGTCTTGGAAAAGCCGAGGTCGTGGCGCGCAAGATTCATCAGATCGGCGCTGTCTTCCCGATCGTGAATCGTGAAGGCCGGATCGATGCCGATCTGCTCGGCATAGTCCCTGAGCAGGCGCGCGCCGATGCCGTGGAACGTGCCGGTCCACGCAAGCGCATCGGCGGTGATGCCGGCATTTACCCCCAGCACCTCACGGCAGATCCGCTCGACGCGACGGCCCATTTCGGCGGCGGCGCGACGCGAGAAGGTCATCAGCAGGATACGGCGGGAGTCTGCGCCTTTGACGATCAGATGCACGACGCGATGGGCGAGCGTATTCGTCTTGCCGGAGCCCGCCCCGGCGATGACGAGCAGCGGCCCGGCGATATGGCCGTCATCGCTCGTGCCATGCTCCACCGCCAGCCGCTGCTCCGGGTTTAATTTTTCCAGATAGGCGGCGGTCATCAACTCTCCTGGATGCTTCGGGCAGGGGACGCAGCTGCGCAACGCGCGGCGAATCGCAGACGCGAAACCACATGGGCGTTCTATGGATGTTCCGAATCAGCAAAGCCTGTCAAGATTGGCGCGATCCGCACGCAGATGTGACCCTCCACGCAAGAATCTTATTCGGATTTGGTTGGATGCGGCTCGAAAAGGACTTTCTTCGTGCTTATGTATCTTTTTGGCGCGGCAATTTGAGTTTTTGCGGTTTCGCAGTGCGTAGAGTGAAGGTTTCAGAACATGAACGAAACGATTGCCACTGGCCTGCGTCTGCCCAGCGGACTGGTGGCTCTGCCGGATGGGCGCCTCGCGCTTGTCGAAATGGATGCCAGTCGCCGTTATCTGAAGCTCTATGATGCAGGCGGCGCATCCCGGGAGATTTGCCGGCTTGGCGGCACTCCGAGCGGAATTGCTGTCGACGGTGACGGGTGTTTCTGGATAGCCGGTGGACCGGAAGACTCTCTGGTGAGGCTTTCGCCGCAGGGGCGGGTCTTGCAAGTAATAGAGGGCAGTGCGGACGGTCCGTTTCTCCATCCGAGCGCTCTCGCCTTCGGGCCCGATGGCCTGCTCTATATGACCGATTCCGGCTTCCGGCTGGCGGATTTGCTGGAAGGCGGCGATATCCATCCCGATTTCTTCAAGGCTGCCTATAACGGCTGCGTCTATCAGATTGATCCCGCAGAGGGCCGGGTCATTCGTGTTCTGGCTGCCGGGCTGCTCCTTGCCGGCGGCATCGCTTTCGATGCCGATGGGTTGCTTTATTACAGTGAGACGCTGACTGGAAAAATCTATCGGCAGATCGTTGGCGGACGGCAGGAAATGTTTGCGCGATCGATGACCTCGCCAGCCATAAACGCGCTGCGCGGACCATCCGGCCTGGCCTTTGATCGCAGCGGCATGCTCTATTGCGCCATGTACGGTCTCGGCGAAGTCTGTCTGATCGACACCGAGGGCAAGATGGCCGGTCACATCCGCACCGATGGCGCACGGCCAGGAAACATTGCCTTTACCGCCGATGGCAAGCACTTGCTCGTTACCGAGCAGGAAAAGGGTGTTGTGGAAAAGATAACGGCGCCGCGTCCAGGCCTGCCGTTGCATATGCCGACCATATCCTAGGTCGCTTCGCGACTCTTCGGATCCGCTTCTCAGCGCTTTATCTCGCAAAACCGCTATGTGCTTTGCCCGGCTGATGGACATGCCCGGAGGCCGGGCATGTCCTGTTCTCATATATTGGCCGCTTATTCCGCAGCTGGGATCTGCTTGCTGTCCTTGCTGGACTTGTCGTCCGCCGACTTTGTATCGTTGGCGACCGGCTTGGCATGGCGGCGACGCCAGTCGCCGAGGAACAGCAGGATCGGCGCGGCGATGAAGACCGACGAGGCGCCTGCGACGAGGATGCCGAACACCATCGGGATCGCGAAGCTGGAGACGGCGCTGCCGCCCCATATCGCCATCGGCACCAGCGCCAGGAAGGCGGTGGCGTTGGTATAGAGGCTTCGCGCCAGGGTCTCGTTGATCGACTTGTCGATGATGTCGCGAAGCGGCATCGACTTGTAGAGCCGCATGTTTTCACGCATGCGGTCATAGACCACGACCTTGTCGTTCACCGAATATCCCACAAGCGTCAGGATCGCGGCGATGGCCGTCAGGTTGAAATCGAGGCCGGTGATCGCGAAGAAGCCGATCGCCTTGGTGACGTCGAGTACCAGAGTGACGATGGCGCCGACCGCGAACGGCCATTCGAACCGCACCCAGATGTAGACGAGCATCGCCAGGCTGGCGATCACGACCGACAGGATGCCGGCCCAGGCAAGCTCACCCGAGACCTTCGGACCGATGACATCGGTGCCTTCGATGGTCGCGCTTGGGTCGATCTTGACGATTTCCGCCTTGAGCTTCGTCACCGCGGCCGTCTGCGCCTCTTCGCCGCCGTCCTGGCGCTGGGCGCGGACTAGGAGGCTGTTGTTGTCGCCGAAGGACTGCAGTGCGATTTCGCCGAGGCCGAGCGTGTTCAGGCCCTCGCGGAATGTCGCCAGATCGGCCGCATCCTTGGTCTTGACCGACATCTGGATGCCGCCGCGGAAATCGACGCCGTAGTTGAGGCCCGGATGGATGAAGAGGACCACCGAGGCGATCGACAGGATCGCCGAAACGGTGACGCCGAAGAAGCGGGCCTTCATGAACTGGATGTGCTTGTCATAGGGGCTGAAGGGGATCAGCGGCCTGATGTTGACCACCTTCATCTTGCGGCGGCGGGTAATGGCGATCATCACGACGCGCACGAAGGCGACGGAGGTGAACATCGAGATAATGAGGCCGAGACCCATGGTCACGGCAAAGCCGCGAACCGGGCCGGAGCCGAAGTAGAACAGGATGGCGGCGGCGATCAGCGCCGTCATGTTGCCGTCGATAATCGTCGAATAAGCCTTCTTGAAGCCGTTATCGATGGCGGCGAAGGCGCCGCGGCCCTTGCGGGTTTCTTCGCGGATACGCTCGTTGATGAGAACGTTGGCGTCAACCGCAAGGCCGATACCAAGGACGACGCCGGCGATGCCGGGCAGCGTCAGCGTGGCGCCGACCAGCGTCAGGGCCGAGAAGGTCAGGACCGTGTGGATGAGCAGCGCGACATTGGCGAGAATGCCCCAGGCGCCGTAGAGCACGAAGATGAAGGCGGCAACCAGAACGAAGCCGATCAGGCCGCTATAGATGCCTTTTTGGATCGCATCGCTGCCGAGGTCGGCGCCGACGGTGCGCTCTTCGATGACGGTGAGCTTCGCCGGCAAAGCGCCGGCACGCAGCAGGGCTGCAAGCGTGGTGGCACTGTCTGCGGTGAAGTTGCCGGAGATCTGGCCCGAACCGCCCGTGATCGGCTCACGGATGTTCGGCGCGCTCAGAACCTTGTTGTCGAGAACGATAGCAAAGGGCTTGCCGACATTTTCGCGGGTGATTTCCGCAAAGCGGTTGGCGCCGGCGCTGTCGAAGCGGAAGGTGACGAGCGGCTCATGCGTATTAGGGTCGAAGCTGACGCGGGCGTCCGTCAGGCGGTCGCCGGACAGTTCGATGCGGTCGAGAACCGGATAGCTGTTGCCCTGCTCGTCCTTCATGATGGTGACGCCGGGGCCGGGATTGTTCGGATCGACGTTATCGGCAAGCAGGTGGAAGGACATCTTCGCGGTCGAGCCGAGAAGTTCGCGCAGGTGCGACGGGTCCTGTGCACCCGGAAGCTGGACGAGAACGCGGTTCGGGCCGACGCGCTGGATGGTCGGCTCGGCGACACCCACCTGGTCGACGCGCTTGCGGATGACTTCAAGGCTCTGTTGGACGGCGGAATCGACATTGGCCGAAATGCCTGCCTGCGAGAAGGACATCGCGATGGTCGCGCCATTCGGCTTGATGCTGAGATCCGACTGGCCGGCCGAGAGGCCGGACGTGATCGTATTGGCCAGCGTCTGCAACTGCGTCACCGCATCACCGCTCTGCGTGGGATCGTTGAGCGTTACGACGATCTGGTCGCCGTTGCGGACGACCGAGCGGGTCTGAATGTTCTTGTCGCGCAGCACGCGACGTGCGTCCTGCTGCAGCGATTGCAGCCGGCCGTTCGTCAGGTCCTTTTCGTCGACTTCGAGAACGAGATAGGAGCCGCCGCGAAGGTCGAGGCCAAGAGAAACCTGGCTATGCGGCAGCCAGGACGGGATCTTGCTGAGAGCTGACTGCGGCAGCACGTTTGGCAGTGCGATCAGAAAGCCAATGACGATGATCACTGTATAGAGCGCCACGAGCCATGGTGAGGTACGCATGGGTATTTTCCTTGAAAGTAGGCTTATGCCGACGGCCTGGCCGCAGGCGGACTTGAGGTCTTGTCGGAAATGCAGCGCGTCTGCGCCAACCGCTTAGGCGAGCGCGCCTGGAGGTGCGCGTGCGAGATAGGCGCGGAAAGCCAGGGATTCGAGCCGAGCAGCATTGCTTGGATGGCTCGGCTGCCAGGAGGTTGCCGGATATCCGAGAGAGGGAAGGGCGGCAAGCGTTGCTGGCCCTATGTCGTGCCATGTGGCCTTGGGTGGCGCCAGCCGATCGGCGACGACAATGCCGCGCACCGGATCGCGCAGGGAAAGATAGAGCGGCTGGTTGTCCTTGCCTGAGGCGAGCGCGTCCGCATCGGCGCGCGTGGCAACGTTGATGCCGCCGCCCAGCGCCAGTCCGATATAGGCGAAGAACGCGACGAACAACGACGCGATCACCCGCGCTCCGGCGCGGTGCGTCCTGTAGTCTCTATCTTCGCTGTCGGCGGCGCCGAATTCGAGCGGGTTCAACGGTCGAAAATGCCTTTATTCCTCTGCCGGCGCGAACGCCGACGGTTCGGTCATGATATCAGGACGCCTCGCGTCTTCCCACTGCATAATTCCTTAAATCGGGATCGACCTAAGGAATTATGCAGCAGCTTTAAAGTGCTACAGTGACCTTTGCGCGTCACATGTTACGCGCGGCGCTGTAGTGCGGCCTGTCATGATGCAGTTGCACGAGCCGGTCAACAGTCCCGGCTTGATTTCTTAATTTTCGGTAGCTCCCGTTCCGGCGGCTGACGGCTTGGGCGCCAGGCAGGATGCCGGAACGCGATAGGCATAAAGTGTCTTGCCTTTCATCTCACCATAGGGCGGCGACCAGCTCTTGATGAGCTCAGCCTGGCCTTCCGGGCACTCGATCGGATCGTTGTCGACGAACAGGACCGGGCCGGTCACACTGGCCGGCAGCGAGAAATCCTGCTCGTAATAGTTCGCGGGAAATCCTGCGAAATGGCGGGCATAGATGTGGAACGGCTTGCCCTTCAATGTGTAATAGAGATCGGCGAGAATATCGCGGTCCTGGGCGACGATTTCAGTCATTTTCGCCTCGGTGGCGATATTGGCGATTTCCTCGCTGATGACACTGCGGCCGACATAGCGCTTCATGACGAGATCGCCGTTCGGCAGCTTGATGTCATAGGCAAAGACCGTCAGTACCGGGATCACGACGGCGACGACGGCGCCTATGATCAGCGAGGTGCTCAGCCCTTTTTTCGTCAGGCGATAGAGCAGCCAAACGGCGAGAATGGTGCCGGCGGCATAGGCCGAGACGGCCCAGTTGGCATAGGCCTTGGCGAGGAGGGCTTGCAGCGTGATCAGCGCCACGACAGGCACCGACAGCCAGAACAGCAGCTTTTCCCGGTCGTCGCTCTGCCCACGGACCAGCCGCCATGTCGCCCACAAAAGCGCGTAGAAGACCACCGGACCGACCACGCCGAACTGCGCGCCGAAGAAGCTGAGACCGTTGAGTATGTGCTTCAAGAGACCGTTGCCGCCGCCGCTCTTGCTCCATTGGGCGATGTTTTCGGTGTGCTTTATGGTCGTTGCATCATGGGTGAGGTTCCACCAGAGATTGGGGGAGACGACGATGGCGCCGACGATGGCGGCAATGGCCACATCCCGCCAGGCGATACGTGCCGAACGCATCGTCAGCATGGCAATGCCGACGCCGGGCAGAAGGAAGAGCACCGAATATTTCGTCAGGAAGGCGATGCCGAGGCTGGCTCCGAGGATGAAAGCGTCGAGCGCCGAAGACCGCTTGGTCAGGCCTATAAAGGCCCAGATGGCGATCGTCACGAACAGGATCTGAATCGTATCGGTCGATACCAGCACGGCCGAAAGCGAGGCAGCCGGCAAGGTGATGAAGATGACGCCGACCCACGGTGCGATCTCTCGTCCGGTCTCGTCGTCGATCAGCCGCCGCGTCGTGCACATCAGCATCAGGGCGGTGGCGAGATGGAAGAGCGGCGCCGATATGCGGATCCAGAAGGTCGAATCCGACCCCGAGATCGCATTGAAGAAGCGGATGACCCAGGCGATCATCGGCGGCTTGGAATAATAGCCGAAATCGAGATTCTGACCCCAGAACCAGTATTGCGCCTCGTCAACGAAGAGATCCGTCCTGTTGAGAAGCAACATGAGCACGCGCCACAGCGTTACTCCGAAGATGATCGCAAGGGCGATGCCCAGCGAAAGTTTCTGGGCGTCTGTTCGGGAATGGGTCGTGTCGAGCATTAAAGGATGGGTCTCGGTGCCTGATCGTGAGGCTTAATACGGAACTATTGAGGCCAAAGCTAGCTCCTTGCCATCCGTAAGAACAGCGGCGCCGCCGTCGTGGCCACGAAGTGCCACAAGTCCGATTTTGGATCTGAGACGTCCGTTACAGCTTTGCCTAGAGGATGCGAGGCGTAGCTTTGCCGCGCGCCTCTTCGATGCGGGACAGAAGCATGAAGGCCACAAGCGTCAGGCTGGCCATCAGCGAGGCGGTCAAACCAAGAACAATCATTGCTCTCTCCGTAGCGACATCGAAACTGTCTATCCCCTGGGCAGTAAGGCATGAAGCTTGCTCGTGACTTGCGATCCGTATTCTTGACGGGCAGATAAACTATATCCGCAAGTAATAGCTAATTTAGTATAGATCAGTAGGATGGGCGCCTTCTTCCGTCATTAACCTTCGGGCAAGGAATTAACCATAAATATTGAGCCTGAACGTCGGAATGGGAAAATTGTGACTCGTTCTCACCAGGCATGAAGCCGCCCCGTCGTACCGGGTCCGATCCGGTATCCATTTCATCAAACAGGTCCGCTACAGACTTTGATGAACGAGCGAGCTTCGGTGCCTCGATCAGCTGATCGACGGCGACGGCTGCCTTTTCTCGCCTCCTCATTGCGCTTGGCGCGGATCATCAGCGGTTTCGCCGGCGCTTGGATGCCCGGCAGTTCGGCAGGGGCGACTTTGGCGCAGGATACGCCGTCAGATCAGGCAGGCAGGGCGCAGGCTGGCAGCCTTCGCGACCGCTTGCGTTTTGCTGGTCTCGACGCCGGGCAATGCGAAACCTTGCGCCGCAACCGGCCGATGCTCGCGGTGCATCTGAAAGCCGGCCTTCGCGATCTTTTCCATCGCCTCCAGACCTTCCCTGACGCTTCCCGCAATTTCACCAGCGAAAGCCAGCTCGAACGGCTCCAGGATCTGCAGTCCTCGCACTGGGATGTGCTGACGGATGCGCGCTTCGACAGCCTTTATGCCGAGCGCGTCAAGGTTCTGTCCGATAGCGAAAGCAAGATGGGCCTCGATCCACGCTGGCATGTCGCGGGCCATGGCGTCATGCTGGAGCATCTTTTGTCCGGCCTCCTCGACGAGATGGGAGGCCGCGCCATTCTGCCGGGAGCCAAGCGTCGCGCCCGCGAACTCAGCGAGCTTGTGACCGCGGTCGTGCGCCTCGTCATGGTCGACGTCGAGATTGCCGTGTCGCTGCGCTTCAACGAATTGCGGGTCGGCCATCAGCGGGCGCTCACCGAACAGCGGGTTGCCGATCGCGCCGAGGCGGCCGCCTTCATCGCCGATCTCGCCAATGGTCTTGCCGATCGCGATCTGACGACCCGGATGACGACCGATTGTCCCGAGGCTTACGTCGAGGTCGCCGAAGCCTTGAACGCGGCACTTGCCGATATCCAGCAGCAATTTTCAGCTCTGTCCGGCGGCGTGCTGGCGGCTGAGTCGACGGCCGATGCCATCGCTCGCGCCTCGAAATCCCTGGCGGAAAACTCGTCCGAACAGTCGCGAGGGCTTGCGGCCTCCGCAAAGCAGCTAGCCGAGCTTGCCGAACAGGTGCGCGGCAATGCGGCCAATACCCGCTCGGCCGAGCGCGTGACGGCATCGACCCGCGTGGCGGCAGAAGACAGCGGCAGGATCGTCGGCCAGGCGATCTCGGCCATGGCCGATATTGAAACATCAGCCGAAAAGATCGGCCAGATCATAGGTGTCATCGATGAGATCGCCTTCCAGACCAATCTTCTCGCCTTGAATGCCGGCATTGAAGCTGCCCGCGCCGGCGATAGCGGCCGCGGCTTTGCCGTCGTCGCGCAGGAGGTTCGCGCGCTTGCCCAGCGGTCCGCCGATGCGGCACGCGAGATCAAGGTGCTGGTCACGGGCACCAAGGCGCAGGTCGACGCCGGCGTCCAGATGGTCGGCCGCACCCAGGATGCGATCGGCAGCATCGTGCGCCAGGTGACGGATATCAACGACGCCATTTCCGGAATTGCAGCGGCGAGCGATGAACAGCTCGCCGGCCTCAAGGCACTGACATCAGATATTGGCGACTACAGCGAGCGTGCCGCCGCTGCCGGGAGCGAGGCAAGCCGCTCGCAGGAGGGCGCCGATCACCTTCACACCGTCGTCGTCGAACTTGGCCGAACCATCCGCGAGTTTCGCATCGAGCGCGAGCGGCGTCACGCAGCCTCTGTCAAGGCTGCGCCGCAACGACAGCTTTCAACTCATGATGAATTCAACCTCGCACGGGATGAAGAAGACATGGCCGATTTCGGATTCCCGCTTCGCAGGACCGCATCGGGAGGCGAACGCAATGCCTATTGATCTTTCAGTTTCATGCACATGCGGGCCGGCCGGTCCGATTTCAGACAACAAGGAATGAAGCGATGCGGAGCAGGAAAGGCGAAAAGACAGTCAGTCTGGCCACGGTGCTGGACCTCAACGAGGCTTCGGCCCTCCGCGGCACGTTGATGGGATTGCGCGGCAGCAATGTCGCAATCGATGCGTCCGGCGTCGAAAGGATCGGGACCTTGTGCGTTCAGGTCATCATGGCCGCCGCCAAGACATGGGATGAGGACAAGCTCTCCTTCACCTTCTCCAAGGTGTCGGATGCATTTCAAAAAACAATGCAGATGATCGGGGTGGATATCTCCCATCTGCTTGCCAAGGAGATCCGGCAATGAAGAAAAAAGTGCTGACCGTGGATGATTCACGGACCATTCGAAACATGCTTCTCGTCACCCTCAACAATGCGGGTTTCGAGACCATTCAGGCTGAAGACGGTGTCGAGGGCTTGGAGATCCTGGAAGAAGCCAATCCCGACGTCATCGTCACCGATATCAACATGCCGCGTCTTGACGGCTTTGGCTTCATCGAGGGCGTTCGCCGCAATGACCGATACCGCGCCGTGCCGATCCTCGTTCTGACGACCGAAAGCGATGCGGAAAAGAAGAACCGTGCCCGCCAGGCCGGTGCGACCGGCTGGATCGTCAAGCCGTTCGATCCCGCCAAGCTGATCGATGCCATCGAGCGCGTAACCGCCTAAACAGGATCCACCCCTCATGGATATGAACGAAATCAAAGAGATTTTCTTCCAGGAGTGCGAAGAGCAGCTCGCCGAACTGGAATCCGGTCTCCTGAAAATGAATGACGGCGACCGTGACCCGGAAACCGTCAATGCCGTATTCCGCGCCGTTCATTCCATCAAGGGTGGGGCAGGTGCCTTCGGTCTGGACGACCTGGTCGCATTCGCCCACGTCTTCGAGACTACGCTTGATTGCGTTCGATCCAACAAGCTGGAGCCGACCCAGGATGTCCTGAAGGTCATGCTCAAGGCCGCCGATGTCCTGGCCGATCTCACTAATGCCGCCCGCGATGGCGGCAGTGTCGATCAGGCCCGCAGCCGCGGCCTGGTCAAGGAACTGGAAGCATTGGCAAATGGCGATGTGCCGGCACCATCCGTCGCGCTGGTTGCCGAGGCTGCTCCCAAGCCCGTCGCGGCTGCGCCTGCGCCAACGGATGAAAGCGGTTTCCAGCCGATCCCCTTCAGCTTCGACGATGATTTCGGCAGCGATGAGCCGGCCGGCGGCGGCGCGCCGGAATATGAAGTCAGCTTCAAGCCGCGCTCCGATCTCTACGCCAAGGGCAACGATGCGACGCTGCTGCTGCGCGACCTCTCGCGGCTGGGCGAGATGAACATCTTCTGCGACATGGACGCATTGCCGGGCCTTCCCGACATCGATCCCGAAGGCGCTTATTTCAAATGGGCAATCTCGATCAAGACGGACAAGGGCGAAGACGCCATTCGCACCGTTTTCGAATTCGCCGAATGGGATTGCGATCTTGATGTCCAGCCGGCTGGAAGCGGCAGGCCTTCAAGTGGCGAAGAATTGCCGATGGTGCCTGTACCGTTCGATCTTTCGATCCTTGACGACGACAGCGCCGCGCCGGCCGCCGAACCCGTCGGGGAGGTGCCAGCCCCAAGAAGTGATGTCGCTGCCGCCGTGGCCGCTGCCGAAACCGCAAGCAATGTCACGCAGCTGGCCTCGGCTGCCGCACGCGTCGAGAAGAAGGAGGCTGCCCTTGCCTCGGCTGCCGCCGCCAATGCCGCGGCCGCGCAGAACAGCGCCGCTGCCGCCGCCGGACAAACCATCCGCGTTGACCTCGACCGCGTCGATCGCCTGATCAACCTCGTCGGCGAGCTCGTCATCAACCAGGCGATGCTCTCGCAGAGCGTCATCGAGAACGACAATAACGGCGCGTCCTCCATCAACATGGGTCTCGAAGAGCTGCAGCAGCTCACCCGCGAGATCCAGGACAGCGTCATGGCGATCCGCGCCCAGCCGGTGAAGCCGGTCTTCCAGCGCATGTCGCGTATCGTTCGCGAAATCGCCGATATGACTGGCAAGTCGATCCGACTGATTACCGAAGGTGAAAATACCGAAGTCGACAAGACTGTCATCGACAAGCTTGCCGAGCCGCTGACGCACATGATCCGCAATGCCGTCGACCACGGCATCGAAACCCCGGAAAAGCGTGCGACGCTGGGCAAGAACCCCGAAGGCACGGTCCGCCTGACGGCAAAACATCGCTCCGGCCGCATCCTGATCGAGCTTGCTGACGACGGCGCCGGCATCAACCGCGAGAAGGTGCGCCAGAAGGCCATCGACAACGACCTGATCCCGGCTGACGCCAATCTGTCGGATGAGGAAGTCGATAACCTGATCTTCCTGCCGGGCTTCTCGACCGCCGACAAGATCTCCGACATTTCCGGCCGCGGCGTCGGCATGGACGTGGTCAAGCGCTCGATCCAGGCGCTTGGTGGCCGCATCAATATCAGCTCCAGGCCGGGGCAGGGCTCCGTCTTCACCATGAGCCTGCCGCTGACGCTCGCCGTCCTCGACGGCATGGTGGTTACGGTCGCGGGCCAGACCCTGGTCGTGCCGCTGACGGCGATCGTCGAAACGCTGCAGCCCGAAGCTGCCGCCATCCACTCCTTCGGCGCCAACCATCGCCTGATCTCGATCCGCAACAGTTTCTGCCCGCTGGTCGATGTCGGCCGCATCCTGAACTTCCGTGCCACGCAGGCCAATCCGGTCGAAGGCGTCGCGCTGCTGGTGGAATCGGAAGGCGGCGGTCAGCGCGCCCTCATGGTCGATGCCATTCAGGGCCAGCGCCAGGTCGTCATCAAGAGCCTCGAGGCCAACTACACGCATGTCCCGGGCATTGCCGCTGCAACCATCCTCGGCGATGGCCGCGTGGCGCTGATCCTCGACGTCGATGCGGTGGTCGGCGCTTCCCGCGGCCAGTCGCTGAAACCCGAAATGTCTTACGCGGCGGTGGGGTGAGTTGATGTCTTATGCCGTCAAGAACCTGAGCCAGGGCAATCGCGAGCTGATCGCCTTTCGCATCGGTGATCAGGAATTCTGCGTCGACATCATGTCGGTTCGGGAAATCCGCGGCTGGACCCCGGCAACGGCCATGCCGCATGCGCCTGGCTATATGCTCGGCGTTATCAATCTGCGCGGCGCCGTGCTGCCGATCATCGATCTCTCCGCCCGGCTCGGCATGAAGCGGGCGGAGCCGACGGCGCGGCATGTGATCATCGTGGCGCAGGTCAAGCGCAAGGTGGTCGGCCTCCTGGTCGATGCGGTTTCGGACATTCTGACCATCACCGACGACAGCATCCAGCCGACGCCGGAGGTTTCCTCCGATCACGAGCGGCAGTTTGCTCGCGGCATCGTGGCGATCGACCGCCGCATGATCTGTCTGATCGAGCTGGAAGCTCTGTTCCCTGAAAGCGAAAGCGAGGCTGCATGAGCGTGATGGGAGCAATGGATTTCAAGGCGTCTCCCGATGAGGTGCTGGCGAGCGGCGAATATCCGCTGACGCGGCGCGACCTCTCGGAAATCGCCGCCATGATTTATGCGGATGCGGGCATTTCGCTGAACGAGAGCAAGGCGTCGCTCGTCTATTCCAGACTGTCGAAGCATATCCGTGCGCTCGGCCTGTCCGGCTTCCGCGACTACTGTCAGCTGGTTTCCTCGCCGGCGGGAAGTGCGGCGCGCCGTGAGATGCTGTCGCATCTGACGACCAATTTCACCCGCTTCTTCCGCGAAAACCATCATTTTGATCACCTGCGCGACGAAGTCCTGCCGGGCCTTCTGGCGCGCGCCAAGGCCGGCGGCCGGGTGCGCATCTGGTCGGCCGCCTGTTCCGACGGGCAGGAGCCCTATTCGATCGCGCTGACGGTGCTGTCCTTGATGCCGAATGTCGCCGATTTCGACTTCAAAATCCTGGCGACGGACATCGATCCCAAGATCCTGGGGCTTGCCCGCGCCGGCGCCTACGACGAGAACTCGCTTGAAACGATTTCGCCCGCCATGCGCAAGCAGTGGTTCCAGGAAGTCAGCGTCCAGGGCCGCCGCAAATTCCAGATCGACGATCGCGTCAAGCGGCTCATCACTTTCAACGAGCTGAATCTGCTCGGGCAATGGCCCTTCAAGGGCCTGTTTGACGTCATCTTCTGCCGCAACGTCGTCATCTATTTCGACGAGCCGACGCAGACGAAGATCTGGACGCGCTTCGCCGGCCAGCTGCACGACCAAGGCCACCTCTACATCGGTCACTCCGAGCGGGTCGCTGGCGATGCGAAACACGTCTTCGATAATATCGGCATCACTACCTATCGCTATCTCGGCAAGAACGGGGGGAGGAAACCATGAGTACCGCTGCCCGTGTTCTCGTTGTCGACGACTCTCCGACCATGCGCGGCCTGATCACCGCCGTCTTGCGTGCCGATCCGGAGGTCGATGTCATCGGTCAGGCCGGAGATGCGATGGAAGCGCGCGCCGCGATCAAGGCGCTCAATCCGGACGTCGTCACGCTCGATATCGAGATGCCGAACATGAACGGCCTCGAGTTTCTGGAAAAGATCATGACGCTCAGGCCGATGCCCGTCATCATGGTCTCCACGATGACGCATCGCGGTGCCGACGCGACGCTTGCCGCTCTCGAGATCGGCGCGTTCGACTGCGTCGGAAAGCCGTCGCCAGGCGAGCCACATCCCTTCGGCGACCTCGCGGATAAGGTGAAGGCCGCAGCGCGCTCGCAGCGGCAATATGTAAAGCCCGCCGCCCAGCGCGTGCCACCGCCGGCTGTCGCTGACTTTCGCGTTGGTCGCAAGATCGTCGCCATCGGTTCATCCACCGGCGGTGTCGAGGCGCTTATCAACGTGCTGCAGAAGTTTCCGGCCAATTGCCCGCCGACCGTCATCACGCAGCATATGCCGCCGACCTTTACGCGCAGCTTCGCCGAGCGGCTGAACCGCCTCTGCGCGCCGGTCGTCCAGGAGGCGACCGACGGCGCGCGGCTGGAAATCGGCAAGATCTATCTGGCGCCGGGCGGCGAAAGGCACCTCAGGGTCGCCAATGCCTCCGCGCCCCATTGCCGTCTGGTCGACGGCGGGCCTGTGAACGGCCATCGCCCTTCCGTCGACGTGCTCTTTGATTCGGTTGCCGAACTGGCTGGCCGCAATGCCGTCGGCGTGATCCTGACCGGTATGGGGCGCGACGGCGCCGCCGGTCTCCTCAAGATGCGCCACGCCGGCGCGCGTACCATCGGCCAGAACGAGAAGACCTGCGTGGTCTACGGGATGCCGAGGGTCGCTCACGAGCTTGGCGCCGTCGAACAGCAGTTTCCGCTGAACGCCATTGGCGAGGAAATTTTGAAGATAACAGCCGCCCGAAAGGAAGGGAGCGAATAATGTCTCTAGCGGAGAAAATCAAAGTTCTGATCGTCGACGATCAGGTCACCAGCCGCCTGTTGCTGAGCGATGCTCTGACGCAGCTCGGCTTCAAGCAGATCACGGCTGCCGGCGACGGTGAGCAGGGGATGAAGATCATGGAGCAGCAGCCCCATCATCTCGTCATCTCCGATTTCAACATGCCGAAGATGGACGGGCTTGGTCTGCTCCAGGCCGTTCGCACCAACCCGACGACGAAGAAAGCGGCCTTCATCATCCTGACGGCACAGGGTGACCGCGCGCTGGTCCAGAAGGCGGCGCAGCTCGGAGCCAATAACGTGCTCGCCAAGCCCTTCACCATCGAAAAGATGAAAGCTGCCATCGAGGCCGTCTTCGGAGCTCTAAAATGATCGTCGAGGGTGCTGCCCGTCGCGTGCATATTATTCAGGGCGAGTACAAGGTCATCAGCGATCCCGACGTGGTGCTAGCGACCATTCTCGGCTCTTGCGTGGCGGCTTGCCTGCGCGATCCCATCGCCGGCGTTGGCGGGATGAACCATTTCCTCCTCCCGGGGATGGCGAACTCGCCGATGAGTGGCGGTGATGCGACGCGTTACGGCGTGCACCTGATGGAACTTCTGATCAACGGCCTCCTGAAGAAGGGCGCAAGGCGCGACCGGCTGGAAGCGAAAGTCTTCGGCGGCGCCAAGACGATTGCAACCTTCTCCAATGTCGGCGAGCAGAATGCGATCTTCGCCATGCAATTTCTGAAAGACGAAGGCATCCCGGTTGTCAGCTCCAGCACGGGCGGCGAACACGGACGCAAGATCGAATATTGGCCGATCTCCGGAAGGGCCAGGCAATACCCGCTGACCGGCGCTGAGACGCAGAAGACCGTGGCGCTGGAGCAGCGTCCGGTCATTGCCCCCAAGCCGGTCGACAACACGATCGAATTTTTCTGATCAACGAGGCAAGCGCATGACCCCCTTCCAGCGCGTTGAGACGGCCGCCATCGAGGAGACGCTTCCGGCTATCCTTTTGCGCATCGTTTCCGAATTGCATGATGTCGCCTATCTGATCGAGCGTATCGAACCGCAGCTGCTTGACATCAGCGACGCCAACATACTGGCCTCGCCGGAGGCCATGAAAGTAGTTCAGGGCATCGATCTTGCCGTGCAGAAGACGCGCGGCATCGCCGAGTTCATCGATACCATCGCCGGCACCATGCCCGAGGGCTGGACGGTGGATCTCGCGACTGCGCTGAGCCTGGTCAAGCTGACGGAGATGCAAAAGGCGCTCGGCGGTGGCGGTTTTCACACGCATTCGCAGCCCATGGCCCAACCCATGGCGAAGGCTGCCGGCGACTTTGATTTCTTCTGACTGTGCTATCAGCAATAGATACTGTTTTTCTTATATAATCTTCTCTGTTTCTTCCTGGCTTTTTCCTGGGCTCTTCTGGCCGGACGAAACGTTCGCACAAGTTTCGATTTCTATTTTCGCCGTATAGCACAAAGCCATCAGGTCTTTGACGAATCGTGCGAGAACAGAATGAATCTGTTAAATCAATTAGTTCCCCTGCTTCGGAATCTTCAGAATCTCGGGAGAACGCGGCTGATGATCCTGGGGGGCGTGGGCGCTGTGTCCATGCTGCTGATCCTTTTTGCAGCCCTTTATGTCAATAAGCCCGCACAGGAGACGCTGTATGTCGGCCTGGATGCGACCGATCTAAACCAGATCAGCATCGCGCTCGCAGAAGCCAAGATCAATTTCCAGGTCGGCACCGATGGCACCAGCCTGACTGTTCCGGCGGGGATGACCGGCAAGGCCCGCGCGCTTCTCGCCGAGCGCGGCCTGCCCACCAGCGGCAAGGCCGGTTATGAGCTCTTCGACAATGTCGGTTCGCTCGGCCTGACCTCCTTCATGCAGGAAGTCACCCGCGTCCGCGCCCTCGAGGGCGAAATCAGCCGCACCATTACTTCGATCGCGGGCATCAGTGCCGCGCGCGTCCACATCGTCATGCAGGATGTCGGCAACTTCCGGAAGGCGGATCAGAAGCCGACTGCATCCGTTATGATCCGTGCGAGTGCGGAAGCTGCCCGCAAATCGGCTTCGGCCATCCGCCACCTCGTCGCCTCCGCAGTTCCCGGCCTGGAGGTCGATGACGTTACGATCCTCGACTCCACAGGCCAGTTGCTCGCATCGGGCGATGATCCCGGCAACGGCGCTCTCAGCCGCAATCTCGGCATCGTGCAGAATGTGCAGAGTGAAGTCGAATCCAACATCGACAAGGCCTTGGCGCCCTTCCTCGGCATGGATAATTTCCGCTCCAGCGTGACGGCCCAGCTGAATACCGACAGCCAGCAGGTGCAGGAAACCACATACGATCCGGACTCGAAGGTCGAACGGTCCGTCCGCACCGTGAAGGAAGCGCAGAAGTCGCAGCAGAGCCAGCCCGACAGTGCCGCGACCGTGGAGCAGAACATTCCGCAGGCAGCCCCGCAGTCCGGCGGCAATACGCCGACGTCGAACGATCAGTCCGACAAGCGCGAGGAGCAGACCAACTACGAAATCAACAGCAAGACGACGGCCACGACCCGCAACAGCTACAAGATCGAAAAGCTGTCCGTCGCTGTGGTGGTCAACAAGGGCCGTATCGCGCAAATGGTTGGCCAAGGCGCCGATCAGGCCAAGATCGACGCCTATGTTGCAGAGATGCAGAAGATCGTCGCAACGGCAGCAGGCGTCGATCAGGGCCGCGGCGATATCGTCACCGTCAATGCCATGGACTTCCTCGACAACCAGCTGCTTGAGGACACATCCTCCAGCTTCAGCATTACCGATATGCTAAGCCGTAACATGGCCGGCATCATCAACTCGCTGGCGTTCGTCGCAGTCGCCTTCCTGATCGTCTGGATGGGCTTCCGTCCGCTGATCCGCTCGCTCGGTGGTTCGTCCAACGGCGCGGCGCTTCCGGAAGCGGCAGGCCTGGAACTGCCGGATTTTGCGCCGGCCGTCGGCGGCCCCGGCGCTGCACTGATGGACGGCTTCGGCTCGGACTTCGGCTTCGACAGCACCGACGATCTGCTGACGATGGGCGACGATGGCGGCACCTTCAACCGCCGCGTCAAGGAAGGGCCGGAGCGCCGCCTGTCCCGTATGGTGGAAATCAGCGAAGAACGCGCTGCAAAGATCCTCAGGAAATGGGCCGTCGATCAGGCCGCCTGACAAAAAGGACCGGGAAATTTCCCGGTCCTTTTTTTATCCAGTGGGTCGGATTTGAGCTTGCGTCATTGTCGATGCCACCTGTGATCAATTAGTCGCGGCTAAACGAATTGACGTGTTCGTAAGATGGAATTTCGATGGATATACGGTTGCTGGGTATAAAGAATCGACTTACAAATACTATATCTATTGCGTAATAACCGTGTATTCCGAGCGAATCGGTCATCGTTTTCCGCGTTTCGCATGTTTTAAGTCTGTAGATTCCGGAGCGGGAAAATTAGCTCATGGTTCGTAGATCGTGCTTGCGGCAATGCATGCCGGTGCGATTGCGGATGTCGAATTCAGGGATGAGATATGTGACCATCCACTCGAATCCGCCAGGATATGTTTGTGTCGCGGTAGAGAAAGATCCGGCTTCGATGCCTCGTCGAGATTCGTTTTCGGTTCTCTGAGGTGAAGGGATTGGGTTCTGACGGAACAATGCTCTCGTTGACGACCGATCGTCCAACAGCGGCAGGAAATGCAAGTATGGACATGCAAATATCGCAGATGAGCAAAGGCGATAGGGATGCGCGATCGATCGTGTCCGCCGGAGCCATGTCGCGCGAGCAGCTCATTCTGCAGCTGAATGCCGTTTCAGGCCCTGCCTATCTCCAAGCCGGCCTTCATGCTCTCACGAGCTATGCCGGCGCGACCTATTATCTTCTTGTCAGGTCCGATCTTGTCCAGGAAAGCGGCCTCGACTTCGTGATTTCCTCCGATTGGCCCTTCGATCTCGTCCGGCGTCTGGCGACGGAGCTGGCAGCTGGTTACGGTCGCATCGGCGAGCTGGAAAAGTGCATGGCGCTATTTCAGCCGAGCCTGGCGCTGCTTCCTGATGAAGTTTCCCTGCCTGACGGTGTGGGCCGGCAATATCATGCCTTGACGTTCAACGTCGGTCGCCCCCGCTTCTCCCTGCTGTTGCTGGCGAGTGAAGCGGCGGTGCTTCTACCCGAGCGGTTGAGGGATGTCGGTCTCCTGGCCGGCTATCTAGCCAGTTCCACGCGTTGCTTCGAGGGCAAGCTGGAGCGTGATTTCGATCTGACCGAGCGCGAGCTGGAATGCCTGTTCTGGATTGCCGAAGGCAAGACGAGTGATGAGATTGCGATGATTCTAGGAATCTCGCGCAACACCATCAACAACTATATCACCAGCGTCATGCGCAAGACCGCCACCAAGACCCGCTCGGAGGCCATCGCCTTCGCAGTGCGCAATAATCTCGTTTAAGGGCTGACCGGATGCGCTATCAGCCAGACAGGACAACGGATATGCCGGGCGAATCACGGCTTACCCGTTCCGGGCGGATCTCCGGCCGTTCGGATCTGTTCCCGAAGCTGGTGTCGATGCAAAAGCTGATCGATGCCCAGCATTTCGCCGTTTACCGCCTGCACGGCTCGGGATTGCCGCATAAGCAGCGCCTGGTGTGCGAACTGGATAATTGGGGTTCGGCGAACTCCGTCGTCGGCAAATCCTTTGTTGAGGCCTATGGCGAAGCGCTGATCGAGCATATCGATAAATCGCTGCTGCCGCTGATGTGGAACGGGCGCGATAGTGACAGCACGGCCGAGACGCCGGATTTTGCCGTCTTCACGCAGCGCCTGAAGCCGCATCTCCTGCCTTTTGCCGGCGCCGCCTTTCCCGTGCGGCTGGGCGCTGTCGGCAACGGTTATACCGTCTTCACGGCCAAGTTCATGGATCTCTCGAGCGATATGATCGTCGAGCTGCACGGCCGTAGTTGCCAGATCATGATGGAGCTCCTGTCACTGGACGAGCGCCGTTCACAGGCCGCCGAAGCGCTGAGTGAGCGCGAAATCGCCTGCCTGCAGCTTGCCGGCGACGGGCGCATCAGCGAGGAGATTGCCGAGAAGCTCGGATTGTCGGTGCATACCGTCAACGCCTATCTCGGATCGGCGACGATCAAGCTCGACAGCGTCAACCGCATCCAGGCCATCGCGAAGGCGATCCGCTTCGGCTACATAAGCTGAGATAGCAGCGCCTTGGGGCACTGCCGCAGAATGAATAGAGCGGCGGTCCGGATTCTGCCGGATGCACGCCGTTCTCGCGAATCACTTTACCGATTTTTTGAAAGAGGACTTCGTCAGAATGCGTGCGCTGCTTCGCCGCGGACGACGTAACGCGCATCCCTCAGGCTGCGGGCGAGCAAGGCCGTGTTCTCGTCGGGATCGACGGAAGCTCTGTCGAAGGCAATGTGGTTGATCTCGATGCCCGCATGATGCTCCGCCAGCGAGAGCTTGGCATAGATGGCGACGCCCCGCGGCTTGATCTCCAGATCGAGCGTGACCTCTGCCGGTCCGCCCCAATCGAGCTTATAGTCGCCGCCAAGCCCGAAATTGACCACGCCGGGAAGAAAATAGAGCTCTGCCGCCGAGGCGACGAGATCGGCAAGATTGCCGTATCGTTCGAAGCGCAGCAGCGAAATCAGGTCGGCGGCATCGAGGAGACGCAGTTCGCTTGCGACCGGGCTGATGGCTTCGGCTAGTATTTGTTCACGTTGGGCAGAGTAGGGGCATTTTTTCATTTGGTTTATCGTACCCGTTTTCTATTCGACTGCGCGGCATAGATCCGATGGATGAGTTCTGCGACAGCCTTGTAAAATACTGACGGTATGACGCTATCAACCGAGACTTGCGCAAACATGGAGCGCGCGAGCGGCGGATCTTCGAAAACGGGAATATTGTTGGCCTCGGCTATCTCCCTGATTTTCAGAGCAATCAGATCCTGGCCTTTGGCGACGACGACAGGGGCGTCGTTTTCCTCGCGCACATAGCGCAGCGCGACGGCGAAGTGAGTCGGATTGGCGATGACGAGGGTGGCGCGCGGCACCTGCTTCATCATGCGGCGACGGGCACGGTCGCGCGCGATCGAGCGCTGGCGAGATTTGACGATCGGGTCACCCTGCGACTGCTTGTGCTCGTCCTTGATCTCTTGCTTCGTCATCTTCAATTGGTCGAACCAGTGGTGCCGGCTCCACAACAGGTCGGCAACGCCGACGACGACGGTCGCCAGCAGCACGATGACCAGGATACGCTGAACGATTGTCGACAGCCGCACGAAGATCGTCTGAGGGTCGGATACCAGCGAATCCATCGCGTGGAAGTACTGGCTGCGCAGCACGAAAAACATGACGATGCCGACAAGCACGATTTTTGCGAGGGATTTGCCGAACTCCACCATGCCGGTTGCGCTGAAGATGCGTTTGAAGCCCGACATGGGCGATATGCGGGAAAATTGCGGCCGGATACGTTCCAAAACGGGGGTCGGCAGGTTCTGGAACATCGAGGCGCCAATGCCGAAGGTGAAGAAGAGCACGATGGCCGGCAGCACCATGTTGCCGACTTCCCAGCCTATGCGCGTAAACAGCGAGATCGCGTCGGGGCCTGTCTCCAGCTGCCATTGATCCGGTTTTTCGAAGAGGTCGCGCAGAACCTCACCCATGCGGCCCATGCGCTCGGGCAGGAAGAAGGTGACGTAGATGACAGTCGCGAGCATGGAAGCAAAGAGCGTCGCTTCCCTGGAGTGAGGGACATTGCCCTTCTCGATCGTATCGCGGAGTTTTTTCTCCGTCGGTTTTTCTGTTTTACTGTCCTTGTCTTCGTCAGCCAAAGCAGCCGCCCTTTGCGAAACGGAAAGAGGCCGGGCATCATGCGCGGCCCGCGGCATAATTCCTCAAATCGGAATCGATTTGAGGAATTATGCAGCAGACTTAAAGTGCTACGGCGACCCTTGCGCGTCACGTGTGACGCGCGGCGCCGTAGAGCTTGTCAGTCTAAGACGTTTTAGCTGAGTCGCGCCGCGCTTATGCGGCTTCGTCCACAGGCGTATTTTCCTTGGCCTTGAGTTCGATCTGGCCGGAGTTGGCCAGACGAATGGCTTCCTGGGCGATGGCGCGCCGGGCAATCGCGATTTCGCGCGGATTGATGCCGGTATTGCCCATCTGCAGGTCGGATTCGATCATGCGGCGCTGACGCGGGCTGATCGAGGACAGCACGATCTCGCGAATCTCGTTGCCGGATCCCCGCAGTGCCATCGTCAGGATGTCCGCGGCGATGTCGTTGAGCAGCAGGACGCGGCTCGGCTGCGGCATACGGGTGAGATCGTCGAAAAGGAAGATCTTCGGTCGAACCTTCTCGACCGATTCCTTGTTGATCGTCTCGAGCGAGCTGAGCAGCGTATCGACCACCGGCTTGTCGAGTTCGTTCATCAGGTCGGCGACCTTCGTGGAACCGGAGGCGTTGCGTTCGGCATCAATCTCGGCCATCAGCCCGAGCACGCGGTTCTCGATGATCTGGGCCGCTTTCGGGCTGACATCCTTGATGTTGACCGTGCGGTTCATGATGTCGGCGCGCTGGGCTTCGGGAAGCTGCAGCAGGATCTTCGCACCAAAGGCCGAAGGCATCATGGACAGGACATAGGCGATCGTCTGCGGATGCTCGCGCAGGAAGAACTTGGCGACGAAGACCGGATCGGCTTCGCCCAGGCGATCCCAGATGGACGTCTCGTAGGCCTGGAAGGCGGTACGGCGGCCAAGCAGGCTGTCGACCTCGTCGGGCGTCAGGCCCTCTTCGAGAATGCTCTCGATGGCCTTGGCGTTGTCCATGAGGCCGGCGCCCTCGGTGAAGAGGTCTTCGAATTCCGCCACGAGCTGCGCCAGCTCGTCTGGCGGAATGAGCCGCAGCGATTGCGCCGAGGCAATGATCATCTGCAGCTCGTTCTGCGTGAAGTATTTCAGCAGCCGTCCCGCCACTTGTTTTCCCATGGCAAGGAGGACGGCGGCTGCTTTTTCAGTCTGAGATAACGGTTTCTCGGCAATCGCGCCGCTGAAATCGTCAAAGTCCATCATGGTCTTCGTCTCCGTCCCGCAAGGGGCGTGGGCTCATCCTGAGCCGGGTTCAGCTTTTCTTCGTGTTGTAGATTTCAGTGAGCTTGATGCCGAATCTGGTGTCGTCATGTTCCAGAACGGTAATCTCGCCCCGGCCGATCTTGCGGCCGTTCACGGTAATTTCGACCGGTTCGCCGATCTTCTTGTCGAGCGCGATGATTGCGCCCTCTGTCAGGTTCATCAGGCCGGAGACCTGCATGCGGCTACTGCCGAGCACGATCTGGACGTCGATCGGGATGTCCATGATCAGGTCCATGTTGGCGGTCAGCGCGCTGCCGGGAGCGGCCGGGGCCGCGGAAGCGCCGCCGAACTCGCCGTCATCGAAGGCTGGAGCGGAATTGTCGTCGCCGAAATCGCCGAAGGTGGAAAGATCCGTGCCTGCTTGCGCGCCGAATGCATCGGCGTCGAAGTCAGGCAGGGTGCCTTCGTTGTCTTTCTTCAGGACGCCGCGCAGACCATCGATGGCCTCGTCCAAGGCGGCGTCGCTGTTTGAAACGTCCAGCGATTCCTCGCTGCTTTGCTGTGTCGTCTTCGTAGCCATGAAATCACTATTCCAGTTGAAACTTGCCTCAAGCTGCCGTGTGCGGGATCACGCGCCAGCCGATCAATTCATCAAGTGTCTGAGAAGCTCATCGTCGGAATTGACGTTGTCCTTGACGCGCACCGTATAATTTTCGCCAGAGCGGCCGAATTCGCAGATGTAAAGGTCTTTGCTGTTCGCGCTGACCTCGACCCGAACGTCGCCGGTATTATCCATGAAGGGAATGACATCGCCGACAGCGAGCTTGGAAATGGTGTCGAGCGTCAGTGATTCGAGCCGGATGCGCGCCTCAAGCGTCACCTGCGAGCGGCGGACCTGCTCGCTGAGCTGATCCGACCATGCCTGGGAGGCGGCGGTCGGATTCTTGGCGCGCGGGGCACTGACGACAGTGCGCAGCAGGTCGCGCTGCGGCACGATGATGACGATCTGGGAAAGCGATTTGCCGAGCGAGATCGTCATGGTGATCGCGGCAGCAAAGTCATTGCCTCCATCGCCGATGGCCGCTGGTCGGTCCTCGATATTGTAGGGCGGGTCGAGATAGGGTTCGAAGCCGCCGGACGCATTGACCGCCGAGCGAAGCACCTTGGCGATCTTTTCGAATACCATGACCGACAGATCGAGCTCGATCACCGAAAGCGGCCGCGCGACGGCTGCTTCTATGTCTTCTGCGCGTGCACCCAGCATATGCTCCATCAGCGTCATGATGAAGCCGGCACCGCAGCCGAGGATGAAATTCGGTGCCCAGTTGCGCAGCGAACCATTGACCAGGGCATGGCTGCCGCCAAGCCCGGCAATCAGCTCGTTCATCGAGCCGGACCGGCAGCCGGCATAGGCGACATTCAAGTCCAGGCCCGTTTCGCTCTTGATGATGTCGGGCAGGAATTCGGCATAGACCTGGGCGAAGGCGGTGCCGAGTTTCGCAAGCGTCGCCTGATCGCCGAGATTGCCTGTAAGCTTGGCAAAAAGGGTGCGGTCCATCGTCTGTGCCCTGTGCGCGGATTGCTGGCTCATGATCGTCAGGCTGCCTTGCTTTCACCGCCGGGGTTCATCATTTCCTGCTCGACCGCATCGATCGAGGGACGCTCGTAGGAAGAGATGGTCTTGCGGCCGTATTCGAGCGCGACCTGCGGCACCGATCCGTTCATGTAGGCAAGCAGCGTCTGCTTCACGATGACGTAGAGGCGGTGCTGTTTGTTGCGCACGACCTTGATCTGGGAGACCAGCGGCGCGCAGACCGAATAGGACAGAATGATGCCGAGGAAGGTGCCGACCAGCGCCGAACCGATGAGATGGCCGAGCACCTCGGGTGATTCGTTGATGTGGCTCATCGCTTTGATGACGCCGAGAACGGCGGCCACGATACCGATCGCGGGGAAGGAATCGCCCATGATCGTGATCGAATGATAGGGCTTCATCTTGTCGTGCTGCATCGTGTCGAGTTCTTCGTCCATCAGCGCCTCGATCTCGTGCGAGCGGGCATTGCCGATGATGATGAGGCGGACATAGTCGCAGATGAAGGCCGTCAGATCCTTGTTCTTCAGCACCGTCGGTGCGGCCTTGAAGATCGTCGATTCGTCGGGATTGTCGATATGGGCTTCGATTTCGTTGCGCGACTTGGTGCGCAGATCGCGCATCAGGGCATAGAGCACGCCGAGCGTGTCGAGATAGTCGCGCTCCTTGGGAACCGCATGGCGGAAAGCCTCTCCGAGCGCCTTGCCCGAATCCTTCACCACCTTCATCGGATTGGCCATGATGAAGCCACCGAGACCGGCGCCTGCGATAATGACAAATTCGAAAGGCTGGAACAGCGCGCCTACGTCTCCGCCCATAGCCATGAAGCTGCCTATGATGCAGCCGCAGGTCACTACAAATCCGATAATAATATTCATCGTCGGTCCACACCTGAACGTTGCTTCATACGATGAACTAGGGGACCTGCCTTGCGTGAGGCTGTTCGATGGGCCTCTGAACCTCCTTTTTGCCTTGTCAGCTTCGCACAAGCCAAGCCCTGCAGGATGGCGGGTAAGGGCATCCATGCCCCGCTAACGAAATGTAGGAGCGCCGACGGCGTTTCCTTTCCCGTTATTCTCCAATGTCCGGAGGGCGTTGAAAATGCAGTCTGGTATTTATGTGTCGCTATCCTCCCAGATGGCGCTCGAGCGGCGCCTGACGACGATCGCCGATAACTTGGCCAACGTGAACACGACGGGTTTCCGCGGCACTGAGGTCAAGTTCGATCAGGTCCTCAGCAATACCCAAAACAAGCTCAACGCCAAGGTTGCCTTCGTCTCGCAGGGCAACGACTACCTCTCCACCGACAATGGCGAACTTCAGAATACCGGCAATCTCTTCGATTTCGCCGTCAAGGGTGACGCCTATTTCGGCATGAACACGCCGGCAGGCCTGGTGCTGAGCCGCGATGGCCGCTTCACCATGACCGAAAGCGGCGCGCTGGTTTCCACGCGCGGCTTCCCGGTCCTCGATCCTGGCGGTGCGCCGATCCAGCTCGACCCCGCCGGCGGTCCGCCGAGCGTCGCGTCGAACGGCACGATCACGCAGAATGGTCGGAGCATGGGTCAGATCGGCCTCTATAGCGCCGATGTCAGCAAGGGCTTCCTGCGCTATGAGAACAGCGGCATCCTGCCGACCGATACGCCGCAGGCGGTGATCGACCGTTCGAATATCGGCATCGCTCAGGGCTATCTTGAAAACTCCAACGTCAACGGCATGCGGGAAATGACCAATCTGATCGAGGTCAGCCGCGCCTTCGACAATATCAGCACGCTCACCAGCAGCAGTGAAGGCACGCTCACCGACGCCATCAAGACCCTCGGCGGCAGCCAGTAAAGAGACTGATGATGGTCGAGGATCGGTTGCCGGAAGGCGCGTTGTCGCCGAAGCTTTCGCATATGGCCGTTTTGGCAGGCCAGTATGCGATGGCGGAGAATGCCGTGGCCCATGGCGGCCATGTGCGCACCATCGCTGCCGGCCACTATACCGTTGCCGGCCTTTCCAGACAGGTGCGCCTCGGCGATTTCGTCGCGCATCGGTCGCCGACGGGCGTCCACCTCGGCGAAGTCGTCCGCGTCGAACCGGAACTTACCTATGTCTGTCCGATCGAGCCGGGCGAACCGATCGGCATCCAGGACACCATCATCCGCAAGGGCGCCTTTCGCATCGCGCCCGATGACAGCTGGTGCGGCCGCACGATCAACTCGCTCGGCGAGCCGATCGATGGGCTGGGGCCGCTGACCGCGGGTCTTGAAGCGCGCTCGATCTCCAACACGGCCCCGCCGTCGATGACGCGAAAGCGCGTCGAGACCGGGTTCAAGACCGGCGTCCGTGCCATCGATATCTTCTCGCCGCTCTGCCTTGGTCAGCGCCTCGGCATCTTCGCCGGCTCCGGCGTCGGCAAATCGACGCTGCTGTCGATGCTGGCGAGAGCCGAAGCCTTCGACAAGGTGGTGATCGCGCTTGTCGGCGAACGCGGCCGCGAAGTGCGCGAATTCATCGAGGATACGCTCGGTTCCCACATGCAGAAATCGGTGGCGGTCGTCGCGACGAGCGACGAGAGCCCGATGCTGCGCAAGATGGCACCGCTTTCGGCCATCACGATCGCCGAGCATTTCCGCGACAAGGGCGACAACGTTCTCCTGATCGTCGACAGCGTTACCCGTTTCGCTCATGCCATCCGCGAAGTGGCGACGGCCTCCGGTGAGCCGCCGATCGCGCGCGGATATCCGGCTTCCGTGTTCACCGAATTGCCGCGCCTTCTCGAGCGGGCAGGCCCCGGACCGGAAGGGACCGGCACAATCACCGCCATCATCTCCATCCTCGTCGATGGCGACAACCATAACGACCCGATTGCCGATTCCACCCGTGGCATTCTCGACGGTCACATCGTGCTGCAGCGCAGCCTCGCCGAAGAGGGGCGCTACCCGCCGATCGATCCGCTGGCATCCGTCTCGCGTCTGGCGCGAAAGGCCTGGACCGCGGATCAGGAGAAGCTGGTTTCACGCCTGAAGGCGCTGGTGCATCGCTACGAGGAAACGCGCGATCTGCGCCTGATCGGCGGCTATCGCCAGGGCAGCGACGCCGATCTCGATATCGCCGTGCGCCAGGTGCCGATCATCTACGACATACTGAAGCAGACCCCGGGCGAAGAGCCGTCGGCGGATGCCTTCACCGATCTTGCGACTGCCCTCAGAAACGCTTCGAGCGGTGTCCCCGCCAGAGCCAAGTGATGGCCGTGCACAGCACCACCTCGATTTTTCCTTGTCCGCAGCCTGCCGGATATTGCCGAATGTCATGCCGAAAAAGGGGCCAGAAGTGAGAGAATCCGACGCAGACGAACCGGTCGCCCCGCCGAAATCGGCGAGAAGGCGAACCGTTACGGACAAGGCTTTGGCCTTTACCGGACTGGCGCTTGCCGGTGCCTCTGCCTTCTTCCCCTGGTACGTGTTTCTGAACCCGGACAAGTTCGGCATTCAGGTGGCCGAAGGCGATCGCACCCGCGATTTGCCGAACTGGCCCGGCCGCACGATCGTCAGCGTATCGCCGCTCGCCATGGTCAACAAGAATCCCGCCGAGCCGAAAGACTTGATTCCCGATCCGCTGACGACGGCGACGGTCAGCAATGCCGGCCGTGAGGACGACAAGGGGCCGCCGGCCGATCAGCAGCCGTTTCCCGGCAAGTCCGCGTTTCAACTGCTGCATGTCGCCAATGGCCGCGCGCTGATCGAGGACGACACCGGCATGTATGTCGTGCGTGTCGGATCGCTTCTGCCCGACAACAGCCGGTTGGCTTCGATCGAACAGCGAGAGGGAAAATGGGTCATCGTCACCTCGACGGGCGATGTCTACGGCAACAATTGAAGAAAACCCGGAACCGCCTGGATTTCAGGCGCTTCGAAGACTTTACAGGAACGCATTTCTCGCAAGTCCCACGCAAGATTATCCCGCTAGATTCACAGTGTAAGAACGGAGAGAAGCCCATGCAACCCATTCAGCTCTTTGACCTGGCCTCGCGGCAAGCCGAGTGGCTCCAGGTACGTCAGCAGGTTGTTGCCGGCAATATCGCCAATGCCAATACACCGAAGTTTCACGCCAAGGATGTCACGCCATTCCAGGCCGTTCTGGACAACCAGAACGTCGGCATGGCCCAGACAAATCCCGCGCATCTTTCGGGCAGCGAATTCAGCACGAGCGGCAACGTCAACGTTGAGGAAGCGCCGCTCAACCAGGAAATTGGTGTCCAGGAGTCGGGTAACACCGTCGGCCTGGAAGACGAGCTCGCCAAGGCAGGTGAAATCAAGCGCCAGTACAGCTTGAACACCGCTCTCGTCGGCTCCTTTCATCGCATGATGTTGATGACCGTAAAACAATAGATGAAGTGAAGATGTCATGGACCCCTTATCAGCCGCATTGAAAATTGCAGGCTCCGGCCTGGAGGCTCAGTCGACTCGTCTGCGTGTTGTCTCCGAAAATATCGCCAACGCCCGCTCGACGGGTGATACGCCCGGTGCCGATCCTTATCGGCGCAAGACGGTAACGTTCGGTGCCGAAATGGACCGTGCCAATGGCGTAACCACTGTCGGCGTCAAGAAGCTCGGCGAAGACACGGGCAAGTTCGTCGAAGAATACGATCCCAGTAATCCGGCCGCGGACCAGAAGGGCTACGTCAAGATGCCCAACGTCAACGTCCTAGTCGAGATGGCCGACATGCGCGAAGCCAATCGTTCCTACGAGGCCAATCTGCAGACGGTCAGACAGGCCCGTGATCTCATCTCCTCCACTATTGATCTGCTGAAGAACCAATGATCGACTCGGTTAAGAATGTAGCCTCCCTCTCGGCGACGCGCGGCCTTAGCAGCATCGCCACGGATCTGACCTCCGCCGCTTCCAGCGCAATGAACGCCTCGCCGGCCGTCGCTGCTGGAGCGGATGCCGGAATGAGCTTCGCGTCGGTCATGTCGAATGTCGCGAAGGATTCCATCAACTCGCTGAAGGACGCTGAAAACGCCTCCTTTGCCGGCATCAAGGGCACGATGAGCACCCGCGAAGTCGTCGACAAGGTCATGCAGGCCGATCAGACCCTGCAGACCGCGATCGCACTGCGCGACAAGGTGGTCTCGGCGTTCCTCGATATTACGAAGATGCAGATCTAGCGCGGGGTTTCCCGCTCTAATTACTTGATTTGGCGTGAGTTGTTCGCAAGCCGCTTCGCGGTTTCGAAGGTCCCGCCCTGGCTCGAAGGACGAAAGCATGAGAGCGCTCGCAATTGCCGCGACGGGCATGGACGCCCAGCAGACCAATCTCGAAGTGATCGCGAACAACATCGCGAACATCAATACGACGGGTTACAAGCGCTCGCGCGCCGAGTTCTCCGACCTTCTCTACCAGACCGAGCGCGCCAAGGGCATTGCCAACAGGCCGAACCAGGCAGTCGTGCCGGAAGGCGCCAATATCGGCCTCGGCGTGCAGACCGTGGCCGTGCGCAACATTCAGGTTCAGGGCGAACTGTCGCAAACCCAGAACGAGCTCGATGTAGCCCTCGTCGGTCGCGGCTGGTTCCAGATCCAGATGCCCGACGGCACGACCGCATACACGCGCGCCGGCTCCTTCAACAAGAGCGACACCGGCCAGATCGTCACGCCCGATGGCAACGTGTTGGAGCCGGGTATCACGATCCCGAACAATGCGAGCAGCCTCGCCATCAGCCAGTCCGGCCAGGTGACGGCGATCATCGGCACAGCGACAACGCCGACGGTACTCGGCCAGCTGCAGATCGCCAATTTCGTCAATGAAGCCGGCTTGCAGCCGATGGGCAGCAACCTCTTCACGCAGACGCCGGCGTCGGGCGATCCCGTCGTCTCCGATCCGAACCAGAACGGCTTCGCCTATCTGAAGCAGAACTATCTGGAATCGTCGAATGTCGATCCGGTCAAGGAAATCACCGATCTGATCACCGCGCAGCGCGCCTACGAGATGAATTCGAAGGTCATCACGACGGCCGACGAAATGGCGCAGATCGTCAGCAAGAACCTGAAGTAGCAAGAGGGACGGGCCGAACATGAGGTTTCGCCGGATGAAAAGCTTGGCAATGGCATGGTTCGCCGCAGCGAGCCTCTCCGTCGTATTCGCGTCGGCTGCGCCCGCCGGTGCGCAGAGTACCGATGGAGCAAGTCTCGGAACCGCCGTGGTGCCGACCGAGACGATCTATCCGGGCGATATCATCAGCAGCGGCCAACTCGAGGAGGTCGAGGTCACCAACCCCAACCTGACCGGCGACTATGCCAAGCGGCTTCGCGATGTCACCGGCCTTGTGTCGAAGCGCACACTTCTTCCCGGCCGCACGATCTCGATCTCGGCATTGCGCCAGCCCTATGCGGTGACGCGCGGCTCCAACGTCCGTCTGGTGATGAGCATGGGCAGCATGACGATCACGGCGGCGGGCACGCCGCTGGATGATGGCGCCGTCGGCGACAACGTCCGTGCCCGTAATATGGACTCCGGCATCATCGTCAACGGCACGGTCCTGCAAAACGGTACGATCCGCGTGGTTGCGAAATGAAACGGCTTCGTCAATTTCTAGCAGTTCTCTTCGCATTGCCGAGCCTGATCATCGCGGATCCGGCTGCGGCAATGCAATCGCGCATCAAGGACATCGCGTCGCTGCAATCGGGTCGCGACAACCAGCTGATCGGCTATGGTCTGATCGTCGGTCTCCAGGGGACCGGCGACGGTCTGCGTTCTTCGCCATTCACCGAGCAATCCATGCGCGCGATGCTGCAGAATCTCGGCATCTCGACGCAGGGCGGTCAATCCGCCGCCAAGAATACGGCCGCAGTCATGGTGACGGCGAACCTGCCACCTTTTGCAAGTCCAGGCAGCCGCATCGACGTGACGGTCAGCTCGCTCGGCGATGCGACGTCGCTGCGCGGCGGCACGCTGATCATGACCTCGCTGAGCGGCGCCGACGGCCAGATCTATGCCGTGGCGCAAGGCTCCGTCATCGTATCCGGCTTCCAGGCGCAGGGGGCTGCCGCGACGGTGACCGAAGGTGTGACGACGGCCGGCCGCGTGCCCGGTGGCGCCATCATCGAGCGCGAATTGCCGTCGCGTTTCAAGGATTCCGTCAATCTGGTCCTGCAACTGCGCAATCCGGACTTTTCCACCTCCATCCGCATCGCCGACACGGTCAATACCTGGGCGACCTCGCGTTACGGCGCGCCGATCGCAGAAGCAAAGGATTCGCAGGAGGTGACGATCGCCAAGCCGAAGATGGCGGATCTGACGCGGCTGATGGCCGACATCGAAAATCTCAACGTCCAGACAGATACGCCGGCCAAGGTCGTCATTAACGAGCGCACCGGAACGATCGTCATCGGCGCCGATGTCCGCGTCTCGCCGGTCGCCGTCAGCTACGGAACGCTGACCGTGCAGGTCAGCGAGAATCCGCAGGTGATCCAGCCCGAACCCTTCTCGGATGGCCAGACGGCGATCCAGGACCAGACCGATATCACCGCCACCAAGAGCGGCGGCCGCGTGGCGGTGCTGGAAGGACCTGATCTGAAGACGTTGGTCTCGGGTCTCAACAATATCGGCGTCAAGCCGGACGGCATCATCGCCATCCTGCAAGGCATCAAGTCGGCCGGCGCCCTGCAAGCGGAGCTCGTATTGCAATGATATTGACCGCCATTGCCAGAAGTGCGCTGATTGCCTGCAGTCTTGCAACAAGCGCCTTGTTCTTGTCACTTGGTACGGCTTTGGCGCAGGAGGCGCCGAAGCCGGTTACCGATCCCGCCTCCAGCCAGGATGAGATCCGGCAGTTTTGCACCAACATTGCCGATCCGGCCCGCGATCAACGCTATCTGCTTCAGAAGCAGGAGCTGGAAAAACTCCAGGCGGATGTCGATCAGCGCATCGCTACCATGGAGAAGCGCAAGGCCGAATATGAGGATTGGCTGAAACGCCGCGACGACTTCCTCAAGACGGCCGATCTCGGCCTGGTCGATATCTACAAGAACATGAAGCCGGATGCCGCTGCCGCCAGTCTCAACGACGTGAGGACGGTCATCGCAGCGGCCATCATCATGAAGCTTTCTGCGCGCCAGTCGAGCCTGATCCTCGCGGAAATGGATGCGAAGAAGGCGGCCGTCATCACCAATATCATCGCCAGCGCATCCGACCCGAATACATCGAAGTCGAAGGATCCCTCATGAACCAGCGTCTTACGGCCGCCTGCGCAATCGTCGTCTTCCTCGCCGGTTGCCAGTCGCAGGCCCTCAAGGAAATCGGCAGGGCGCCTGCCATGAGTCCGATCGGCAGCGGCCTGCAATATGCGCAGACGCCGCAGATGTCGCAATATCCGAAGCGGCCGCATCAGGTCGCGCAGGGCTATTCGCTCTGGAATGATTCGCAGGCCGCCCTTTTCAAGGACGCGCGCGCGCTCAATGTCGGCGACATCCTGACGGTGACGATCAAGATCGACGATAAGGCGAATTGGGACAACGAGACCAATCGCAATCGCACGAACAAGAGCGATATGAACTGGAACATTACCGCCAAGATTTTCGGCTGGCAGCCCAGCACCAATGCCGATGCGACTTCGGGCTCCGACACCAGCACCGACGCCAAGGGTAAGATGCAGCGCTCCGAGCAGATCAATCTTCTGGTCGCAGCTGTCGTGACCGGCATTCTCGAAAACGGCAACCTGATGATCAGCGGCTCGCAGGAAGTGCGCATGAACCAGGAAATCCGTATTCTCAACGTCGCCGGCATCGTCCGGCCACAGGACGTGACCTCGGAGAATACCATCTCCTACGACAAGATCGCCGAGGCACGCATCTCCTATGGCGGCCGTGGTCGTCTGACGGAAATACAGCAGCCTCCGAGGGGACAGCAGGCCGTAGACCTGCTCTCGCCGCTCTGATTTGGCTCTGATTTGATAGTGGACGGATAGGGATATGGCAGTAGCCGCAGACGAACCGGCAAAGGGCAAGGGATCGCCGCTGATCATGATGATCGTCGGCCTGCTGGTGCTGACCGTGCTCGGCGGCGGTGGCGGCTGGGTGCTGGGAACCATGGTGGCGCCGCGGATCAAGCAGGCCACCGCTGCGGTCCAGGCGACTGCAAAGGCCGGCGGTGACAGCAAGCAGGCTGCGGCGACCGCCCAGGCGAACGGAATCATACCGCTCGATCCGATCACCACCAATCTCGCCTATCCATCGCAGAGCTGGATCAGGCTGGAGCTTGCGCTGGTTTTCAAGGGGCAGCCGGACCCTCAGCTCGCCCAGGCGATCCATCAGGATATCCTTGCCTACATACGCACGGTTTCCTTGCAGCAGATCGAAGGTGCACGCGGCCTGCAATATCTTCGGGATGACATTCAGGAGCGTGTTGACCTGCGCTCGGAAGGACGAGTATCGAAAGTTATGTTCAGAACTTTCGTGATCGAATGAGTCGATTAGCACTTGCCCTATCTATATTAGTGATTGTTGCATTCTCGCCTGAACTGGCGATGGCGCAGCAATTGTCGCAACAGCTTCCGACCGATCTTCTGAACGCGCCGGTCAACGGCTCTGTTGCCGCCTGGATCATCCGCACATTCGGGCTGTTGACGATCCTGTCGATCGCGCCAGGCATCCTGATCATGGTGACGAGCTTTCCGCGCTTCATCATCGCCTTTTCGATCCTGCGCACCGGCATGGGCCTTTCGACGACGCCGTCGAACATGATCCTGCTCAGCCTTGCTTTGTTCATGACTTTCTATGTCATGTCGCCGACCTTCGATCAGGCCTGGAAGGATGGCGTGCAGCCGCTGCTTGCCAATCAGATTTCGGAAGCCGATGCGGTGCAGCGCATCGCTGAGCCGTTCCGTACCTTCATGTCCAACAACACGCGCGACAAGGATCTGAAGCTTTTCGTCGATCTGGCGCAGGAGCGTGGCCAGACGACCGTTGTCGACAACAAGATCGACTATCGTGTCCTGATCCCGGCTTTCATGATCTCGGAGATCCGCCGCGGCTTCGAAATCGGCTTCCTTGTGGTACTGCCGTTTCTCGTCATCGACCTGATCGTGTCGACCATCGTCATGGCGATGGGCATGATGATGCTGCCGCCGACTTCGATCTCACTGCCGTTCAAGATTCTCTTTTTCGTGCTGATCGACGGCTGGAACCTTTTGGTCGGCAGCCTGGTCCGCTCTTTCCACTGAGAAAGCAAGTATAAGACGATCGCCGGAGATTTTCGTTCCGGCGATCGCTGAGCTTACTCGGCCGCGATTGCTGCGGAGTTCCGGTCGTCTTCCATGAACGGTTCCGTGCGCACTGGTAGCGCCGGCACGTCCATGTGATCGGGAGCGAGACCCTGCTTGGCTCGCACCGCCATCATCTCGAAGGCCGCCTCCAGGTGGTGCGTGAAGCGCTCTGCATCGAAGAGCGGCTTGATGTAGCGATTGGCCGCCAGCCTTTCCTTGAACTGGGCGATCCGCTCCGGCTGGCCGGCGAGCTGCACCGCCATGTCCTCATAAGCCCTCTCGTCCTCGGCCACCAGTTCCGGCAGGCCGATGGCATTCAGCAGGCTTTCGCTGACGCGCGAAGCGAAATTGGTGCCCTTGATGGTGAGGACCGGCAGGCCGCCCCACAGCTGTTCCGAAGTCGTCGTGTGGCCGTTGACCGGGAAGGTATCGAGGCCGAGATCGGCAAGCTGCTGGCGGTCGATATGGTCCTCGTAGCGAATGCGGGTAGTAAAGACGACTCGCTTGCGGTTGACGCCGCGGGCTTCCAGGCGCGCCCAGATATTGGCTTCCGCCCGCGGGCCGTTGCAGAGTAGCCAGAGCACGCTGTTCTTGCTGCGCTTGAGGATATTACACCATATGTCGACCATCTCCGGCGTGATCTTGCGGTTGCCGTTGAAGGAGGCATAGACGAAGGCGTCCTCGGGCAGCCCGTGCTCCGCACGTGTCGTTTGCCGCGGCTTCGGACGATTGATCGGGTCGTTCGGCTGGTAGCAATCGGGCAGGCGGCAGAATTTTTCGTGGAAATGCACCTTCGAATGATCCGGCAGCACGTAATGGTCGCCGATGATGTAGTCGAGGTCGATATTGACGGTCGTGCCGGGAAAGCCCAGCCAGGCGACTTGGATCGGAGCGGGCTTGTAGTTGAGGATGAAAGCGCGGCTTCCCTTGGTATGTCCCTTGAGGTCGACGAGAATGTCGATCCCGCGGGCGCGGATCGCTTCTGCTGCAGCCTGGTTGGAAAGGCCGCGAATGTCGACTGTCGTCCCCAGTGCCGAATAGTCGAAGGCCTCCTCCTTCTGGTGAGCCGCCTCCGAGTGATCGAAAAGGGTGATTTCGAACCGATCCTTGTCGTGCAACTCGAGGACGCGCTGCATCAGCTTCATCGTCGCATGCCCCGGCCAGAAGTCGGAGGAGAGGTAGCCGATGCGGATCTTGCTGCCCCATGTATGCGGCAGTTTGCGGCGGGCTTCTGCATGGCCTGCCGGCAGCGGTTCGGTGTCATGGATCGCGAGCTTGTTGATCGCCTCGTCGCCGCACCAGTGGAGATGGAAGAAGGGATTGTCGGGAATGACGTGCTCAAGCTTGCCCTGGGCAAGCGATGCCGTAACCGGGGCCATATGTTTTTCGACAGCTGCCAGATCGGACACCTCGCGCGCGAAGATCAGGTAGAGCGCGCGGAAAATGACATGGTCGGGATGCTTCTTGAACAGGGTCGCGACGATGTGCCGGTTGCTTTCGTCATAGAGATCGTCGGTCAGCAGCCTTGCGGCCATCTGGCGATGCTTGAGTTCCGGTCCTTCGACGAGCACGGTCTTGAAGCCGGTCAGCAGGTCCTTTTGCTGACGGCCGAGGAAAATGCGGCTGAGGATGAAGGCAAGGTCCGGGTCCTTGAATGCGAGGGGCAGGATCAGGCTTCCGATCGCGAGAGCCTGATCGTCGTTGCCGCAATCGCCGTGCAACAGCAGAGCTTCCCGAAGATATTCGTCGCGCTGCGGCTTTTGCCGGCCGGCCAGCTCGTAGGCGCTCGCCGCATCCGATCGGAAGCCGAGTTTCAGCAGCGTCTTTGCCAGGAGTGCATAGGTCTTGGGTGACCTGTCGATGTTCAGCAGCTCGTTCAGCGTTTCGAGTGCGCGCGTATATTGCCCCTTTTGGTAGAAGCTGGACGCTGTCACAAAGGCATTTTTCGTATTCACGAGCGAGAACTCCGAGCGATATGTTGACCGGCTCTCGCCGAAGGTCGAGGGCCGGCATCATGGATTCGCCTCATGATCCCTCACGGAGCTTGCCTGAAACCGAAGCACCGGTCGAAATTGCCTTTACGGATTCTTAGCCACGTTCTCGAGAGGCGATGTTCACCGGCCCCGGATTTAAGAAATTGGCAAGCAATGGGTGCGAACTTCCTCGCGACATGACGGGTTTGGTCCTCTAGGAAAATGGATCGAGGGGCATGAAGCTGCTCCGTCATCGCCGGTATCTCAGTCCGGTATGTCCTCCTTTTGTATCCAGTTTCCAGGGGACACTCCTATGACCAGCATTATCACTAACAATTCCGCAATGGCCGCCCTCCAGACGCTGCAGAACATCAGCAGCAACCTGCAGGACACGCAGCAGGCTGTTTCTTCCGGCCTGCGCATCTCCAAGGCTTCCGACAACGCTGCTTACTGGTCGATCGCCACCAGCATGAAGTCCGACAACAGCGCCATCGGCGCCGTTTCTGACGCTCTCGGCCTCGGCGCTGCCAAGGTTGACACCGCATCGACGGCCGTCACCAGCGCCATCGACATCGTCGGCCAGATCAAGGACAAGCTTGCAACCGCCATGGAAGGCTCGGTTGACAAGGGTTCGGTTCAGGAAGAAATCGGCCAGCTGCAGCAGCAGCTGCAGAGCGTTGCCCAGTCGGCTTCGTTCAACGGCGAAAACTGGGTCATGGCCGCAAACAACGGTTCGGCTTCGGTTGTTTCCTCGTTCATCCGCGGCACCAACGGCACGGTTTCGGTCAGCACGAGCTCTTACGCCTTCAGCACCGGCGCAACCGGCAACGTTCTGTTCGGTGCAAACTCGGCCGGCACGATCGACACGACCTCGGGCATCCTCGGCACGAAGGACAGCACCGTTGGCGCTTCGGTATTCAGCCTCGACATCAGCAGCATGACCTCCGGCCAGATCTCCAGCGCGCTCAACATGGTTCAGACCGCTCTGAACTCCATGACCAGCCTGGGTTCGAAGCTCGGCTCCATCTCCAGCCGTATCGACCTGCAGACGAGCTTCGCTTCCTCGCTCTCCGACTCGATCCAGTCGGGCGTTGGCAAGCTGGTTGACGCCGACATGGAACAGGAATCGAGCAAGCTGTCCGCTCTGCAGACGCAGCAGCAGCTGGCCATCCAGTCCCTGTCGATCGCCAACTCGTCGACCCAGTCGATCCTGTCGCTCTTCCGTTAATAGGAAGCGCCAACGCCTCGCGTTGGTCGAAAATCCTAAACAACAAGTTAACCGCGCCTATCTAAGGCGCGGTTTTTTTTATATTTTCCGGCCGAAGGCGGTTCAGCTTTTCTTAACTATATTGCTGTTTCTTAAGACCATCGAAGCGGCGAGTTAACCTTAACGAATTTGGTTAATAGGCATGATGCTGAATGCCGTTACCGGTTTTAGGTCCGGAATGTCCCTTATTCAACCACTGCCAAAGGGGCAAATATCATGACGAGCATTCTTACCAACAACGCCGCAATGGCTGCTCTCCAGACGCTGCGCAACATCGGCTCGAACCTGCAGGAGACGCAGAGCGCCGTTTCTTCCGGCCTGCGCATCTCCAAGGCTTCCGACAACGCCGCTTACTGGTCGATCGCCACCAGCATGAAGTCCGACAACAGCGCCATCGGCGCCGTTTCTGACGCTCTCGGCCTCGGCGCTGCCAAGGTTGACACCGCGACCACCGCCGTCACCAGCGCCATCGACATCGTCGGCCAGATCAAGGACAAGCTTGCAACCGCGATGGAACCGTCGGTCGACAAGAAGTCCGTTCAGGAAGAAATCTCCCAGCTCCAGCAGCAGCTGCAGAGCGTTGCTCAGTCGGCTTCGTTCAACGGCGAAAACTGGGTCATGGCCAAGAGCGGCGATTCCGCTTCGGTTGTATCCTCCTTCATCCGCGGCACCAACGGCACTGTTTCGGTTAGCTCCACCGCCTACGCCTTCGACACCGGCGCAACCGGCAACGTTCTGTTCGGCGCCAATGCAGCCGGCACGATCGACACGTCTTCGGGCATCCTCGGCACGCAGGACAGCACCGTCGGCGCTTCGGTATTCAGCCTCGACATCAGCAGCATGACGGGTGGCCAGATCTCCAGCGCGCTCAACATGGTTCAGACCGCCCTGAACTCCATGACCAGCCTGGGTTCGAAGCTTGGTTCGGTCTCCAGCCGTATCGACCTGCAGACGACCTTCGCTTCCTCGCTCTCCGACTCGATCCAGTCGGGCGTTGGCAAGCTGGTTGACGCCAACATGGAAGAAGAATCGAGCAAGCTGTCTGCTCTGCAGACGCAGCAGCAGCTGGCCGTCCAGTCCCTGTCGATCGCCAACTCGTCGACCCAGCAGATCCTGACGCTCTTCCGTTAATAGGAAGCGCCCGGCCACGCGTTGGCTGGTCATACAGGAAAACGATCTTGCCGCGCCTTCTCCGGAGGGCGCGGTTTTCGTTTCGGCACCGCGCAGTTACGGCCTAAAGCGCAACATCAGCCTTTCGCCTGACAGCATCGACGAAGCCATCGAACAGCTTGCGCATGGCAACCTGCTTGTAGGGATAGACAATGGGGTCATCCATATTGTGGACCACCATTGCCACATCGAGCTCGAATACCAGCAGGCGACCGTCAGGAAGTTCCGCGCAGTCGATGCCGAAATAGTCGAGCTTGATATGACGGCAGAGCGCTGCAAAACTCTCTTTGTGGCGAACGGCGAAGTCGCGATCGAAATCCTCCATCCACGCTTGCTCGACCGCCCGCTTTTCCGCACTCTGGCCCATGCCGGCGCTCAGATAGTGCACGATCCAGTGATCAGAGAGCGCCATATGGCTGGCAAAGGCCTTGCCGTCGATGAATACGACGCGCTGCTTGTTGTAGTAGCCGTCCGCCCCACGGAAATCGATGAAGGGTGCCACGTATAGCTCTGGTGCCGGCTGTGTCGCGAGAAAGGCTGCCAGTTCGGCCGGATCGGAGATGCGCTCCATTCCATTACCGGCATGTGTGCTGAGCGGGCGCACGACCAGCGGGAAGGTAAGGCCCGGGGCGCAGTCTTGCAGCTGCTTGGCGCCAGCGCCGACGGCTGCGAGATCGTCGCGCGATACGCGATGGGTGGTGGGCGAGAGGATCGACGGTTCGCCCGCCAGCATTCCGCTCACCCCGTCGCGCGTCAGCCTCGCGATCAGTTCCGGATTGCGGTTCATCACCAGACCGTCGAACCCGGCAAGCAGCCCCTGCATGTGAGCGAGCAGCGGAGCGTTTTCGGTCGACTCTCCGATCGCCATGAAGGCGACGTCATGATCCGGCAGACCGACGAGTGCGGAGGTTTGCAGGTCGACATAGCGCAGCCATAGCACGCAATCGCTGCCCGCCAGCAGAAAATCTAGCGGCGTATTGGCCATGAAATCACCCTCGGTGACGAAGGCCAAAAGGCGCGGTCCGGTTCCGTTGCCGTGGACCACGCGGAAGTCACGCCGCAGCTGCACGGCGTTCTTCAGGATCTGGCGTGCCTCTTCGGTGCGGCCGAGTGTTTGCAGGATGATCGCCAGGTCCATGAATGCGGCTGCATCGGTCGAATCCGCCGTCACGCGTTGCATGAGCTCGTTCCATAGCGGCGTCACGTCGCGGCCGGCATAGACGAGCGAGACGATTCTCTGCATGCCGAGAATTCGCGAAGCGTCCAGTGTATTGGGGAGCGCTGGATCGATGGTTGGGGCTTTGGTCATCAGCATTGGGGGAGATCCTGTCGGGAGCCGATCGTCAAAACGCTATGAACGAGCTGGTCGATATCCGCCTGACGCGTGCGGTGGTTCACGATCGCGGCGCGGATTGCCGGCTGCCCGTTCAGATGGGTCAGGGATGGAGCGACGCGGCCTTCGGCATGCAGCCGCTCGACGATTTGGGAATTGATGGACGCAGGTATCGTTCCGTCCGCGCCGACATAGGCGAAGCAGACGATATTGAGCGCGACCGGTGCGAGCAATGTCAGATGAGGTTCCTGTTCGATGCGCTCGGCCAGCCTGCGGGCCAGCCTGCAGTTGGCGCTCATCGCGTCTCCCAGAGCTTTGACGCCGTAGGTTTTCAGCGTGAACCAGGTCTTCAGCGCCCTGAAGCCGCGCGACAGATCCGGGCCGTAGTCGCAGGGCCACCAGTCTCCGCCGGCAAGCCCGGTGGCTGCACGGCTGAGATAGGCGGCATCCGAAGCAAAGGTCTGCCGCTGCCATTCGCTGTCCCGCACGAGCAGGAAACCGGCATCATAGGGCACTTGACCCCATTTGTGGAAATCGAAAGCGAGCGAATCGCAGCTGTCGATCCCCGCAAACAGATGCGCGAGGTCAGAGCTCAATACGCCGAGGGCACCCAGCGCGCCGTCGACGTGAAAATGAAGATCGTAAGTGTCGGCGATATGCCGCAAACCGGCGAGGTCGTCGACGGCGCCGGTATTGACCGTTCCCGCACTGCCGATGACGAGGAACGGCACAAGACCTTCCCGCCTGTCGCGAAGGATCGCCTGTTCCAGCGCGCCGATATCGATCTGACCAAGGTTATTGACGGCTATGCGCCGGAGCTGATCGCTGCCGATACCGGACATTTCGAAAGCGCGGGGAACACAGCCATGAACCTCGTTCGAGGCATAGGCGACGAGCCGGGATTCGTCGGACAGACCGGTTGCACGCACATCGCGGCCGAGCTTCCGGCATCTGGCGATCTGTAACGCGACGAAATTGGCTTGCGATGCGCCGGTGAGGAAAATGCCGCCGGCCGTTTCCGGAAAGGAGAAGATCTCGCGCGTCCAGCGGATGATCTGGCGCTCGACTTCGATCGGCATATGGTCGCGCCCGCCGAGATTGGCATTCAGCCCGCCGGCGAGCATTTCGGCCAGCATGCCGGTAACGGTGCCGCCGCCCTGGACCCAGCCCATGAAACCGGGATGAATGTTGCCGCTGCCATAGGGGAGGATATTTTCCCGAAAGATGGCGTGGACTTCGGCCAGGTCGCTGGATTCGACCGGCAATGGTACATCGAACAGGGCGCGGATGGAGGAGGGGGCATGTTGCCAGACGGGTTTCGTTCCGAGCGTCTGGAGATGATCGAACATGTCGTCGAGCATCTGGTGACCCTGCCTGCGCAGAGCCTGCCAGTCGTCGGGGTCGAGGCTTGTTCGCTCTTGGCGATCAACCGCCGCCCGTCCGGCGTCCTGCAAACTGAACATCTCAACCTCGCATATGGCCGCCGCTGCCGACACCATCGCCGGAACGCCGCTGGGGATGACGGCCGTCTTCGTCCGACATTGGACGGATAGCTGCTATCTACGACGCCGAAGGTGGCGCGAGGCTGACTTGCGGTCTCTTGCTGCCCGTCGAACGGATGATATCCGGGCGGAAAGTGGCACGTCGGCGCACGCTGTGCGGATTGATCCCTCTCGGATTCAGCTAAGGGTGGTGTAGAACGATGGCGCGGCGCCTGATGGTCTTTTAACGGAAAGGATGATTCCGTTAACTTTTGTGGTCGGCATTAATCTTTTATTAACCCTATTCCTGTCAGTTGCAGCTAGCGCAACGGTTGGTTAACCTCTCCTAAGAGGCGGTTAACAAGCATGAGGCTGATTGCCGTTCCCGGCCGCAGACCGGAATGTCCCTTCCAAATTCAGCCATAAGGGGCACTTTTCGATGACCAGCATCCTCACTAACGACGCGGCGATGTCCGCCCTCCAGACCCTGCGCTCCATCAACACGAACCTGCAGGATACGCAGAGCCGCGTTTCCTCGGGCTACAAAGTGGCCAAGGCAGCCGACAATGCCGCCTATTGGTCGATCGCGACCACCATGCGCTCCGATAATAGTGCGCTTTCAGCCGTCTCGGACGCATTGGGCCTGGGTGCGGCCAAAGTCGACACGGCCTATACGGCGATGGACAATGCCATCACCGTCGTTCAGCAGATCAAGGACAAACTCGTCGCGGCAACGGAAAACAGCGTGTCGAAGGCTGACGTCCAGGAAGAAGTCACGCAGCTGCAACAGCAGCTGGAGAGCATTGCGCAATCCGCTTCCTTCTCCGGGCAGAACTGGATGTATGCGGCCAGTGGCGCCTCTGCCTCCGTCGTCTCCTCCTTCGTGCGCAACAATGACGGTACGGTTTCCGTCAACAGCACCAGCTATGCCTTCGATACCGGCTCGCAGGGCAACGTCCTGTTCGGCGCGAACAGCAGCGGAACGATCGACACGAGCTCGGGCATTCTCGGCAGCAAGCAGACCATCAGCGGCAACGACTATTCCGTCTTCAGCCTCGATATCACCAACATGACGAGCGGCGATATCGGTTTGGCGATGAACCTGGTGCAGGGCGCCCTCAACGCCATGAACAGCACGGCTTCGCAGCTCGGCTCTCTCTCCACCCGCATCGATCTGCAGACGAGCTTCGTCTCCACCCTGCGCGATACCATCGATTCCGGTGTCGGCAAGCTCGTCGACGCGGATATGGAAGAAGAATCAAGCAGGCTCTCGGCGCTGCAGACCCAGCAGCAGCTGGCCATCCAGTCGCTGCAGATTGCCAACACCAGCGCGCAGAATGTTCTTGCTCTCTTCAAGTGAGCCTTGACTGGAGCTTGCGTTGAAATGGCGCGGCGGCATTTCCCTCTTGTCGCCGCGTATAAGCTTTTGTTAACGTTGTCGCTAATTGATTTGCAGTCTCTGCGCAGATTCGGCCTTCGTTCTCCTTCCAAGCGATTGCCGGACTGCGCTCTAGCGACGGGCCGCGCTGGGATATCTCCCGCTGGTGGGCATGAGGCCAATCGTTGCTGCCGGATCGGTCCGGCTTGCCAGTCCCAATGGAACTACGGATTTTCAGATGAGCAATGTGACGACGAATCCTACCACGTCGGCGGCGCTGACCGTGTTGCGCGGTATCAACAAAGATCTCGATGTCGTGCAGCAGCAGGTCTCGTCCGGTTACAGCATCCAGACGGCGAGCGACGATCCCACCTATTGGTCGATGGCGACCACCATGCGCTCGGACCAGAGCAGCCTTTCCACGATTACGGATGCGCTAGGCCTCGGCGCCTCCAAGGTCGATACCGCATCCACCGCCATGGATACGGTCGTCAGTCTGCTGACCCAGATCCAGTCCAAGCTGGTTTCGGCAAAGGAGCCAGGCACCGACAAGACTGCCGTCAATTCTGACATTCAACAGCTCAAGAATCAGCTGCAGTCCGTCACCCAGTCGGCATCCTTTTCCGGCGAGAACTGGCTCTATAATACGGAGCAGCAGCCCTCCACGCAGCAGTCGGTGATCAGCAACTTCACGCGTGGAACGGGCGGCCAGATCAGCTTCACGACGATCGGCTATGACAGCTCGCAGACCTTGATGGTCGATACAGTCAAACCCGAGCGCGGTTTGTTGACGAAGAATGTCGATGCAAGCACATTCGATACTTCGAGCAGCGGCAGCAGCACGCCTCGCAACTATTACCTCCTCTCCGCCACCGGCGGCACGACGCCGACGGGTGGAACCGAGATCGCGTTATCGAGCAGCACGACCGATGACGAACTGACCGACATGATCAATGTCACCAACTCGCTCCTGAAATCGGCAACATCAGCGGATTCGACATTGGGTCTGATGAAGTCGAATATCGACGATCAATCGGATTACATTTCCAAGCTCAGCGATGCCATCAAGAGCAGCGTCGGCGATCTCGTCGACACGAATATGGAAGAGGCCTCTGCGCGGCAGAGCGCCCTGCAGACGGCGCAGCAGATGGGCGTGCAGGCTTTGTCGATCGCCAATAGCATGGCGAGCAAGGTGTTGATTATTCTCCAATCGAAATGATTGCCGGGCGGCACCGTCCGGTCGGCAATACCGCATTGCATTCATCCTCGCACAAGTTTGACTGCCTACGGTCCTTCGCAGTGGCTTGGCTGCGCAATGTGCCGGTGACATTGGTCCCGGAAGGTGCTGCCTGAGGACGGAAACCGGAAGCGTGATGATCGACGTTTTGAGAATGGGAATGGATCGGCCGGCTGTCGGCATCGACTTGCAGCGTCTCTGCGACGCGAATGGGGAGATGCGCGCGTGAGCTTGACTTTGTCCCGATATCTCAAGGATTTCAGCGCCGAACAGGTTCCGCCGCCTCATGTCGAGGATATGGCCTTTGCGGAACCGGTCGAGTTTCCCGAAAGCCCGCTCGAGCCGCCCGTTGATGTCGAGGCCGAGCGCCGCGTCGCCTATGCGGAAGGGCATGAGGCAGCGACCCAGGAACTGACACTAAAGCATCAGGCCGAGATCGACGGCATGGCCCAGTCGTTTCGGGCAGAAATGGATGCGCTGCGGATACGCTACGAAGAGCAGGCGGCGGAAAAGATCGCTGCCGATATGACGCGCATTGCCACGATGCTCGGGCAGGCGATCAGCACGGAAGCTGCCGCCATTCTTGCGCCGATCATGACCGAGACGCTGACGGCTAAGGCCGTCGCCGATCTTGCCGAGCTGGTCAGGGCTGCGATCCTCGATGGCAGCGTCGGGCCGATCTCGGTCAGTGGTCCGCACCATCTCTTCGAGGTTCTCTACAGCCATCTCGGCGATGACGGCGCGTTGTTGCGCCACGTCGAGGCTCAGGATGTCGATCTCACCGTCACGATCGGCGAGAGCGTTCTCGTCACCCGCATGTCCGCCTGGGCCGCTAGCTTGAAAGAGATCCTGAAATGAGCGACGGCGATCAAAATCACGGCAAGCACGAGATCATCATCGTCAAGCGCCACGGCGGCGGCGATCACGAAGGCGGCCATGGCGGCGCGTGGAAAATCGCCTATGCCGACTTCATGACGGCCATGATGGCCTTCTTCCTTGTCATGTGGCTGGTGAACGCCGCCAACGAGGAGACGAAGGCCTCGGTCGCCTCCTATTTCAATCCTATCAAGCTCGCCGACGAGAAGCCGACGGAAAAGGGCCTCAAGAAGCCCGTCGATCAGGCGCAAGGCGAAAAGAACCAGCAGAAGTCGGATAAGGCTCAGGATAAGCCGAACGACGGCAAGTCGGCCAAGACCGGCGAAGACCTGACCTCGACCTCGGGCGACCAGACGAACTATTCCGAAGCGGATTTCTTCGAGAATCCTTATTCGGTCCTGGCCGAGATCGCACAGGAAGTCGGTCAGCAGGCCAATGTCAGCGCCAAGGGCGACGGTGGAGCGGCCCAATCGGGTCCGGCGACCGGTGCGGATGGTGGTCAGGCCTATCGCGATCCATTCGATCCGGATTTCTGGACCAAGCAGGTGCAGGTTTCGAGCGCCTCGAAGAAGGCGAACGAGGAACAGTCCGCCAAGTCGGATCAATCGCCCAAGGGCGAAGTCATCGCCTTGTCGAAGGCAACGGCGGCCGATGCCGGCCAGCCGGCCGATCAGCCGCAGATGCCTGAACAGCAGCCGACGGTGAGCGAGCAGCAGGCGACCGGCAAACAGCAGGACAAGCAGACGCAGGCTCAACAGGTTGCCAAGGCCATGGCGCAGAGCGATGCCTCCGCACCTGAGGACAATGCCGCTTTGCCCCAGAACAAGGATGTTCAACCGACCAAGGCACAGCAGCAGGAAGCCAAGGATCTGCAGCAGGCGATCCAGGCCGAGATCAAGGGCGTTGCCGGTCAGTTGGCCGAGGGGCTGCAGGTTAGCGCCGCGGAAGGCGGTGTGCTTGTCACCATCTCTGATCAGACCAACGATCCCATGTTCAATATCGGTTCGGCGGTTCCCCGGCGCGAAATGGTGCTGGCGATGGAAAAGATCGGAAAGATCCTGGCGGAACAGAAGGGATCGATCCTGATCCGCGGTCATACCGACGGGCGCCCCTATATGGTCGGCGGCCGCAACGACAATTGGCGTCTGTCGCTCGATCGCGCCCAGAGTGCCTATTACATGCTGACGAGCGGCGGGCTGGACGAAAAGCGGATAGTTCAAGTTTCCGGTTTTGCGGACCGGCGTCTGAAGCTGCCCGACGATCCTTTCAACGATGCCAACCGCCGTATCGAGATCCTGATCGCTAACCCCTCGAACCAGGCGGCGACGGACCCCGCGGCTTCAGGAACGCAAGCTCCCGCGAAGCCCGCTTCAAGCAAGGGCAAGTCCCAAGGCAAGCAGGGATAGTCCATGGCGCGCAAACAGCATCGTCATCACCTTGCGCTCACGCTTACCCTCGGCATGTTGATGCCGGGGGTTGCAAGCGCCGAGGGGCAGGACAGTCTGCCGCTCTACAAGATGCTGCGCTCGCTCGAATTCGTCCAGGATTCCGTTGTCGCGGGTGACAGTTCCGCCGGAGAGATGCAGCGCTTTCTGCTCGCCACCATAGACGAGCGCTTGCGCAATGCGGATAAATCAGTCTTCGAGGACAACCGCAATGTTGATGCGGCCTTGATCTACGCCATGAGCGGCGGCAATCCCGAAACGCTCGAATATCTGATGTCGCGCGACGTCAATGGCAATTTCGACAATCGCGTTGCAGATGTTCTCAGGAAATATCTGAACGGCAAGGGTCTGCTCGTCGTCAACACGCTTGTCGATATCTCCAAGGAATATCGCGACAAGCCGATCGGTCCCTATCTCTCGCTGGTTGCCGGCAATGTGATGTCGGGCAAGAACGCCAAGGCGGCCTTGCCGCTTTACGACTGGGCGCGGCTGATGGCGCCCGGTACGATCGTCGAGGAATCGGCGCTGCGTCGTTCCCTGGCTCTATGCGCCGATGCGGGCATGGTGCAGCAAGGGCTCGACTATGCGCGGCGCTATACCAGGCGCTTCCTGCATTCGCCCTACGCCAGTCAGTTTGCCGATCTTTTCGTGCAGCTGGTGGTGGATCACGATTCCGATGTCAAGCAGCAGGACATCATCGACATCCTGTCCTTCATGGACCCGCCGAGACAGCGGGAGATCTATCTGCGGATGGCACGCCGCGCCGCAATCGCCGGCAAAGCCGATCTCGCCGCGCTGGCAGCCAACCGCGCTCAGGCGATCTCCAATGACGGCAGCGATGCCTTTGGCGCGCTGGCGAACTTCTATGGCGGCGTGGCAGGCATATCCACGCCTGAATTGAAGTCGGCGATCAACGATGTGAACCAGATGCCGGCGGGTGAACTGAATGCGCGCGACCGGGCTCTGCGCGACGCCGCAAAGGCGGTGGCGCAGGAGATATTGCGCACGCCCGACGCTGCAAGCCTCGGGCAAGGCAATGTTCCTAACCTGCCCAACCAACAGAAGACTGAACACGATGCTGCTGTGACGAATCAAGCGGGAGGCCAATCTCCCGGCACGGCGGGTGTTGAGCAGGGAGCCCCGGCAAACGCGGCTCCCGCCCCGGAAGGAGGGCGGCAGGAGGCCGACTCTTCGTTCAACGCATTCGTCACGACGAGCCGCTCGAAGCTGGATGCCATCGACGGCCTGTTGAAGCAGGAAAGTCATTAGATATGAACGACATCGGTGTGTCTGGCGCCTCATCAGGGGCGGATATTCTTGCTGTTGCCAAGGGCGCTCGCTCCACAAAGCAGGATGATGGCAAGGGTTTTATCGATGCGCTGACCAGTTCGCTCGGCAATGGACGCAAATCCGCCGGTTCGAATACCGGAACCGACGTGACGACGAATGCGAACACGACATCCAGTGACGATGCGGATGAGGACACGGGCACGGTGAAGACGGCAGCGAATAATCTTGCGTCGATAACCCTCACCATTGATGAAAGCGCCAATGCCGGAGCTGGAATGATCGATACGTCCGGAGCCAATCTGGCCAACCCCGCCGGCCTTGCCAAGGGCGCGAAAGCCTCTCAGACCGCCGGCGCCGCATCGCTCTCGAAATCGCTGATAGAGCTGCAGAAAGCAGCTTCGGCCGCTGCCGAAGGCGATGCGACCCCCGTTGATGCTGATCAGCCGGCCGCAGCCGCCGATCCGACCACGCCGACGACCGATGCCGGCAAGGTGCCGGCGCAGCCGACGGCACTCGATCAGCTGGCCGAGATCGCGCAGCAATTGGCCGATGTCGCGACGACCGATGGTCAGACGGCGCCGGTCAAGGGCGACGGTAAAACGCCCGCCGTGAAGGATGGAAAGAATGTCCAGTCCACGGACGATGGTAAGTCTGCATCGACACAAGACAGCCAGCCGACCAATACGATTTCCGATGCCTTGTCGCTGCTGAACGTTGCGCAGCCCGTTGTTGCGGCGCAGGTTAGCACGACCCAAGTCAGCACGACGCAGACCGGCAAGACGGCAGACGATTCGAAGGTCCAGTCATTGCCATCAGGCCAAGCAGCACTCGCTGATGATGCTTCGGACACTGCCTTGACGTTGCCGGATGATGCCAAGGGAACGGATGCCGCGCAAACATTCCGTCTGACGCGGGCGGACGGCCGAGGCAGCGCGCTCGACCTGTCGATCAGCAAGGGCAGCGATGACGTTGCCGATGTCAAGGTCGGTGCTGCAGCCGGCGGCGATGCGGTCGCGGTCACCGTGCTCGATTCGCGCCGTTACCTGGGGCTTGCTTCCAACTCGGCGCTCGTTGCCGGAACCATGGCCGGTGATCGCGAATGGTCGGCGGCGATGCAGCCGGGTTCGGCGCTTTCCAATGCCGCGAACCTGACGAGCACCGGCAAGGTCGTCAACACGCTGAAGATCCAGCTGAGCCCCGACAATCTCGGCGACGTGACGGCAACCATGCGGCTCTCCGGCGACCAGTTGAGCGTCGACCTGAAGGTTCAGACGAGCGAAGCCTACAGGCAGCTTCACGCCGATCAAAGCCACATGGTCGATGCGTTGCGCGCGCAAGGCTATCAGGTCGACAATATCACCGTCTCCCTGGCGTCCAATGCCGACCAGCAGTCGGATAGCGGTCGCAATTCCGGATCGAACCAGCCACAGCAGCAGTCCCTGTTGAACCAGGGACAGGGGGGCGACGCACGCTCCAGAGGCCAGAACTATTCAGGGCAGCAGGCAAATGGAAACGATGGCAATCGCAGTTCGGGTGAGCGCGGTGTTGAGGACGGCGCTGCTGGTGGCATGCAGCGTTCTCGCTCTGGGGCGGTTTACCTCTGAGGCGCATGCATCGGGCAATGCGGCGCCGCCTGACAATGGTGCCGCGGGCCTTTGCGAACGCGAAATCCAGTCTGCCGCCGCAAAATACGGCATACCGGAAGGGATCCTTTATTCGGTCGGTCTGACAGAGACGGGGCGCAAGGGATCGCTCTATCCCTACGCTCTCAATGTCGAGGGGCGTCCGATCTTTCCGCCATCGGAGGACGCCGCCCTGCAGATATTCGCCGCGGCGCGGCAGAATGGGGCAAAGCTTATCGATGTCGGCTGTATGCAGATCAATCAGTATTTCCATGGCGAAAACTTTACATCCGTCACCGCCATGTTCGACCCGCGCAGTAATGTCGAGTATGCCGCAAAATTTCTCCGCAATCTGCATGACAGGCATGAGACCTGGACGATGGCGGTAGCTAGATACCACGCCGGACCGAACAACGACCCCGCCCAGAAGGTCTATGTCTGCCGCGTGATCGCCAATCTGGTCGCCACCGGCTACGGAAAATGGACGCCCAATGCGGCGACGTTCTGTCGGGATTAGACACCCATAAGTTGTGCATCGCTTCCGGTTAGCCGCCGCTAACCCAATCGAAGCAGTTGACTGCCGTGGATTTGCCTAAAATGCGCATGTTAATAATACGCCCGCTAACAACTTTTTTATCGGTGTAAAACGCTGACTACCTACTACATCTAGTGCAAATCGCACCCGTATAGTTAATCAATTATTAATTTCTGCCACTCATTTCCGACAGTTGTTCGTGATTCGCCCGATTCGTACCCATAGGTCATCGAAACACCACACTGATTCGGAGGCGGACGAATGATCGTAGTGGTTGATGAGCGAGAGCTCGTTAAGGACGGATATACATCACTGTTTGGACGCGAGGGCATCCCTTCGACGGGATTTGATCCGCGTGAATTCGGCGAATGGGTCACGACGGCGGCAGAGGGCGATATTGCCGCTGTGGAAGCCTTTCTGATCGGACAGGGCCAGCAGGTGCATGAGCTCCCAAGGGCTATTCGCGACCGGACGGCAGCACCTGTCATCGCGGTGAGCGACCAGCCCTCGCTGGAAGCCACGCTTGCACTTTTCGATTGTGGCGTCGACGATGTCGTGCGCAAGCCGGTGCATCCTCGCGAAATCCTTGCCAGGGCCGCGGCGATCCGCCGCCGGTTGAAGGCGATCAGCAACTATACCGATATCGGCCCCATTCGCGTCTTCGCGGATGGCCGTGATCCGGAAATCAACGGTTCCGTATTTGCCTTGCCGCGCCGCGAGCGCCGCATCCTCGAATATTTGATCTCCAATCGCGGTCGCCGTGTGACGAAGACGCAGATCTTCAACGCCATCTACGGCATCTTCGACGAGGAAGTCGAAGAGAACGTGGTTGAAAGCCATATTTCCAAGTTGCGCAAGAAGCTGCGCAAGAAGCTCGGCTTCGACCCGGTCGATTCCAAGCGCTTCCTCGGTTACTGCATCGATTGGAGCTGATGCTCCCGGTCGTGCATCCCCGGTAATAAACTCATGAACAGGCCCGAGAATCATTTGATTCTCGGGCCTGTTCCTTTTTGGCTGCCGGATCGATATGGCGCCGAAAGGTACGTTGCCCCTTACCATTTCGACACGCAGCAGCTGGCGGTAGGGCCGCTTGATAGTGCTCTTGACGACGCTTTTCGCGATGATCGGTTTTTCGTCCTCTCAGACAGCTTCACGCAAGGCCCACCACCTACTCTCAGTCGTATGAAGGATAACGAGGATTCCAGATGAGGAATTTCGGCAGCATGAAGACCGTACTTGCGGAAGCGGATGCACCGGCGGCTCGCCTCGGCGTCGCTTTTGGCGACGGTGCTCGCGTCTTGCAGCATGCTTGCGGAAGGGTGTTGCCGGTTCGCTCCGGCGATCGTCCATCCGCTGCCAATGACAATCTGGTCTATTTCGCCGGCCTTGTTCTGACAGGCTATTCCGACACTTCCGGCGCGCCTTCGGCCAATCTGCCGCGCTAAAACGAATAGGGTATCGAGTCAGTCATGTCGCTCACAACAGCTCTCAATAACGCGCAGGCAATATTCAACAATACCGGCACGCAGAGCAGCGTCGTGTCGAACAATATCGCCAACGCCAACAACACGAATTATTCGCGTCGTCAGGCGGTCGTAACGACCAACATGGCTGGCGCTCAGGTGGTGCAGATTGCCCGCAGCAGCGAACCGGCGCTGCAGAAAACCTATCTCAGCTCGGCGTCGTCGGATGCGGCACAGCAGCTGCTGTTGAACGCCTATACCAATCTTCAGTCGGCCACGCTTGGCGGCAACGACAACGAGATCGCGCCGGCGACCTATCTGTCGGCATTCCAAGATGCGATGCAGAATTATTCGGGATCGCCGTCCAATGCTACGGCGGCGCAATCTGCGATCAATGCTGCTCAGAGCCTGGCCACATCGCTCAACAACGCCACGACGGCAGTGCAGAGCGCCCGTACCGACGCCGACAAGCAGATCAGCTCCGACGTCGACACGCTAAACAGTCTGCTGAAGCAGTTCCAGACCGCCAACGACGCGGTGAAATCGGCAACGACCACCGCTGGCCCGACGTCGAGCGCCCTTGCCGACGCGATGGATCAGCGCGATTCGATCCTGAATCAGATTTCGAAGATTGTCGGCGTGACAACCGTGACGCGCGGCAACAACGACATGGCGCTCTACACCACGAGCGGGACGACCCTGTTCGAGACCATTCCGCGCACGGTGACGTTTCAGCCGACGACGACCTATACGGCAGACACGACAGGCAACGGCGTTTACATTGATGGCGTTGCGCTGACCTCGGGTCAGGGTGCGAATACGACGGCACAGGGCACGCTTCAGGCAGCACTTCAGATTCGTGATGATGTTGCGCCGACCTATCAGAAGCAGCTCGATGAAATGGCTCGAGGGCTGGTTACGGTTTTCGCGGAAACGAATAGCGATTCCTCAAAGCCGACCCTGCCCGGTCTGTTTACCTGGACCGGCGGCAGTGTTCCGACCGATGCCACCGCGGTTACGGGTTTGGCCGGTTCGATAACCGTTAATTCGAAATTAATCACGTCCCAAGGTGGTGATCCAACACTGCTGCGTGATGGTGGTATTAACAACGATAGTACTACCGGCGAAACCGGTTATACCAAGAATACCAGCGGCGACAGTGGATATTCCACCCAGCTTGATGCCTACATCACCGGCATGAATACGAAAATGGCGTTCGATCCTACGGCCGGCTCCGACACCAGTGCCACGCTCATGGATTATTCGGCGAGCTCCGTCGGTTGGCTCGAAGGTCAGCGCAGCACGGCAACGACCGCAGGGGAAAATACCTCTGCTGCTCTTTCGCGCTCCTCGAGCGCCTATTCGAACGCGACGGGCGTCAATCTCGACGAAGAGTTGACGCTGATGATGGATATCGAACAGTCTTACAAGGCTGGAACGAAGATATTGAACGCAGTCAATGAAATGCTTCAAGCGGTATTGGATATTGCGAGCTAAGCCATGAAACTTTCTTTCATTTCGAGCACGGCCATTCAGAACGCCATGCGCCAGACGATTCGTCAGGCGCAGAATGAGATGACGAGCGCTTCGACGGAGGCGACCACGGGCGTCTATGCCGACATCGGGGTCGCGCTCGGCAGCAGCACGTCGCTGAATGTAAATCTGACGCGGGACGTGTCTCGCATCGATTCCATTCTCAGCAGCAACTCCGTTGCGAACCAGCGCATGACGACTTCGCAGACCGCCTTGACCGGCATGGGCACGCAGGCGCAGAACCTGATGGACCAGCTCGTGGCGCTAAGTGGCAACACCGATGGCAGCAGCGTCGCCCTGGCGCAGCAGACCGCGACATCGACCCTGTCGAGTGTCATCGCATCGGCCAATACGATGGTGAATGGCGAGTATCTCTTTGCCGGAACCAATACCGATGTCCAGCCGATGACGGACAATTCCTCGGCAACGAACGCGGATATTCAGTCGCAATTGACGACCTACATGGCAAATCAGTCGCCGCCTGTAACCGCAGATACCATATCCGCGGATCAGATAACGGATTTCATCACCAATACTGTCGAGCCGATGTTCACCTCCGATAGCAGCTGGTCGAGCTGGTCGAGTGCGTCTGATCAGAACATGACGAGCCGCATCAATAATTCGGAGGTCATCGAAACCTCGACGAACTCGAATTCATCCGGTATGCGGTATCTGGCACTGGCGACCAGTGTGACCAACGCACTGATGGGCACGCCACCCGGTCTCAATCAAAGCGCGGTGAATACTGTCACGCAGCAGGCTATCAGCTATACGCGCCAGTCGATCGACGGGTTGAACAGCCAGGCAAGCCAGCTTGGTCTCTCGCAATCACGGCTGTCGGATGCGAATACGACGCTGAACTCTCAGAAGACCATTCTCAACACCAGTATCGGCGACTTGACCGGAGTCGACCCTTATGAGGCGTCGACCAAGGTCAATAGTCTCCAAACACAGCTCGAAACGGCTTACACGATTGTTTCCAAGATCCAGCAGTTAAGCCTTGTAAATTACCTTTGATGATCAAAGGGAAGTAATGACCAGGAAGGATGCATGAATGTATCAGTTCTCATATGCGGAAGTCATGCAGGATGCAGTGGCCGACGCCAAGGAACGAGAACGACAAGTTCTGGACCGGTCGGTAGCTCTTCTCTCTGCGGCCCGTGATGCGGGGAAATACGGCCGTGAAGCGATCGAGGCTCTCTTCTATACGCGACGCCTATGGGTAAGCTTTGTCGAGGACCTCAAAAGCCCGGAGAACCAGCTCAACGTCGAACTGCGCGCCAATCTGATTTCGATCGCCATCTGGATATTGAAGGAATGCGAACGGATCAGGCGGCGCCAGTCGGAAAACTATCAAGGCATCATCGATGTCACCACCATCATCAGGGATGGACTTAAATGAAAAGTACGCTTCGCATATCGCTTAAAGCCGGGGAAAAGATCTTTATCAACGGAGCCGTCCTGCGCGTCGATCGCAAGGTTGCTCTGGAATTCCTGAATGATGTGACATTCCTGCTCGAGAACCACGTGCTCCAGCCCGAGGACGCGACGACGCCCTTGCGTCAGCTCTATTTCATCGCGCAGATGATTCTCATCAATCCGGAAGGCAAGGAACAGTCGACGGCTATGTTCCGCAAGTCGATCGTCATGCTGCTGTCGTGCTTCCACAATGAGGAAGTGCTGGCCGAGCTGAAGCGCATTGACGGCCTTGTCGCCACCGGCCGTGCCTTCGATGCGCTGAAGGCGATCCGTGGCCTCTACCCGGTCGAAGACAATATTCTGAACAACCAGGAAATGCCGGCGGCGACGATCGAGCACATCCGTCGGGAGATTGCTCCATGGCAGCGGTAGACACCGTCACCAGCAGCACCAGCACCAGCAGTACTTCAAGCTCTTCGAGCGCGGCTGCCGCATCGGCGAGCGCCAGCCTGAATTATAACGACTTCCTGCAGCTTCTCATCGCGCAGATGCAGAACCAGGACCCGACGTCACCGATGGACGCCAGCCAGCAGATTTCGCAGCTGGCGAGCTTCTCCCAGGTCGAGCAGCAGATCCAGACGAACTCGCATCTGGAAACGGTGTTGCAGAACCAATGGATCTCGCAGGCATCCGACTATATCGGCAAGCAGATCATGAGCGCCGATGGTAAGACGACAGGCACGATCAAGGAAGTGACCGTCTACACGGACGGTATCATCGCCCAGACCGATGCCGGCGACAAGATTCTGATCCAGGCGGGCGTAACGATCGCTCCGGCGGGCACGACCATTGATCAGCCGACCACGTCGAGCGATAGTAGCACCAGCAGCGATTCGTCGAGCACGGATTCGACCAGCGGCACATGATGTGCCGCTGAACCGGGAGTGGACATGCCATGAATGAAGCCGATGCATTGGATATCTTCCAGGCGGCAATCTGGACGGTGCTTGTGGCTTCCGGACCGGCTGTTATCGCCGCCATGGTCGTCGGTTTGGTGATCGCCCTGATCCAGGCGCTGACCCAGGTGCAGGAGGCGACATTGACCTTCGTGCCGAAGATCGTCGCCGTCATGGTCACGATCGGCATCTCGGCGCCGTTCGTCGGCGCACAGATTTCGATCTTCACCAATCTCGTCTTCTCCCGCATCCAATCGGGTTTCTAAGATAAATCTGAAGGCCATTTCGGCCTCCGGATCGCGCTCATCGATGGCAACGGCCATGCTCGCGCAAGCTTCGACCTTTAGAGGTCGGTTCCAATAGGGCAGGCGGCTCAGCCGTTTGCCACCTCTCATGAAGAGACGGAACCGGTCGATGGCACAACCACCCGCAATAGCACTTCCCAAAGCCAATCCCAGCATTCGCGATATCGGGTTCGCCCTCGGTATCATGGTCATCCTGTGCGTGCTGTTCCTGCCGATCCCGCCATTTCTGATTGACCTTGGGCTGGCTTTCTCGATCGCTTTCTCCGTGCTGATCCTCATGGTTGCGCTCTGGATCAAGAAGCCGCTGGAATTCTCGTCCTTCCCGACGATTTTGCTGATCGCCACAATGACGCGTCTGGCGCTGAATATCGCCACGACCCGCGTCATCCTTTCGCACGGTTATGAAGGGCACGATGCGGCCGGCGGCGTCATCGCCGGTTTCTCCAGCCTGGTGATGTCGGGTGACTTCGTCATCGGTCTGATCGTCTTCCTGATCCTCATTACCATTAACTTCATCGTCATCACCAAGGGTGCGACGCGTATCGCCGAAGTCGGCGCCCGCTTCACCCTGGACGCCATCCCCGGCAAGCAGATGGCGATCGACGCCGACCTTTCAGCCGGCCTGATCGACGAGAAGGAAGCGCAGCGCCGCCGCCGCGAGCTGGAAGAGGAAAGCTCCTTCTTCGGCGCGATGGACGGTGCCTCGAAGTTCGTGCGCGGTGACGCGGTTGCCGGCCTTCTGATCACCTGTATCAATGTCTTCGGCGGCATCATCATCGGCTATTTCCGTCACGGCATGCCGATCGGCCAGGCCGCGGACGTCTTTGTGAAGCTCTCCGTCGGCGACGGTCTGGTGTCGCAGATGCCGGCGCTCATCGTCTCTCTCGCTGCTGGCCTTCTCGTTTCGCGCGGCGGCACATCCGGCTCCACCGACCAGGCCGTCGTCAATCAGTTGAGCGGCTATCCCCGCGCGCTCGCCGTCTCGGCGGTCCTCATGGGCATCCTGGCCATCATGCCGGGCATGCCGCTCTTTCCCTTCCTCGTCCTTGGCAGCCTCATGGCCGCCGGCGCCTGGTTCATTCCGCGCCAGATCGAAGCCGAGAACAAGCTTCGCCGCGATGCCGAAGAGCAGAAGGTGATGCAGACGAAGGAAATGGAAAAGGATTCGGTCAAGTCGGTTCTGAAGACCGCCGAGATCGAACTGGCTCTCGGCAAGATCGTCTCCACCCGCTTGCTCGGCGCGCACCAGGAGCTCGCCTTCCGCGTCGGCAAGATGCGCAAGAAATTTGCGACGCAATACGGCTTCGTCGTGCCGGAAATCAAGGTAATCGACGACATGGCGATTGCCGACAAGTCGTATCAGATCCGCATCCATGGCACGACGATCGCTTCCAACGTGCTGCGCGTCGGCGAAGTGCTTGTCGTCACCGGTTCCGGCCGCAAGCCGACCGTACCGGGCGACGAGATTCGCGAACCCGCTTTTGGCATGCCGGCCGTTTCCGTACTCGAAGCCTTCACCGAGGATCTGAAGCGTGAAGGGTTCCAGCCGATCGATAACGTCTCGGTTGTGCTCACCCACATGAGCGAAGTCATCCGCAACAACTTGCCGGCACTGCTGTCCTATAAGGACGTGAAGATCCTGATTGAGCGCCTCGATCCGGAATACAAGAAGCTGGCCGATGAAATCTGCTCGTCGCACATGTCATATTCCGGCTTGCAGGCGGTGCTGAAGCTGCTGCTTGCCGAGCGCGTTTCCATCCGCAACCTGCATCTCATTCTCGAAGCGGTTGCCGAACTCGCACCGCACGTCCGCAAGACCGAGCAGATCGTCGAGCACGTGCGCGTGCGCATGGCACAGCAACTCTGTGGCGATCTGGCCGACAACGGCGTGCTGCGTGTCCTCAGACTCGGCAGCAAATGGGACCTCATCTTCCATCAGGCACTGAAGCGCGACCAGAAGGGCGAAATCGTCGAATTCGATATCGATCCGCGCAGCCTGGAAGAGTTCAGCGAGCAGGCGGGCAAAGTTATCCGTGAATACATGGACAGGGGCATGCCCTTCGTTCTTGTCACGTCGCCGGAAACACGCTCCTATGTGCGCATGATCATCGAACGCCTGTTCGCGACCCTTCCGGTCCTGTCGCATGTGGAATTGGCCAAGGGGATCGAGATCAAGATTCTAGGTTCGATTTCATGATAACCGACCCCCAGGGGACCATTCTGGCGCTGTTCGTCGCCTTCTGCCGCATCGGCGGCTGCATGATGGTCCTCCCGGGATTTTCCTCCGGCCGTGTTCCCACGCAATTCAGGCTGCTGCTTTCCGCCGCCCTGACGATGGCGATCCTGCCGTTGCTCTGGAACACGATCTACCCGCAGGTGTCGAAGGGCGATGCGACCTATATCGGCCTTATCTTCACTGAAACCGTCATCGGATTGATGTATGGGATGATGGCCAGGATCTATACGCTGGGCCTGCAATTCACCGGCACGGTCATATCGATGATGATCGGCTTCAATGCGCCCGGCGGCGCCGATATCATCGAGGAATCGAACGAAACGTCGCTCACCAGCCTCATCAGCTTTTGCGGGCTGATGATTCTCTTCATAATGGACTTTCACCATTATGTCCTGCAGGCGCTGGTCGATTCCTATTCGCTCATTCCCTTCGGCGGGCATATCGAACCGCGCGCCGCGCTGATCTCGATTACGGATACGCTGGAGACGACGTTCTTCATCATGCTGCGGCTGGCAAGTCCCTTCGTGCTCTACGGCTTGATGTTCCAGATTTCGATCGGCTTCATCAACAAGCTGGCGCCGCAGATCCCGATCTATTTTATTTCCACGCCGTATCTGCTGATGGGAGGGCTGTTCATGCTCTATCTCAGCATCGCGGCCCTGGTCAGTCAGTTTTCCAGTGCGTTCCTCACCGTCTTTAACGGGCATTAGCCCGCAGGTGGACAGATGACGAAGCCCGATTCGAGCAGAGCTGGCGAAAACAGCCGGCGGGTAGGTAGACGATGGCGGAGAAAACCCGGTCCGAAAAACTGAAGCGCCTGATCGCGGTACAGCGCCATCTGGAATGGATGGCGGAAAACGAGCTTGCCGACACGACCCGGCAGCGCTCGGAAGTGACGGAGGCGATGGAGCGCGTCATGGTTGCCATCGGCTCGGTCGACCCCGTGCATATGGCATTCTCGATCCACTACGCCGAACGCTACGGCCGCCTGATGATCCGTGACCAGCAGCTGGAAAGCATCCAGACGCTCATTCAGATGAAGGTCCAGCAGGAGCGCACCAAGGCCGACAGGCTGGAAGAGCACATGAAGGATGCCCGCGAGCTCGAATTGCGAGAATCGGACGACAATGCCGTCTACGATATCATCGATCAGCACTTCGCCGGCGCAACGCCAGCCTCCAGCAAGGTTCAAAAATAATAATCATCGCGATCATGGAGCAGGATTCGCAGCGTTGGGTTGCCGATCTGCTCTGACAGTTTGATTCGACATGCCCCGGGATGAGCGCTGAGCCGCGCATTTTCAGGGTATGCGAGAGCAGAAGGAGACGTGACGTGGCTATTTCGCCTCCGAGTGATTTGGTCCTCGATGTCGTCAAGGCGGCCAATCCCGCTGATGTCGAGGTCGCGCAGGCCAAGCTTGCCGCCAATCGAGCCGCTTTCGCCGCCACCAGCCTGGCCGAAAACGGCAATGGCTTCGGCGCGACTGTGGATGCGATGAACAGCGCCGCCACCCAGGCGGGCCTCGCCAATGCCAATACACATGTGGCCGGGACCAAGGTCCCGCAGGCCTATCGCAAGTTCGAGTCCATGGTGCTGCAGAACTTCGTGAAGAACATGTTGCCGAGCAGCGAGACGCTGTACGGCAAGGGCTCTGCCGGCGAGATCTGGAAGGGTATGATGGCCGAGCAGCTGGGCGACACGATCTCCAAGAATGGCGGCGTGGGCATCGCTGAAAAAATGTACAAGGAACAGGTCGACAAGATGCGCAATACCGGCGCTATCCACACCGCGACCGATGAGAACGACAAGAAGATGGCGCTCAGCGCGATCACCGATTTTCAGCGCAAGACGCTGGCCGCTGCCGATGCCGACAACGACGGCAACACCGGCATCACCAACCAGAATTCGTTGACGTCCCAGAAAGCATGAGCGAGGTAACAAACATGGAAATGATGTCGCAGGACTATCGGATCAAGTCTGTCCTTGGCCGCCTGGAGATGATTATCGACAATGAGAACAACCGGATCGGTACCGACCCGGAATTCGACCTCAAGGTATCGAATGCGCACAAGAGCCGCTGCCTTTACGAATTGTCGATGCTGTTTCGCGATACCGATCCGGCCGATCTCGCCGCTACCCATATCGAGCAGCTGCATGATCTGAAGAAAAAGCTGGTTCTGAATGCCCGCCGCGTCGAGGCTCATCTTGAGGCCGTGCGCGCCGTCGCCGAAATTCTGAAGAATGCCGTGCAGAATGCCGATGCGGACGGCACCTATTCGCAGGAGCAATTCCGCGTCCGTGAGGCCGGATGATCAAGCTCGTTATCACCGGCCTGTGGGTCTGCGCCGTAACATTGGCCTCGGTCTATTTTTCGGTGCAAGTGGCGACGGCGCCCGCGATCAGTCCTGACGATGCCAAGAAGGCGCAGCAGGAGCTCGTCAAGGGCGAGTCGATCAACGTTCCCGTCATCGCCAACGGCCAGGTGACCGGCTATTTCCTGACGCGCATTTCCTTCATGATGGAAAAGGGCAAGGCGAATACATTTCAGGTACCTCTGCCGGAGCTGACGACAGACGAACTTTTTTCGCTGTTGGTCGGCAACAAGATGATCGATATCGCCCATACGCAGAATTTCGATGTTGCCGCCTTCCGCAGCGATCTGAAGAAGCGGATGAATGAGCGACTCGGTGGGGACTATGTCGCCGACGTGCTGATCGAACAGCTCGACTACCTTTCCAAGGAAGAAACCCATGGTGGGGAAAGCGTCGGCAAGAGAACGGTCAAGCCTGTCAAGATCGTGCAGGATGCGGCCAAGGACAAAGTGCCGGTCGAGTAATATCGCTCCGGTTGCAAGATGCCGGTTGGTATAATAATGTAAGCGATGTCTTACGTTTTGCCGATATGCTTAACAGATCCCTGATGGCTTTCAGCAAATCCAACCTTCCTTCCTAACGGAAAGTTGGATTTGTCTTGCTATAAACACCTCCAAGCCATGCCTCCCAGTCGCCGCACCGATGAACGGTGAGGGGCATGAGCTTTATGCGTACCGGCATCATGCGCATTGGCGATGTCGGGCAGGAGGGTGTTGGATTGAACCAGGTAGCCGATTTTGCCGTCGTCGCGTCACGCCGCATGATCTTCGATCTGCCGGTGTGCGATCTCGGCTGGGATGACGCGCTGACTTTCGTCAACGAGCTTGCTTCCCTGCCGGTCGGACAGACCTCGATCTCCTTCGTCAATGCTCACAACATGCTTGTCATGCTGCGCGATGACAGCTACCGCAATGTCCTTGAGCGCAATCTGGTCCTTCCTGATGGCGTTGGCCTCGACATCGCTTCACGCGTTGCTCATGGCGAACCTTTCCCTGCCAATTTGAACGGTACGGATTTCGTGCCCGCGCTGCTGACATTCATGGAGCGGCCGAGACGGATCGGCCTTCTGGGCGGCAAGCGCTCCGTCGTCGAAAAGGCAGCGGAGAGATTTCGCCAGCATGCCCCGTGGCACCAGTTTGTCGTCGTATCGGACGGTTTTTTCGATCCGGCGCGGAGCAATGCAGTGACCGCGGAAATCGGCCGCCAGAAGATCGATATTCTGATCGTCGGCATGGGCACGCCGCTGCAGGAAAAATGGGTCGCAGAACATGTCGGCCCGCAGCATGCGCGCCTCGTCCTGACCGTAGGCGCCTTGTTCGATTTCGTTTCCGAGACGGTGCCGCGGGCACCAAGGCTTGTGCGTGCGATGCGCAGCGAGTGGTTGTTCCGTCTGGTATTGGAGCCGAATAGGCTCTGGCGGCGTTACATGCTGGGTATACCGCTATTCTTCTATCAGGTTGTCAGGCATCAGTTCGGCCGCAAGGAGCGTGTCCTTCGCGCCGAGCCCCATCCGTTGCCGCAGCGGCGCATCGCTCCGCCGGGCAAATTAGCAAGTTAGAGCATTTCCAGGAAAAGTGCGTAGCGTTTTTCCGTCCGGAATGCGCAAAGAAACAAGAGCCTAAAGCGTTTTCGCGATTCGAAGAAAAGCGGAAATGCTTTAGTATTTGCGGGCTTGGCGTTAACTCTTTCTTTGGCATGAAATTTTAGAGTGGGTTAACCATTTGCATTGGTCTCGGACCATGTGCGCGAGATAACCCGCCATGTTTGAAAGCAAAGCCAGGACCGGATTCCACCCCGACGATGCGGAAACCCAAGAGGTTTCGCGGCGATCTGGCCGACATATCTCCCCTTACGGCGAAGACGACGACTTGCGTGGCGTCTCGGATCTGCGTGCAGCCAACTCCGACGATCCGCGCGATGCGGAACTGCGCGCCATCCTGCGCAGACGGTTGAATGGCGATCCCTATCCGGTGTCTGGTCGAAAAAGATCGCTGGTGATCGGGGCGGCGGCCGAGCAGGCGGAAGATGTCCCACATGCCTACCGCTCAGAACGCCGCGAGATGCCGGAGCCATCATCGGAGCCCATGCCCGATTTGCTGGAATTCGTGCCCGATCTGCTGGAAGGCATGCGGGAGCTTCCGCGACAGGCCGCCCCTGCTCCAATTGTCGTTGAACACGTATCTCGGGCCGGACGCTGGTCCCTCAGCTTCGGCGCTCTCTGTTTCATCGCTGCAACCGCGCTGACGGGAGCGGCCATTCCCACCTTGCTTGCCCCGCCGCCGCTCTATGTGTCGCAGGCCGTTCTGCATGCGGACGGCGAAGGTAGGGGGCGCCAGGCCCTGTTGGATGTCGCGGCGAAGCGCGTCGTTGCCCCGTCCGTATTGTCCGACATTGTTGCCAGGATGAAGCTTGATCGCGATCCGGAGTTTACCGGCAGTCGCGCAGGTGCCCTCGGGGTTGCCGTCGAGCTGCTCTCCGGCAGCGGTAATGCATCCGATGCGCCGTCACGTGCTCAAGCAACGCTGCGCAAAGATATTGCCGTCGATATCGATGGTCAGGCGGGCCTGCTGCGCCTGATCGTTACGTCGAGCGATCCCGCCAGGTCGGCCGATATTGCCAACCGGCTTGTTATCGCCACTCTCTATGATCCCGCTGTTGCAAAGGCGGCCGGTACGTCGCGTGGGACCGAAACGGCGTCTGATCGAAGCCGCAAGGAACTCGATCACGCCTCCGCCACCCTTGCCGAATTCAAGGCGCGCTACGGCGAAGACAAGATTGCGGCGGCGGCGGCGCTCCAGCAGCAGCGTCAGCAGCTGGATGTGCAGATAAAGGCAGCCGATCTGGCGGTACGCACCGCCAAGGCCCGTCTTGCAGCCGTCAAATCGGCGACGCCGGCATCGGTGCTGACCGGTGCATTGTCAGGCGATCTTTCATCGCCCGGGCTTGATGATCTGCGCAGCCGCTACAACGCTGCCAAGTCGCAGCTGACTCAGCTTTCCGTGCAGCTCGGCCCGCGCCATCCTCGACTGCTTGCGCAGCAGGCAACGGTCGACGATCTCGCGGCGAATATGCGCAGCCAGCTACAGCGGCTGGCTGTCAGCAGCGAAGCGGACGTGAAAGCGGCTCTTGAGAAACAGGCGTCTCTTTCGGCGCAAATGACGGCGGCCAGTCAGGCGGTGGGCGATGTCGACCTCGGCCATCTTGCACAGTTGCAGGATGCCGTCGCGACGGCACAGAGCCGCTACGAGGCCGACCAGCAGAATGCCGCCATGACGGTGTCTGAAGTCAGGCCGCCGCTGACCGTGCTGTCTCAGGCCGTCGCGTCCGCTGCGCCGCTGGATGATCATCTCGCGAGCAATCAGGCCACCGGCTTCCTCGTAGGTCTCTGCCTGGCATTTTGCGCTGTATTCCTGCGCAAGTGGCTGGCTGATGCGGAGCCGACGGAAGAGCATGCGACCGACGAAAGCATCATGCCGGCAGCCCGCGCTTTGCATCATGACGGTGATAATGAGCTGCCGCCGTTGCCCGACATCGGACCTGAACCATCGGCTGTTCTTGTTTCTGATGGTACAGATCAGCTCGACATCGCGGACGAATGGGTCCGCATCCAGCAGGAGCTTGCATCCCTGCGCGCCAAGGTCGAAACCTACGCGGTGCGCCGGCATCAGGATCGCGACTGAGCGCCTCATCGTTTTCCCTTGCAATTACCGCTTTCAGACACCATAGGGCGTTTGCAGGCAATTCCGTCGGGCGGAGGGCCTGTAGATTGCCACCGAATTCATGATCGGGAGACGAGCGTGACGACAGTGATCGACGGGAAACAAGCGGCGGCATCGGTGATCGAGGCCGTGAAGGCTGCAGCGGTTGGGCTTGAAGACGGGGCCGGCGTGAAGACCGGACTTGCGGTCGTCATCGTCGGCGATGATCCGGCCAGCCACACCTATGTCGGCGCCAAGGGCCGCATGGCCAGGGAATGCGGCTTCAACTCCATCCAGCACACGCTGCCGGCCGAGACGACGCAGGAAGAATTGGCAAAGCTCGTGGCCTCGCTGAATGACGATCCGTCCATCCACGGCATTCTCGTGCAGCTGCCGCTGCCGAAGCATCTTAATTCCGATGCGATCATCCAGTCGATCAAGCCGGAGAAGGATGTCGACGGGTTGCATGTGGTCAATGCCGGCAAGCTGGCAACCGGCGATCTCGAAACCGGGCTGATCTCGTGTACGCCGGCCGGCGCCATGCTTTTGGTGCGCTCCATCCATGGCGAGGACCTGTCGGGTCTGAACGCCGTGGTCATCGGCCGCTCCAATCTGTTCGGCAAGCCGATGGCGCAATTGCTGCTTTCTGCCAATGCGACGGTCACGACGGCGCATTCGCGCACGAAGGATCTCGCCTCTGTCGCAAAGGGTGCCGATATTCTGGTGGCGGCTGTGGGCCGTCCGGAGATGGTGAAGGCTAATTGGGTGAAGCCGGGTGCGACCGTCATCGATGTCGGCATCAACCGCATCGACGCACCGGAGCGGGGCGAGGGCAAGAGCCGTCTTGTCGGCGATGTTGCCTATGGCGAAGTCTCCGAAGTCGCCGCCGCCATCACGCCGGTTCCGGGCGGTGTCGGTCCGATGACGATCGCCATGCTGATGGCCAATACCGTCATCGCTGCCCATCGCTCAGCCGGCAAAAAGCCGCCGAGGTTTTAAGCCGGTGCGACGCCGGTCGAGGCGCGCACGATCAACTCGGCCTTCCATAATTCCTGAGCCGGAAATGTCTCCGTATGCTTGATTTCGCCGATCAGCCGTTCGGCGATGCGCACGCCCGCCGCCCGCAGCGACGAGCGGGTTGTCGTCAGCGGCACGGTGAAGTTTTCCGGCTTGAGCAAGGTCAGCACGTCGTCATGGGCGATCATCGAGATGTCCTCGCCAAGCCTGAGCTTTGCCTGGTTGATGGCGCGAACGGCGCCGAGCGCCAGCACGGTACTGGAGCAGAGCACTGCTGTCGGCCGCTTGTCCTTCTCCATCTGCAGGATGCGTTCCATGACGAGCAGGCCCTGTTCGTCCGTCATCGGCGTATGGCTGGTGCAAGCTTCGTCGAGCGCCAGACCACGTTCGGCAAGGGCTGCATCCACGCCGTTCTTCCGGCGAATGGCGAAATCGAGGTAGATCGGCCCGTTCAGAAGAGCGAAACGCCGATGTCCGAGTTGCAGCAGCAGCTTCGTGGCGTCGTAGAAAGCGGCTTCATTGTCGAGGTCGAGGAAGGGATAGTCCGGCTCCGAGCCGATCGAACGCCCGTGGACGAGAAAAGGCATGGATAGCGTTTTCAGCATCTCCAGCCGTGGGTCGTGGCCGCGCATATAGTTGACGAACAGCGCATCGACATTGCCGCTGGCTGCGAGCCGTCGCAAGGCACCGACCTCATCGTTCGGATCGGCGGGCGTCAGGACGAAATGGAAATCGTGCCGCAGGGCTTCTTCTCCCAGCCCCGTCAGGAACTCCGAGAAATGCACGTCCGATGAATTTCCGGGGGATGTCGGCATGACGAGCCCGATCGAGCCGGCCTTGCCGGTCGCAAGTCTTTGGGCTGCCTTGTTCGGTCGATAGCCGGTTTCCCGAACCGCTTTGAGAACGCGCTCGCGGGTCTCGCGATTGACCTCCGGATATCCGTTCAAAGCCCGGCTGACTGTCGTCTGCGACAGCCCGAGCATTTGCGATAGCTGTTTCAGATTCACGGTATTTCGGCTCCTCCAACTGCCTGCCGCTACGATGCCGAGACAACCTCCCGAAAAGTCTCAGGCTTTCAAAGCGCTTTCAATTATGTAGCAGGAGAAGTGCGGGAGACAAGATAATTAGCAAAAAATCGACATGCATTCTATGCTGCAGTGCGAGAATTGCTGTGCATACCGGCCCAAATCTGAAAATCACTTGACTTTATCCCGCGCTCAATGGATGAGAGAGGTAGCCAAAGCGCTTTGAGGAATGGGGCGCGCAGCACAAAACAGTGCCTGGGCTCATGGGTTTCGTTATTTGGGAGGACAACCGCATGAAAAAAATGTTTTTGATGACCGTCGCTGCCGCTGCTTTGATGGCCGGTACGGCGATGGCTGCCGATCTGAAGTTCCAGCCCGGTCAGGACTCCAAGTTCAACTGGAAGAGCTATGACGACTTCAAGGCGGCACATGCCGACCTGAAGGGTGAGACGCTGACCATCTTCGGCCCCTGGCGCGGTGAGGACGAGGCTCTCTTCACCAGCGTCCTCAACTACTTCACCGAAGCGACCGGCGTGAACGCCAAATATTCGTCCTCGGAAAACTACGAGCAGCAGATCGTCATCGACACGCAGGCCGGCTCGCCGCCGAACGTCGCCATCCTGCCGCAGCCGGGTCTGTTCGCCAACCTCGCCAGCAAGGGCTACCTGACGCCGCTCGGCGATGATCTCGCAAGCTGGGTCAAGAGCAATTACGGCGCCGGCGACAGCTGGGTCGGCTACGGCACCTACAAGGGCAAGGACGGCAAGGACGCCTTCTATGCCTTCCCCTACAAGGCCGATCTGAAGTCTCTCGTCTGGTACGTGCCTGAGAATTTCGAGGAAGCCGGCTACAAGGTTCCGACGACCATGGAGGACCTGATCAAGCTTTCGGATCAGATCGTCAAGGACGGTGGTACCCCCTGGTGCATCGGCCTCGGTTCGGGCGGCGCCACCGGCTGGCCGGCGACTGACTGGGTCGAAGATCTGATGCTGCGCCTGAACACGCCGCAGGATTACGATCATTGGGTCGATAACTCGCTGAAGTTCAACGACCCGAAGGTCGTCGCCGCCATCGAGGAATTCGGCAAATTCGCGAAGAACCCGAAATATGTCGCCGGTGGTGTTGCGGCCGTTGCTTCGACGGACTTCCGCGACAGCCCGAAGGGCCTCTTCTCGGTTCCGCCGAAGTGCTACATGCACAAGCAGGCCTCGTTCATCCCGTCCTTCTTCCCGGAAGGCACCAAGCTCGGTCAGGATGCGGACTTCTTCTACTTCCCGCCCTATGCCGCGCATCCTGAACTCGGCAAGCCGGTAGAGGGCGCAGGTACGCTGGCCGCCATTACCAAGGACTCCAAGGCCGCTCGCGCTTTCGTCCAGTTCCTGCAGACGCCGATCGCCCAGGAAATCTGGATGGCGCAGTCCGGCTTCCTGACGCCGTACAAGGGTGTCAATACCGCAGCCTACGCCAATGACACGCTGCGCAAGGAAGGCGAGATCCTGACCACGGCCACCACCTTCCGCTTCGACGGTTCGGACCTGATGCCCGGCAAGATCGGCGCAGGCTCGTTCTGGACCGGCATGGTGGACTTCGTCGGCGGCAAGTCCGCACAGGATGTTGCCGACGGGATCCAGAAGTCCTGGGACGCCATCAAGTAAGACATCATAGCCTGAGCGCCGCCGGCAGCTCGCCGGCGGCGCCATACAGCATATGACGGCCCGCCCTCATGCGTGGCCGATGTCGGACTGGTGGACCAAAGCAGGTAAATTCGGGGAGGGAATGAATGATTTCGCAGATCGTGTCGGCGATTGGCGCCATGATATTTGGCGTTGCCATTTGCGCCGCTTATTTCTGGTTCTCCAACAAGCTCTTGGACTTGATTTTCCCGGCGCGGGAGGGCGACGACGTCCATCAGGCGGCCGTCAATCTTCGTCGCCGCGGCTTGATCCGCCCCTGGCTGTTCCTCGGGCCTGCTCTTTTCCTGCTCGTCGTCTATCTCGTCTATCCGGTAGTCGCGACGCTCATCCTGTCTTTCTATGGACCTGATGGCAGCCAGTTCGTCGGTGGTGCCAACTACGTCTGGGCCTTCAACGACACCGAATTCCGCCAGTCGATCTTCAACAACATTCTCTGGCTGGCTGTGGTTCCGGCCGCCTGCACCTTCTTCGGCTTGGTGATCGCCGTCATGACCGACCGCATCTGGTGGGGCAATATCGCCAAGGCCGTCATCTTCATGCCGATGGCGATCTCCTTTGTCGGCGCTTCGGTCATCTGGAAGTTCATCTACGAATATCGCGGCGGCACGGATGCGCAGATCGGCCTTCTGAACGCCGTCGTCCAGCTGTTCGGCGGCACGCCGGAAGTCTGGATCACCATTCCCTTCTGGAACAATTTCTTCCTGATGGTCATGCTGATCTGGATCCAGACCGGCTTTGCCATGGTCATTCTCTCGGCCGCCTTGCGCGGTATTCCGGAAGAAACCATCGAAGCGGCCGTCATCGACGGCGCCAATGGCTGGCAGATTTTCTGGAAGATCATGGTCCCGCAGGTCTGGGGCACGATCGCCACCGTCTGGACCACCATCACCATCCTCGTGCTCAAGGTCTTCGACATCGTGCTCACCATGACCAACGGCCAGTGGAACACGATGGTGCTTGCCAACCTGATGTTCAACTGGATGTTCCGTGGCGGCGGCGACAGCGGCCGAAGCGCTGTTATCGCGCTCGTCATCATGGTCGCGGTGACGCCGATCATGATCTGGAACATCCGTCGTGCAAACGCTGAGACGAAGGGACGCTGACATGATTGGAAATCTCGGTCGCATCGGTCCCGCTCGCATCTTCGTTCACGCCGCGGTGCTGCTCATCGTCCTCATCTGGCTGCTGCCGACGCTCGGCATTTTCGTCACCGCGCTTCGTGACAAGGATCAGATTGTCGTTTCCGGCTGGTGGACGGCGTTTGCCGGCTCCTCGCGCACGACGGCCGCCCGCCTCGATGGCCCGGACAAGGCCAAGCCCGATGGCGCGAATTTCGTGATTTCGGGCACGCTTGCCGTCGAAGGCGGCGGCAAGATCCAGTCTTTCGGCCTGCGCGTGCAGGAACCGGCCGCCTACAAGGCTGGTTCTCCCGCTGAGTTGGAGAACGGCGAAACGCTGACGATCAATTCCGATGGCAGCTATCGCTATCAGAAGAACGGTGCATTCGAAGCCGATGCACGCGCCAAGCGCGTCTACCTCACCGTCGCGACGCCGCCGCAATTCACGTTCGACAACTATCGCAGCGTGCTCGGCGGCGAGGGCATCGGCCAGTCCTTCATCAACTCGCTGACGGTGACGATCCCCGCGACCGTCATCCCGATCCTGATTGCCGCCTTTGCCGCTTACGCGCTCGCCTGGATGGAGTTCCCCGGCCGCGCGATTCTGATCGCGCTCGTCGTCGGCCTGATCGTCGTGCCGCTGCAGATGTCGCTGATCCCGCTTTTGCGCATCTACAATGAAATCGGCCAGATCTTCGGTGTGCCATCGAAAACCTATCCGGGCATCTGGATGGCGCACACGGCCTTTGGTCTGCCGCTCGCCATATATCTCCTGCGCAATTATATTGCCGGCCTGCCCAAGGAGATCATCGAATCCGCCCGCGTCGATGGCGCCAGCGATTTCGACATCTTCGTCAAGATCATCCTGCCGCTGTCCTTCCCGGCGCTGGCCTCCTTCGCGATCTTCCAGTTCCTCTGGGTGTGGAACGATCTGTTGATTGCGATGGTGTTCCTCGGCACCGACAAGGATCACCTGGTCCTGACGGCTGCCTTGAATGCACTGCTCGGTTCGCGCGGCGGCAATTGGGAAATCCTGACGGCATCGGCTTTCGTCACCATCATTATTCCGCTCCTCGTCTTCTTCGGTCTGCAGCGCTATCTCGTGCGCGGTCTGCTCGCCGGGTCGGTGAAGGGGGGCTGATTCAAGAACACGCACTTATACAGGACCCATTCAGCATGAGCATTGCCCCTCAATCGGCTTTAGAAGTTGACAAGGACTGGTGGCGCGGCGCCGTGATCTATCAGATCTATCCGCGCTCCTATCAGGACTCCAACGGCGACGGCATCGGCGATCTCAAGGGGATCGCCGCCCGCCTGCCGCATGTGGCCGCACTCGGTGTCGATGCGATCTGGATTTCGCCGTTCTTCACCTCGCCGATGCGCGATTTCGGCTATGACGTTTCGAACTACGAGGATGTCGATCCGATCTTCGGTTCGCTCGCCGATTTCGATGCTATGATGACGGAAGCCCATCGCCTCGGCATCAAGGTGATGATCGATCTCGTGCTGTCGCACAGTTCCGATCGCCATCCCTGGTTCGTCGAAAGCCGCTCGAGCAAGGACAATCCCAAGGCTGACTGGTACGTCTGGACCGATGCTAAGCCGGATGGCACGCCGCCCAACAACTGGCTGTCGATCTTCGGCGGCTCTGCCTGGGCGTGGGATCCGACCCGCATGCAATATTACCTGCATAACTTCCTGACCTCGCAGCCGGATATGAACCTTCATAATCCGGAGGTGCAGGACCGGCTGCTGGATGTCGTCCGTTTCTGGCTCGACCGCGGCGTCGACGGCTTCCGTCTCGATACCATCAACTTCTATTTCCACGACAAGGAACTGCGCGATAATCCCGCCCTGGACCCGTCGCGCCGCAATGCGTCCACGGCGCCGGCAGTCAATCCCTATAACTTCCAGGAACACCTCTACGACAAGAACCGTCCCGAGAACCTGGCGTTCCTGAAGCGCTTCCGCGCCGTGCTCGACGAATATCCGGCTATTGCCGCCGTCGGCGAAGTTGGCGACAGCCAGCGCGGCCTCGAAATCGTCGGCGAATACACGTCCGGCGGCGACAAGATGCACATGTGCTACGCCTTCGAATTCCTGGCGCCGGACGCGCTTTCGCCGGATCGGGTAGAAGAGGTGATGAATGATTTCGATGCGGCAGCGCGGGAAGGCTGGGCCTGCTGGGCCTTCTCCAACCACGACGTCGTGCGCCATGTCAGCCGCTGGGGCAATCTGGTCGCCGATCGCGATGCCTTCGCCAAGCTCTATGCGGCACTGCTGCTCACCCTGCGCGGCTCCGTATGCATCTATCAAGGCGAAGAACTGGCACTGACGGAAGCCGATCTTGCCTATCAGGATCTGCAGGACCCCTATGGCATTCAGTTCTGGCCGGAGTTCAAGGGCCGCGACGGTTGCCGCACGCCGATGGTCTGGGACAGCCAGGTTGCGCAGGGTGGCTTTTCCACCGTCAAGCCGTGGCTGCCGGTGCCGGTCGAACACATTCTGCGCGCCGTCAGCGTCCAGCAGGGCGATGAAAATTCGGTGTTGGAGCAGTACCGCCGCTTCCTCGCCTTCCGCAAGCAGCATCCGGCCTTCGCCAAGGGCGAGATCGCGTTTTCGGAACCGCAGGGCGACGTGTTGATCTATGCCCGCGCATATGCAGGCGAAACCATTCTCTGCGCCTTCAACATGAGCCCGGTCGAAACGCTGGCGGCACTGCCTGATGGTAATTGGCAGGCATTGACGGGACACGGCTTTACCAGCAACAACTACGGCAACAAGATCGATATTCCGGCCTGGGGCGCTTATTTCGCGCGTCTTGCCTGACCTTTGGGAGGAGGGAGCATAATGACGGGACTTGTTCTGAAGGATATCAAGAAATCCTACGGCAGCGTGCATGTGCTGCACGGCATCGATCTGGAGATCAACGAGGGCGAATTCATCGTCTTTGTCGGCCCCTCCGGCTGCGGCAAGTCCACCTTGCTCAGGATGATCGCAGGGCTGGAGAGCATTACTGCGGGCGATATGATGATTGCCGGCCAGAAGGTGAATGAGGTGCCGCCGTCGCGGCGCGGCATCGCCATGGTCTTCCAGTCCTACGCGCTCTATCCGCATATGACCGTCTACGACAACATGGCCTTCGGCATGCGCATTGCCGGCGAAAGCAAGCAGGAGATCGACCGTCGCGTCCGCGCGGCGGCGGCAAGTCTGCAGCTCGGCCAGTATCTTGAGCGTCTGCCGAAGGCGCTTTCGGGCGGTCAGCGCCAGCGCGTCGCCATCGGCCGCGCCATTTGCCGCAATCCGAAGGTCTTCCTGTTCGACGAGCCGCTCTCGAACCTGGATGCAGCCCTGCGCGTCGCGACCCGCATCGAGATCGCCAAGCTCAGCGACTCCATGCCCGAGACGACGATGATCTACGTCACCCACGATCAGGTGGAAGCCATGACGCTGGCGGACCGCATCGTTGTGCTGTCGGCCGGTCGTGTCGAGCAGGTCGGTGCGCCTCTCGAACTCTACGAGCGCCCGGCCAATCTCTTCGTCGCGAAGTTCATCGGCTCCCCGGCCATGAACATCATCTCGGCGACGGTCACCGAGACCGGCGCGACGACGACCGTCACGCTGACTGGTGGCAAGTCGGTAACGCTGGATGTCCCGACAGACGCCTCCGAAAAGGGCAAGACGGCGAGCTTCGGCGTGCGTCCCGAAGATTTGCGTCTTGCTACCGGTGACGATTATCTCTTCGAAGGCGAGGTTTCCATCGTCGAGGCGCTCGGCGAAGTCACGCAGCTTTATATCGAAGGTCTGGTCGATGGCGAGCCGATCATCGTCAAGATCCCCGGCATTGCCGATATTCATCGCGGCCAGAAGATGCGTTTTGCCGCCGACCGCCAGAAGCTGCATCTTTTCGACGCCAGTGGCCATTCCTACCGCAAGTAGCCGCTTACGGGATGCGCCGGCCCAAGTAAAAATGAACAATAAAATTCATCTTGGGCCGGCGCATTCAAACCTTCTGTTAAAGACCCGCTGCTAGTCTCCCATCATAATATACCCCAGGGGTTTACTAAGATGGCCGCGTTCGGCAGAGCTAATTCAGGTCAGCATTTCCTCAATAAAGAAGAATCTTTCATGTATGACCGTGAGGTGCGGTTCCGCATGGAAGATACGATGAACGCGGCGCGCCTCGAATACACCGAAAAGGGCGTGATGAACCTTGCGTCCCGCCGCTGCGATATTATCCGCATTTCGCAAAGCAGCGCCGTTCTCGCGATCCTCACCCAGTATAATCTGCCCAAGCAATTCTATCTGGATATCCCTGACGCGCGTATCACCAAGGTCGGCTGCGTGCTGATGAAGGTCTTTTCCAACAACACCGTCGAAGTCCGTTTCCTGCGTCTCCTCACGGAGAAGGAAATGAACAAGATCTTCGTCTACAGCACGCATCCGGCTCATAAGAACCGCGTGCTTGACATCAGGGCCTGATCAGCGGCCACAGGAAACAGGTTAGCGCGGTCCATGCGGCTGACGGATCAGATTTCCGTCCGCCATTTTCCGAGCGCATCCTTCAGATACTCGATCAGCGGCAGTCTGCCATTTTCCTGCAGCCATTTGTCGACCGAGAGGCGCAGGGGGCTGACCGCGATCATTGAAGCCAGCCGCAGCCCGTCGCGATCCTTCGTCGGAAACAGTTCGCACAAGGCCTGATAGGCGACTTGCTCGAGTTGCAGGTAGTTGCCTCGCGTACGGGCACGTAGGGATTCGCTTTGACGCAGCAGCGTGGCCGTTTCAAAAAGCTGAGGTGCCTCAGCCTGGAGGCGGATCACAAGTCTTAGGGTCGCTTGATGAACGACCTCGATCGGTCGCCCGGCTGATGCATTCTCCATGATGCTCGCTCGAAGCGCGTCCATGTATCCGCTTTGATGCGCCAGAAGAATATCATCCTTGCTTTTGAAGTAATAAAAGAAAGTCCGGCGGGAAATGCCGGCCGCGGCCGCAATCTCGTCGATCGTCGTTTCCTGATAGCCTTTCGCCAGAAAGGATTTCATTCCGACTTCCGCTATGCGTTGAAAGGTCAGGCGGCGCTTCTGTTCGCGCAGGCCTTCCGGCTTTGGGGGTGCATCGTGCATCCGTCCATTTTGGCATGAGTCGCAACGCCACTCAAATCATCAGCACATCTTGTCGCGCCTTCCTCGGAGACCTCGGTTTCCGGTGAAATAATTCGTTCGCTTCGCCTGTCGGTTGCCGCAAAGTAGCCAACATTAATTTTTACACCAAGTGCGATATTTAATGTTAATGCCGAATGTTCATAACCCGGTGCAGGAGCGCAAACATCAATGCCAGCCAATGCAATCTCAAATCATGATGAAACTGGAACTTATGGTCCACGTGCCTTGAGGCCTGATATCTGGTCGATGGCCCTTCTCTTGAGCCTGCTGGCGGGCTGCGCCGCCGCGCCGCTGGATCGCGCAGGATCCCTGCGGTCCTATGACGGCCTGACCCGATCGGACGGGCTGGTCGCGCATTCGCTTCTTCGGGTGAGCAGGGATGATGTTCTTGCGGCCAAGACCGTCAGGATCATTCCGACCGCCTTTTCGATGCGGGCTGAAAGTGCTGCTTTTACGCCCGCGCAGCGTAGCCTTGTCACCAATGCCGTCGACAGGGCACTTTGTTCCGGATTGAGTGAACGCTTCGTCGTTGTCGGTCTGTCCGAGCCCGCGGATTTGACGGTTCGCGCCGTCGTGACACAGGTCAAGACGACGAATGCGACTGTTGTCGGCGTCTCGAAAGTCGCATCCGTGGGTACGAGCATATTGCTGCCGAATGTGCCTGTGCCCATCCCCCGCATTCCGATCGGCATGGGCAGCCTCTCGCTTGAGGCGGAAGCTCTTAATTCCCAGGGTGTGCAGAGGGCTGTCATGATTTGGGGGCGCGGTGCAAACGCATTTCTTGATTCGGGCACCGTTGCCAAGGAAGGGGATGCCTATAGCCTCGCCGCCAAATTCGGCGGTGATTTCAGCAAGATGCTGGTCAAGGGCAAGACGCCGTTCGGCGCGACGCCTTCTTTCCCCTCCCGGGCGAAATTGGCGGCGCTCGTAGGCCGCGCACCCAAGTATGAGGCCTGCAAGGTATTCGGGAAGTCGCCGGGCGTGACGGGCTTCGTGGGAGAACGCCTCGGCCTTCCGCCGGCTTGGACGGACAAGGCTCCGGCGAATGTCGAAAAGGCGGCATCGAAGGCCCCATAATCAGCCTTTGATGCCGCCTGCCGATATCCGGCGGTACAGCCTCAGTGGCGGAACAGGACGCTCGCACCCTGATCCGCCGGCCCTGCGGTATGGCGGAAGGGAGCGAAGAGCTCGCGGCCCATGCCGAACTCGTTTTCCGAGAGATCGGCGACCACGGGCTCGCGCTCGGCCATGTCGGCGGCGTCGACCAGCACCTCAAGCGTGCCGGCGATCGCGTCGATGCGGATGATGTCGCCTTCCCTGATGCGGGCGATCGGGCCGCCATCGACGGCTTCCGGTGTCACATGGATGGCGGCGGGAACCTTGCCCGATGCGCCGGACATGCGGCCGTCGGTCAAGAGCGCCACGCGGAAGCCGCGGTCCTGCAGCACGCCGAGCGCCGGCGTCAGCTTGTGCAGCTCCGGCATGCCGTTGGCCTTCGGTCCCTGGAAGCGGACGACGGCGACGAAATCGCGGTTGAGCTTGCCGTCCTTGAAGGCTTGCTGCATTTCCAGCTGGTCGTGGAAGATCACGGCCGGCGCTTCGACGATGTGGCGCTCCGGCTTGACGGCGGAGATCTTGATGACCGCCTTGCCGATATTGCCGCGCAGCATCTTCAGGCCGCCGCTGCTCTGGAACGGCGAGTCGATGCTTGCCAGCACCTTCGGGTCGTGGCTCTTATCCGGTGCCGGCTCGCGCACGACATTGCCATCAGCGCCGAGCTTGACATCGATGGAGTAGCCGCTGAGGCCCTGGCCGTAGACGGTGCGCACGTCGTCGTGCAGCAGGCCCTTCTTCAGGAGTTCCTTGATGAGGAAGCCCATGCCGCCGGCGGCATGGAAATGGTTCACGTCGGCAAGTCCGTTCGGATAGACGCGCGCGAGCAGCGGGATGATGTCGGAAAGCTCGGAAATATCCTGCCAGGTGAGCACGATGCCGGCCGCGCGTGCCATCGCGACGATGTGCATCGTGTGGTTCGTCGAGCCGCCTGTCGCGTGCAGGCCGACGACGCCGTTGACGATCGAGCGTTCGTCGATCATCTCGCCGGCGGGCGTGAATTCATTGCCCATGGCGGTAATCGCAAGCGCACGCTTGGTTGCTTCGCGCGTGAGAGCCTCGCGCAGCGGCGTGCCGGGATTGACGAAGGAGGCGCCCGGCATATGGAAGCCCATGATCTCCATCAGCATCTGGTTCGAATTCGCCGTGCCGTAGAAGGTGCAGGTGCCGGGGCCGTGATACGATTTCGATTCCGCCTCGAGCAGTTCGGCGCGGCCGACCTTGCCTTCGGCATAGAGCTGCCGCACGCGAGACTTCTCGTCGTTCGGCAGGCCCGAGGTCATCGGTCCGGCCGGAATGAAGACCGCAGGCAGATGGCCGAAGGAGAGGGCGGCGATGACGAGACCGGGCACGATCTTGTCGCAGACGCCGAGGAAGACAGCGGCATCGAACATGTTGTGCGACAGGCCGACGGCTGCCGACATGGCGATCAGGTCGCGCGAAAAGAGCGAGAGTTCCATGCCCGGCTGCCCTTGCGTAACACCATCGCACATGGCCGGCACGCCGCCCGCCACCTGGGCGATGCCGCCCGCCTGGGCCGCTGCCTCACGGATGATGGCCGGATAGGTCTCGAAGGGCTGATGTGCCGAAAGCATGTCGTTATAGGAGGTGATGATTCCGAGATTGGGCACCTGGTCTCCCGCCAGTGCGTCTTTCTCGGAGGGGGAACAGATGGCGAAGCCGTGCGCAAGATTGGCGCAGCCAAGCACGGAGCGTTGCGCCCCTCTGGTTGCTGCATTGCGCAGGCGGTCCAGATAGCGTTCGCGTGTCGGCTTCGAGCGCTCGACGATGCGTGCGGTAATCTTGGAAATGCGGGCGTCAGCGGCCATGGTCGATCTGCCTCCGTCTGTTCTGCGCAATGCCCGAAAATCTGTCTCGGTAGAGGGCGTGGCGCGGGGTCCAAAAGTCAATGCTCTGCCGTTGCGCCCGCAAGGGCACATGGCGCAGCACATGTTGCTGTGTCATTCAGGGTTCGATGACGAGGCCTGACGGCCGTGTCACGGAGCCCAATAAATTTCAACCGGGGAAGCCGCCCGGCGCAGCATGGCGCGGATCGGCATCTCGGTTTCTTCGCCCGACGCTTCAGCCTTGGCCAAAACGTCCTTCTTTCCTTCTCCCTCGATATGGAGCACCAGCAATCGGGCATCCTGAAGACTGGAGAAGGTGAATGTCAGCCGCGGCTCACCGGCACCTTCCGCTTCCATCGTGATGATGCCGCGCGGGGTATTCGGATCAAGTGCGGTTTTGAGGTTGCTGCCGCCCGGAAAGAACGACGCCGTATGGCCGTCATTGCCCATGCCGAGGATGGCGACATCGAAGGGATGGCCAACAGCCTTGGTTTCTTCCGTGGCGATGACTGCGGCCTCCTCGACGGAGGCAGCAGCCTGATAAAGTGGGAGGAACTTGGCGGCCGCCGCCTTGTCCTTCAGCAGGTTTTCCTGAACGAGCAGATGGTTTGAGCGCGGATTGTCAGCCGGCACGAACCGTTCGTCGACGAGGGTGATCGTTACCTTGCCCCAGTCGATCGAGCGCGATGACAGCGCTTGAAAGAAGGCCTTCGGCGTCGAGCCGCCGGAGACCGCGATGCTTGCGGAACCGCGCGTTGCGACGGCGGCCGAGAGGGTCTCGGCTACCTTGTCCGCGAGCTTGCCGGCGAGTTCGGCACCATTGGCGAAAGCATGCATGTTCGCTGTCATCGTTATCGTCCCAGATTAGATATCGTCGTGCCAGGTGCGGCCGTCACGCTCGATGAGCGCGATAGCCTGGCTCGGACCCCAGGTGCCGGCGGTGTAGCCCTGTACCTGCTGCCCGGTTGCTTCCCAACCCTTGAGGATCGGGTCGACCCATTCCCATGCGGCTTCCACTTCGTCGCGGCGCATGAACAGCGTCTGGTTGGAGCGGATGACGTCCATCAGCAGGCGCTCGTAGGCATCCGGATTGCGGACGTTGAAGGCGGACGCGAAGCTCATGTCGAGCGAGACGTTGCGCAGGCGCATGCCGCCCGGACCCGGGTCCTTGATCATCAGCGACTGCTTGACGCCTTCGTCCGGCTGCAGGCGGATGATGAGCTGGTTGGCGACGATGCGGCCGGCGGCCTGGTCGAAGATGTTGTGCGGGATCGGCTTGAAGGTGATGACGATCTCCGACACGCGGCCGGCAAGACGCTTGCCGGTGCGGATGTAGAAGGGAACGCCGGCCCAGCGCCAGTTGCCGATCTCGGCCTTGATTGCGACGAAGGTCTCCGTGTTCGAAACGCCGCCTTCCAGTTCGTCGAGGTAACCCTTGACCGGGCCGCCTGCCGAAGCGCCGGCGCGGTACTGGCCACGAACGGTCGCCTGCTCGACATTGGAGGCGTCGATCGGCTTCAGCGCGCGCAGAACCTTCAGCTTCTCGTCGCGAACGGCTTCCGAATCCATGGAGGAGGGAATTTCCATCGCGGTCAAGCAAAGCAGCTGCAGGATATGGTTCTGCACCATGTCGCGCAGGGCGCCGGCGGTGTCGTAGTAACCGGCACGGCCTTCGAGACCGACCGATTCCGCCACCGTGATCTGCACGTGGTCGATATGGTTGGCATTCCAGAGCGGCTCATAGAGCGCGTTGGCAAAGCGCAGCGCCATCAGGTTCTGCACGGTTTCCTTGCCGAGATAATGGTCGATGCGGAAGATCTGCTCTTCCTTGAAGACCTTGCCGATGGTGTCGTTGAGCTGCAGCGCCGAGGCGAGGTCGCGGCCGATCGGCTTTTCGACGACGATGCGGGTCTGCTTGGTGATCAGCTTGTGATCGTGGATCTTCTGCGAGATGTCGCCGAAGATGCCCGGAGCGACGGCCAGATAAAAGGCGCGCACGCGCTCCTTGCCTTCGTCCAGAAGCTTCTTCAGCTGATCCCAGCCGGCATCGCTGCGGGCATCGACCGGAACGTAGAAGAGACGAGCCAGGAATTTCTTGACTTCGGCGTCGTCATATTCGCCCTTCTTCAGGTGCTCCTTAAGAGCGGCGTCGGCGAACTTGCGGTATTCTTCGTTGGAAAGCGCACTGCGCGAAGCGCCGATAATGCGGGTCGGCTCGGAAAACTGGCCTTCGACCTGGCGATGATAAAGGGCGGGCAGGAGCTTGCGCTCCGCAAGGTCGCCGCTGCCGCCGAAAACGACATAATCAAATGGTTCAACGGGAATGATTTGGCTGCTCATGAGCTATCTCTCAATCGGTCTTGGTTGAGGCCCCTTTTAATCTAATCGATTTAAAAAGGCCAGTGTGCATCGCAAAATTCAGGTCGGCTTTTTAGAGCGGATCGCCGGCGGAAGAAATCATCTTCCGGTTTTCAAAACCTGTCGCGCAACGCAAACCACGAGAGCGCCAGGAACAGCAGAGGCGCCCGCATGCGCGCACCGCCGGGGAAAGGCGGGATATTCAGCTCCCTGAAGAGATGAAGTTCGTCCGCATTCCCGAGAACCGTTTTCGCATAGAGTTTACCGCAATAGTTTGACAGCATCACCCCATGGCCGGAATAGCCGCCGATTGAGGTGACGCCCGGCATGACCTCGCGCACGAAAGGCTGCCGCGGCATGGTGATGCCGACCGAGCCGCCCCAGGCATAATCGATGTTGATATCGCTGAGAGCCGGGTAGATTTCGGTGATCTGTCGGCGGATATGCTGCGTTATGTCGCGCGGATTGTCTGCCGTATAGGCCTCACGCCCACCGAACAGCAGGCGCCCATCCTTCGATTTGCGGAAATAGCGCACGACGAATCGCGAATCGGCCACCGCCTCGTTGCCGGGAAGAACCTGCGGGAAGCGGTCGAGCGGCTCGGTGGCACCGATGAAGGAGCGGATCGGCATGACATGGCTTGCCGTGACAGGCTCCAGATTGCCGATGTAGCCGTTGCAGGCGATCAGCACGCGGTCGGCGGTGATCTCTCCGCCATCCGTTTCGATTATGGTCTTGCCACTTGCTTGGCGAAAGCCCTTCGCCTTGGTCATTTCAAAAAGCGACGCACCGGTTTCGGCTGCGACACGGGCAAGGCCGATGAGCAGCTTCAGCGGATGGATATGGCCCGTGCCCGTATCCCGAACGCCATAGAGATAGAATTGCGAACCCAGCCGCTCCTGGGTTTCGGCCTCATCCATGAACGTCATGTGCGGATAGCCGTAGCGGGTCGCCGCGATTTCCGCACTGTCCATATAGTCGCGCTTGTAGCTGCGCTTGTGCGTGACATTCATCTGGCCGGGCAGGAAATCGATGTCGATGCCATGCTCCGATGCGAAGTCGAGAAGGTGGCGCTTGGCGTCCTCGGCCAGATCGAAGAGGGCCTTCGAGCGCTCATAGCCGATTTTCTCTTCGAGTTCTTCGGGCCACCAGCGCTGGCCGGTGCCGAGCTGTCCGCCATTGCGGCCGGAGGCGCCGTCGCCGAAGCGGTTGGCGTCGATCAGAACGACCTCGACACCGCCCTTGGCGAGGTTATAGGCGGCTTGAAGGCCGGTATAGCCGCCGCCGACGATCGCGACGTCAGCCCGGCGCGAGCCATCGAGTTTTGGATAGCTGGCGCGATCGCCGACGGTCGCCTGATAGAAGGAAAGACCCGGCGCGATCGGGCTTTGCCATGTTTCCTGCAATGTCATGGGCGATCTCCCTCACACGTTGAGCAGAAGGAATTCCCGCTCCCACGGGCTGATCACCTGCATGAAGGTCTCGAATTCGCCGCGCTTGACGCCGGCATAGATGTCGATGAAGTCCTTGCCGAGAACCTCTTCGAAAGCGGGCTCGTCCTCCATCAGCGCAATAGCCTCGAGGAGGCCGCGCGGCAGGTCGATCGAGCCTTCATTGGCCGAATCCTCGGTCGGAGCTGTCGGCTCGACTTTCTTCATGATGCCGAGCAGACCAGAGGCGAGTGAAGCGGCAAGCGCAAGATAGGGGTTGGCATCGGAGCTCGGCAGCCGGTTCTCGACACGGCGCGCCTGCGGATCCGAAACCGGAACGCGGAAGGCGGTGGTGCGGTTGTCGTAGCCCCAGGCATTGTTGACCGGGCAGGACATGTTGGGTGCCAGCCGGCGGTAAGAATTCACATAGGGCGCCATCATGGCGAGTGCGTTCGGCACGTAGCGCTGCATGCCGCCGATGAAATGGAAGAATTCCTGCGACGGACTTCCGTCTGGATTGGTGAAGACGTTCTTGCCGGTCTCGATGTGGACGACCGATTGATGGATGTGCATCGCCGATCCGGCCTGGCTTTGCATTGGTTTGGCCATGAAGGTGGCGTAGATGCCGTGCTTCAGCGCTGCCTCGCGGATGGTGCGCTTGAACATGAACACCTGATCCGCAAGCTCGATCGGGTCGCCGTGGCGCAGGTTGATTTCCAGCTGCGCCGGTCCCTCTTCATGGATCAGTGTATCGATCTCCAGGCCCTGCTTCTCCGAGAAATGATAGATATCATCGATCAGTTCGTCGAATTCATTGATGCCGGCGATCGAATAGCCTTGTCCGCCAAGGATGGAGCGGCCGGAGCGGCCTTTCGGCGGATGCAGCGGATAGTCGGGGTCGTCATTCTTGGCGACGAGATAGAATTCGATTTCAGGTGCCACAACGGGCTTCCAGCCGCGCTCTCGATAGAGTCCCATGATGCGCTTCAGCACGTTGCGCGGCGTATAGGACACTTCCTCGCCTTCGGAATTGACGATATCGCAGATCACCTGCGCAGTCGGGTCGCTCTCCCAGGGTACAACCGAGAGTGTCGAAAGATCCGGCACGAGCTTGAGGTCGCTGTCGCGCGGCTCGTAGCGGAAGCTCTCCGTCTCCTCCGGGTACTCGCCGGAGATCGTATGGCGATAAATCGCCGAGGGCAGCGCCAGCGACGTGTTGGACGTGAATTTCGAGGTCGGCATCATCTTGCCGCGCGGCACGCCGGCAAGGTCCGGCGTGATGCATTCGATGTCTTCGATCCCGCGTGCCCGCAGCCATTGAGCCGCTTCCTTCCAGTTTGCCACGCCGCGTGCCGATCTCAGACCAGGAGGTACCGTAGGGGCTTTCGAGACGGGTATGGAAGCTTTCAGCGGGGTCTTTCTCGCGGGCATAAAACACCGTATTTGGGTTGATCGGTGAGTGCATCATAACTGCAGTTTGCCAATTGGCGAGGGGGAAAACCGCTCGGACTTTCGCCGTATGATGGAAAAATGACGACAGAGCGCGGCGAAGAATAAAGGGCTGAAGCGTGACCGGCAGATATGATGTGATCGTCCTCGGTGCGGGTGCGGCAGGCATGATGTGCGCCATCCGCGCTGGCCGGCGTGGACGGTCCGTCCTTGTGCTCGATCATGCCGCTGCACCAGGCGAGAAGATCCGCATTTCCGGCGGCGGCCGCTGCAATTTCACCAACATCAACGCCGGCCCGAAGAACTTCCTTTCCGCCAATCCGCATTTCGCCAAATCGGCGCTCGCGCGCTTCACGCCCCAGGATTTTATCGCCATGGTCGAGCGCCATGGCATTGCGTGGCATGAGAAGACGCTCGGCCAGCTCTTCTGCGATGATAGCGCCAAGGATATCATCCGCATGCTGACGGACGAGATGCGCGCAGCCGGTGCGCAACTGCGACTGCGAACGGAGATCAGCGGCGTTGAGCCGAGGGCGGACGGCTATCGCGTCAGCACATCCGAAGGCGCCGTCGAAGCATCCTCGCTGGTCGTCGCTACGGGCGGCAAGTCGATCCCCAAGATGGGGGCCACCGGCTTTGCCTACCGCATCGCCGAGCAATTCGGCTTGCCCTTGGTCGAAACCCGGCCGGGTCTCGTGCCGCTGACGCTCGATCCGCAATCGCTCCAGCGGTTGGCGCCCTTGTCGGGCATTGCCGCACCTGCCGAGATCCGGCACGGCAAGACGGCTTTCCGCGAAGCCCTGCTCTTTACCCATCGCGGCCTCAGCGGCCCCGCCATTCTGCAGATTTCCTCCTATTGGCGGGAAGGGGAGGACATTACCGTCGTGATCGAGCCCGATATCGACATTTTCGCACTTCTGAAGAAAGCCAAGCAAGTGAATGGCCGGCAATCGGCGCAGACGGCGCTTGCGGAAAGCCTGCCGAAGCGGCTGGCGCAGCATATTGTCGAGAGTGAGGGCATCTCCGGCAATATGGCCGATCTATCCGACAAGCGCCTGCAGCAGCTCGCGGCAGCCATCCAGTCCTGGCCGGTCAAGCCCTCTGGCTCGGAAGGTTATCGCACCGCCGAGGTGACGCTGGGTGGCATCGACACGTCCTGTCTCGATTCGAAGACGATGCAGGTGAAAACCGTTCCCGGTCTTTTCTTTATCGGCGAATGCGTCGACGTGACTGGTTGGCTCGGCGGTTACAATTTTCAATGGGCATGGGCCTCGGGCCATGTGGCGGGCGAAGCTGCTTGAGCTGCCATTTCAGCGGCTTGCCGGCGCCCCGGGAAAATGGAACCCGCCTCTGTTTCTCGCGTTTTCCTTTCCTACATTATTAGTGAATACATTGGCAGTTGCCGAAAGCACCATTTGCCGGTTATCGTGTCAGTGCGAAAATGGGAATATACTCATGAACAGAACACAGCGTCGCGCTCGCGCCATTGCAATTGCTCAGACCCGTGACAATGCCAAGCTTTTGGCGGCAAGACTGTTGATGTTGGCGACCGGCGTTACAGCCGCTTGTATCGCCTACCTTACTGTACGCGGCTTCTGATTTCGGCCGCTTTCATCGTTCTTCGCCGTGGCTAAGCGGCCGCCTTGGCTCGCGCAATGGAATAGGTATCCTCATACGTTTTTCAGCGTTTGATTGTATGTTGTGGGTGGCACAACACCCTTATCTGAAAATTAATTAATCACACCGACAATCCCAATCGATTTCTTGGGGTGCTCTACTGCAAGCTAGAGCCGAAGCAATGATTGCTTCCTGACTTATACTCGGGAACCCCGCCTGCAGATATTTCAAGAACGATGGTTATACATCCGGTCAGCGCTGAGGCTGCGTCGACGGGGGAGCGGTGTGTGAGAGGTCTGGGCCAAAATGTTCATTGACAAGATATTGTCGCGTTTCAACATCAAGACGAAGGTTCTGATATTCGTCCTGCCGTTCGTCATCAGCATTTCCGCCGTAGGTCTCACCGGGCTTTATGCGTCGGGTCTGCTTCAGGGCCGCATGGAGATTTCGAACAGCGTCCTGCAGTCCCTGACCGGGTTCAAGAACCTCTACGGTTCCATGGATGACTTCCTGCGCATCACCAACACACAGCAGCGCGACAAGCTCTATGAGGACATCAAGTCGCAGCAGGGGGTGCTGAATGCGACTCTCGGCCAGCTCGGCGCAGATGCGGACGGTCGCGACAATCTGACTGACGCGATAGCAAAGACCGCTGACATGTCCAATCTCGTCGGCAGGCTTTGGTCACTGCATGAACAGGAACTCTCGCTCCGCAAGACGATAGACGACGCGCAGCGGGTATTGATCAGTGCCCGTTTCAACGTCAATTTCAATAGCCAGCAGCTGGAAGACCGGATGCGCCAGGATCAGGCGGATGCAACCTCCACGCTCCGCTCCGCCGACCGCCTGCTGAAGGGCGGCGATATGCTGGCCTCTGTTGCCGAAGACTTCAACAAGGCCGCGACGCCGGCTGACAAGGTCAAGCTTCTGAAGGATCGTTTGACGGATCTGAACAAGGCGCAACGCTCCATCGACCTTGCCCTGCCGCAGAACCAGAAGAGCGTCGTCCAATCGCTGGTAGGCACGATCAAGGATCTTGCTGCCTTCACCGAAAGTACAGATGTCCCGACCGACGACACGATTACCAATATAAGCCGGCTGCTGTCGCGCTTCCGTCAGACCTCGACCTATACGCAGCTGGCGGCGACGCAGATGATGCGCCAGGCGACCACGACCTTCGTGTCGCTCGATGCCCGCGTCGCACAGACCAATTCGGTCCTGCAGGACACGCGCCGCCTTGAAGACTCGATCTATTCGCTGCAGCTCGTGCTGGCCGATTTCAACGCCAATACGAACAAGGACAATCTCGTCCGCCTGCGCCAGGAAGTCTCCAAGCTCGGCGGCGATATCGACACGCTGAACCAGAGCGCCAAGAGCATGGATTTTGCCGGCGACATCGACACGGCCATTCGTCCGGCCATCAAATCCATGGATGACGCCGGCGGCAAGCTAGTCGATACCATCAACCAGCGAATCGGCGAATATGCCAGCGCTCGCCAGCAGCTCGATCAGGTCTGGAGTCAGCTGACCGCCTTCGCCGAAACGCAGAAGCAGAGCGCCGGCAGCGAGCGCAACCAGGCAAATTCCATATCCATCCTGGCAACCGCCCTCGGCATCATCCTCTCGGTCGCCGGCGGCATCGCCCTCGTGCTGACCCTCCAGCGCCCGATCGGCCAGATCACCGCCGCCATGCGACGCATCGCCGATGGCATGCTGGAGACCTCGATCTCCGGCGAGCAGCGCCGGGACGAAATCGGCGACATGGCCCGTGCCCTCGGCATCTTCAAGGAAAACGCCATTTCGAAGATCCGTATCGAGGAGCAGAGCGACGAGGAGCGTGCTGCCGCAGAGCATGAGCGCCAGCGCAACGACGACGAAAAGCGCGAACTCGACCGTCAGATCGACTATGCCGTCAGCGAGCTTGCCGCCGGTCTCGAGCGCTTGGCCCAGGGTGATATCTCCGCGACGATCGACACGCCTTTCATCGGCCGCCTCGAACAGCTGCGGCAGGACTTCAACAGTTCGCTGTCGCGCCTGCAGGAGACGCTGAGCCAGGTCCGCAGCAATGTCGAGATGATCCAGAGCAACGGCGCGCAGATGGCGGCGTCAGCCGAGGATCTGTCGAAGCGCACGGAGCAGCAGGCCGCATCGCTGGAGCAGACCGCCGCCGCCGTCGACGAGATCACCGTCACCGTTCGCTCGTCCGCCGAGCGCGCCAAGGACGCGGATGCGATCGTGCGCGAAGCCAAGCGCAGCGCCGATGACAGTTCCGTCGTCGTCGGCAATGCCATTGACGCGATGGGACGCATCGAAGACGCCTCCCGCCAGATCGAGCAGATCATTGGCGTCATCGACGAGATCGCTTTCCAGACCAACCTTCTCGCGCTCAATGCCGGTATCGAAGCCGCTCGCGCCGGCGACGCCGGCAAGGGCTTTGCGGTCGTCGCCATGGAAGTGCGCGAACTCGCACAGCGTTCGGCCGCTGCGGCCAAGGAAATCAAGGGGCTCATCAACAAGTCGACCGAGGAAGTCAATTCCGGTTCTCAGTTCGTGCAGGAGGCCGGTTCGGTGCTCGCACGGATCAGCAGCCAGATCGTGACGATCAGCCACCATGTGGAAATGATCGCCCGCGCCAGCCACGATCAGGCCAGCGCGCTGCAGGAGGTCAACTCCTCGGTCAATCACATGGACCAGATGACACAGCAGAATGCCGGCATGGTAGAGGAAACCACGGCAGCCAGCCGCGAACTCTCAACCGAGGCGGATGCCCTGCTGCATCTTATCCTGCAGTTCAAGATTGAGGCCGGCTACAGCGCGAATTACATGCGCGAGCAGGCGGCCTGACCGCAGCTGTTGTTGCTACCGCAGGCGGATCGGCCGATTTTCGGCCGATCCGCCTTTTTCATTGCCCGGTAGCGGCTGCGTGTCGCGGCAAACATTCGCCCGAGCCATTGAAAGAAGGGTGAGGGGGCCCGCGCATTGTCGAGATAAAACAGATCCTCGCTACGGCGCCATTGTTCTTCGCGCGCCAGGCTCTGTATTTCCATGGCTTTCGCCAGGGCCATGCTGTCCATCATGAGATGTCTCCTTCCTGTGAGGCATCCCTTCAACTACACATCGGAATTTGCTTTATAAATAGCCATTATCGGCTTATGTTTTTCAATTATGAAAAACACGACCTGGGATTCCTATCAGCTTTTTCTCGATGTCGCCCGTGGCGGCGGCTTGACCGGCGCCGTCGCTTCCAGCGGCCTCAGTCCGGCGACGATCGGCCGTCGCATGCTGGAGCTGGAAGGGCAGATCGGACGCCCGCTGTTCGAGCGCAGCCAGGCGGGCTATGCGCTGACGGATGACGGCCAGGCCTTGTTCGACCAGTTGCTGGAGATGGAAGCTGCTGCCCGCAAGGTTGATAGCTGGCAGCGGGATACCCGGGGCATGTCCGTCGTTCGCATCGCCGCCGGCACGTGGGTCGGCTGGCTGCTCAGTCAGAACATGCCGACAATCTGTTCTGAGCGTGACGGGTTCCGCATCGACCTGCAGCTCGGCGAGCGCCGTGCCAGCCTTGCCCATCGTGAAAGCGATATCGGCATCCGCGCCTTCGAGCCGGAGGAAACCAATCTCGCCGCCATCAAGACCGGCGATGTCGCCTATGCTGCCTATCAGGCCCGCAACATGCGCTTTTCAGGCCCGCAGCGCTGGATCGCAGTCGCGGAGGAAGAAGCGATCTCGGCCTATCTGCGCTGGCCGCACCAGAACAAGCGCGAGGAAATCGCCTTCACGGTCAGTCGCCCGCGCTCGCTGCACGATCTGGTGCTCGCCGGATCCGGCATTGCCGTTCTGCCCTGCTTCGTCGGAGATCAGGAGCCGCGGCTGGAGCGGGTCGGCGAGGAAATTCCGGAGCTGCGCCACCGGCAATGGATCGTCATGAACAATGCCGACCGCCATCGCCGGGAAATCCGCACCGTGGTCGACCGCATGAGCAAACTGTTGAAGAGCCATGCCGAGCTCTTTGCCGGCAAGCGTCCGACTTATCTGTGAAAGAACCGGCGGCAATCGACCGCCGGTTCGTGCTTCTTCACCGAGCCGCGTCGCCCCAGCGATATTCGACTGTGGCTTCGTCAAGCTTCGCCTTCAGCTCTGGATCGAGCTTCAGGTCGATGGCGGCCAGCGTATCCGTCAGCTGATCGGGGCGGCTGGCGCCTATGATGGCTGAGGTGATGACCGGATTGGCGGCCACCCAGGCGACGGCAAGCTTGGTGAGCGACTGCCCGGCCTCTTCGGCAATGCCGCGCAGCTTTTCGATCGTCGCGAATTCGCGTTCGTGCCAATAACGCTGCAGATAGTTGGTGCCGGCGCTGCGCAGCTGCGTGCTGAAGCGGCCTTCGGTCGGGGCCTGGTCATGTTTGTGCTTGCCGGTGAGAAGGCCGCCGGCGATCGGGTTGTAGGGGATGACGGCGATGCGTTGCTCTTCGGCCAAGGGAAGCAGTTCGCGCTCGATCTGGCGGAACAGCAGATTGTAGCGCGGCTGCACCGAGACGAAGCGGGCGGTCCGCAGAAAATCGGCCCGGCCGAGCGCTAATGCCAGGCGGTAGGCGAGGAAGTTTGACACGCCGACATAGCGGGTCTTGCCTGAGCGCACGATGACATCGAGTGCCTCCAGCGTCTCGTCGATCGGCGTTTCGCGATCGTCCGAATGCAGCTGGTAAAGGTCGACATAATCCGTGCCGAGACGCCGCAGTGAAGCGTCGATCGCATCGAGAAGGTGCTTGCGCGATGCCCCTTGATCCCAGGGAGACGGGCCGACTTTTCCGACGGCCTTGGTTGCGACGATAAAGCGGTCGCGCTTGCCCTTCAGCCAGCCACCGACGATCTCCTCGGTGCGGCCGGCAAGCTGCTCGCCGCCGCCGAGCGGATAGACGTCGGCCGTGTCGATGAAGTTGACGCCGGCATCGGCCGCCTTGTCGAGGATGGCATGGGCGATGTCTTCCTGCTCGATCTGCAGGCCGAACGTCATCGTGCCCAGGCACAGGCGCGAGACGCTGAGACCGGTATTGCCGAATTTCTGATACTGCATGATGAACCCCCGATGATGGGTTTGAGTTTGCCCGCTGGGCAGGATGGCGAAACAGGTTTGAAAATGTTCGCGGAAGAGAACTGCTCGATGTTAGCAAAGCCGGTTTCCGCATTCACGCGCGAAGCGGGCCTTTAGTTCACAATTGCGTGCGGACGGTATTGTCTCTTGTCGGGCGCCATCTTGCGGGGCGATCGATCGTTTTCGGGTAAAACCGCTAAAGCTCGTGCAGACTTGCTTTTTCCCTTGTCGCCTTCCGATTTCCTTTCTAGTCTAACGGGAAAAACAGAGGGTTGGGTATCGCCTGGATGCCCTTGAACAAAACAGGAGAGACTATGAAGTCCATGTTCGCACGGCTTGCAGCAACGGCTTTCGCGGTCGTTTCGCTGGCGACGGTCGCTCAGGCGGAAGACAAGGTCGTCAACATCTATAACTGGTCGGATTATATCGATAATTCGATCCTGGCGGATTTCACCAAGGAAACCGGCATCAAGGTCGTCTACGACACCTTCGACCAGAACGAAACGCTGGAAACCAAGCTGCTGGCTGGCAAGACCGGCTATGACATCGTCGTCCCGACGGCCTATTTTCTGCAACGCCAGATCAAGGCCGGCGTCTTCCAGAAGCTGGACAAGTCCAAGCTGCCGAACATCTCCAACATGTGGGATACGGTGCAGCAGCGCATCGCCACCTACGATCCCGGCAACCAGTACGCCATCGACTATATGTGGGGCACCAGCGGTGTCGGCTATAACGTCGACAAGGTGAAGCAGATCCTCGGCACCGATGCGGCACCTGATATCAACGTGATCTTCGATCCCGCGCTGGCGGCCAAATTCAAGGATTGCGGTATCTACGTGCTGGATTCGCCGACCGACGTCATTCCGGCTGCCCTGCGTTATCTGGGTCTCGACCCGAATTCGACCAAGCAGGAAGACTTCAAGAAGGCCGAGGATCTCCTGACCGCGATCCGCCCCTTCGTTCGCAAGTTCCACTCCTCGGAATATATCAATGCGCTCGCAAACGGCGATATCTGCATCGCCTTCGGCTATTCCGGCGATGTGCTGCAGGCCCGCAATCGTGCGACCGAAGCCAAGAACGGCGTCAACATCAGCTATTCGATTCCGACGAAGGGCGCGCAGATGTGGTTCGACGTCATGGCGATCCCGGCCGATGCGCCGCATGTCGAGGAGGCGCATATCTTCCTCAACTACATCATGAGGCCGGAAGTCATCGCCAAGGCGAGCAACTTCACCGCCTATGCCAATGGCAACAAGGCATCGCAGCAGTTCGTGAGCAAAGACGTGCTGGAGGATCCGGCCGTCTACCCGACCGATGCGGTCCGCGAGAAGCTGTACACGTTGACCCCATGGGACTCGAAAACGCAGCGCGTGGCAACGCGCCTGTGGACAAAGGTCACGACAGGCCAATAATTCGAAGCGGCCCGGACGGCAACGTCCGGGCCTTTCCTTATGAGGATAAGGTTAGGAATCACGAGCGCGCCGGATGGGGAAGAGCCGGGCGCCAACGCATTCCCGGGAAAAGTGCGCAGCGGTTTTTTCGTGGGAAATGCGGGAATGCTTTAGGAAAGCCCAACGGGGCATCCATTTGGGGATAGATAATGAAGTCACTCGGTAATATCCGGCGTTCGTTTGCTCCTTGGACCGATCCTTCGGCCAAGCCTTACATCTCCTTCAGGAACGTGACGAAGAAGTTCGGTGATTTTACCGCTGTCGATGACCTCTCCCTGAATATCTACAATCGTGAATTCTTCGCCCTTTTGGGCGCATCGGGCTGCGGCAAGTCCACGCTGCTGCGTATGCTCGCGGGCTTCGAGCAGCCGACGACGGGCGAGATCGTGCTGGATGGGCAAGATCTTGCCGGCACGCCGCCCTATCGCCGTCCCGTCAACATGATGTTCCAGTCCTACGCGCTCTTTCCGCATATGTCGGTCGAGAAGAACATCGCCTTCGGCCTGCGCCAGGACGGTATGCCGAAAGCCGAGATCGACGATCGCGTCGGGCAGATGCTGAAGCTCGTCAAGCTCGAACAGTTCGCCAAGCGCAAGCCCAACCAGCTTTCGGGCGGCCAGCGCCAGCGCGTGGCCCTGGCGCGCTCGCTTGCAAAGCGCCCGAAGGTGCTGCTGCTCGACGAACCCCTTGGCGCCCTCGACAAGAAGCTGCGCGAAGAGACGCAGTTCGAGCTCATGGATCTGCAGCAGAGCCTGGGCCTCACCTTCGTCGTCGTGACCCATGACCAGGAAGAGGCGATGACCATGGCCGACCGTATCGCGGTCATGAGCCACGGCAAGGTGGTGCAGGTGGCAACGCCGGCCGAAATTTACGAGGCGCCCAATTGCCGCTTCGTCGCTGACTTCATCGGCGATGTGAATATCCTCGACGGCAACGTCACGTCGGCACAATCGGGCATCGTCGAAATATCTGTCGATTCGGGCTTCACCGTGCGCACGGCTGCCGGCGATACGCCATCGGCAGGAAGCCGCGCCAGCCTTGCCATCCGCCCGGAAAAGCTTCGGGTATCACCGCGCCCGCCGGCCAACGCCTCTCTCAACGCCGCCGAAGGCGAGATCTGGGACATCGCCTATCTCGGCGACATGACCGTTTTCCACGTCAAGCTGAAGAGCGGGCAGGTGGTCAAGGCTTCGTCGCTGAACGCTGTCCGCGCCGTGGAAGAACCCTTCACCTATGACCAGAACGTCTGGGTCTCCTTCGACGAAAACGCCGGCGTCTTGCTGAAGGATTGACCATGAGAGCGCTCGGTTCCCTAATCTATCAGCGCCTCGTGATCATCGTCCCCTATGCCTGGTTGGTGATCTTCTTTCTCGCGCCTTTCCTCATCGTCTTCCGCATTTCGCTGTCGACGAAAGCACTGTCGGTGCCGCCCTATGATCCGTCCTTTGCCTGGAGCGACAGCTTCGGCGACTGGTGGGACAAGCTGCAGACCATGTCGTTCGACAATTACACATGGCTGGCCGGCGACCCGCTCTATATGAACGCCTATATTGAGAGCCTGCAGATCGCCGGCATCTCGACGCTTCTGACCCTCATCATCGCCTATCCCATTGCTTACGGCATGGCGCAGGCTCCACGCACGATCCGGCCCACCTTGCTGATGCTGGTGATCCTGCCCTTCTGGACGAGCTTCCTGATCCGCGTCTATTCCTGGATGTCGATCCTGAGCACCACGGGCCTCTTGAACCAGCTTCTGATGGCCCTCGGCATCATCCATCAGCCGCTCGTCATCCTGAACACCAATACCGCCGTCTATATCGGCATGGTCTATTCCTACCTGCCCTTCATGGTGCTGCCGCTCTATTCCGCGCTGGAAAAGATGGATGGCACGCTGATCGAGGCGGCGCAGGATCTCGGCTGCACGCCGATCGGCGCCTTCTGGCGTGTCACCTTTCCGCTCTCCATTCCCGGCATCGTCGCCGGCTGCATGCTGGTCTTCATCCCGGCCGTCGGCGAGTTCGTCATCCCCGACCTGCTCGGCGGCTCGCAGACGCTGATGATCGGCAAGGTGCTCTGGACGGAATTCTACAGCAATACCGACTGGCCGCTGGCCTCGGCGGTCGCGACCATCCTGCTTCTGGTGCTGGTGGTGCCCATCGTCTTCTTCCAGCATTTCCAGGCCAAGGCCGACGAGAAGGGGAGATAACAAATGATCCGCTGGTCCCGCTTCAACATCGTCTCCGTCACGCTCGGCCTGGCTTTCCTTTATCTGCCGATCCTGCTGCTGGTGATCTACTCCTTCAACAGCTCGCGCCTCGTCACCGTCTGGGGCGGCTTCTCGACGCAATGGTATGTGCACCTCTTCAGCAACGATACGATGCTGAGTGCCGCATGGCTGACGGTGCGCATCGCGCTGCTCTCGGCGACGATCGCCACGGTGCTCGGCACCTTCGCGGCCATCACGCTCGTTCGCTATACGCGCTTCCGCGGCCGCATTCTGTTTTCGGGCATGATCTATGCGCCGCTGGTCATGCCAGACGTCATCACCGGCCTGTCGCTGCTGCTGCTCTTCGTTACCTCGGGCGTCGATCGCGGCTTCTGGACGATCGTCATGGCGCATACGACCCTTACCATGTGCTTCGTCGCGGTCGTCGTGCAGTCCCGCCTGCTGACCTTCGATCGCTCGATCGAGGAGGCGGCACTGGATCTCGGCGCCCCGCCGGTGCGCACCTTCTTCGAGGTGACGCTGCCGATCATCGCGCCGGCCGTCTTCTCCGGCTGGGTGCTGGCACTCACCTTGTCGCTCGATGATCTGGTGATAGCGACTTTCGCCTCGGGTGCCGGCGCCAAGACGCTGCCGATGCTGATCTACAGCCAGGTGAAGCTCGGCGTTACGCCGGAGATCAACGCCATCTGCACCATCCTCATCGGCGTGGTCGCCGTCGGCGTCATCTGCGCGTCCATCGTGACGAAGCGTCGCGAAGTGCAGCGGCAGAGGGACGAGCAGGCCGCAGCCGCAGCTTGAGGTGCTGCGGTTGAACAGGCGGTTCCCGGAAGAACTATGGCTGCTGTATCGGCTTTTGCAGAAGCGTTGCGACCGGCGAAATCACCGGATTGGGCCAGCTGCCACCGATGAAGAAGGGCAGCATCGGTAATTCATCGGCGTCGGAGGGCGAGGTCGCCTCGATCGCGCCGGAGAGTGCCAAGCCATTGGTGCGGAACGGAACAACCCCGTTGAAGCTGATCGTTTCGTTGCGGCCTGCAATGGCCGCGTTCTGTACCTCGGCTGAGCCTTTGGCAAAACTTGCATCTACGTTGATGCTGTCGAAGTCGAAGGAAGAATCGGCGATATCGCTCATCCGGAAGAAAGCCTTCTCGGCGGCGAGTGTCCGGAAGGTCGAGATATCGAATTGGCGAAACGATCCTGCCGACGAGGTGAAGTGCAGCGTGCCGGCAACGTCGCTGAGCGTGGCAACCCAGATCGGCTTCGAGGTGCTGAGCGAAAGATCCAGCGACGCCGATGATGGCATCGGCAGTGGGCCAATCAGCTTCAGGCGGGTGAAGAGGCCGCCGAAATCGGCGTTGCGGATCGATATCTGCAATTTGCCGCCGCCGTCGAAGTCGCCCGGTGCGACCTCCAGATGCGCGGTCAGCGAACCGTTCTCGAAGTTGCTGTCGCCTATATCGAACTTCGCCTTGCCGCCTGCCACCAGCAGGCTGGCGCCGATATTCTCGAACTGGAAGGGACCGAGAGCCGCCTTGTTCGACGAGAGGCGCATATCGAGGTCGAGCCGCTGCAGCGGATTGCCGTTCAGCAGTGCATCGATGGCGGTTTCGGCGGCCAGGCGCATGGAGAAAGCGGCCAGGAATGGATTGAGGTTCATCTGGTCGAAGGCAAGCGTACCGGAAATCTTCGGTTTGCCCGCTTTCGTATAGTTCAGATCCATGATGCCGGAGGCTGCGGAATCATTGATCTTGAAGTTGAGATTGTTGAAGCGCAGGCCGTTGTCGATTGCTGCGATATTGGCGCTCAGCGAGATGTTCTTGAGGGCGCCGGCCGCCGGCAGGCGCTGCCCGCTCCAGGCGATGAAGGAGGGCACGTTCGGTACGCTCAGATCCAGATTGCCCGAAAGCGCCGAAAAATCCGATATGCTGGTGATGCCCGCATAGGTCCAGCTGATCAGCGGCGAAACGAAGCTGGTCGTGGTGTTCACATTCTTGCCGGCGAAGAAGAGCAGCGGCTGCGCCGAGTCGAAATTCAGCTTGATGTCCTGGTCGTTGAAGCGGGCAAGGATGACGGCGCTCAGCGATTGGGAAAGTCGCGGCCAGGCAATGTCGGCGTTGACGGCGTTGAGCTTATAGATGTTGCCGGTGCGCTCGTCGGTCATCTCGATGCTGCCATCCTCGATGGTCAGCATGCCGATGGCGGCGTCCTGATCCTTCCGCATCGCCAAACCCTGGCCGGAAGAGGCCTCCGCCTGCTCGATCGCTTTGGAAAGACGGCCTTCGTTCGTCCAGTCGATCAGGCCGTTCTCATCGCGGCGGATATAGAGGATCGGGCGCAGGAAATGGAATTCGTGAAAATGGGCGTGCCCGCGGATGGCCGACCACAGGGAGAAATCAGCGGAGAGGCTGTCGACATGGCCAAGGACCTTGCCGTTTCTCGACGGTTCACGGATGGTGACCTGATTGAGCGTGACGCGGGGTGTCGGCCAGAATTCGAGCGTCGGGTCGCCTTCGATCTGGGCTCGATACCCAGTCCAGTCCGATAATGCCTTCTCGATGCCGGAGCGCACCAGACCGCTTGAAATCAGGAAAGGCGCGGTCGCTCTGAAGACAGCGAACACGATGAGGATCGTGAGAAGAATGATGCCGGTCGTGCGAGCAAAGGCAGGCAGCCAGCGCGAGGCCGAACGCATCGTCAACCGCCACTTATTGTTTTTCGAAGCTCTCATGATCCCGTGGAGACTCTTGAACTGATAGGGATAATCTGCCTGAGTTTGCCGGATATAGGAAATGTTTGTCGGATGCAAACATCACGCACTGGCAATACCCACAACACCGTGATTTTATTAATGCGCTGCAGCATTGCTATATAGTGCGAAAAGCGGGGAGAGAAATATGCAAGATCAGCAGCCGCTCTGGACACCATCGGAAGCATTTCGCCGTCAGAGTCCGATGTTCGCTTTCATGCAGGAATGCAACCGCCGTTTCGGCCTCCCGTTATCCGACTTTGCCGGCCTTCATGCCTGGTCCATCGCCGATCGTGAGAATTTCTGGTCGACGGTCTGGGATTTCTGCGATGTGAAGGGCAAGCGCGGGGAGCGGGCGCTGATCCATGGCGATGTCATGCTGGATGCCCGCTTCTTTCCCGATGCCGAGCTGAACTTCGCCGAAAACCTGCTCTCGCGGAGAGGCGAGGGCGATGCTTTGGTGTTCTGGGGCGAGGACAAGGTGCGCGATCGCTGGTCCTGGGATCGGCTGGCCACGTTGGTATCTCGGCTTCAGCAGGCCTATCGTGCCGAGGGTATCGGCAAGGGCGACCGTGTGGCGGCTATGATGCCGAATATGCCCGAAACCATTGCCTGCATGCTGGCGGCCGCATCGATCGGCGCTATCTGGTCCTCCTGTTCTCCGGATTTCGGCGAACAGGGTGTCATGGACCGTTTCGGCCAGATCGAGCCGAAGCTCTTCATCACCTGCAGCGGCTATTGGTATGGCGGCAAGCTGCAGGATGTCACCGCGAAGGTCAGCGCCATCGCGCAGCGCCTGAAGGCGCCTGTGGTCATCGTGCCTTATGCCGGCAGTGCCGAAGCCGTCGTGGCCGCGACGCCTGGCGCGCAAACGCTCGATGATTTTGTTGCGCCCTTCGCGCCGAAGGTGGTCGAGTTCGAGCCTGTCTCCTTCTCCCATCCGCTGTTCATCCTGTTTTCCTCGGGCACCACAGGCGTCCCGAAATGCATCGTGCACTCCACTGGCGGCGCGCTGTTGCAGCTCATCAAGGAACACCGCCTGCATTGCGGCGTCGTGCCGGGCGAAAAGGTCTTCTATTTCACCACCTGCGGCTGGATGATGTGGAACTGGCTGGTGACGGGCCTTGCTGCCGGTGCGACGCTCTGCCTCTATGACGGATCGCCCTTTGCCCCCGACGGCAACATCCTGTTCGACTATGCCCAGGAAGAGAAATTCGCCCTGTTCGGTACCTCGGCGAAATATATCGACGCCGTTCACAAGAGCGGCCTCACGCCGAAGACCTCGCACGACCTTTCAAGCCTGCGGTTGATGACCTCCACCGGTTCGCCGCTGTCGCCGGAAGGCTTCTCCTTCGTCTATGAGGGCATTAAGGACGATATCCAGCTGGCCTCCATTTCCGGCGGCACGGATATCGTTTCCTGCTTCGTGCTCGGCAATCCGCTGCAGGCGGTCTGGCGCGGCGAGATCCAGGGACCGGGCCTCGGCCTTGCCGTCGATGTCTGGAATGACGAAGGCAAGTCGGTGTGGGGCGAAAAGGGTGAGCTCGTCTGCACTAAGGCTTTCCCCTCCATGCCGGTCATGTTCTGGAACGACCCGGAGCAAGCCAAATATCGCGCCGCCTATTTCGAGCGCTTCGACAATATCTGGTGCCACGGCGATTTCGCCGAATGGACAGAGCATGGCGGCCTCGTCATTCATGGCCGCTCCGACGCCACGCTCAATCCCGGCGGCGTGCGTATCGGCACGGCCGAGATCTACAATCAGGTCGAACAGATCCCGGAAGTTCTGGAGGCGCTCTGCATCGGTCAGGATTGGGATGATGACGTGCGCGTCGTGCTCTTCGTTCGCCTCGCCGCTGGCGTTGCCCTGACCGAAGATCTGGTTAAGGCAATGAAGACCCGCATCCGCACCGGCGCCTCGCCGCGCCATGTGCCGGCCAAGATCATCGCCGTTGCCGATATCCCACGCACGAAATCCGGCAAGATCGTCGAGCTTGCGGTGCGCGAGGTGGTGCATGGCCGCCCGGTCAAGAACAAGGAAGCGCTCGCCAATCCGGAGGCGCTCGATCTCTTCGCCGGGCTGGAAGAACTCAAAAGTTAAGGTGAGCCTTAAAACTGAGGGGCAAACGATGACCCTCGTATGGTAACTCGGCGTTAAGAAAGCTTGGTCAAAGGTAAAGGCTAACTTGAGACCGTTCGCATGAGCTGGGAGCGGATTGGAGCAGCTCTTGGCTCCCGAGACATGAAGTTCACCGACTTGAGCTTGCTTTCGACAGCATAAACTTCAAAGGCAGCGCGGTTCGCTGCCTTTTTTTCGTTTCGTTTCGCACGAAGATGCGTCTCCTCTGTACATTGGCGCATTGAGCAAGTATGTGCACGCTTGAAGAAGAGGTTCGCGACGTGCGAGCCACGATGATCGCCGCCTGCTGGCGCGCGAAGAATTCCGAAAGACAGATGATGACTGAATTCGAAGGCATCGCTCCTGCGATTGCCCAGGCTTTGGCGAAGCGCGGTTACGAAACGCTGACGCCGGTGCAGAAGGCCATGCTCGATCCGGGCCTCGCCGGCAAGGATGCGCTTGTCTCGGCCCAGACCGGTTCGGGCAAGACGGTTGCCTTCGGCCTGGCGCTAGCGCCCGGCCTGCTTGACGGCTCCGAGCGTTTCGGCCCTGCCGGTGCGCCGCTGGCTCTAGCGATCGCCCCGACCCGTGAACTGGCGCTGCAGGTTCAGCGCGAGCTGGAGTGGCTTTATGCGCTGACGGGCGCGACGATTGCCTCCTGCGTCGGCGGCATGGACATGCGCACCGAGCGACGCACGCTGGAACGCGGCGCCCATATCGTCGTCGGCACGCCCGGCCGTCTCTGCGATCACATTCGCCGCAACTCGCTCGATATTTCCGAGCTGCGCGCCGTCGTGCTCGACGAGGCCGACGAAATGCTCGATCTCGGCTTCCGTGAGGATCTCGAATTCATTCTGGAATCCGCGCCGTCCGAACGCCGCACCCTGATGTTCTCGGCGACCGTGCCGCGCTCGATCGCCAAGCTTGCGGAGAATTACCAGCGCGACGCCGTCCGTATCGCCACGGCTTCCGAAGCAAAGCAGCATGTCGATATCGACTATCGCGCCCTGACCGTGGTGCCGAGCGACCGGGAAAACGCCATCATCAACGTGCTGCGCTACTATGAGGCGCGCAACGCCATCGTCTTCTGCTCGACGCGCGCTGCCGTCAATCATCTGACCGCTCGGTTCAACAATCGCGGCTTTTCGGTCGTCGCTCTCTCGGGCGAACTTAGTCAGAATGAACGTACGCACGCGCTGCAGGCCATGCGTGACGGCCGCGCCCGCGTCTGCATCGCCACCGACGTCGCCGCTCGCGGCATCGACCTGCCGGGTCTGGAACTGGTTATCCATGCCGATCTGCCGACCAATCCGGACACGCTGCTGCATCGCAGTGGTCGTACCGGCCGTGCCGGCAACAAGGGCGTCAGCGCGCTCATCGTGCCGCTCAGCGCCCGTCGCCGCACCGAGCGCCTGTTGGAAGCCGCCCGCATCCGCGCCACCTGGGCAAAGCCGCCATCGGCCGATGAAGTCAGCCAGCGCGACGACGAGCGTCTTCTTGCCGATCCGGTCTTCGCCGGAGCGCTCGGCGAAGACGAACAGTCGATCGTACAGCAGCTTCTGGAGCGCCATGGCGCCGAGCAGGTCGCCGCCGCCTTCCTGCGGCAATACCGAGCCGGCCATTCCGCGCCGGAAGAGTTGCAGGATGTGCCGGCCGAGGGCGAGCGCAAAAAGCCCCGCCGGGATGATTTCCCGGTCACGCCTCGCGATGACGGCCCATCTGGCGGACGGAATGACTTTACTGACGGTCTCTGGGTATCGCTGTCCGTGGGACGCAAGCAGAATGCCGAACCGCGCTGGCTGATCCCCATGCTCTGCCGCAACGGCAATCTGACCAAGCGCGACATCGGCGCGATCAAGATGCAGCCCGAGGAAACCTTCGTCGAACTCTCGCAGGAGAGCTTTGAGCGCTTCCTTTCGGCCATCGGCCCGGACAAGACCTTGGAGCGTGGCATCCGGGTCAAGCCGCTGGCCGGCATGCCGGATTTTCAGGCCAAGCGGGAAGGCGGCTTCGCAAAGAAGAAGCCCTTCGCTGATAAGGGCGCTCGCGCGAACGATGGCCCGAAGCCGAAATGGAAGTCCGATCGCAAACCGGAACGGGCGCACGCAGGCGAGGGCAGCGTTTCCGAACGTTCGGATAAGAAGCCCTGGGCGAAAAAGGACGGCAAGCCAAGCTTCGCCAAGAATGACGGGGGTCCCCCGAAAGGCGTAAAGCCGAATTCCAGGGCTGCGCGCAAGGCTGCGAAGGTGCGCGGCGAGTAACGCTATCGCCGCGCTCGGGTCAGCGCGGCGTTTTCGTTGCGGGCAATTCGCGAGTGGGCCGCGGAAATTGAGAAAATATCTGCCTCGGGCGGCAAGCAGTTATTCGGCTTGACATTTGGATAATGTCGAGCAGAAAATTACTCATGGGGTTGCGATCACCCCACGAGGCTACGGCTGAAGAATCGCGTCCTTGAACCCGAGCCAACGGAGGACGCGCCATGCCGTCATTTCTGGAAATCACACCCGACAAGCTCAATCGCATTATCGGTACGCCCAATTTGCCTGCGATTATCGACGTCCGCAACGACGAGGATTTCGCTGCCGATCCTCGTCTTATTCCCGGCTCGATCCGTCGTGACTATCGAACGGTAACCGACTGGGCGAACGAACTGGCGGGGCCAGCCATCGTTCTCTGTCAGAAGGGACAGAAACTCGGTCACGGAGTTGCGGCACATCTGCGCGTCTTCGGGAAGGAGGCGGAGGTCCTTGAAGGCGGGTTCGAAGCATGGCGAAGCGCGAAGTACATGCTGGTCGCCGAGGAAAAGCTGCCTTTCAGAGATGCCAGGGGGCGGACCGTATGGGTAACAAGGGCGCGGCCGAAGATCGATCGCATCGCTTGCCCATGGCTGATCCGGCGCTTCATCGATCCGTCGGCGATCTTCTTGTTCGTTCCGGCAACCGAAGTCTCGGCTGTCGCCGATCGCTTCAAGGCGACGCCATTCGATATTGAGGATGTCTTCTGGAGCCATCGCGGCGAGTTGTGTACCTTCGATGTCATGATCGAGGAGTTCGGCCTCGGCATCGAGCCTCTCCTTCGTCTTGCAACCATCGTTCGGGGCGCCGATACCGCCAGGCCCGACCTGGCGCCCGAAGTTTCCGGGCTGCTCGCGGCGTCGCTTGGGCTTTCGCGGATGTTCAACGACGACCTGGAGCAGCTGGAAGCCGGCATGACGCTCTATGACGCCTTCTATCGCTGGTGTCGTGACGCGACGGACGAGACGCACAACTGGCCGAACCCGAGGAAGGTATGAGAGACCATGACCGACCTCGTCAAAAACGCGGCCGCGCGATCAGGCGCGGCTGATCGGGATATCGTCCCCCTCCGTGAGGCGATCAAGGTCTGGACCCGCGTTGCCGCCCTGAGCTTCGGCGGACCGGCTGGGCAGATCGCCGTCATGCACCGCATCGTCGTCGATGAAAAGAAATGGGTGGGGGAACACAGGTTCCTTCATGCTCTGAACTACTGCATGTTGCTCCCGGGTCCAGAAGCGCATCAGCTTGCGATCTATATCGGCTGGCTGCTGAACAGGACCTTGGGCGGCATGATCGCGGGCATTCTGTTCGTCCTGCCAGGCTTCCTGGCAATCCTCGCGCTCAGTTACATCTATGTCCTGTTCGGGAACCTGACCTTTATCGAAGGGATGTTCTTCGGGCTCAAATGCGCCGTACTGGCGGTCGTCATCCAGGCCGTCTTCCGCATCGGAAGCCGAGCCCTCAAGAACAGGGCTATGGTTGCATTGGCCGCCACTGCTTTCGTCGCGATCTTCTTCCTGCATGTTCCGTTTCCGCTCATCGTCGTTGGGGCGGGGCTTATCGGCTATCTTGCTTCTCGCGGTGGGATTGCGGCCTGCAAGGTCGGCGGCGGCCATAAGTCGGGCTCCGGGACAATTCTGGAAGACAAGGACTCCGTTCTTGGCGAGGAGATCCCTTTGCACGCTCGACCAAATCTCGCTTGGTCTTTGAAGACGTCGGGTGCGTTAGCGACCGCGTGGCTCATTCCGGTTGCGGCCCTCTTGATTACGTTCGGCCCCGACAATGTCTTTTCCAAAATCGGCATATTCTTCAGCGAGATGGCAGTCGTGACCTTTGGCGGCGCCTATGCGGTGCTGGCATATGTCGCGCAGGAGGCCGTGCAGCAATTGGGCTGGCTGCGGCCGGGCGAGATGCTGGACGGTCTGGGAATGGCAGAAACGACCCCTGGACCGCTGATCATGGTAACGCAGTTCGTCGGGTTCCTGGCGGGCTATCGCAATCCCGGCAGCCTCAGCCCTCTCGCGGCGGCAACGTTCGCTGCCGTGCTGACAACATGGGTCACGTTCCTGCCGAGCTTCCTTTGGATTTTCGCGGGCGCGCCATTCATCGAGAAGATGCGCGGGAATGTTGCTCTGACCGGAGCCATGTCGGCGATAACGGCGGCGGTGGTGGGCGTCATCCTCAATCTCGCGATTTGGTTCGGGCTCCATGTGCTGTTCCGCGAGACCACAAGCTTCACCTATGGCTCCTTGACGATGGACCTCCCCGTCCCGACCTCGCTTTCATTGCCTTCGCTGGTATTGACCCTGTTGGCCGCCATCGCCATCTTTCGCCTGAAAATGTCGGTGATCTCGACCTTATTGGCATCTGCCGCTTTGGGCGTTGGCTGGACGGTCTTCGTTTCCTGACGGAAGAGGAATTTGCCGCCTCATCTGCTAGACGTCAGCCACACCCCCACCAGCGTCACCGCCAGCCCCGCGAACATTGCCGTTGTCAGCGGTTCGGAAAACAGAGCCCAGGCCCACAGCATGGTCACCGGCGGGCTGAGATAGATGGCCGCGCTGACCTGTGCCACCGGGAAAAGACGCAGGCTGACATAATAGACCGAATAGGCGACAAAGGTTGCGATCAGCACCAGCCATATGATGCCGATCGCGAAGCCCAGGGTCATCGGCGGGGCAAGATCGCCCTGCATCCTGGCGCAGATGCCGAACAACACCGAAGCCGTCAGTGTGTGGATACACAAGCTTTGGTGAACCGGCATACGCCCGGTCCGCTGTCGCTTGTGCAGGACAGAGGCGAAAGCAAAGACGAGCATGGAGCCGACCGTTACGCCGTAGGCCCAGATCGGAGCCATGCCGAAGCTGAGGCTGTCCAGCGATACGATCAGTACGCCTGTAACCGCGATCGCCGTCCCCAGCCACTGACGCCGGCTTAGCCGCTCTCCCAGCACGGGTTGCGACAGAGCCGCGATCGCCAGAGGCAGCAGATCCGAAATCAGTGCCACCAGTCCGGTCGGCACGCGTTGTTCGATCGCCAGCGCAAAGCCACCGAGATAGAGGAAGACCGACATTACGCCGAACAGCATCTGCTGCCCTACCGCGCGCATCCGCATCCGCGGTCCGATCGAAAGCGCGAAAGGCAGCAGGATCAAACCGGATAGAAGCGTGCGCCAGAACAGGACCAGCATGACACTGGCCTCCTGGCTGGCATAACGAATGCCGATGAAGCCGGAACTCCAGCTGACGATCAGGAGAGCCGCCATCAAGGGCCAGAGGAAACGGCGTTCTTTTGGCGCGGGCTGCGATAGGCTGTGGTCTGTCATCGGGTTCTCGATCGAATGTCCGTCTCAGCTGAGCCATAGGCGAGCGCCGGCCTGATGACACATGACAAATATCGATCATGGCATGACATTTCAGTCTAAAGACTCATGAATGTTTGCCTAACGCGGCTAGAATATGCATTCTCTCCGCACGACCGTGACTTAAGCCGAGTCTGCCATGACCGAATTGACAAGCCGACGTTTGGAAATCGATGCCCTGCGCGCGCTGTGGGCGATCCGCTATCACGGCGGCATTACCCGCGCGGCGGAAGCCCTGGGCCTGTCGCAATCCGCCGTCAGCCACAAGATCAAGCGGCTCGAGACGAGCCTCGATTGCGATCTCTTGAGCCGCAAGCCTCGAGCGTCGATGTTCACGGCAGCCGGCGAGGATCTGCTCGATTATGCCGGGCGCATTCTCGGTCTGCATGACGAGGCCCTGCTGAGCCTCTCGAAAACATCGCTCGCCGGCCGCGTCGCCCTCGGCCTCACCGAGGATACGACCTGCACCGACCTTGCGCGTATCCTGGGGCGTTTTCGCCGCCTGCACCCGAATGTCTCCGTGCGCACCAAGGTCCGCATGAGCCTGATCCTTCGGGGAATGCTGGAGCGAGGGGAGCTCGACGCCGCCATTATCCAGGTTTTCGCTCATGAGGTCCGCCCGACCGATGTCGTTCTCTTTCGCGAGCAGCTGCATTGGGTCAAGCATCCTGATTTGTCTTTGACACCAGACGGCCCGGTTCCCTTTCTGTCCTTCGACGACGAATGTTTCTATCGTCGGTGGGCGCTTGATATCGGGCAGGATGGTGGTGTGGTTCTGGAAACCGTCTTCGAATGTGCGAGTGCGGCAGGGATCATCGCGGCCGTGACCTCGGGCTTGGGTGTCGCGCTTTTGAACGGCCGTCATCTGCAGTCTGATATGGAAATTCTCACCCAGGGCCTGCCGACACCGCCTGCCTTGGCCTATGTGGTGCGCCGCGGCCGCAAGGTGAGAAATCCAGCGCTCGATACGCTTGTGGCCGAGATCGAAAGCGAAATCAGCCGTTACGGAGGCCTGGCTCTGGCGAGTTGAGCCGGCGAGGCCATTGTCGATCGGACAATCGAAGCCTCCATCCAGGCGGCATCCTTCGAATGCCCACTGCTGTTCGGTAGCGAAAGCCGCTGCGGAGGTTTGCAGGCCTTGCGCGACTGAGGCAGAATATCGTCTGCGACCAGATTGCGGGATGGAGCGGCTTACCTATGCTGATCGGTTCATGTCATTGCGGCAAATCGGGCTGGACGCTCGAAGGCGATCCGGGCTCGATTACGGCCTGCAATTGCACCCTCTGCCGGCGCTATGGTGCGCTGTGGGCCTATGATTACGAAGGGGAGCGGATTTCCGTGACCGGACCGACGGCCTCCTATGCCCGCGCGGAAAAGCAACCGTCCCTCGAAATATTGTTTTGCCCATCCTGCGCCAACGTCTTGAGCTGGCGTGGCCTGCGGCTTCAGAAGGATGGCCGCCGGCGCATGGCCGTCAATCTGCGGCTGGCGCAGCCGGATCTCGTCGCCGACCTGCCGATCGATCATTTCGATGGCCTGGACACATTCGAAGATCTGCCTTCCGACGGGCGATGTGTGCGCGATCTCTGGTTTTGACGGCGAACCGGGCTTCTCTCAGTTCGCCAGCACCCTCTGAGACGGAAAGGTGATCTCGACCAGCGTGCCCTCGTTCGGGGCCGAGTTGATCGAGAAGGTCGCGCGGTTGGCGTCGACCATTGCCTTGGTCAGCGGCAGGCCGAGGCCCGTGCCGTCGCCGCGCTTGCGGGAATTGGTGGAGACCTGCCGGAAAGGTTTCATCGCCTGTTCCAGCTCCGAGCGCGTCATGCCGACGCCCGTATCCCGGATGCGCATCACGACGCTGCCATTGCCTTCATAGGCTGTCGACACGACGATCTGGCCGCCCGACGGGGTGAAGCGGATGGCGTTGGAGAGGATGTTCAGCGCGATCTGCTTGATCGAGCGCAGGTCGGCGACGACATTCGGTACGGCTTGCGACAGGGCCGTGCGGATGATGACGCGCTGGCTGTTGGCTTGCGGCTGCACCAGCGACACGGCTTCGGTGATCGCTTCGTTGAGGCCGACGGAGGCGAAATCCAGATCCATCTCGCCGGCTTCGATCTTCGAGATGTCGAGGAGATCGTTGACGATGTCGAGAACGTGGCGCCCGGAACGGCCGATATCGGTCGCATATTCGACATAGCGCGAATGGCCGATAGGCCCGAAGCGCTCGCCGGCCATCATGTCGGAAAAGCCGATGATGGCGTTGAGCGGCGTGCGGATTTCATGGCTGACGCGAGCCAGGAAGTCCGTCTTGTGGGCATTAGCGGTTTCGGCGGCGCGCTTGGCGTTGCGCAGCTCTTCCTCGGTTCGCTTCCATTGCGTGATGTCGCGAATGACGGCGCAATAACCGTTCGAGGAATTCAGCCGGCCCATGGTCATGAACAGCGGCACGAAACCGCCGGAGGCCTCGCGGCCAATCACTTCGCGGCCATCGTTGAGCACGCTGGCGACGCCATGGCCGGACAGGCCGCCGAGATAATCGAGCACCGCCTTCTGGCTCTCATGAGCAAAGAGCATGACGAAGGGTTTGCCGCGCGTTTCCTGATCGTCATAATTGAAGAGGGCGCTTGCCGAACGGTTCATCGAGCGGATCTCGCCGTCCTGGCCGATGATGATCACGCCGTCCGTCGCCGTTTCCAGCGTCGAGCGTAGCTCTTCGATTTCGACCTGCAGCTTCGCGACCTTTTCGAGGATGCGCTCGGGGCGCGCTTCTTCTGGGATCGGCTGCGGCGGCGGTGCCGGCTGCTCGCTTCTTTCCACAGGCATCAGCGCCAGCATCAAGGCCGTACCGTCGTCTTCCCAGCGGATCGACTGCAGGCGGGCCGTCACCGGCACCAGCGCATCGTCGGCGCGTACGACCATCATCGTGCCGGGCTGCTCGGTCTTGCCTTCGAGATCGTTGCGCTGCAACAGCGCATCCAAGCCGCCGATCTGTTCGAGCTCGTCGAGGCTCTCATAGCCGGTCAGCCGCAGGAATTCCGGATTGCCGTGGATCAGGCGATCGCCGGCGTGGACGAGGATCGCGAGCGGCAGCTGATCGACGATGTCGGACGACAGGCCCGTGCGCATCTTCACGCGTGGTGGAATGGCGTTGCTCAGAACATCGAGAGGGTCGAAATCCTCTTCCGGCTCGGCCGATGCCGGCGGAGCTTCGGCAACAGTCTCGTCGTCCCTTTTGGGGCCGTTATCATCCTTGGTCTCGACGAACTTCACGGCGGGCGTGGCTACGTTCTCTTCGGTAATTGCTGCTGCCGGTAGCTGGTTATCGGGGTGGTCGTGTCCGTCCGCGGTTTCGGGCGCTTCGGAGAGGATTTCGTCGGCCGCATTCGGTTGCGGAGGGGTATCGGCGCCTTCCTCATGCTGCCCGTCGTGAGGTTGCTCCGCCGGCGGTTCCGTGCGCTTGCCGAAGGGTTCGAGCTGGCGGGCGATCTCGCGGAAGGCGGCCTGTTCGCTCAGCGAAAGGGCAGTCTGCGTCAAGGTCCGGCGCTCGTGCAGGCGAACGACCTTGTCCGACTCGCGACGGTTCGGCGTTTCGGAAATCCGCAGCGCCGGCGGTTCGTAATGCGAGACCGGGGCAGTTTCTGCGCTGTCCCGGGCGGGGCTTTCAATCTCTTCCTCTTCCGTCGCCGGCGGGGATTCTGCTTGGGGAGCTGGCTGCTCGTTCGATGTCGCCTTCACTTCCGGGGCTGGTTCGGCAACGGTTGCGGTATCGTCGGCTGCCTGTGTGCCGAGCGCCATGCCGCGTTTCATCGGATCTTCGATGGCATCCGCCAGGCGAACGACGCCGAAGCCCCGGAAGCCATCGAATTCGCGGCTGCGCGTGTAGGTCGGCAATGCGGCAAGATCGACCGGCACGGTCAGGCTCGTGCCTTCCACCGGCCAATAGATCGTGCGGCCGGACCACGTGTCGCGCCGCGCCAGCAATTCGGCAATCTTGCCATCCGGATCGAGATTGTAACGGCGGGCGACATCCGCAAAGGCAATACCCGCAATCTGGGCAGCATGCGGTCCCACGGCCTCGGCAAATTCGCGGGAAACCTCGCTGAAATGGCCGGCCGCATCGATCTTCCAGACGAAGCGGGTGGCGCGTCCGTTGCGTTTGAAGTTGAAACCTTCCGCAGGGGTGTTTTCAATATCGGTGTGGGTTTCTGGCGGAGGCGGCTCTGCCCCCGTCGTTTCTGCGGCGGTGTTGTCTTCGCTGTCCGTTACAGCATCCGGCTGATGCGCGCTGGTGTGAGCCACAGTCTCGGCAATTGCCTCGGGCACACCATCCACATCAACCGCTTCTGTTGCGGCTTGGTTTGAGTTTCCGGCGAGCGGGGCTACCTCTTCCTGCTCATCCGCCTGATATTCCGGCGTCTCGTCCAGCTCTTCAATACCGGCTACCGCATCGATGACATCGCCGAAGGGCGCGGTTGGAACGGCTTTCGGCTCCTCGTCCGCTGCCGCTGCTTCGAGTTCTTTGCGGGCTTCTTCCGCCTGCGGCTCCACGGCTGTGACAGGGCGAACCGCCTCGGCAAGGCTTGCCGTCGGGTCGAGATGGCCAACTGCCGTTTCGACGACGAAGAGCAAATGCAGGGCCGGAATTTCCGATAGCTTGCCGATGGCGGCTGGCAGATAACCATGTCCGGTCGAGATCGGCCGCTTGATCAGCCGGTCAGGCTGTGCGCCGGCCATGGTCGTCAGCATCCGTGCGGTCTGCGGCGTCACGCCGAGCGTCCTGAAGCCGGGAGAGGCGGTAACGATTTCGCCGTCGCGACCGATGACGGCAATGTGGGTATCTGGATCGTCGAACCCGTCAATCATGCGCTTGGCGCATTCGGCTGATGCGAGTGGCTTCGAAGAGACCGGAGAGGAAAACAAGACTGCCTCTTCGCCGGCCTGGATGCGAATGAGTTCGACGGCCGCATTGACAACAGCCCGCTGGAAGCCCGAGGCCATGCGGATCAGGAAGGTGCGTTGGTCACCGACCGTGCCGAGACCCCGCGCCGTCGCCTCGATCTGGCGGAACGAGACGTCGCCGGACTTCGGTCCCTGTTCGACGAAATCGTAAATGACGTCATAGCCGAAGAGGTTGGCGCCTGCGCCATTGGCCCAGAGCACGCGATCCATGCCGGTCGAGAACATGACCATGGCTTCACCGCGCGCGAAACGCTCCCGAACGCGCGGATGCACGGCAATGTCAATGAACGGATATTGAATTGCGGGCATTTTCCAACCTGTTTTGCGGGCGTGATCGCCTCTCGTGATTTAACGGTTTATTAATAACGGCGCCCTGCTTTTCGGTCCAGCGAAGGGTCCATTTTTCGGCCGGAAAGGTTAACGCGTTGTGCGATGCAAAAATATGTTGCACTGCACAAATCTTTATATTATATACCCCTCACACAGGTTCACGACGGGCGCCTCAGGGAGGGCCCTTTTAGGAGCGTAATCATGGCTACTGTAAAGAAAGACGACGTTTTTTCAACGGCTGCATTCGATCCGTCCAAGTTCTCCGAATCCTTCCGCGACTTCGCTGAAAAGGGCGCTGCCCAGTCCAAGGAAGCCTTCGCAAAGCTGAAGGCCGCCACTGAAGAAGCCGGCAAGACGGTTGAAGCAACCGTGCAGACCGCACAGGCTGGTTCCGTAGAAATCGGCCTCAAGGCCATCGACGTTCTGCGCACCAATGCCGAGAGCTCGCTGGCTCACATGGAAGCTCTGCTTCGCGTCAAGTCCGTTGCAGAACTCTTCGAACTTCAGACCGCTTTCATCCGCAAGCAGGCCGAAGTCACCGTCGAGCAGGCCAAGTCCATTCAGGACACCACCAAGAAGGTTGCCGAAAAGCTGGCAAAGCCCGCCAAGGACGCCGCTGAAAAGGCAATGTCCTCCTTCAAGGCCTAATTACTTCGAATAAGCCTCCCAAGGCACGAATGTCCCGTTCCCAGGTGAAAGCCTGGGGCGGGACTTTTCATTTGCGGCACGAGCGGACCCGGTCGCACATCATCGTTGGATATCTGCAAAGCTTTTTTATATTGCGGGGAGATAGGACTTGAAATAATTTCAAAGTCCTCGTATGTCACCCCCGTTCGCGGCGACGCGAGCATGTGCGGTTGTAGCTCAGTTGGTTAGAGCGCAGGTTTGTGGCACCTGAGGTCGGAGGTTCGAGACCCCCCAACCGTACCATTTTCTCCCCGATCCGTTCGTAGAAGATGCCGACGCCTTTGGCCTCACGGGCCTATCTCTTGTCTTCAGGCTTCTTTGAGACATGGCCGGGCGATATCGGATCGCTTGCCGGAAACGTCTCTTCCAGCGCTTCTTCCAGATAATCGTCCTGTTCCTTGTGCTCTTTCTCGTCCAGTTTCTGCTGCTTCTTGTCGCTCATCATCCTGGCTCCCTGATCTCTGTTTGAAATACTAGGCTTCGTCTGGCCTTTGTCCAGCAGCGAGGGACGAACGGGCAGGGAATGGCAAATCGCACCCATCTCGCAAATGCGGGCCGCCCGCCGAAATTATCTTGGAACCGTCCGTATCGTTCGTCGTTGTCTCCATATCGGCAACCAGACGAAAGGAGCGGGCATGTCTGTACCGAACGAGCCGATCCCCGAGACGCCTCCGATGCCGGAACCGGGCTGGACGCCGAAGTCGCCAGTCGAGGAGCCGGAGCCTGACAGGCTGCCGGATGAAATTCCAGTTCCCAATCCCGACGAGAACGAGGAGCCGCCGAAGCATGCGGAGGCCGAGCCGCTGCCGCATGCACCATCATGGTGGTGCAGCTTGATGCCGTGATCTTTGCCTGTAAGCGGTCGGCGCGTCTGCCGGCGTTACCTCACAGGTCAGCGTCACCTCACAGGAAAGTCCGCCGCTCTTCGCTGACCAGTTCCTGCAGGAAATCCGCGACGGTGCGCACGCGCACGAGGTCGCGGGCGCTTTCATGATAGGTGGTCCAATAGGCACGCTTGATGGAGACGTCGGGCAGGATGCGGGTGAGCTCCGGAAACTGCCTGGCGATGTAATCATGCAGAATGCCGATGCCGGCGCCGGAGCGCACGGCTTCCGTCTGGCCGATGGAGGTGGAGATCTCAAAGGAGGCATCCCAGCTGCGCATGATCTCGCCGGAGAAATTGAGCGAGGCGGTAAAGATCAGGTCTTCGACATAGCCGACGCGCGGATGCAGCTTCAACGCCTCGACGCTGTCGGGCAGCCCGGCCTGCTCGAGATAGGCTTTTGAGGCATAGAGCCCGAGCGTGTAGTCCGTCAGTTTCGATGAGATCAGGCGCCCCTGTTCCGGGCGTTCGAGCGTAATCGCGATATCGGCCTCTCGCTGCGACAGCGAGAAGGAGCGGGGAACGGGCACGAGCTGGATGCGCAGCTCCGGATAGCGGGCGATCAACCGCCCGAGCCGCGGCGCGAGGAAGGAGACGCCGAATCCGTCGGGTGCGCCGATCCGCACCGTGCCGGTGATGGCGCTGTCGAGATGGCCGACGCTGGCCTGCGCGCGCAGCATCTCGGTTTCCATGCGCTCCGCCGCATGAAGGAAGATCTCGCCTTCCGCCGTCAGGTCGCAGCCATTGGTGCGGCGCACGAGCAACCGCGTCTTCAACCGCTCCTCCAGCGTCGTCACGCGACGGGAGAGGGTGGCGTGGTTGACGCCGAGCCGTTTGGAGGCGGCAAGGATCTGCCCGGTGCGCGCCACGGCGAGAAACATCCGGACGTCGTCCCAATCCATTTGCACATCCCCTTTCGCACGGGCCCTTTTTGCACATGACGGGCTTTAATTTTTGCACAACGGTTGCTTATAACAGCTCATTGATTTGTGCAAATTGAAGTGCCATCCTGTCATCATCGAAGAAAACGAGGAGGCACACCCATGCGTGAGATTGGTCATTTCATCGGCGGCAAGCACGTCGCCGGCACGAGCGGACGCACGAGCAACGTCTATAATCCGGCAACCGGCGAAGTACAGGCGGCCGTCGCGCTCGCCAGTGTCGATGAACTGCGCGCGGCCGTCGCAAATGCCAAGGCTGCACAGCCGAAATGGGCCGCAACCAATCCGCAGCGCCGCGCTCGCGTCTTCTTCAAGTTCGTCGAGCTTCTGAACAAGAACATGGATGAGCTGGCAACGCTGCTCTCCACTGAGCATGGCAAGACCGTCGAAGATTCCAAGGGTGATGTCATCCGCGGCCTCGAAGTCTGCGAATTCGTCTGCGGCATTCCGCACCTGCAGAAGGGCGAGTTCACCGAAGGCGCCGGCCCGGCGATCGACATGTACTCCATCCGCCAGCCGGTTGGCGTCGGCGCCGGCATCACGCCGTTCAACTTCCCGGCCATGATCCCGATGTGGATGTTTGCCCCGGCAATCGCCTGCGGCAACGCCTTCATCCTCAAGCCCTCCGAGCGCGATCCATCCTTGCCGATCCGTCTCGCTGAATTGATGATCGAAGCCGGCCTGCCGGCAGGCATCCTCAACGTTGTCAACGGTGACAAGACCGCCGTCGACGCTATCCTGACCGATCCGGATATCGCTGCCGTTTCATTCGTTGGCTCGACGCCGATCGCCCGCTACGTCTATGGTACGGCCGCCATGAACGGCAAGCGCGCCCAGTGCTTCGGTGGCGCCAAGAACCACATGATTATCATGCCCGACGCCGACATGGACCAGGCCGTCAACGCCCTGATGGGCGCCGGCTATGGCTCCGCTGGCGAGCGCTGCATGGCGGTGTCGGTCGCGGTTCCGGTCGGCGAAGAGACCGCCAACCGTCTCGTCGAGAAGCTGGTGCCGAAGATCGAATCCCTGCGCATCGGCCCCTACACCGACGAGAAGGCCGACATGGGCCCGCTTGTCACCAAGGACGCTTATAACCGCGTGAACGGCCTGATCGACCGCGGCGTCGAAGAAGGCGCCAAGCTGGTCGTCGATGGCCGCGGCTTCAAGCTTCAGGGCTATGAGGATGGCTACTTTGTCGGCGGCACGCTGTTCGACCACGTCAAGCCGGACATGGACATCTACAAGACCGAAATCTTCGGACCAGTTCTCTCGGTCGTCCGCGCCAAGAACTATGAAGAAGCCCTCGAACTGCCCATGAAGCACGAATACGGCAACGGCGTCGCCATCTACACCCGTGACGGCGATGCGGCCCGCGATTTCGCCTCGCGTATCAACATCGGCATGATCGGCGTCAACGTTCCGATCCCGGTTCCGCTCGCCTACCACTCCTTCGGCGGCTGGAAGGCTTCCAGCTTCGGCGATCTCAACCAGCATGGCACGGACTCGATCAAGTTCTGGACGCGCACCAAGACGATCACGGCCCGCTGGCCGTCCGGCATCAAGGACGGCGCCGAATTCGTCATGCCGACGATGAAGTAAGCATCGCCACCTGGCTCCTATTGGCCGCCGTCCGGCACGTTTCGGGCGGCGGCTTTTTTATTGCGTTTGTTTTCGATGGAGTCATCTTGTCAGGGCTGCCGTTTTCATTTAGAACAAAACAAGAACAACGGGAGGGCCGAGCGATGGCCATGACCTATCAGATCGACTATCTCGAATTTCCGTCTAAAGACGGCCTGAAGACCCGCCGCTTCTTCGAAGAGGCCTTCGACTGGAGCTTTGTCAGCTACGGACCGACCTATCATGTCATCGAGGCGGCCGGAATAGATGCCGGCATAGACGGCGATGCGGGAGAGGCAGCCGGCACACCGTTGCCCGTCGTGCGCACCACCGATCTGGAAGCCGCACAGCGCGCTGTCGAATTCGCCGGTGGTGTCATCACCCGGCCCGCTTTCGATTTCCCCGGTGGCCGCCGCTTCCATTTCCGTGAGCCGGGTGGCTGTGAAATGGCTGTCTGGGTCGCCGTATCGTGAAGCCACAGGCTTCGGTGTGGCATTAAAGTTGCAGTCGGATAGGCTATTTGCGCGCCCCTGCGGCGAATGCACCTCAAAAGTGCTTTTTCCGTTGATCGATACTCGATTTCCTGCTCTCAAGTGCAACGGTAAGGCGAGTGGTGTGTCGCGCAGCACGTCTCGTGGCGGATCGTATCCATGGAGATACGTCGGCGAAACGCTCGCCCTCTTGTGGGGTAGGGGGTTACAACATGGCAACTGTCGAGCAAAGTTACCCATTGGACGGAAAGCCCTTTTTCCAAAGGGCGTCGTTCACGGGCAATGCCTCTGAATATTTCGGCATCTGGATCGTCAATATTCTGCTGACGATCGTTACGCTGGGCATTTATTCGGCCTGGGCAAAGGTACGCCGGAACCGGTATTTCTATGGGAATACGGTCCTACTGGGGCATAGTTTCGAATATCACGCCAAGGGCAAGCAGATCCTCATCGGCAGGTTGATCGTGTTCGGCCTTCTGATCGTCCTGAACATACTTTCACATGTGGCGCCGTTGGCAGCCCTGGCGATCTGGCCTGTCATGCTGGTGGTATTTCCATGGTTCCTCATGCGCGGCCTTCGCTTCAACGCGCGGGTAACAAGCTATCGCAATGTGCGCTTCGATTTCGTCGGGACCTATGGCGGTGCGTTCAAGGCGATCTTTCTCGGGGCTTTGGTGACGGTGATATCGGTCGGGCTGCTCTCTCCAATCGCAAGCCGTTGGTTCTATAAATATATCTTCGACAATCTGCGCTATGGTGATCGTCCGTTCTCGACCGAGCCGAGATTGGGCGCGCTCTACGAGGCGTTCGTAACAGTAATCGCGATTATGATCGCAAGCATCGTGATCTTGGGAGTTGTCGGCGCTGCCGCGATCGGTTTCAGCGGCAACTCGATGGGGCGGGGAATGGGGAGCCTCAGCCTGTGGCATTGGATGATTGTGCTTATTTTCCCGATTTACATATTCGCTGGCCTCTACTATCGCGCGACGGTGCGCAACATCATCTGGTCGGCAGCAATGGTCGATCATCGCCATCAATTTAGAAGCGATCTCGGTCGCCGGCGCTATGCCTGGATCGCGATTTCCAATGTCGTTGTCGCCCTGATAACTCTCGGATTGATGCGCCCCTGGGCGGCGGTGCGCATGCAGCGCTTCCTGACCGAGCATACCGCTGTTCACGTCGATGGCGAAATCGGTGTCGTCTTTGACCAGATCCGCTCGACCGGCAGTGCGATCAGCGCAGAATATCTCGATGTCGACGGATTCGACTTTGGCTTCTGATCCGCAGACGATCGCGACCGGCATCTGGCATCCGCCGCATTCCAGCCGGGAGGTTCCGTCCCGGCTGCTGGATATCGGCGGGTCGCTCATCGTGATCTCGTCCGAAGAGGGTGCGGAAGACAAGCGGCTTGCCTGGGGTATTCGCTCGGATATCGAGGTCAGTCAGCGCGTCGGCTCCATCCCGCGTCGCATTGTGTTCGGGAATGAATCGGTTTTTGAAACCCATGATAATGATGCCGTCGATACCTACCTGCGAAGCCGCGGCGAGGGGCGCAGTGGTTTCATTCATGGGCTTGAGATCGTTCGTCCCCGGCTGATCGCCTTTGCTCTCGTGACGATCGTCCTTGCTTCGGTCATTTATCGCTATGCCCTGCCGGTCCTGGTGGAGGTTGCCGTCTTGGTGACGCCGCCGGTGGTGCCGGAGATGATGTCGGCAGGGACGCTGAAGACATTGGACCAGGTGACCTTCGGCCCCAGCAAGCTGCCGGCTGCACGACAGACGGAAATTCGCGATGATTTCGCCGCGATAGCCGCAAATGCGGAAGGTGGTACGAGCCGTTACCACCTGAACTTCCGTGATGGCGGCCTCATCGGTCCGAATGCCTTCGCGCTGCCGGACGGAAATCTCGTTCTGACTGATCAACTGGTCGAACTTGCCGGCGGTGACAAGGAAATGATTACCGCCGTGCTCGGCCATGAGATCGGTCACGTCGAATATAAGCACAGCCTGCGCCAGCTCTATCGCGCCGCAGGCGTCGCTGGTCTTGTTCTGCTGATCGCCGGCGACGTAGGTTCCGGCATTCAGGACCTATTGACGCAAGGCGGCGGCCTGCTTGCGCTTTCCTATTCTCGCGAGGCTGAGGCCCAGGCCGATCGCCGCTCCGTGGAGCTGATGCAGGCGGCGGGCATGGATCCGACGGCGCTATCGCGGTTCTTCGATATCCTCGAAACGAAACTTGGCGATCATGGCAGCACCAGCATGCTCTCAACCCATCCGGGGACGCCTGAGCGCAAGCAGGCGATCCTCGATTACGCAAGGGAGCTGCAAGAGAAGAAGACGATGCCGAACGGGTGAGAAGCCTCGGGTCTTCGAAATAACGTGAATATGAATTTCATATTTTGGAATTGTTCAAAACTGAGAAAGCCACTATATACGGGTCCAGCCCCCTCAGCAGCCTTGATTCCAGGAGATCGGCATGCGCTTGACCAAGCAGACCAATTACGCAGTGCGCATGCTGATGTATTGCGCCGCCAATGATGGCCATCTGAGCCGCATCCCGGAAATCGCAAGAGCATACAGTGTGTCCGAGCTGTTCCTCTTTAAGATCCTACAGCCGTTGACCAAGGCAGGTCTTGTCGAAACCGTGCGTGGCCGCAATGGCGGCGTGCGCCTTGCAAAGCCGGCAACCGATATCAGCCTTTTCGACGTCGTCCGCGTCACCGAGGACAGCTTCGCCATGGCGGAATGCTTCGAGGATGGCGTGGTGGAATGCCCGTTGGTCGACAGCTGCGGCCTCAATTCGGCGCTGCGCAAGGCACTGAACGCCTTCTTCGACGTGCTGACCGAATATTCCATCGACGATCTGGTCAAGGCGCGGCCGCAGATCAACTTCCTGCTCGGCCTCACCGACCAGGATCGCAAGGCGATTGCGAAGAAGCCGACGGTCGCAGCGCCGGCTGCCTGATCAGCCGTCCAGAATTCGATCATGTTTTGGTCCGCGGTTACCTCCGGTAGCTGCGGATTTTCGTTTGTATTGCCTCCTATCCGGGCAATAAGCGGTTCGCGAATTGGGGAAGGAAAACGTCAAATCGTTCTGAATCTGCTAAAAGCATGCAATTTTTTGCCAGAATATTATCAATTCAGAGGTTTTTTCGTCCAAAAATTTCCAAACTCCATAAATTGGAAAAATTTTAGGCGGCGCTTGTTGCTTTCAAACTTAAAATAAAGTTCCATCGGCGCGATCCGGATAGGAACCTCTGTTGGTGTCCACGGCTTCAAAAGAATAACAAATCTGGGAAACGATATCATGAAAAAGATTTCTGTCCTGCTGGCAGTGACAGCCCTGGCTTCGGTCATGGCGACGTCCGCCTGGTCAAAAACGCTTGTCTATTGCTCGGAGAGCTCGCCGGAAGGTTTTGATCCGGGAATCTACACCGGTGGTAACACCTTCGACGCGTCATCGCGTACGGTCTATAGCCGCCTGGTCGAATTCAAACACGGCAGCACCGAGATTGAACCGGGCCTCGCCGAAAGCTGGACCGTTTCCCCCGACGGCAAGGAATACACCTTCAAGCTCCGCAAGGGCGTGAAGTTCCAGACCACCGATTTCTTTACACCGACGCGTGATCTCAACGCCGACGATGTGATCTTCTCGATCGGCCGCCAGCTCGGTACGGACAATCCGTGGGCAAAATACGTCGCCGGTGGTTCCTATGAATATGCCGATGGCATGGGCTTCCCCAAGCTGATCAAGTCGATCGACAAGGTTGACGATCTCACCGTCAAGTTCGTCCTCAACCGCCCGGAAGCTCCCTTCCTCGCCGATCTGGCCATGGACTTCGCTTCGATTCTCTCGAAGGAATATGCAGACAAGCTGCAGGCCGACAAGAAGATGGAGCAGATGAACCAGCAGCCGCTCGGCACTGGCGCATTCACCTTCGTCGCCTATCAGCCGGATGCCGTCATCCGCTACAAGGCAAACGAGAGCTACTTCAAGGGCAAGGAAAAGATCGACGATCTCGTCTTCGCCATCACTCCGGACGCTTCCGTTCGTGCGCAGAAGCTGAAGTCCGGCGAATGCAACATCATGCCGTACCCGAATGCGGCTGATATCAAGGACCTCAAGGCCGACAAGAACCTCAAGGTTCTCGAGCAGGCCGGCCTGAACGTTTCCTACCTTGCCTACAACACGTTGGTTGCTCCGTTCGACAAGGTCGAAGTGCGCAAGGCGATCAACATGGCCGTCAACAAGCAGGCCATCGTCGACGCCGTCTTCCAGGGCTCTGCCAAGGTTGCGACGAACCCGATCCCGCCGACCATGTGGTCCTACAACAAGGACATCAAGGACGACGCCTACAACCCGGAAGAAGCCAAGAAGCTGCTTGAAAAGGCTGGCGTCAAGGATCTCAGCATGAAGATCTGGGCTATGCCGGTGTCGCGTCCATACATGCTGAACGCACGTCGCGCTGCCGAGCTGATGCAGGCGGACCTTGCGAAGATCGGCGTCAAGGTCGAGATCGTCACCTATGACTGGGCTCAGTACCTGAAGCTCTCCTCCGCCAAGGACCGTGATGGTGCGGCCATCCTCGGCTGGACCGGCGACAACGGCGACCCGGACAACTTCCTTGACACGCTGCTCGGCTGCGATGCTGTCGGCGGCAACAACCGTGCACAGTGGTGCAACAAGGAATTCGACGATCTGGTGAAAAAGGCCAAGCAGACGGCTGACGTCAAGGAGCGCACCAAGCTCTACGAACAGGCCCAGGTCATTTTCAAGCGCGAAGCACCGTGGATGACCATCGACCATTCGGAAGAGTTCGTCCCGATGACGAAGAATGTTACCGGTTACCATCAGGACCCGGTTGGCGTTCACCGCTTCGACGGCGTCGATATCGCCGAATAACGAAAAATCTGTAAGAATGCCCGGCTAGGATCGGGCGACCCGGCGGTCAGACACCCTGTCTGACCGCCGGAAAAATTTGGACAACTGTCATGTTGCGATTTTTTTTCAGCCGCCTTGCGGTGCTGATCCCGACATTCCTCGGCGTATCGATCGTCGCCTTCTCGCTCATTCGCCTGCTTCCCGGCGATCCCGTCATGTTGATGTCGGGCGAGCGCGTCATGTCGCCGGAACGCCACGCGCAGATCTCGCACGATCTCGGATACGACCAGCCGATGGTGGTCCAGTACGGCAAATATCTCTGGAACGTCGTGCACGGCGATTTCGGCGCCTCGATCACGACAAAACGTGACGTATTGACCGACTTCTTCACCTTCTTTCCGGCAACGCTCGAGCTGTCGCTCTGCGCTATGATCTTGGCTGCCTGTCTTGGCATCCCGGCCGGCGTTTTCGCCGCCGTCAAGCGAGGTACATGGTTCGACCAGAGTGTCATGGGCGTGGCCCTCGTCGGCTTTTCAATGCCGATCTTCTGGTGGGGCCTGCTGTTGATCATCTTCTTCAGCGGCTATCTGCACTGGACGCCGGTTTCCGGCCGCATCGGCCTCGTCTATTTCTTCAAGCCCATTACCGGCTTCATGCTGATCGACAGCCTGCTCTCCGGTCAGAAGGGTGCCTTCTGGTCCGCGCTCAATTCGCTGATCCTGCCGACCATTGTGCTCGGCACCATCCCGCTTGCCGTCATCGCCCGTCAGACACGCTCCGCCATGCTCGAAGTGCTCGGCGAGGATTATGTCCGAACTGCCCGCTCCAAGGGTCTGTCGCCGGTGCGCGTCGTTTCCGTGCATGCGCTGCGCAACGCCATGATCCCCGTCATCACCACGATCGGCCTGCAGACCGGTGTGCTGCTTGGCGGCGCCATCCTGACGGAAAGCATTTTCTCCTGGCCGGGTATCGGCAAATGGATGATCGATGCGGTTACCAAGCGCGATTATCCGGTGGTGCAGGGCGGTCTGCTGCTGATCGCCGGCATCGTCATGTCGGTCAATCTCGCCGTCGACCTGCTCTACGGCTTTATCAATCCACGCATTCGTCACTAGGAGCGGTCCATGAGCACGGTAAGCGTCAAAACCGACCGTCCTTCCGCTCTGGCGGAGTTCTGGTATTATTTTTCCCGCAACAAGGGCGCCGTCATCGGACTTGCGATCTTCGTCTTCGTTCTGCTGCTGGCGATCTTCGCCAGCGTCGTCGCGCCTCATAATCCTGACGCTGCTTACGGCAGTGACATGCAGCGCTTGCCGCCGTTCTGGGCGGAGGGCGGCAACAGCAGCTTCCTGCTCGGCACGGATGCCATTGGCCGCGATTTGCTGTCGCGCCTCATCTACGGCACACGGTATTCGCTGTTCATCGGTCTCGTGGTCGCTTCGGTCTCGGCGGCCGTCGGCGTTCTGATCGGCCTTGTCGCCGGCTATGTTCGTGGTTACGCGGACACGATCATCATGCGCGTCATGGACATTATCCTCGCCGTTCCCTCGCTGCTGCTCGCCCTGGTGCTGGTGGCGATCCTCGGGGCCGGTTTGACGAATGCGATGATCGCCATCGCCATCACCTATCAGCCGCATTTCGTTCGCCTGACCCGCGCCTCCGTCATGGCCGAGCGCGACAAGGAATATGTCATCGCCTCGCGCGTCGCCGGCGCCGGTTCGCTGCGGCTGATGTTCAAGACGATCCTGCCCAACTGTCTTGGGCCGCTGATCGTGCAGGCGACGCTGGCCTTCTCATCCGCAATTCTCGATGCCGCCGCTCTCGGCTTCCTCGGCCAGGGCGCCCAGCCGCCGACGGCTGAATGGGGAACGATGCTCGCGGACTCGCGTGAATTCTTCCTGAGCAACCCTTGGCTCGTCACTTTCCCCGGTCTCTGTATCCTGATTACGGTTCTCGCCATCAATCTGATGGGCGATGGCCTGCGCGATGCCTTCGACCCGAAGCTGAAGAGGTCGTAATGGCACTCCTCGATATCTCTAATCTATCCGTCGAATTCCAGACCTCGTCCGGCCTGTTCCGAGCCGTCGATGGTGTCTCGCTGACATGCGACAAGGGCGAAATCCTGTCGATCGTCGGCGAGTCCGGCTCCGGCAAATCGGTCTCGATGCTCGCCATGATGGGCCTTCTGCCCTGGACGGCGAAGATCACCGCCGATCGTATGTTGTTCGATGGCAAGGACCTGCGCGGCCTCTCTTCGCGTCAGCGCCGCAAGATCATCGGCAAGGACATGGCGATGATCTTCCAGGAGCCGATGTCGAGCCTCAACCCGTGCTTCACGGTCGGCTTCCAGCTCGGCGAAACGCTGCGCATCCACATGGGGCTTGACCGCAAGGCGCGCCGTGAACGCTCGATCGAGCTTCTAAAGCTCGTCGGCATTCCCGCACCGGAAGATCGCCTGTCGAACTTCCCGCACCAGATGTCCGGTGGCATGAGCCAGCGCGTCATGATCGCCATGGCGCTCGCCTGCAATCCGAAGCTTTTGATCGCCGACGAGCCCACGACCGCGCTCGACGTGACGATCCAGGCGCAGATCCTCGATCTGCTCGTGCGCCTGCAGCAGGAGCAGGGGATGGCGCTCGTGCTCATCACCCACGACATGGGCGTCGTCGCCGAAACGGCGGAGCGCGTGCAGGTGCAATATGCCGGCCAGAAGGTCGAGGAGCAGCCGGTCAGGGAACTGTTCCGTGATCCGCATCACCCCTATACGGCGGCACTTCTCTCGGCCCTGCCGGAGCGTGCCATTGTTGGCGAGCGTCTGCCGTCGATTGCCGGCGTCGTTCCCGGTCAGCACGATCGGCCGACGGGCTGTCTCTTTGCGCCGCGCTGTTCCTTCGCAACGCCGGAATGCGACAAGGGCGTCAAGCGTCAGGGTAGCGAACTCGGCCTGACCCTTTGCAACTATCCGCTGGAACATGGCAAGCCGCTCGGTCACCCCGGCATTGCCGCCGCGCAACAAGCAGGAGGTGCCGCATGACCGGCGCTGTTCTCGAAGGGCGCGATCTCGCCCGCTTCTACACCGTCAAGCGCGGCAGCTTCAAACCGGAAGCGACCGTCAAAGCGCTGAACGGCGTCAGCTTCAGCCTGCAGTCCGGCCGCACGCTAGCGGTCGTCGGCGAATCCGGCTGCGGCAAGTCGACGCTCGCCCGCCTGGTGACGATGATCGAAAACCCGACGGCTGGCGAACTGTTGATCGACGGCAAGCCCGCCAAGCTCGGCGACCGCAGCCTGCGCAGCGCCGTACAGATCGTGTTCCAGAACCCCTATGGCTCGCTCAACCCGCGCCAGAAGGTCGGCTCCATCCTGGAAGAGCCGCTGAAGATCAACACGGATGACGATGCCGCCACCCGCCGCCGCAAGGCGGAGGAGATGATGGCGCGTGTCGGCCTGCGCCCCGAGCATTACGATCGCTATCCGCACATGTTCTCCGGCGGTCAGCGCCAGCGTATCGCTATCGCGCGTGCCCTGATGCTCAGGCCGAAGGTGCTGGTGCTTGACGAGCCGGTGTCCGCGCTCGACCTGTCGATCCAGGCCCAGGTGCTGAACCTCTTGATGGACCTGCAGAAGGAGATGGGGCTTGCCTATCTCTTCATCTCGCACGGCCTCTCCGTCGTCCGTCATATCGCCGACGACGTGATGGTGATGTATCTCGGTCGTCCGGTCGAAACAGGCACGGCCGAAGAGGTCTTCAGCCGGCCGCGTCACCCCTATACGGCAGCCCTTCTGTCGGCGACCCCGATCGCCGACCCTGAGCGCGAGAAGAACCGTATCCGCCTGCAGGGTGAGCTGCCTTCGCCGCTCAACCCGCCGAAGGGATGTCACTTCAATCCGCGCTGCTGGCGTGCCCAGGACAAGTGTCGCCAGGTCGAACCGGAACTGGCGGGCGAGGAAACGCATAAATTTTCCTGTTTCTTTCCGCTGGATTGATCCAAGTTGCGAATCGGGCATGGCTGAAGAGCGGTCATGCCCGATTTGAAATCAATCATTCCGGACAGGCCCCATGCGCGATAACCAAGACACTCCCCTTGCCATCATCGTCATGGGTGTGAGCGGCAGCGGCAAATCCTCGATCGGTGAGGGCGTGGCGGCTAAACTGGGCGTTCATTTCATCGAAGGCGATGCGCTGCATCCGGCCGCCAATGTCGAGAAGATGAGCAAGGGCATTCCGCTGACGGATGAGGATCGCTGGCCCTGGCTGGAAAAGATCGGCGAGGTGATCACCACGAGCCTTGCCAAGGGCGAAGGGGTTGCCGTTTCCTGCTCGGCCCTGAAGCGCGTCTATCGCGAACGCCTGCGGGCATCCGCCGGCGGCCATCTCTATTTCGTCTATCTCCACGGCTCGAAAGAGCTGCTGACCAAGCGCATGGGCGAGCGCAAGGGGCATTTCATGCCGGCCTCGCTGCTCGAAAGTCAGTTGCAGACGCTGGAAGTGCCGACGGGCGAGCCGGGTGTCGTTACCGTCGACATCGACGCCACGATCGAGGAGATCGTCGACGCCTCCGTCAAAAGCCTCAAGGCAATCCTCTAAATCAAATATTCAGGGCGCAAACCGGCCCGGCGCATAAGCCGAAATATCGATGAACGGCGTCTCGCCGGTGATGAGCTCGGCGAGTACCCGGCCGGTCACCGGCCCGAGCGTGAGGCCGTGATGAGCGTGTCCGAAGGCGAACCACAACCCGTTATGGCGCGGAGCCTTGCCGATGATCGGCATCATATCGGGCGTGCAGGGGCGCGCACCCATCCAGGGCTCCGGGTCGAGCCGTTCGCCGAGCGGGAAGGCGGCACGCGCGACAGCCTCGGCACGGTCGAGCTGCACCGGTGTTTTCGGCGCATCGCGTAGGGCGAATTCGGCGCCGGTCGTCAGGCGAATGCCACGGCTCATCGGTGCCAGCAGGTAGCCGCGCTCGGCATCCAGCGTCCAGTTGTTGAGGACGGCATTGCCTTCGGCCGCATAATGCATGTGATAGCCGCGCTTGACGCCGAGCGGAAAAGCATAGCCGAAACGCTTCGTGACGAGGTCGGCCCAGGGGCCGAGTGCCACGACGACATCCTCCGCCTCGATCGAGCCTTCAGCCGTCACCATTCTCCAGGCGGAGCCGGCCATGCCGAGAGAGACCGCATCCCCCGTCGTCACGCGGCCGCCGATGCTTTCGAAATATCGCCGATAGGCCGCCGTCAGCCCGTGCGGGTCCAGCACCGACCAGGGGTCGCGCCAGCGCAAGGCACCGGAAAAGCTGCCCCTGAGATGCGGCTCCATGGCCGCGATCTCCATACTGCTCAGCGCATCGTAACCGATCCCGAATTCGCGGTTGAGCCGCTCTGCTTCGGCAAACTCCGCGTCGCGCTTCTCGTTCGAACGGAACAGCTCGACCCAGCCGTTCTTGCGAATGAGTTCCTCGGCATGGGAGGCCTCGATGAGATCGTTATGTTCGCTGACGGAATGTTCGATCAGCGGCGCATAGGCGCGCGAGATCATCTCGTGGCGCTTGGTATTGGAATTCCACCAATAGCGGGCGAGGAAGGCGAGCTGCGCCGGCAGGGCGCGCAGATGGTAATGGGCGTCGATGCGGTTGTTGAAGGCATAGCGCAGCAGCAGGCCGAATTGCTGCGGGAAACCATAAGGCACCACGCCCTCGCGCTGGATGAGGCCGGCATTGCCGAAGGATGTTCCCTGGCCGGGTGGCTGCCGGTCGACGAGGACGACTTGCCGTCCCCGCCGCTGCAGATGGATTGCCGTCGAAACACCGACGATGCCTGCGCCGAGAACGATTGCGTCCTTTGTCATCTTATCCTGCTATCCGCATGCTCATTGCCTTATCGCCCGGTTCTTCCGCATAGCCCGGACCGCGCTCTAAGCATCGAAAATGCCTGCCAAATTTCGAGCGTGCAATTGAAAAATGTGCTTAGGACGCACTCTGCCTCAGGTAGGCGCTTTCGGCACGGATGCGGATCGCAAGAATGATGCCGTTGAGAAGAGAAAAGATCGCGGCGTAAAGCGGCAGGCCGAAGGCGAGCGGCAAGACAGCGATCTCGCCGACGACAACGGCATAGTTGGGATGACTGAGGAAGCGATAGGGGCCTTTGGTCACAAGAGCGGCACCCGGCAGGATGATGATGCGCGTCGTCCAGCGTTCCCCAAGCGTTGCCAGCACCCAGAGGCGCAATGCCTGCAGCACCATGAACAGCAGGAACCAGACGGGATCGACCGGCCGGCCGATAGCGAAGAGCCACAATCCGATCAGCCATGCCGCGTGCATCGCCACCATCAGGGGATAGTGTTCCCTCGCATATTCCCGGGCGCCGCGGGCAAGCAGCGAAGCGGTATTGTGCCTGGAATAAATGAGCTCCGCCAGCCGCTGCAGCGTCACGAAGGTGAGAAGCGCGATCGAAGGCCACAGCATCAGGCGACCCTCCTCAGAGTGATGCAGCTTGCCGAAAATCCCGGCCCCATGGCGAGCAGGGCGGAGCGTTCGGGCAAGCCGGCCGCAATGGCGCGCTCCAGCACGAACAGCACGGTGGGAGAGGACATGTTGCCATAGTCGCCGATCACCTCGCGCTCGATATCGAGCGTGCCTTCCTCAAGGTCAAGTGCGGTCTCAAGTGCGGTTAGAACCTTGGCGCCACCGGGATGACAGATGAAGCGGTCGATATCCGAGATCAACAGCCGGGATCGCTCGAGAATGCCCGCGACGGCGCTCCTCAGATGGGTCTCGGCAAAGACCGGCAGCGATTGTTCGAGGATGATACCAAAACCGGTATCGTCGATCTTCCAGCCCATGATGCCAAGGCTGTCGGGGAAAAGATGCTCGCCCGTCGATTCGATCTCCGCAATACCACTCTCGCCGGTTTTGAGCACGCAGGCCGCCGCACCATCGCCGAACAGGGCCGTCGCGATGATATTGGGTCGGGTCAATTCGTCCAGGCGGAAGGCGAGCGAGCAGAGTTCGATCGCGACGAAGAGCACGATGGCACCCGGCCGGCTTCTTGCCATCTTCGTCGCAACGGCGAGACCGGACACGCCGGCAGCGCAGCCAAGCCCGAAAATCGGCACGCGCTCGATATCAGAGCGGAAGCCCATCTCGCCGGCGAGCCGTGCCTCGAGGCTCGGCGTCGCAAGCCCGGTGGATGAGGCCGTGACGATGCAATCGATCTGGCCGGCTTCGAGACCGGCGCGTTGCAGCGCCGCCGTTGCGGAACGGCGAAAAAGCTCGGAGGCCACCTCGGTATAGGCAGCCATGCGATCCTGCCAGCCATGCGGCTCTTCGAACCAGGAAAGCGGCCGCGCCACATGGCGCTCGCGAATGCCGGTGCTTTCAAACACGCGCGCCAGATATTTGAAGTCCTGAAAGCGGTCCGAGAACAGGCGGCCCGCCGTCTCGGCGGCGTCGGTCTGGAGGATGATGTTATCGGGCGTCGCAACGGCAAGGCTTAGAAGTTTGACGGTATCGGTCACGAGTTTCTCCTGCGCCCTTGAGGGGCATGTCGGCTGAAACACGCGATAGAGGCGGTCTATTCGATACCGGAGCAGTCACGAAAGAGTGACGGCACCCCGGCATGGGACGCACCGAAAAAATTCTGCGCACCGTCCGAATAAAAGGTGCCGGCGGTGTGTTCTCCCCTCGCAACGTTCATTTTGCCAAGGAGATATCCCATGACGACCAAAGCATTTCGCCTGGCTTCCATCGCTCTCGGCGCAAGCCTGACCCTCGGCGCTTTCGCCGTTCCCGTCTTCGCTGCCGGCGACGATTCGAGCACGACGCCGACCTGCAAGAAGGGTGAGATCTACGATCAGAAGGCGAAGAAGTGCGTGAAGCAGCAGAGCGCCAACGTCACAGACGAAAACCGCGCCGACTATGCCTATTCGCTCGCCAAGAAGGATCATCGTTATGAGGAGGCTCTGGCCGTTCTCGACACGATGAAGAACCCGAATACGGCGGAAGCGCTGAATTATCGCGGCTATGTCACCCGCAAGCTCGGCCGTACGGATGAAGGCATCTCCTATTACCAGAAGTCCGTCGCCATGGACCCGAAGTACACGCTGGTCCGCGAATATCTCGGCGAAGCCTATGTCATCAAGGGCCAGATGGATCTCGCCAAGGATCAGCTGAACACGATCAAGACGCTCTGCGGCAATACGAGCTGCGAGGAATACCGCGATCTTCACGCCGCGATCATCAACCCGTCCAGCCTGTAACCGCAGGTCGGGGGCAGTGATGAAGGCGATAAGCAGGGAGCTTTGCGAGGGATATGGGAGTGATGCCGGTCGCTCGTGGTGCTATTTCTGCTTATAGTCTGACAGCAACGGAGTCGCCGAAAAGGTCGGCGGCTCCCGGACGTGCGAATGCCGCGGAGGATGCCATAGCGAGCGAAGAGGATATCAGGGCAGGCCTGTCCCAGCACCTGACGCGGCTGTGGCGCTATGGCGTGGTGCTGTCGCGCCAGCGTGACGTGGCGGACGATCTTGTGCAGGCGACCTGCGTCAGAGCTTTGGAGCGGGCGACGCAGTTTACTGCCGGCACGAGGCTCGACCGCTGGCTGTTTGCCATCCTCCATTCGATATGGCTGAACGAAGTCCGTTCGCGCCGGGTACGCATGGGGCAGGGCTTTGTCGATGCCGACGAGACCTTGGTTTTTGATGGCGCGCAGGAAACCGAAACGCATGTTCTCGCCGGACAGGTATTGCAGCGCGTGCAGGCCTTGCCGGAGGCGCAGCGCACCGCGGTATTTCTGGCCTATGTCGAAGGGCTTTCCTATCGCGAGGTGGCCGAAGTTCTGGATGTGCCGATCGGAACTGTCATGAGCCGGCTGGCGGCGGCACGGGCGAAACTCGCTGATGGCCTGGGGGTGGCGGCTGAGGGAAAATCACCCGGAGGTGGGCGACTGGGGAATGGAAATGACTGAATTGAACAAAGGACAGATGGTTACGGACGAGCAGCTCACCGCCTTCATCGATGGCGAGCTGAATGCCGTCGACCGCGACAGGATCGAGGGGCTGATCGCCAGCGATGAGCGCGTGGCGGAGCGTTTTGATGTCCTGTCTCGCAGCACGCTGCCCTTTGCGGAGGCATTCCAGCCGATGCTGGCCGAGGCGCCGGCCGCGAAGCTGGACGCCATGCTTGCCGCCATTCCCTCGTCCAGGGAGAGCAAGGTCCGCGCTGCTGGCATCGGTCGCCGTGGTTTCCTCGCCGCGATGGCCGCAAGCTTCGTTGCCGCCATCGCCATTGACCGCGCTGTGATCGGCATCGGCCATCGGCTTTCGAAGCCGGATGAGGATAGCGAATGGCGTGCCGCGGTTGCCGAATACCTCTCGCTCTATACGGCGGATACGTTGAGCGCGCCGGCCGGCGACCATGCGCAGCAGGTGGCGCAGTTGAACGGCGTCGGCGCCAGGCTGGGGCTGCCGCTGAAGCCGGAAGAGGTCGCCATGCCTGGCGTCGAGTTCAAGCGCGCCTTGATCCTGAACTATGATAGCAGGCCGCTTGCTCAGATCACCTATCTCGACCCGGAAAGCGGCCCCATGGCGCTTTGCATCGTCCAATCCACCAAGGGTGCCGCCGCGCCGGACATGGAAAATCGCCGGGGTATGAATGTCGTTTATTGGTCGAGCGCCACCCATGCCTTCATGCTGATCGGCCATGCGCCGATCGACCGGATGCAGCAACTTGCGGCTGATGTCAGGGCGCATGTGATCGCTTGAGGGCTGTTTCGGGCGCGGCTAAAATGGCGTGATTCAAAAAGAATTTGGCGAAAACCCATCCTGCTGGTATTCTTTGCCCAACGAAAATCGAACGAGCGCCAGCAGCATGCCCCCAAGGCCTTGCGCGGTGCGGTGGAAAAGATACGTGAGTGACCCCGACAGCGGCTCAGCGCCGCAGGCAGACGGGGCGTCGTCAGCAGAGCGCAGGAAGGGTAAATCCTCCCGGCGCGCGAAGCGTAAGCGCGGTCACGGCCGCCCGAACGCTCATTCTGCGGAGGCCAGCCAGGCGGGCAAGTCCAGCCAGGCGGCGCAACGCCCAGTAGAGGATGAAACCGGCTCACCGGCTAAGAAGCGTAAGCGCCGGCGTCGTGCGCGTGGCGCAGCCCAGGGTGGCGCGCAGCCTGCTTCCCCAACACAGCAGCTTTCGTCACCGGCTGAGCACCGCGCTTCGCCGGATCACGGTCATCCGTCTTCGCACAAGAGCGGCAAGAGCCGGCGCAAGCACCGCAGCAAGCGCGGCCTGCAGGGCCGGCCGCTGGCGCATGAGAAAACGGCGCAGATCGTCGCGCCCGCTAATGCGCCTGCGAACGCGCATGCACCGACCCATGACGATCACCGTCAGAACCGGCAATCGCAACCGCGACGCGAGGGCCAGGGGCAGCATCATCATCATGCCGAGGCCGATTCCCGTCCGCTCGACCTTTATGCCGCCCTCGACCTCGGCACCAACAATTGCCGCCTGCTGATCGCGCAGCCGACGCGTCCGGGTCAATTCCGGGTCGTCGATGCCTTTTCGCGCATCGTGCGCCTCGGCGAAGGACTTGGAGCCAGTGGTCGCCTGTCGAGCGACGCGATGGACCGTGCCGTGGAGGCGCTGCGCATCTGCGCGGCCAAGCTGAAGACGCGCGAAATCCGCCGCATGCGGCTGATCGCGACCGAGGCCTGCCGCGCCGCTGACAACGGCGAAGCGTTTCTTTCGCGGGTGACCGAAGAGACGGGGCTGCAGCTTGAGATCATCGATCGCGAAACCGAGGCGCGGCTTGCCGTTTCCGGCTGCTCGTCGCTCGTGGGACCGGAGGCGCGCTCGGTCGTGCTCTTCGATATTGGCGGCGGCTCCTCAGAAATTGCCGTTATCCGCATCGGCGACAATCGATCGAGCCGGCTTGCCAATCATATCACCCACTGGACATCGCTGCCCGTCGGCGTTGTGACGCTCTCGGAACGGCATGGTGGTCGCGATGTGACGCCGGAGCTGTTCGAGACGATGGTCTGCGAAGTCCAGCGCATGCTCGAGCGTTTCGATTGCCCGCCGGTCCATGGTGCGGCGCGCGAAAGCGGCGATTTCCATCTGATCGGCACTTCCGGCACGGTGACGACACTTGCCGGCGTCCATCTCGACCTGCCGCGCTATGATCGACGCAGGGTCGACGGCGTCTGGCTGTCGGATGACGAAGTGAGCGCGATGCAGGCCAAACTGTTGTCCTGGGATTTTGCCGGCCGTGCCGCCAATCCCTGCATCGGGCCGGATCGCGCCGATCTCGTGCTGGCGGGCTGTGCCATTCTCGAGGCGATCCGCCGCCGCTGGCCGAGCCCGCGCATGCGCGTTGCCGATCGCGGCCTGCGTGAGGGATTGCTGACTGACATGATGGCAGACGATGGCGTGTGGCGGCGGGGCCGCTCGCGCAGAGGTCATCGACCGAGGGATATGAAGGGGCCGCAGACGTGACCAAGCCAACCATCGCCGGCAACCGCACGGGCCGCAAGCTCGGCCAGCGCGTCAAGAAAAAGAAGCTGAAGGCCTCGTCGCGGCAATGGCTGCAGCGGCACATCAACGATCCCTATGTGCAGCGCGCCCAGCTCGAGGGCTATCGCGCACGCGCCGCCTTCAAGCTGCTGGAGATCGACGAGAAGCATCACATCCTGAAGGGTGCGCGCCGCATCATCGACCTGGGTGCGGCACCTGGCAGCTGGTCGCAGATCGCCGCCAAGGTGACCGACTCGACCGAAGACGATATCCGCGTCGCAGCCATCGATTTTCTCGAAATGGCCCCGATTCCCGGCGTCAGCATCCTACAGCTCGATTTCCTTGATCCGGAAGCGCCGCAGCGGCTGATCGATGCCGTCGGCGGCACGCCGGATCTCGTTGTATCCGATATGGCGGCACCGACGACGGGCCATCACCGCACAGACCACCTGCGCACGATGCACCTCTGCGAAGTCGCCGCGCATTTCGCCGTGGAGGTTCTGGCCGAAGGCGGGCACTTCCTTGCCAAGACCTTCCAGGGCGGCACGGAACGCGATCTGCTGACCTTCCTGAAGCAGAATTTCCGCCAGGTCATCCATGTGAAGCCCGGCGCATCCAGAGCCGAGTCGGTGGAAATGTTCCTGCTGGCAAAAGGCTTCAAGGGCCGGAAGCCGGAAGGCGAGACGGAAGAAGAGCAAGTCGCCGCCGAGCGCTGAACCCGGCGGGCCTTAATCAATAAATCGATGAAACCTTCGTTATGCCTCGGCTTGGTCGAAGCGTAACGAGGGTCGTGTCATCACTTTGCGGCTGGCTGCTGCACCTGCGGCTGCAGTGCAGCGACGCGCTTCAGGCCGGCCTTGTGGCCGGAGACCATAGCGCCGGCGCTGCGATCCATCCGGATGAAGGGGATGGTCGCAACGACGGTCAGGATCGAGATGCAGAAGAAGGCGATGTGGAAATCGCGCACCTGCAACTCCGTACCGCTGAAGAAGGTCGAGGCTTCCAGGATCATGGCGGCGACGGCAACGCCGAGCGCCAGGCTGATCTGCTGCATGACCGAGCTCATCGACGTCGCCTGGCTCGCCTGCTTGTCGCTGATGTCGGCGAAGGCGAGCGCATTGATGCCGGTGAAGAAGAACGAGCGCGAGAAGCCACCGATCAGCAATATGGCGACGATGACGATATGCGGCGTCCAGGGCTGGAAAAAGCCGGTGGAGATCGTGGTCATGGTCGTAACAGCAGCGGCCGAAAGCAGTGCCGTCTTGAAGCCGACAGCGGTAAAGACGCGCCGGGCGATGAACTTCGTCGAGATCGCGCCGATCGCGCCGGCAAAGGTAATGAGGCCGGATTGGAACGGATTGAGGCCGAAGCCGAGCTGCAGCATCAACGGCGTCAGGAAGGGCATGGCGCCGATGCAGATGCGGAACAGCGTGCCGCCGGTCACCGAGGCGCGGAAGGTGGCATTTCTCAACAGCGACAGATCGAGGATCGGGGCCGGGTGACGGCGCGCATGGCCGACATACAGGAAGCCGCAGACAAAACCGATGACGACGGCCGAGATGCCGATGTAGGGCGGCAGCGCCGGCAGGCTGATGACGGACATGCCGAAGACGACGCCCGATGCCGCGAATGACGTCAGCAGGAAGCCGATGAAATCGAGCTTGGGCGGCATGGTTGCTTCAACGTCGGGCAGGAAGATCGACGACAGGATGACGCCGAGAATGCCGACGGGAACATTGATCAGGAAGATCCAGTGCCAGGAGGCATAGGTGGTGATGAAGCCGCCGAGCGGCGGGCCGGCAAGCGGGCCGACGAGCGCGGGGATGGAAAGCAGGGCCATGGCCGAAACCAGATCGCTCTTCTGCGTGGTGCGCACCAGCACGAGACGTCCAACCGGCGTCATCATCGAACCGCCGACGCCCTGCAGGAAGCGGGCAAAGACGAATTCCAGGAGGCCGCCGGAGGCCGCGCACATGATGGAGCCGATGACGAAGACGCAGATGGCGACGCGGAAGATGTTCTTCGCTCCGAAGCGATCGGCCATCCAGCCGCTGATCGGGATGAACACCGCCAGAGATACCATGTAGGAAGTCAGCGCCAGCTTGAGCGTGATCGGGCCGACATGGAGATCATTGGCGATGGCCGGCAGCGCTGTCGCGATGACGGTGGAATCCATCTGTTCCATGAAGAGAGCAACGGCGAGGATCAATGGAACGATGCGATTCATAGGCATCTGCCTTGATAGGTCTGTCTTCGGGAAGGCTGCCGCCTACTGCATAATTCCTTAAATCGGAATCGATTTAAGGAATTATGCGGCAGACTGAAAGTGCTACAGCAACCTTTATGCGTCACATGTGACGCGCAGCGCTGTAGGGCGATCAGCCGCTCTGTAGTCCTATGCGAGGCAGCTGCCAATCCCGGATTTTGCTCCATCAAGGCTTGGGGATCACGTCTTCGTGATATCCACTGCCACAAGGGGTGGAATGCAGGATTTGACATATGCTAAGAGCATGGAAATGCTAAACGCATAAAACATCGTCCGGTCTATTAGCGGATTTGGATTGTCTTGTCATGACCAAAATTCCGGTCGTAGGCGATGATCTTCCGGGCCGTTGCCGCCGGCGATGCCGATAGGCGCAGCTTACGCTGCGCATCAACACAAGGAGTGAGTTCATGACTGCCGTCCTGCCCCCGGATACGCACCAGTTCAAATTGGGATCCTGCACCATCACCGTCGTCAAGGACGGCGCCAACATCATGGACAATCCGTGGGAGACCTTCGGCTCGAACCAGACGCCGGACACCGTTCGCAAATTGCTGGAGCAAAATTTCCTGCCGACGGAAAAGTTCGTCAACAGCTATGCGCCGGCCATCATCGATACCGGCTCCGACGTGATCGTCGTCGATACGGGCTTTGGTGCGGCCGGCCGTGCGCGGGGTCTCGGCCGTTTTCGCGAGGGGCTGAAGGCTGCCGGCTATACGCCGGAGCAAGTCACCATCGTCGCTCTGACGCATCTGCATGGCGATCACATCGGCGGAATGATGGAGGAGGGCGCTCCCGCCTTTCCAAACGCCCGTTATGTCGCCGGCGAGATCGAGTATGCTTTCTGGACCGACAAGGCGCGTGAGGGCACGCCGACGGAAGGCGGCCACAAGGCCGTGCTCGCCAATGTCGTGCCCTTCGCCGAGAAGATGACCTTCCTCAAGGATGGCGACCAGATCGTCGGCGGCATGACCGCAATGCTGGCGCCAGGTCACAGCCCCGGTCATCTCGTTTTTCACCTGGAATCCGACGGCAGGCAGCTCGTCATGACCGGCGACACCGCCAACCATTATGTCCTGTCGCTCGGTCGTCCCGATTGGGAAGTCCGCTTTGATGCGGACAAGGCGCAGGCCGCCAAGACCCGTCGTCGCATCTTCGACATGATCGCTGCCGACCGCATCCCTTTCCTTGGGTTCCACATGCCTTTCCCCGCCGTCGGCTTCGTCGAAAAGCAGCCGGAAGGCTTCCGCTATATCCCGAAAACCTATCAGCTCGACGTTTGAGATAAGCTAACCATGGCAATGCGGATCGCACATGCTGGAAGTGCGATCCCGTTTCAGCTCTGGACGATGGCACTTTGCCCGAGGCGAGGTTCTGTCCCCGCCAGCAGCCGCTGAATATTCGCACGATGGCGTATGATCACGTAAAGGCTGCCGGCAATCACCAGCAATCGATAGGGCAACGGCTGCTCCAGGCCGCAGATGAGGACAATCGCAGTCACGGCTGCCAGGATTGATCCCAGAGAAACAATTCGAAAAATAGCCAGGGCAACGCCAAAAACCGTTACGGCGCCTAGTCCCACCGGCCAAGATATCGCCAGCAACAGGCCAAGTCCGGTCGCAACGGACTTGCCGCCTCTAAAATTCAACCAAATCGGGCGGCTATGCCCCAGCAACGCGGCAAGTCCGGCCAAACAAGCAGCCCAGGGAACCAAATTTTGCGGATTCTGCAGATCAAGCGCGGTCGGCAGTGTTTGTAGCCAGGCATAGAACCAACGGGCGAAAACAATTGCCGCGGCACCTTTCAGCACATCGATCAGGAGCACCATCAATGCTGGCCATTTCCCAAGGGTCCGCAATACGTTCGTAGCGCCGGTGGATTTGGAGCCAAGCTCCCGAATATCAACGCCCTTCAGCAGTCTCCCCGCCAGGTAGCCCGTGGGTATGGAGCCGAAGAGATAGGCAATCGCCAATCCAGCGACACTTGCTATCCAGAAACCCATGAGTGTCGCCTCTGTCTAAGTCTTTGCCCACCATCGATCGCGAGTAGAGGCGGTCCTATGCTGATGTCAGTTTGCTCGTAGCACCGGCCGCAGGAAAGTGCGCTCGTAGCTGATGAATGGCGGATTTTTGCCGAAGCGCTCGTTTGCGGCAATTCCGTCCGGATCGGCTGCAACACGCTTGCGGTATTGCAAGTAGCTTGTCTCATCTGGAAATGTGAATAGTGCGACCGCCACGTCGCCGGGTCCCTCCTCACCCATGCCCGGAAAGCTCACTCCGGCCTCTGCCGGCTTGTCTCTGGGTATGAAATAGCCGTGATGTGTTCCGCCATGACGTTCGATGAGCTGAATCCAAATCCGACTGTAAGCTTCGAATTCCGAAATTCTGTGGCGATCGATGCGGTAGCGAACTTCGCACGTAACCGGGCTTTTGAGCATTGAAAGGTCATTTCTGTAGGTCACAAGCAGGCACTAGAATTCCTGCGTCCAATCGACCGTGACACCTTATGCCATGGCGCACCTTTCTGGAATAGACCGCTCGCAATTGCTGCCCCTGCCGGAAGCGGCCGACGAATACGGGGGACCAGACAATCCAGTCCGCTTCATCAAGGCATTTGTCGATGGCCTAGATCTCAATATCGCCGGCTTCGTGCGGGTGGGGCGAAGGACATCGGAAGGCCGGACTTTCACATGTGTTTGACAACATCCCGCATAAAAGTCTCTGAACATTGCAGCCGAATCCCGCATTGAAGCCCACGGTCGGCATATCTGCCCGTCGCTTTTTGCTATTCCCTTCCTGTCATGAACGTGTTACCAGCCCTCGCCAACTTCCAAGCAACACTTGCAAGATCGCCCGGTAGACGATTCGTTCCGGGCTTTCCTGTTTTTCACAGACGAAGGAATTGGCCATGGCACGCATCATTGAAACGTCAACCGGGTTGGATGCTCTGACATTCGACGACGTGCTCCTGCAGCCGGGACACTCCGAGGTCATGCCGGGCCAGACGAATATCGCCACCCGCATCGCCCAGGACATCGAGCTCAATCTCCCGATCCTCTCCGCCGCCATGGATACGGTTACGGAAAGCCGCCTTGCGATCGCCATGGCGCAGGCCGGCGGCATGGGCGTTATCCACCGCAATCTGACGCCGGTGCAGCAGGCCGAAGAAGTCCGCCAGGTCAAGAAGTTCGAAAGCGGCATGGTTGTCAATCCGGTCACCATCGGCCCGGACGCCACGCTTGCCGAAGCGCTCTCGCTGATGAAGGCGCATGGCATTTCCGGCATCCCGGTCGTCGAAAAGTCGCATCGCCTCGTCGGCATCCTTACCAATCGCGACGTCCGCTTCGCGTCCGACCCCTCCCAGAAAATCTATGAGCTGATGACCCGCGAAAATCTGGTCACGGTCACGGAAAGCGTCCAGCAGCAGGAAGCCAAGCGCCTGCTCCACAAGCATCGCATCGAAAAGCTCCTGGTTGTTGATGGCGACAGCCGTCTGGTCGGTTTGATCACCGTCAAGGATATCGAGAAGTCGCAGCTCAACCCGAACGCTTCCAAGGATGCGCAGGGCCGCCTGCGCGCCGCCGCCGCTATCAGCGTCGGCGATGACGGCTTCGAGCGCGCCGAGCGTCTGATCGATGCCGGCGTTGATCTTCTGGTCGTCGATACCGCCCACGGTCACTCGCAGCGCGTTCTCGACGCCGTCACCCGCGTCAAGAAACTGTCCAACTCGGTCCGCATCATGGCCGGCAATGTCGCGACCTATGACGGCACGAGAGCGCTGATCGATGCTGGCGCTGACGCCGTCAAGGTCGGTATCGGCCCTGGTTCCATCTGCACGACCCGTATCGTCGCCGGTGTCGGCGTGCCGCAGCTTGCCGCCATCATGTCGGCGGTGCAGGCAGCGCAGGATCAGAACATCCCGATCATTGCCGATGGCGGCATCAAGTTCTCCGGCGACCTGGCAAAGGCGATCGCCGCCGGCGCATCCGCCGCGATGATCGGCTCGCTGCTTGCCGGCACGGACGAAAGCCCGGGCGAAGTCTATCTGTATCAGGGCCGCTCCTTCAAGGCCTATCGCGGCATGGGCTCGGTCGGCGCCATGGCACGCGGCTCGGCCGATCGCTACTTCCAGGCCGAAGTCCGTGATACGCTGAAGCTCGTTCCGGAAGGCATCGAGGGTCAGGTCCCTTACAAGGGTCCGGTTGCGGGTGTCCTGCATCAGCTAGCAGGCGGCCTCAAGGCTGCGATGGGCTATGTCGGCGGCGCCGATCTCAAGGATTTCCAGGAGCGCGCGACTTTCGTGCGCATCTCCGGCGCGGGCCTGCGCGAAAGCCACGCCCATGACGTCACCATCACCCGCGAAAGCCCGAACTATCCGGGCGCAGGCGGCTGATCGATGACTGATCGCGCGTCGGGCAACGTCAGGTCCTTGCTGCATAATTCCTTAAATCGGCATCGATTGAAGGATAAAATTATGCAGCAAATTAAAAGTGCTACAGCGACCTTGGCGCGTCACATATGACGCGCGGCGCTGTAGAGGGCCTGACGGCGATCCTCGCGGCTCTTTCGCTCGCATTGTTTGCCTGGATTGAGGCTGGTTTCGTCCGGGCATTCAGCGATGCCGCGGCTGGCCAGTCGATGCTCGATGTGCACATCGGCGGCTATGAGAGCGAAGACGTCATCGCCATGCTGCGCTATCTCAAGGATCATCCCGATCCGGCCAGGATCCTGCATTCCATGTATCTCGGGCCGGAACTGATCTTCCCGCTGGTGTTGGGTGGGTTGCTGTTTTGCCTGATGCGGCTGGTCGGTCCCGGCGGCTTTTTCTTCGGGCGGCCGATCCCGCCCGGCGCGACCGCAGTCATTTTCTGTCTGCCGATCTTCTATACGCTTGTCGACTATGCCGAGAATATCGCCGGGCTGATGCTCTACCCGCCGGCAACGCCCTCAGATGCCACTGTGTCGCTGCTTGCGAGCCTGCTGCCCATCATCGTGCGGCTGAAATTCCTGACGCTGGTAGTAACGGTTATTCTGCTGGCCCGCTTCGCGATTTTTCGCTACCTCTCGCCGGACGGCTCCAAACCGTCCTGATCGTCAACAGCGCCGCGCGTCATACGTAACGCGCAAAGGTCGCTGTAGCATTTTTGATCTACTGTATAGCTTTCGGAATTCCAAAGGAGTTGGCGACGTGACAGGCTATGAAATGTTCTGGCCCATGGTGGCGCATGCGGTGCTGGTCTTCATCCTCTATGCGCTCCTCGGATGGCGTCGCCGCGTGCTGGTGAAGGCCGGCCGCATTCAGCCGGCGCAGTTTCGCGAGAACCATGCGGCCAACGAGCCTGCCGAAAGCCTGGTGGTGCGAAACAGCATCGCCAATCAGTTCGAAATCCCCTTGCTCTTTCATGTCTGCTGCATCCTGCTCTACACCACTCAGGCGGATAATCTGCCGGCGGTGATCCTCGCCTGGATCTTCGTTGCCACGCGCTATGCACACGCCTTCGTACATGTCACCAGCAATAATCTGCGCTACCGCAGCCCGCTCTTTGCTCTCGGCTTTGTAGCTCTGGTCTGCATGTGGGGCTGGCTCGGCATCTGGCTCGCCTTTTCCTGAGGACGCGTGCGCTATTGCCGGTGGCAACCTGCGGTAACGCGTTTGTGTTTTTCCTTTACCGTTACGCCGAAGCCTGCTGACCTATCTTGTCAGCGGGTGGCTGGTCGTTTGTTGCCTGCTGCCGGGGAAACAGGGAGAACAGGACCATGAGCACGGAAAAGCCCGTTGTCACGCAGGCGATGATCAACGCCTATGACGAATACACGCATCTGACGCTCGATCGTCGCGGTTTCATGGAAAAGCTGACGAAGCTCGCGGGCTCGGCGGGGGCCGCCGCCGCAATCGCGCCGCTGCTTGCTGCGAACAAGGCCAGCGCCGAGGTCATTGCCGCCGATGACGGCAGGCTGGAGGCGAAGGATGTGACGTTTGCCGGCAGCAAGGGTGAGATGAAGGGCTATTTCGTCCGGCCGAAAGACGCGACCGGCAAGCTCGGCGGCGTTATCATCATTCACGAAAACCGCGGCCTCAACCCGCATATCCGAGATATCGCCCGCCGCGTGGCGCTGGAAGGCTTCGTGGCGCTGGCGCCGGATTTCCTGTCGCCGCTTGGCGGCACGCCAGCGGACGAGGACAAGGCGCGCGACATGTTCAGCAATCTCGATCCGGCGCTGACGGCCGCCAATGCCGAGGCGAGCCTGACCTATCTTGCGAAGGCCGACGGCGCCAACGGCAAGGTTGGAGCGGTCGGCTTTTGCTGGGGTGGCGGCCTCGTCAATCGTTTCGCGACCATCTCGCCGGAACTGAAGGCGGGTGTCGCCTATTACGGCGCGCAACCGCCGGCAAGCGACGTGCCTGGCATCAAGGCGGCCCTGCTGCTGCACTATGCCGGTCTGGACGACCGCATCAATGCCGGCATCGATGCCTATCGCAAGGAGCTGCAGGCGGGCGGCAAGACCTTCGAGATCTTCGTCTATGACGGCGTCAACCATGCCTTCAACAACGACACATCGGCTGCCCGATACGACAAGAAGGCGGCTGATCTCGCCTGGGGCAGAACGGTTGAATTTCTGAAGAAATACGTGTCCTAGAACGATACAAATTGCCGACGCGGGCGTGTCGGCCATAGGTTGACTACGAGGCCGAAACCATGTTTCGGCCTCGTTTCCCGGAGCGCATCCACAGCTCCTAAGTGATGATTAAAATTGAACTTTCCCCGTTTACGCGCATTGAACGCGTCTGATGTCATAGCGTCTGCGCGCTTGAGCGCCGTTCAGTATGATAATGAAACGGGTAAAGAATGAAGCCGAATAAGCCTGACCGCGTCACGTTCCGCAAAAGACCCCAGCAGGAACGAAGTATCCAGCGCGTCGACGCCATCCTGTCGGTTGCGGCCGCGCTGATTGCCCAGAAGGGCGTCAGCGCCATGAAGATGACGGAACTGGCTGCGGTTGCGACTATCCCGATCGGTTCCGTTTACCAGTATTTCCCGGACAAGGCGGCGATCGTCAGGGCCCTGCTCGACCGGCACTCCAGCCGTATCCAGCAAAAGGTCGGCGAGGCCTTTGCCACCGTGACGTCGCTCGATCACGCCATCGAGTTGGCCTGCGGCATGATCGATTGGTACTATCGCGAGTTTCGCAGCGATCCCGCCTATCTCGGCGTCTGGCTCGGCACGGATATCGATAGGGATATCCTTCAGCTCAACATACAGCACAGCAATCGAGTCGCCGAAATTTTCCTGGAGAGCATTCGGCCTTTCCTGCCGGCGGAAAGCCGCATCGACCTTGAGGCGCGCACCCAGCTGTTCAGCCATCTGATCGGCGCATCCGTCCGCTTTGCCATCATGAGCGACGACGAGATGGCAAAGCGCATGCTGCACGAATGGAAGCAGGTGATCCGCACCACACTGCTGGCGGAGCCTGCCTAGCAGCGGCCAGAGGTAACCGGCTGGTGGGTTTCTTGGCTCACCAGCCCGGCAGAATGTGCCCGGCGCGTAGCCGTGGATAGAAGCGCGTATAGGTTTTCACCTCGCCATCGAGATCGTCATCCACCGCGGCCGGCGTGATGTTGTCGAGGCAGGCCGAGATATGCGCGGTGATGGCGTTCATCAGCGACACCGAAAGGCCAGCCCGCTTCATGATGCCGATCTGCACGGGCGGCAGCGGCGGGAAGCCGTCTGCCTGGGTCAGCACTTTCATGCCGGTGCGTAATGCCGATTCCGGCATGACCGAGACTGCCATGCCGGCAAGCACGGCAGCGGCGACGACGGTGCAGGACCAGCTGGTGAACAGGATCTGATAGTCGCGGCCACCGGCATCGAGCGCCGAGCAGGCGAGCTGGCGCCACTGACAGTCGCGACGACCGACGGCAAGCGGAATGGGCGCATCGTCGCGCAGCGGATGGTTAGCCGAGCCGACCCAGCAAAGCGGCTCCGTCCGCACCACATCCGACATGCGTTCGCGCGGATTGTGGGTGACGAGCGCGATATCGAGTTCGCCGCGATGCATGCGTTCGGCCAGATCGACCGAGGGTTCGCAAACGATATAGAGCTCGACATTCGGATGCGTCTTGGCGAAACGGCCGATGATCTCGGGCATATAGCGGTCGGCATAATCATCCGGCGTGCCGATGCGCAGCGTGCCTTCGAGACGGTTGTCGTCGAAAGCGGCGATGGCCTCGTTATTCAGGCGAATGATCCGGCGGGCATAGTTCAGCAGCTTGTCGCCTTCGGCCGTCAGACGATTGCCGCGGCCATCCTTGATGAAGAGCTGCTTGCCGACGCGCTCTTCCAGCCGTCGCATCTGCATGGAGACGGCCGATTGCGTCTTGAACACCCGGTCGGCTGCCTTGGTGAAGCTGCCGGAATCCACGATTGCGATGAAGGTCTGCAACTGATCGATATCAAGCGGCGCGGACATGGGTTCACCTATAAAGGAGTTTGATAGTTATCATTAGAAACATTCGTTGGACTGATCAATAGGGCTTTGGCATCTTCTGAATGCAATTCAGCATACCAATCGAACAGAGACACCTGTCGAACTCCTCCCGGCCTACGCCCCTTTTCCGGATCATCGGAAAGGGGCTCGGCTCGCGTGTGCCCAATGAAAGGAATACGGAAATGCGCACGACAGATCGGACCCTTGACCTCGGCCTTGCAACGCCATCGCTGTCGTTGACGGCACGCATGATGCTTGCTCTCGCCAATCTCGCTTCCGTCTGGCGCGCACTCCGAAATCGCCAGGAGATCAACTATCTCAATGAGCTTGACGACAGCCAGCTGCGCGACATCGGCCTCACCCGGCAGGATGTGAGCTCCGCGCTGACCACCTCGACCTTCTTCGAGGATCCGTCCAGCCATCTGACCAATTCCGCGCGTCGCCGCACGCGCCTCTCCGCCTGCAGCAGCATCAGAGGCTGATGACGGACAATAGTTTCCCCGCAGGGTGATAGCCAATAAGCCCTGCCTCTTTCCCGGTGTTCGGCCCAAGGGCCAACACCGGGTTTTTTCTTTCTGGGCGCTGTTTCGGCGATGAAACATGCGCGGGCAAGTTGCCTCCAGCCGCCATGGCCTTATCTTATGATCTGACGCGAATAATGGGGATTCGACGATGGCAACGGTAATCTTCTTCCACTCAGTCTATGGTCTGCGCTCACTTGAGCATGAAGCGGTCGAGCGCGTGCAGGCGGCCGGACACAAGGCCTTCGCGCCGGATCTCTATGACGGACTGATCGCCCGGTCGATCGAGGAGGGCTTCGAATTCAAGGACGAAATCGGCTGGCCGACGATCTGCGAGCGCGCGGAATGGGCGCTGGCCGGTCTGCCCGCCTCGACCGTCCTTGCCGGTTTCTCGATGGGCGCCGCAGTGGCTGCAAGCCTTTGGCCCAAACGGGAAAAGACCGCCGGCATCCTGTTCCTGCATGGCATCGCCTCCATCGCCGATAATGCGCGCAAGGGCCTGCCCTTGCAGCTTCATCTGGCCGATCCCGATCAGTTTGAACCGGAGGAAGATGTTGCAAGCTGGCGGCAGGCCGTCACCAAGTCCGGCATTGCGGCAGAGATCTTCCGATATCCGGGCGGTGGCGGCCATCTCTATACCGATGCCAGCCTGCCCGATTATGATGCGAAGGCCGCCGATCTCACCTGGAAGCGGGTGCTCAGCTTCCTTGATGCTATCGATGCCGGTGCGTGAAATGCCTGCATCTCCACTCGCAGGACTTGAACTGAGGACGCTGCCCGTCTAGTTTATGGGGATCGTTGATACCAACAGGATGTGTGCAGCAATGGATTCCACCTCGACCGCAATGCCGTTCAGCCTTGCCATCGGGGGAATTCTTGCTCATGCCCATATCCATCGTTCTCTCCAATCTTTCGTGGTCCACGCCTGACGGCCGGCCGCTTCTTTCCAATCTCGATCTGAGCTTTGGCGCCGAGCGCACCGGCCTTGTCGGACGAAACGGCGTCGGCAAGACGACGTTGATCAAGCTCGTCTCCGGTGAGTTGCAGCCGCACTCCGGCAGCATCTCCTTCAATGGCCGGTTGGGGATCTTGCGCCAAAGCGTGCAGGTCGAGGCGGACGAAACCGTTGCCGATCTCTTCGGCGCGGCCGAGGCCCTTGCGGTGTTGAAGCGTGCGGAAGCCGGCGAGGCGACCAATGACGAACTCGCCTCGGCCGACTGGACGCTTGAGGCACGCATCGCCGCAGCCCTTGATCGCGTCGGGCTCGATGTCACCCCGGAAACGCTTTTGGTAACTCTTTCCGGCGGACAGCGCACCCGCTGTGGTCTTGCCGCCCTCATCGTCGACGATCCCGATTTCCTGATCCTCGACGAACCCACCAACAATCTCGATCGCGACGGCCGCGCAGCTGTCATCGATCTGCTTGCGGGCTGGAGGGCAGGCGCCATCGTCATCAGCCACGACCGCGAGCTTCTCGACACCATGGACGCGATCGTCGAGCTGACATCGCTCGGCGCCTCGCGCTATGGCGGCAACTGGAGCCAATATCGCGATCGCAAGGCGCTGGAGCTTTCCGCAGCCGAGCATGATTTTGCCGAGGCGGAGAAGCGTGTCGCCGACGTGGAGAGAAGCGCCCAGGCAGCCGTCGAGCGGCAGGCGAGGCGGGACAAGGCAGGTCGGAAGATGGCGGCCAAGGGCGGTATCCCGCGCATCATGCTCGGCGGCTTGAAGGAGCGGGCCGAGATGACGAGCGCCGAGAATACGCGACTTGCCGAACGGCGTCGTGGCCAGGCCCTGCAGGATGCCGCCGCCGCCCGTGAAAAGATCGAGATCCTGCAGCCCCTGACCGTGAAGCTGCCGACATCGGGATTGCCGGCAAACAGGATCGTCCTGAGAATGGAAGGTGTCAGCGCCGGCTATGATCCCGAGCGGCCGATCTTTCATGACTTCGATTTCGTCATGACCGGGCCAGAGCGTGTTGCCGTCACTGGGCCGAACGGTTCAGGAAAGACAACGCTGCTGGCTTTGATTTCCGGCGCGCTGAAACCGTGGAACGGAACGATGCGGGTCGTCCATTCCGCCCTGCTGGACCAAAGGGTCAGTCTTCTCGACCCGTCGCTATCGATCCGTGATAATTTCCGCAGGATCAACCCGGCTGCGGACGAGAATGCCTGCCGCGCTGCTCTGGCCCGCTTCATGTTCAGGGCCGATGCCGCGCTGCAGGTCGTCTCGAGCCTCAGCGGCGGCCAGCTTCTGCGCGCCGGACTAGCCTGCGTGCTCGGCGGCTCGGTACCGCCATCGCTGCTGATCCTCGACGAACCGACCAACCACCTTGATCTCGATTCCATTTCCGCCGTCGAAGCGGGGCTGCGGGCTTACGACGGCGCGCTCCTGGTTGTCAGCCACGATGAGGTGTTTCTGGAGAATGTCGGGATAGCGCGGCGGCTCGAGCTGCCTGCTCGAGCCGCCTCGGATAGGTAAGGGCGCGTTAGGCGTGGCTGGCGCTGGCGATACGATCGAGTTCGGCGATGGCATCTTCCGGCAGTTTCAGCTCGGCTGCGGCGATATTCTGCTTGAGGTGGGCAAGCGACGAGGTGCCCGGGATGAGCAGGATATTCGGCGCACGATGCAGCAGCCAGGCGAGCGCCACCTGCATCGGCGTGGCTTCCAGACGCGTAGCGACATCGGAGAGCGCCGAGGATTGCAGCGGCGAGAAGCCGCCGAGCGGGAAGAAGGGTACATAGGCAATGCCATCGCTGACAAGTGCGTCGATCAGGGCGTCGTCTGCGCGATGAGCAAGATTATATTGGTTCTGCACGCAGACGATCTCTGTGATCTTGCGACCCTCGGCAATTTGATTGGCGGTGACGTTGCTGAGCCCGATGTGACGCACCAGGCCTTGCCGCTGGATATCGGCGAGGATTGTCAGTGGTGCTTCGATCGACCCTTCGGCCGGACCGTGCACGTCGAGCATGATACGGAGGTTGACGACGTCGAGCACATCCAGCCCCAGATTACGCAGATTGTCATGAACCGCCTGCGTCAGCTCTTCGCGCGAAAAGGCCGGCAGCCAGGAGGCATCCGCGCCGCGCCGCGCACCGATCTTGGTGACGATGACGAGATCGTCGCGATAGGGATGGAGCGCTTCCCGGATCAGCTGGTTGGTGACATGCGGACCGTAGAAATCGCTGGTGTCGATGTGGTCGACGCCCAAGGCGATGGCTTCACGCAGGACTGCGAGAGCAGTGCCGTGGTCCTTCGGCGGCCCGAACACGCCGGGGCCCGCGAGCTGCATGGCGCCGTAGCCCAGCCGTTTGACCTTGCGGTCCCCAAGGGTGAAGCTTCCGGATTGATCGATGCTGGACATGTCTATCTCCTTTTCAAGATGAAAGCAGAAATAGGCTCAGTCCCAGTGTATGATAACTGGGTTCAATGCGCACGGGTTGTGCGGAATTACGAACAATGGTCAGGAATTGAAAGGGACTGGAGCACTCCATTTTGCTCGGGTTCGCTATAGTTGCAAAGATGACCGCTGAAGCGCGGTTCAATACTACCTCCAACCAAATCACCAACCGGAACGATGGAAGCAGAAATCCGCTGAAAACGGTATCCTCATCCGATTCCGCGTTCAATGGACGCGTTCTAATATTTTGGATACCCATGAAAGCGATTTTTCGGTCTGCAACCAAGCAAAGGTGAAAATTGAAAAATGGATAGCGTTAAGACCGCTCTGCGCATGCTTTTGGCAGTAGCCGTGCCATTTATTCCGATCATCGCTGCCGCACAGTCAAAACCAGACAATGAAATGTTTGACCCGGCCAAGGTCATCGCCGGAATTCAAATAGATCATTCAACGTGCCTGGAAATGGAGGCTCGGCAGACGGGCATTTGGGTAACCGTCGACGGCCAAGGATATTGCCTCAGATATTATGCGGCTGGCCTCAATCAGAATGGCGAGAACCCGGTGGTCGCCGCATGGATGCCCGGTGATGTCATGGGCGGTCCGAAAGGTGTCGCTCATCAAAAGGGGATCGGCGTCGCCAGCATGATTGCACAGTCGAAGTCGCTATCCGACCGCTATGGTGTGCCTTGGATATTCCTCGCCCGGCCGGGTACTTACGGCAGCGCAGGCAAGCATTACACGATCAGACACACGCCTCTAGAAGCGAAGTTGATGGCCGCTCAGATCGACGCGTTGAAAGCCCGCTATCACATTGGCAACTGGGCGTTAGCAGGGCACAGCGGGGGAGGCACACTTGCCGCGGAGTTTCTTGCGCGACGTAATGATCTTCAATGTGTCGTTCTATCCTCCGCCGCTGCCGCGTACCGGGAACGACTGAAGGAGCGAGGGTTCAAAAACCGATTGAAAACAGAGGTGTTTTTCGATCCAATCGATGCGCTGGATCAAATCCCCAAACAGCCCGATCGTCGGATATTCGTGCTCGCAGATCCGCGCGAGACAAACATTCCCTTTCCGACCCAAAAGCTCTATTTCGACCAGCTAAAGTCACGCGGACACACAGCATGGATGCTGGCGCTAAGAAAGGCGACGCCCCCCAAATATCACAGCCTTGTAGACTTCGGCGAGGCCGCTACCGGAATGTGCGCCAACGGGACCGGCACAAATGCAATACTCAAGACGTTGCAGGAAATGCCTCCACAATCAAATCGGATCACGAATTGATCAGCCGAAGCAGCATGTGGCCATGACCCCGAATTAAAATGGATGTGCTCTTGCCGACCGTCACCCCTTTTTCGGTGCTGGCTTGTCCTCGCTCTTCAAATAACTGTCGAAGATCGCTTCCATGTTCTTCTGATAGGTCTTCTGCACTTCGAGACCGCTGTCGAACATGGCGTTGAACATCTCGGTATAGGCAGCCATATCGACGCCGGCGGTGGGCTTCGCCTTCGGCTCTTCCTTCGGCGGTTCGGCCGGCATCGGGAAGTTGCGCATCATGTCCTGAAAAGCCTTTGCGAAGGGATTGTCGAGGAACGGGTTCGTTGGCGCCGGCTTCTCGCGTTTGATGGCATCGGCGCCGAACATCAACTCCATCGCCTGGGTGAAGGGATTGTCGAAGATGCTCGCCTGCGGCGTCGGCTGCTGCTTCGGGGCAAAGCCGATGCTCTGCAGCCAGCCCTGCATCATCTCGCCCATATCGGTGTTGAGGAAAGGATTGGCCATCTGTGAGATCTGGCCGCTGGTTTCCTTGAACAGGCCGCCCATCAGCGTATCGGCCATGGCGGGCAGCATGCGCTTGTAGATTTCCTGGCCGATGCCGGTCATTTGCGCCGCCTGCGCCGCGATCGCGCGCGAGACGTCCTTGGAGCCGAACAGCCGTCCGAGCACAGCGTTACCGTCGGCAATGCCTTCGGGCGTGAAAGCCTTGGTCATATCCTCGAAATATTTGGCGTAATTGCCGGACGAGATATCCTGCATCACCCCGACGAAATTATAGGGATCGGTCGCGCTGCGTTTGAAGCCGGAGGAGAATGCCGGCATCAGCGCGGCCATCGCCTTCGTCGCCTGCTCCTGCGCAAGATTGAACTGCCTGGCCATGGCCTCCGTGGCGGCGCCATTCTGTGCCTGCATCATCATGTCGAAGAGTGGCAGCATCGAAGTCCCTTTCCCCGCTATGAGGCCGCTTCGGAATCAGGCGGCGCTTTGTGTTGATACTATAGCGGAAAAAAGAGAGCGCATACCGGTTTCTGCCGCCGCAGTATCAGGTTTCGGCGGCAGGCCGTTCGCTATCAGTATTGATATTCCTCGAAGATCGGCTCGATAGACTGGTTCCAGCGGCCGTTATAGAGCATCAGCAGATCATCTGCGAGCGTGCCCTTCTTGGCGAGCACCTCGTCGAGCGGCGCGAGGAAGACGGTTTCGTCCTGCCCGTCGCCATTCAGGCGACCGCGGTTCTTCAGGCCAAGCCGGGAAATGCCGATCACTTCGCGCGCCACATCCATGAGGCCGTGGCCCTTGATCGATGCCTTTAGGCCCTCAACCGGCACGACGTCACGCAGAGCATTGACCTCGTCGAAGCTCCAGTTCTTGGTCAGCTCGTCGGCCGCCGTCAGCGCCTCATCGTCATAGAGCAGGCCGACCCAGAAGGCCGGCAGCGCACAGATGCGGCGCCAGGGGCCGCCGTCCGCGCCGCGCATTTCGAGGAAACGCTTGAGGCGGACATCGGGGAACAGCGTCGAGAGATGGTTCGTCCAGTCACCCATCGTCGGTTCCCAATCGGCGATTTCGCCCTTCAGCGCGCCGTCCATGAACTGGCGGAAGGTGACATGCGTACAGTCGTGATAGCGGCCGTCGCGAACGACGAAATACATGGGAACGTCGAGTGCCCACTTCACATAGTCTTCAAAGCCGAAGTCGTCGCGGAAGGTGAAATCGAGCAGGCCGCCACGGCGGTTGTCCGTATCTTTCCAGATTTCGCCGCGCCAGGAGGAAAGCCCGTTCGGCTTGCCATCGGTGAAGGGAGAGGAGGCGAAGAGCGCCGTTGCCAGCGACTGCAGCTTCATCGACACGCGCATCTTGCGGCGCATGTCCGCTTCCGACGAGAAGTCGAGGTTCACCTGGATCGTGCAGGTGCGGTACATCATGTCGAGACCCTTGGTGCCGACTTTCGGCATGTAGCGGGTCATGATCTCGTAGCGCGATTTCGGCATGCGCGGCGTCTCGGCAAGCGTCCACTTCGGGCTGCCGCCGACGCCGAGGAAGCGGATGCCCATCGGCTCGGCGATCTCGCGCACCGTTGCCAGGTGGTTGTTCGATTCCTTGCAGGTCTGGTGGATGGTTTCGAGTGGCGCGCCGGAGAGTTCGAACTGGCCGCCCGGCTCGATCGAGATCGCGCCCATGCCGGAGGGTTCGCCGAGGCCGATGATGTTGTCGCCATCCATGATCGGGTCCCAGCCGCTCTTCTTCTGCAGCCCCGTGAGGAGCGCGGAAATGCTGGCCTCGCCGAAATAGGGAACCGGGCTATTGTCGGCGCGGAAGAACACGAATTTCTCGTGCTCGGTGCCGATGCGGAATTTCTCCTTCGGCTTGTTGCCGGCCGCCAGATAGGCCGTCATTTCCGAGACCGAGGAGAGCGGAGTCTGGTCGGTGGTATCGCGCGCCATGGTATTACCTTAGATCTCGGAGGAGAACCCGCGCCAGCCGCAGGTCAATAGGAGGGTGATTGACGCGGATTGAGGTACGGTGCAAGTGAATTTCTTTCAAGGGTCGTTCAAAAAAATAGGATTTTATGTCTCGCAAGTGCATCACAGCCGTGCAAGTCACCGCCATATTTGCACAAGCGTTCAAGACGTCTCGCTATTCACGCCGATAGTTTGCTTCCACTGATATCAAGCGGAGCATATCGATGAACGGTCCGAATGCCCTTTACTATTCCATACTGACGCTGCTGCTGGCTTCGCTGGTCATCATGGGAAGCCCAGGTCCATCCACGATCAGTGCGACGGCAATGGGCGCGGCTTATGGCTTCCGGCGATCGCTTGCCTATGTCTCCGGCCTCATCGCAGGCACCGTGGCGGTCCTGCTGGCGGTGGCGGCTGGCATCGTTGCAATCCTGCTGTCAGTGCCGCACGGCGCCTTGGTGCTGACCGTGGTCTCCGCCGTCTATATCCTCTATCTCGCCTTCAAGATCGCCACGGCGCCGCCGCTATCTCGTCGTGACGATCAGCTTGCGGCTCCGGCTTTCTCCGGCGGTTTCCTGCTCGCCGTCGCCAATCCCAAGGCCTATCTGGCGATTGCAGCCGTCTTTGCCGGCGTCAGCCTGTTTCAGGACCAGAGACTGCTCGACGCTACCGTAAAGGTCGTGCTGCTCACGGCGATGATCGTCGCCATCCATATGGTCTGGCTTCTCGTTGGTGCTTCCCTATCCCGTTTCCTTCAAGATCCGAAGATCTCGCGGATCGTCAACATCTCGCTGGCGATCCTCCTGATCGTGGCAACCGTCGTCGCCGTATTGGAGTGAAGGCTCAGTTCCAGTCGCCGATCGCGGCCTGGATCACCGCCATGGCGGCCACAGCCGCCGTGTCGGCACGCAGGATGCGTGGGCCGAGCGGAATGGCGGTGACGAAATCGAGGCTGCGCAGCAGCGCGCGCTCCTCCTCGGAAAAGCCGCCCTCGGGGCCGACGAGCAGCGCCAGATGTTTCTCCTTCACCTGTGTCAGCAGCGGCAGCGGATTCTGGCCGGCATCGCCCTCGTCGCAATAGATGATGCGCCGCTCGCGCGGCCAGCGGGCGAGCAGATCGGCGAGCTTCACGGGTTCGGCGACATCGGGAATGCCGAGAATGCCGCATTGCTCCGCCGCCTCGATGACATTGGCCTTGACCTTGTCGAGGTTGGTGATCTTGCCCTGCACATGCTGGGTCATGACCGGCTGCAATAGACCTGCGCCCATTTCGACGGCCTTCTGCACGAGGTAGTCGAGGCGCCCAACCTTTAAGGGCGCGAAGAGATAATGCAGATCGGACGGGGCAGGCTGGGGCCGCGTTTCCTCGATCGGTGTCAGCAGAATGCGCTTGCGGGAGGGGAAGGAGACGCCGACTTTCCACTCGCCGTCACGGCCGTTGAAGACAAGAAGCTCGGCACCATCCTCCATGCGCAGCACGTTGGCGAGATAGTTGAACTGATCCTGGTCGACCTCGATGGCGATACCGGCCTTGATGTCTGACGTCACGTACAGCCGTTGCATGCGGAAATTGGCGCGCATGGATTACCCCCGGAATTATTTGGAACAATAAGATGGAGCGGCTCGAAGATCCGGCGAGAAGCCGAACCGCCCTAAATGAAGAGCGCGACCATAACCCAATATACGACGGCGGCAAGCAGGGCAGCGACCGGCACGGTGATCGCCCATGCGGCGATGATGGTCATGAAATGCGAGCGGCGCACGAGTCGGCGACGATGAACCTCGTCGGGATTGCGCTCATCCGTGGCCTCCGGCTCGTGCCAGGGAATACCGGCCGCTTCAGCCCGCTTGCGCATATAGGCGAAACGCCGCCTGGAGCGGCTGGTTGACCACTCGCGGAAGAAGCCGACCCCGAAAACCGCGCCGACGGCGATATGGGTCGAGCTCACCGGAAAGCCGAACCAGGCGGCGACGATGACGGTGAGTGCAGCAGAGACCGCCACGCAATAGGCTCGCATCGGATTGAGCTTGGTGATCTGTTCGCCAAGCAGGCGGATCAGGCGCGGTCCGTAGAGCAGAACGCCGACGGAAATCCCGCAGCCGCCGATCATGACGACCCAGAACGGGGCTTTCTGAGTGGTCGTCTCGGCCAGCACGTTAAGCGAGCCGCCAAGTCCGATATCGCGCACGATCGCGGCCAGCGGCCCGATGGCGTTGGCGACGTCGTTAGCGCCATGTGCGAAGGACATCAGGGCTGCGGAACAGATCAGCGGCAATCGGAAAAGTTTGCGTAACGAGCTGTTCTTGTTTTCCAGCCCGACCGATTGCGCCGCTACCAGCGGCCGCGCGCCGAGCCAGGCGATGATGCCGACTCCCATGCCGATCGCAAGATTGAGGATATTGGGTATCACGCCTTTGGGTTCGAGCTGAACCACGAGATAACCTGAGAAAGCACCGGCCATGAGCCCGATCAGGATGGGAATCCAGTATTTGGCGGCGGCGATCTTGTCATCGCGATAAATGATGCATGTCTCGATGAAGTAGAGGATGCCGGCGGCGATTGTGCCGCCGAGAAACGGCGTTATTACCCAGCCTGCGGAGATGGCCGCCAGTACATTCCAGTTCACGAGTTCCGGGCCGACGGCGGCTGCACCTGCGCCAACGACGGCTCCAACGATCGTATGCGTCGTCGAAACGGGAGCCTTCCGCCAGGTGGCGAAATTGATCCAGAGCGCTGCGGCAAGCAGGGCCGCCATCATCAGCCAGGCAAGCTTGCCGATGCTGATGATGCGGTTGGTATCGACGATATGCGTCGAAATCGTGTTGATGACTGGGCCGCCGGCGATCGTCGCGCCGAGGATCTCGAAGATGGCAGCCATGACGAGGGCCTGCGTCATGGTGATCGCACGTGCGCCGACGGCGGCACCGACATTGTTGGCGACGTCCTTGGCGCCGATGTTCATGGCCATATAACCGGCAAGTGCGACGGCGGCGAAGATCAGCGTTGCGCTTGGCTGGTCCAGCACGTAGATGCCGGCGAAGACCATGGCGAGACCGAGGAAGATCAGCCCGATGCCCGGCGCCACCAGACGCCTCGTGACATGATGGGTCGCGTCCTCGACATAGGTGAATTTGTCGAGGTCCTTGTCGAGCGTCCTTTTTACAGGTGTGGCCGGTCGGTCGGGCATGCAATTCTCTGGATCAAAACTCTCGTATTGCGCTGCCCGATAAGGCACGCAATATCCACCACGCATACTGGCACAGTTTTTTGTGAGTAATGTGGCTTACTTTGCCTGCGAAACCGCCGGAACGGCCGTCATCCGTCGCGCGAAGGCGAGAATGAGATCGTGCAGCTCCGGTTCGCGAACGCGTTCGGCGGCTTCCTCGCAGGAGACCCACTCCATGGAGCGCTCGCCCTTTTCCTTGAAGTTCTTGACGAGTTCGCTGACTTCGAGGGCGTAGACCTGCACCCGGCATGGCACCTGAATGCCGTCCTTCAGCACCTTGTCGTAGCCGAACGAGCCGAGCGGCTCGGTTTCCACCACGCCGCGCACGCCCGCTTCTTCATACGCTTCGCGGGCAGCGACTTCATGGGAGAGCTTGCCGGGCATCGGCCATCCCTTTGGAATGACCCAGCGGCCGGTGTCGCGGCTGGTCAGCAACAACATCTCAAGATGACCGGTCTTCTTTTTAACCCGATAACAAAGCGCAGCATATTGTTGTCGCGGCGGACGCCGAAACATGAGTTGCACATCATTTGCTATGCGGCTGAGAAAGGCCAATTGTCGGTTCACCTTTGAGAGTTGGAGTGAAGGCTGGAATCTATATTATCATGGTGTGGAAAAAATTTGCGCGCCATATAAGGCTATATGGTATTTCCCCACAAAATTATTGAGTGTTGCGTAGATAAAAATGCAAAGATTTGCCTTCTGATATTCGCCAGCGATTGTGTTGAAAACGACATTCAACAGCATTTTCGTGCCGCAGATGGCGCAATTGCTTGGATGTGGCCGCTATCGTTTTGGAAAGAAAGAAAAAACTTATTATGTCCGGACGCATCCCGCCTCGACGCCTGCCGCCCTTGAACGCGCTGCGTGCCTTCGACGCGGTTGCGCGCTGCGGCAGCATCCTGAAGGCAGCCGATGAGCTTGGCGTCGTGCGCGGGGCAGTCAGGCAGCAGCTTAATCTGCTGGAGGCTCATTTTGGCGTACCTCTGTTCGATCGGCAGAACGGCAGGCTGGTGCTGACGGTGAAGGGCAGGGCATTTGCCGATTCGGTCGGCGTTGCCTTCGGCATCCTGACGCGGGCCTCCGTCGAACTTTCCGTTGGCGGCCGGCGGTCGATCCGGCTCGGTGTTCCCTCGGCCTTTGCCGTCTGGTGGCTGATGCCGCGTGTCGCCGCACTGCAGGCGGCCCTTCAGGATATCGATATCGACATCGTGCCGATGGCGACGGTGGAGCCGCTTGCCAAGCGTGCCGATCTGGAAGCGGTCATCATGGGCGGTGAATATAGGCCGATGCGCGATATCACGGCTATCCGCTTCATGGAGGATGAGTTCGGGCCGGTTGCCACCTCCGATGTTGTCGATCGTCTCGGGCTTGCCAATGGCGTTTCCACGCTTGCCGGAGCCGTTGCCCTTGCGAGCCGCTCCGCTCCCAGCCTGTGGGAGGATTGGTTTGCCGAAAGTGGCTATGCGCCCGTCGGCTTTGCCGGCAATCGCGAATTCGAGGACCTGCTGCTTGCGATCGGTGCCGCCCGCTCTGGCCTCGGGGTCGCCATCGCGCCACGCACCGCCATCGGCGAGGATATCGATCGCGGTACTCTGGTCGCCCCCTTCGGCTTCATCCGCAGGCCGGCAGGCTACAGCCTCAGCATTCGCAGCAGCGATGTGAAGGACCCGGCGCTTGTCCGTCTGGCGGATTGGCTGAGTGGAGCCGGCGCCGAGCAGGCTTAGCGAAGTGCCCGCTCGATAGGATGCACATGGCAGATTTTCTGCCATGCAACGCATTGCAATGTCCATCGACACGCCCTTTGCCATCATGCCAGATCCTTGCATCGAACAAGCAGCCAGGAGTGCATTATGGACCAGTCTTCCTCTCTTTCCCGTATCGACTGGGTGGCGCGCAGCTGCCGGCTCCTGGCTGCAACGGCCGCGGAATTCCGCGACACGAGGCCCTTTGCTGGTCTCATCATCGGCACGGGCATTCATCTCGAGCCGAAAACGATCGCGCTGCTGATGACGCTACGGGCCGGCGGCGCCGATCTCGTCTGCACCGGCAATCTCAACAGCACCCAGCCTGAGACGGTGGACTATCTGCGCGGTCAAGGGATCAAGGTCTTTGCGACACAGACGCGGAATGCCGAGGAGCATGGCACGAGCCTCGATGCGATCCTGGCGGAAAAGCCGGACCTGCTGCTTGACAATGGCGGCGATCTCTTTGCCCGCGCGGCCGACAAGCCCTATGCCAACCTGCTCGGCGGCACCGAGGAAACCACGTCTGGCCGAACCCGTCTCATGCCGATGCGCGACAAGCTCAACATGCCGATCCTCGTCATCAACGACAGTCCGATCAAGCAATTCGCCGAAAACCGGCATGCCGTCGGGCAGAGCATGTTCGAGAGCTATCTGCGCTTCACCAACCGCTCCACCAACGGCAAGCGCGTCACCGTCTTCGGTTACGGCGCTTGCGGTAAGGGTACGGCGGCGTGTTTCCGCAACGCCTTTTCGGCCGTCAGCGTTGTCGACATCAATCCGGTCACCACGCTTGAAGCGCATCTCGACGGCTTTTCAACGCCGTTGCGTGACGCAGCGATCCGTTCCGCTGATGTCCTGGTCACCGTGACAGGCTATCCAGGCATCATCACCATTGCCGATCTGCCTTTGATCAAGGACGGCGCGATCCTGATGAATGGCGGCCATTTTCCACATGAAATCGATGTCGAGGGCTTCCGCAGCAGCCCCGATGTTATCGGCGTCGACCGTTATGAGGCAGAGCAGATCGAGACTCTCCGCATGCGCGATGGCCGCGTCTTTCACATTCTGGGCGGTGGGCACATGGCCAATCTGGCCGGTCCGCGTCCGCTGGGAAATACCGTCGAATCCATGGATCTCGGCTTTGCCTTGTAGGCGCGATGCCTGGAACGGGTCGCCAAGGGTGGCCTTGGGAAGGAAGCCTGCGTCATTCCCGTTCCCTCTGATATCGACGCTTTGGTCGCCTCCGCCTATCTCGACCTGGCGCGCTAGAGCAGTTCCAGGAAAAGTGCGTAGCGGTTTTCCGTCCGGAATTGCGTGAAAACAAAGAGATAGCGGTTCAGAGTTTCCGTGAGAAGCTGAACCGCGCTAAGCGTCAGGTTTCGGCCAACGCCTGCGGCAGCAACCGATCATAGAGCGCTGCCATCTCGGCGCCGAAGCAGCAGAACATGATCTCGTCAAAGGCGCCATCCTTGCTTTCGGTAAGGGTGGTACGAATCGCGATCCCTGCCGCCGGCTCGGCGGGAAAGCGGTAGATGCCTGTCGAAATGGCGGGAAAGGCGATGGTCTTCAGGCCGTGCTGCCGGGCAAGGCCAAGGCTGTTGCGATAGCAGCCGGCAAGCAGCTCCTCCTCGCCATGGTCGCCGCCATTCCAAACCGGGCCGACCGTATGGATCACATGCTTTGCCAGCAGGCGATATCCGCCCGTCATCTTTGCCTGCCCGGTCTTGCAGCCGTTCAACAGCCTGCATTCCGCGACGAGGTCCGGCCCGGCGGCGCGATGGATCGCGCCATCCACGCCACCGCCGCCGAGCAGGCTGCTGTTGGCGGCGTTGACGATGGCATCGACCGAGAGCTTGGTGATATCGCCGAGCGTCACGGTGAAGCGCGTCTTCGAGTTGGGGGCAAGATCGGAACGGATGGTTTCAGGCGCGGACATGATAGTCTCCTCGGGCCTCGAAAGAGCGCTCATCGCTCCCAATAGGGAACGGGGCCGTAAAGTTCCGCCAGAAAGTCGATGAAGACGCGAACTTTCGCCGGCAGGAACTGCCGGCTGGGGTAAACGGCCGACAGAGTGACATTGTGCGAGCCTTCATAGGCTGGCAGCACCTGCACGAGACGGCCGTCGCGCAATTCCCCACCGATATCCCAGGTGGAGCGCAGCGCAATGCCGAGACCGGCGATGACGGCTTCGCGCACGACCTCGCTGGAATTGGTAATGAGCCTGCCCTCGGGCCGGAAGATCAGGCTGCCTTTCGGTCCTTCCAACCGCCACGGATCGAGATTGTGCGCCGGCAGGCAGATATGCCGGCGTAGATCGTCGATATCCTGCGGCAGGCCATGGGTGTCGATATAGGCAGGCGAGGCGCAGAGCACGCGGCGCACCGGCGCGAGCCTGCGCGCGACAAGGCTTGAATCGGTCAGTTCGGCAATGCGGATGGCAAGATCGAAGCCGCCGCCGACGATATCGACGAATTCGTCGCTGAGCACGAGATTGAGCGCGAGTTCTGGATGGGCCTGCATGAAGGAGTTCAGATGCGGCGCGATATGCAGCCGGCCGAAGGAGGTCGGCGCGGAAATCTTCAGCGTGCCGTGCATCTGCGAGGAGCGCCCGGCAATGTAGGCTTCCGCTTCTTCCAGCCCGGCGAGGATGGCAAGCACGCGGTCATAAAACCCTTGTCCTGCCTCCGTCAGCGAAATCTGTCGCGTGGTACGCTGCAGGAGCCGAGTGCCGAGCCGGTCTTCCAGGCGCTTGATGCGCTTGGAAATGACGGCGGGCGAGAAACCGAGCGCGCGGCCGGTCAGGGACATGCTGCCGGTCGCGACGACGCTGGCGAAGATTTCGAGATCTCCTAAATTGGTCATGCAGAATTATTTCCTGTTTTGGAATAAGTGCTTATCATTTGCTCCAAACTTGGGAAAGCGCTAAGCCTGTAATGGGTTAAAAGGAGGCTGTATCCGCGAGGGGATGCAGGGGGAGGACGGCATGGCCGAGGCCATTTCATTTCTGGAGCCGCGTGCGGATGTTCTGGCCCGCCGCAGCGCGATCGTTGCCGATCTGACCGACCTTTTGCCGCCGGAATGTCTGATCCACGAGCAGCGTGAGCTCGTGCCCTTCGAAACCGATGCCTTCGTATCCTATCGCCGCCTGCCGCTCGCCGTCGCCCTGCCGCGCTCGACGGCGGAAGTTGCGGCCGTGATGAAATACTGCCATCGCTACGGCATTCCCGTCGTTCCGCGCGGCGCCGGCACATCGCTGTCCGGCGGTGCCATCCCGCAGGAGGATGCCGTCGTTCTCGGCCTCTCCAAGATGAACCGGATCCTCGATATCGATTATGCCAACCGCACCGCGACCGTTCAGGCAGGGGTGACGAACCTGCATGTTTCCGAAAGCGTTTCGGCCGACGGCTTCTTCTATGCGCCGGACCCGAGCTCGCAGCTTGCCTGCACCATCGGCGGCAATATCGGCATGAATTCCGGCGGCGCGCACTGTCTGAAATACGGCGTCACGACCAACAATCTGCTCGGCGTCAAGCTTGTCCTGACCGACGGCACCGTCATCGATCTGGGCGGTAAGGCGCTGGATGCGGCAGGCTATGATCTTCTCGGCCTCGTCTGCGGCTCGGAAGGCCAGCTCGGCATCGTCACCGAGGCGACGGTGCGGTTGCTTGCCAAGCCGGAGGGCGCCCGGCCGGTGCTCTTCGGTTTCGACAGTTCGGAGGAAGCGGGCGCCTGCGTCGCCGATGTCATTGCCGCCGGCATCGTACCCGTCGCCATCGAATTCATGGACAAGCCGGCGATCGAGATCTGCGAGGCCTTCGCCAAGGCCGGCTATCCGCTTGATGTCGAGGCTTTGCTGATCGTCGAGGTCGAGGGCTCGGAAGCGGAAATGGATGATATGCTAGCAAGCATCGTCGCAATCGCCCGCAATCACAAGGTCAAGACCGTGCGCGAATGCCAGTCGGCAACCGAGGCAGCCCTGATCTGGAAAGGCCGGAAATCCGCTTTCGGCGCCACCGGCCGCATCGCCGATTACATCTGCATGGACGGCACCGTACCGCTCAGCCAGCTCTCCTATGTGCTGAAGAAGACCGCTGAGATCATCGATAGCTATGGTCTGCGCGTCGCAAACGTCTTCCACGCCGGCGATGGCAATATGCACCCGCTGATCCTCTTCAACGCCAACGACCCTGAGGATGCCGCCAACGCAGAAGCGGCCGGCAATGATATCCTGCGGCTCTGCGTCGACGCTGGCGGCTGTCTCACCGGCGAGCACGGCGTCGGCATCGAGAAACGCGACCTGATGCGCCATCAATATGCCGATGTCGATCTCGCCCAGATGATGTCGGTTCGATCAGCCTTCGATCCCGGCTGGATACTCAACCCCTCCAAGGTCTTCCCGCTCGATGGACGCAACGCCGCATGACCGAGTTTCATCCAAGGACTGAGGAGGAAGCGGCCTCCATCATCAGTGATCATACGGTACGCGGTGCAGCTCTTGCGATCGTCGGCGGCAACACGCGGTCCGGCTTCGGCAATGCGGTCGCGTCCGATGCCGTTCTGTCATCGCGCGGCCTTGCCGGCATCGTCGCCTACAATCCGGGCGAGATGGTGATGACCGCCCGCGCCGGCACGCCGGTTGCCGAGATCGAAGCGGCCCTTGCCGAGAGCGGTCAGATGATGGCCTTCGAGCCGATGGACCACCGGCCGCTGATGGCAACGGAAGGCGAGCCGACGATCGGCGGCATTTTCGCAGCCAATGTCTCCGGTCCGCGCCGTTTCGTCAGCGGTGCGGCGCGCGACAGCCTGCTTGGCGTTCGCTTCGTCAATGGCCGGGGGGAGATCGTCAAAGCTGGCGGGCGGGTGATGAAGAACGTCACCGGCCTCGATCTGGTCAAGCTGATGGCCGGCTCGCACGGAACGCTCGGCCTGCTGACCGAGGTGACGTTCCGTGTGCCGCCGAAACCGAAGACGGAAGAGACGATCGTCGTTTCCGGCCTGAACGATGCGGAAGCTGCCAATGCAATGGCCGCAGCCATGGCCCTGCCGCTCGAAGTATCGGGTGCTGCCCATTTGCCGCTCACCGTCGCCTGGTCCTTTCTCGATGGCAAGCTGCCGCAAGGGGAGGCGACGGTGCTGCGCATCGAGGGTCTTCCGGGCTCCGTCGCAGCCAGGGGGGAGAAGCTCGCTGCCGCGATGGGCCGGCTCGGGTCGGTGAAACGCCTCGAAGAGGAAGATAGCCGCAGGCTCTGGCGCGACATCCGCAATGTGAAGCCCTATGCGGATGGCACTTCGCGTCCCGTCTGGCGGGTCTCGGTCGCGCCCGGTACGGGCCACCAGCTCGTTGCCGCCCTTCGCCTGGAGGAGGGCGTGGACGCCTATTACGATTGGCAAGGCGGGCTTGTCTGGATGCGCATGGAAGCCGAGCCGGAAGGCGACATGCTGCGACGCTACATCCACGCGCTCGGCGGCGGACACGCGACCTTGATGCGCGCCACACCGGCTCACCGCGCGATGACGGCTGCTTTCCAGCCGCAGCCGGAGGCCGTAGCGTTGCTTTCGGCGCGCGTGAAGGAAAAATTCGATCCGGCCGGGATTTTCAACCCCGGCAAAATGGCGTGACGGGGGCTGCCCGATGCAAACCAATTTCACTCCCGAACAGCTTGCCGATCCGCATGTGGCCGAGTCCGAGGCGATCCTGCGCAAATGCGTGCATTGCGGCTTCTGCACCGCCACCTGTCCGACCTATGTGACGCTCGGCAATGAGCTCGACAGCCCGCGCGGCCGCATCTACCTCATCAAGGATATGCTGGAAAATGGCCGGCCTGCCGATGCCGAGGTGGTGACGCATATCGACCGCTGTCTGTCCTGCCTTGCCTGCACGACGACCTGTCCGTCCGGCGTCGATTACATGCATCTGATCGACCATGCGCGCGTCCATGTCGAGAACACCTACAAGCGTCCGCTGATGGACCGGCTGACCCGCAACGTGCTGGCTGCCGTGCTGCCCTATCCCGGCCGTTTCCGGCTGGCCTTGCAGCTTGCAAACCTCGGCCGGCCGTTCAAGGGTCTGTTGAGACGCGTTCCGGCCTTGAAGGCTTTCGCCGCCATGCTCGATCTTGCGCCGCGCAGCATTCCCGCGCCGTCGCCCTTTGCCAAGCCGGGGGTGCACGCACCGCAGGCGGAGCGGCGCGGTCGCGTCGCGATCTTGACTGGCTGCGCCCAGCCGGTGCTCGATCCGGAAATCAATGCGGCGACCATCCGCCTTTTGACCCGCCTCGGCGTCGAGGTCGTGGCGCCGGAAGGCGAGGTTTGCTGCGGCTCGCTGGTCCACCATATGGGCCGCGAGGAGCAGGCGCTTGCCGCCGCCCGCGCCAATGTCGATGTCTGGATGCGTGAGATCGAAGCAGGTGGGCTCGATGCCATTATCATCACGGCGTCGGGCTGCGGCACGACGATCAAGGATTACGGGCATATGCTACGCCTCGATCCGGCCTATGCCGAAAAGGCGGCGAGGGTTTCAGCACTCGCAAGGGACATCACCGAGTATCTCGCAAGCCTCGACCTTCCCTCGCATATGCCGCGCGGCATTGCTGTCGCCTATCATTCCGCCTGCTCCATGCAGCATGGGCAGAAGATCACCATGGCGCCGAAGCTCTTGTTGAAGGCGGCCGGCTTCACCGTGCGGGAGCCGGCGGAAGGGCATTTGTGCTGCGGCTCTGCTGGCACCTACAACATCATGCAGCCGGAGATTTCGGCCGAGCTGAAGGCGCGCAAGGTGCGGAATCTCGAAGCGACGAGGGCCGATATCATCGCCACAGGCAATATCGGCTGCATCACGCAGATCGCCACGGGAACGGGCATTCCCATCCTTCATACGGTGGAATTGCTGGATTGGGCCTATGGCGGGGATATGCCGGCCAAGCTGAAGGGCCTGCAGCCAGCGGCAGCCTAAAGCAATTCCGGGAAAATGCATAGCGGTTTTCCGCCTGGAATTGCGTAAAAACAAAAGGATAGAGCGTTTTCGCGATTCGAAGAAAGACTCGGCAGTCCTAATGCAGCCTGTCCGGGGCGGGCAGGCGGTGCGCCTGCCATTCAACCTCGAATTTGTCGGCGGCGATGCGCGTCATGCTGATGCGCTCCTGGCCTTCTTCGAAGAAGATGCCGTCCACCAGTCCGGCGATACCGTCGTAAAACGAGCCTTCCACTAGGCTGGTCAGGTGTTGAATCTCACGTCCGCGCAGGGAAATATCGGCAACCGACATACAATGTCGGCGGCCATCGGCAAATACGTCGATGAGCCGTGGAACATCGCCACCGACATCGACTTCATAATAGACGATGACCGGCTCCTCGCTTTCCGGATGAATCCAGTCGCAACGATAGTAGAAGAAGCTCATGTGCCTGATGATAGCACACAATCCCCCAAGCCTGTACCGGTTTGGGGGATCGATTGCGAATACCGGGCGAATGATCTTCAGAAGTTGAACGAGACGCCGAAGTTGAGCGCGTGCGTGAAGACCCTGGTCTTCAGGGTGTCGCCGCTGTCGATCGAGACATTGTCGATGAAGTTGTAGTTGCCCTTGTATTCGACGAAGGTCGACCAGTGCTTGGCGAACTGATAGCTGACGCCGGCCTGCGCCTGCAGCGAAGCACCGCCGAACTGGTAGTCGAAAGTCGTGCCCGAGGCGCGCGTGACTTCGACGTGCGGCACGTTGATGCCGGCGCCGAGACCGACATAGGGCGTCCAGTTGCGGCTGGGGTCCTGGAAACGATAGAGCGCATTCAGCGTCAGCATGTTCAGGCCGTCGGTGAACTCGAAATGCGACCAGCCGGGCGTGTTGCCGAGATCGCCGTAGACCTTCGCATGGGTATAATCGAGCGACACGCCCCAGTTCGGCTTGTCGAACTGGTCAAGCCACCAGATGCCGCGGAAGCCGAAATAGGGCGGCATCTTGAAGGATTTGCCGGACCAGTTGGGGTCGAAATCAGCGCCATCCGATGTGGTCACATTGCTGCCTGTTGCAGCCTGTATGCCGCCGTAAGCGGAAAATTGCATCTCTGCGGAGGCAGAGCTTGCGGCAAATATGAATGCGGAAGTCGCAAGCGCGGCGAGCGCCGGCTGCTTGATGCGAAATGCACGATGCATATGAAATCCCCGGATGCGAAAGTGCTGCCATCTAAGCGTGCTTCCATGACACTTCTATTGCAGTCATGGGTGAACAAGCACGGCTTAGGCGGGAAAACTGACGCTAAACTGAAGGGAATGGGCCGTTTTGCGGCACGCCGGCGCGATAAGTTTCAGGCTGTAACACTGGCGCAACAGTAGCTCAGCCAGGCCTGGAGAAAGATGACACCTCGCAAGCGAAACGGGCGCCCCTGACCTGCATGATCGGTGTCATGCCATGGTCTGGAACGCCCGTGAGTCGGTGTTCGAATCAGGGGTAGGAACTACCCCCCGATCAGCCGCCGAACAGGGTTCTCAGTACATCGACGCCGCGATCCTGATAGCTGACTTCGCCCTGCTTGTTGCCGGGGCCGACGACGATGACCTTGGTGCCGACGGGAACACGATCATAGAGATCGATCACGTCCTTGTTCATCATGCGAATGCAGCCCGACGACATGTTGAGGCCGATGCTCCAGGGCTGGTTGGTGCCGTGGATGCGGAAGGCGGTATCGTTGCCGTTGCGATAGAGATACATGGCGCGCGCGCCGAGCGGATTGTCCTCGCCGCCCTCCTGGTAGGCAGGCAGCTTGTGGCCCTTCTTGGCTTCACGGACGATCATTTCCGGCGGCGGCGTCCAGCCCGGCCACTCCGCCTTGCGGCCGACCTTGACGACACCCGACCAGCCAAAGCCGTCGCGGCCGACGCCGATACCATAGCGTCTTGCGCGATTATCGCCTTCGACGAGGTAGAGATACTTGTTGTTGGTGTCGATAATGATGGTGCCCGGCTCCTCGTTCGTCGCCAGCCGCACCATGCGCCGCTGGAATTGCGGCTTCACCTGGCCCTGCGGCTCCATCGCGACCTGGACAACATCGGCGCGGCTAGCAGGCGCCGCATAGGGTGCGGAGGCGGTAAAGGCCGCTGCGTTCGATGCTGCAAGAAGACACGCCGCAACGACACCTGTCGTCACGATCGACAATGCTGCTTTCATAATGGCATTCCCCTCGTTGAATTCGGTAGGAAACTACCGGAACCGACGAAGGGATCAAGATCAAAATGCCAGATGAGGAGGCTGGCCTGGAAGAACACCCCTCTCTTCTGTCGAGGATCAGACTATAGTCTGAACTATAGTGGGGGCTTTCCAGCGCGGCGAAGACTGCCCCTTCGATAGGACAGTATCGCCGCACAGGTCCCGAGGTCGTTCGAGACTACATGACGGTGACGCGGGTGCCGACTTTCACGCGGTTGTAAAGATCGATGACGTCTTCGTTGCGAAGGCGGATGCAGCCTGAGGAGACGGCATTGCCGATTGTCCAGGGTGCGTTGGTGCCGTGGATGCGATAGAGCGTGGAGCCGAGATACATGGCGCGTGCGCCGAGCGGATTGCCTTCGCCGCCTTCCATATGTGCCGGCAGATAGTGGCCCTTGGCCGCTTCGCGGGAGATCATTTCGGCGGGCGGCGTCCAGTCCGGCCATTCCTGCTTGCGGGTCACGGTATGGGCGCCGGCCCATTCGAAGCCGGGCTTGCCAACGCCGACGCCGTAGCGCCGGGCCTTGCCGCCATCCATCACCAGATAGAGAAAGCGGTTATTGGTATCGATGATGATGCTGCCGGGCTTTTCCTTGGTCTGGTAGTCGACGATCTGCGGCAGGAATTGCGGATCGATCTGGCCGCGGACCGCCGGATATTGCGGGCGGGTCATGGCGACCTGCTGCACGGCCGGGCGCGCAAACAGCCCGCGCGGCTGCACGACCTGGCGTACCTGCGGATTGGCCTGCTGCTGCATCGTGGGATCGGCGGCGCGGCGGGCCATCGGGCGAGGATAGACCACCGGCTGCACGTTGCCGCCGCCAAGCTGCATCACCCAGGGGGCGGTCAGATCGGGACTGACGATGACGGGCGGGCGCGACTGATAACGATCGTCGGCAAAGGCGGTGGAGGCAAGCAGGCTCAGGGCGCCGGCGGCACACAGAACGGCATGTTTCATCATCGGACAAACTCTCTACACATGGGCCGAAGATAGGCGCGAAAGCACCCGGTCGAAATCATGGTGCCACTTGCACGCGAGCGAATGGTAAACATCTATTCATCAAAATGCCGCGAAGCCGATAAAGCTTTGTCAGGGTTACCGCCTGGTTTGGAAAGATGGTTTGCAAGTGGTAAATCATGAATCGGAATGCGCGGTCGTCGAAGTCAGCCTATGAATTTAAGCATTTGATTGATCTCAATTTATCCGATAGTTGCATACCGGTTTCCGGTAGCGCGCGCTGAAATAGGGGACGAATCGCGAAAATGACCGAAACGGGCATCATCACCGGCGAAGACGGCAAGGACCGCTGCTTCTGGCACGGCAATCTGCCGGAATATCAGCGCTATCACGACGAGGAATGGGGCCGCCCGGTCGTCAACGACATCAGGCTCTTCGAGAAGATCTGCCTGGAAGGCTTCCAGTCGGGCCTTTCCTGGCTGACGATCCTGCGCAAGCGAGAGAACTTCCGCGCCGCTTTTGCCGGCTTCGATTTCGAGAAGGTCGCCAGGTTCGATGATGCCGATATCGAGCGCTGCCTTGCCGATGCCGGCATCATCCGTCACCGCGGCAAGATCGTCTCCACCATCAACAATGCCCGCCGCGCCATCGAGTTGCGTGACGAATTCGGCTCGCTCGCCCGCTATTTCTGGAGCCATGAGCCGGGTGCTGCCGAGCGCCCCGAGCTTTTCGACCTTGCCCATCTCCGGGCCAATCCGACGACGCCCGCTTCCGTGCGGATCTCGAAGGATTTGAAGAAACGTGGCTGGACCTTTGTCGGTCCAACCACAGTTTATGCCTTCATGCAGGCTATGGGTCTCGTCAACGATCACATCGAAGGCTGCTATTGCCGGAAAGAGGTGGAGGCGATGCGATGCGCATTGGTGCGGCCGTGAGAGCTCCGCTTTTCGGTCTTTCGCTGACGATATTTGCGCTGTTAGGTGCCGCAGCCGCCTATGCTCAAAGCGACACCCAGCAACAGCAGCTGCCGCAGCTCGATCGCGGCGAAAAGCTTGAAAAAATCGCCTTGCCGGCCGTCCTCGAGAAGCTGACTGGCTGGACGAAATTCGGCAAGGGCAAGGTCTATATGCTGCCACTGAAGAAGGGCCAGCATGTGCGGATCACCTTTAGCTCAAAGAGCAAATACGCCTATATGGCGATCTTCGACCTCTCGTCGAGCGAGGATGAATCCTTCTTCGGCACGGACGAAGATGGCAATACCGCCGACGTCACCGTCAATGAGGATACGACCTGGCTGATAAAGCCTTATTATTCGCGCGTCACCCGTCGGCGCGGCCTCGGGGCACCTTACGAAATCCTCATCGATCCCAATCCGCCGGCCACGCAGCAGCCTGCCGACCAGCAGAAGGATCAAGGCCCGATGCTGTTTCCGCCACGTTCGAAACAGGGACAGTAAGGGTTACAGCAACGCTTCGATCACGCCATGCAGCTCGCCGAGATGGCCGATCTTGCGGAAGCGTGGCGCTTCGGTCGGCTCCTCCACATGCTCGAACGACCATGTAAGCTCGTGCGGCACGAAGACACCGTAGCTGCCGGCGGCAAGCGCCGGCACGATGTCCGATTTCAGCGAATTGCCGATCATCATCGCCCGCTCAGGCCCGTCGCCCACCTTGGAAAAGATGCGGCGATAGGTCGACGCGTTCTTGTCCGAGACGATTTCGACGGCATCGAAAAGGTCGCCGAGCCCGGATTGCGCAAGCTTGCGTTCCTGATCGAAAAGATCGCCCTTGGTAATCAGCACCAGCAGATATTTTCCCGACAGGGCCTCCAGCGTCTGGCGCACATGCGGCAGGGTTTCGACGGGATGGGCGAGAAGATCACGGCCGATATCGAGAATCTGCGCAATGACATTCGATGGCACTTCACCCTCGGTGATCTCGATGGCCGTCTCGATCATCGAGAGGGTAAAGCCTTTTATGCCGAAGCCGTAGTGGCGAAGATTGCGCTTCTCTGCCTCCAATAGACGTGCGGAGATGACGTCGCTTGCGGCATGATCGGCGAGAAGGTCGGTAAACTGCAGCTCCGTCAGCCGGTAGAACTGTTCGTTCTGCCAGAGCGTGTCATCGGCATCGAAGCCGATCGTGGTCAAAGGGCGTTGCGTCATCGGTATGTCCGTTCTGCGCATGATATGAAGGCTGGAGTCTAATCCGCGCCCGGTCGGACGCAAGAGCAAGTGCTGGTAACCGCATCGTGATCGATCCGAGGTCTCGCGTTGAAATCGGTTTCCGGTGCATTATGTGCTTGTTGTCTCGATCGCTGCGGTGCCAGAGCCCGGCCTCGACGACTGTCTTATGACCTCCCCAGGGCAGCGCCGATAGCGGCTGCCATGCCGAGGCCAATCTATAGCTAAAAGATAAGCATTCACCGGCCGGAAGTGTCTTCCGGCTGACCACAAGGGAATTTTCTCCTATGCGTTACAACCAACTCGGCAATACCGGTCTGTTCGTGTCAGAGCTTTGCCTGGGCACGATGACCTTCGGTGAGGCCAATCCCGGCAACAGCCTCTGGGGTTCGATCGCCGACGTCGATCAGGCATTGGCAGACAAGATCGTCGAAGGCTCGCTGGCCGCCGGCGTCAACTTCATCGACACCGCCGATGTGTATTCCTTCGGCAACTCCGAAAAGCTGCTCGGTCAGGCCCTGAAAAACCTCGAGGTTCCCCGCAAGGACGTCGTCATCGCCACCAAGGTCTACGGCGTCATGGGCGACAAGCCGAACGACCGCGGCGCTTCGCGCGGCCACATCATGGACTCGGTGCAGGCAAGCCTTGACCGTCTGCAGACCGATCACATCGATCTCTATCAGATCCATGCCACGGATACGGTGACCCCGATCGATGAGACGTTGCGGGCGTTGGACGATCTCGTTTCGCGTGGCCTGGTCCGCTATGTCGGCGTATCCAACTGGCAGGCCTGGCGCATCGCTAAGGCGCTCGGCATTTCCGAACGCCGCGGTTTTGCCCGCTTCGAGACGGTGCAGGCCTATTATTCCATCGCCGGCCGCGATCTGGAGCGCGAGATCGTGCCGCTGATGTCGGAAGAAAAGCTTGGGCTGATGGTCTGGTCGCCGCTGGCGGGTGGTCTGCTTTCGGGCAAATATGGTCCGGGTGCTCCCGGCAATGGCGAGGGACGACGTGCGAGCTTCGATTTTCCGCCCGTTGACAAGGACCGCGCCTGGGCCTGCGTCGCCGCCATGCGCGAAGTGGCGGAGAAGCATGGCTCCAGCGTCGCCACGGTGGCGCTTGCCTGGATATTGGCGAAGCCCTTTGTCACCAGCATCATCATCGGTGCCAAGCGTCTCGATCAGCTCGATCAGAATCTGGCCGCCGTCAAGCTGAAGCTCGATGCCGGCGATATCGCAAAGCTCGACGAAGTCAGCGCGCTTGCGCCCGAATATCCCGGCTGGATGCTTGCACGCCAGGGCGCCCAGCGCGTGCCGCAGCCGTTCGAGCCGAAGGCTTGATATCTTGCAGAGGCCGGGCCGCTGCCATCCGCTGCGGCCCGGCTGGTATCAAAGCTCGATGACGATCTTGCCGAAGGGGCCGCGATCGAGATGATCGAAGGCGGCCGGTACCTCCCCGAGCGCATAGCGATGATCGATGACGGGCTTCAGGCCGATGCTGTCGACCGCACGCACGAAGTCTTCGAGCGAGCGGCGATGGCCGACGCCGATGCCCTGCACGGTGGGGGACTTCAGCAGCAACGGTGCCGCTGGACCGGAGATGTCAAAACCCTCAAGGACGCCGATGACGGAAATCCGGCCGTGAGGCGCCACCGCCTTCAGCGATTGGCCGAAGTTCGGCCCGCCGGCGATTTCGATGATATGGTCGACGCCCTGATCGTTGGTGAGGCGATAGACTTCTTCCACCCAATCGCTTTTGTTTCGGTCGATCCCGTGGTGGGCGCCGAGAGCCTTTGCCCGTGCGAGCTTCTCCGGCCCCGATGAGGTCACGAAGACCTCGGCGCCCTGAGCGGCGGCGATCTGCAGGCCGAACAGCGCCACGCCGCCGGTTCCCTGCACCAGCACACTGTCGCCGGGCTTGATCTTGCCGCGTTCCACCAGCGCGAACCATGCCGTCAGGCCAGCGCAGGGCAAAGTGCTTGCCTCGGCATAATCGAGGCTCTGAGGCGCCGAGACGAGCCAGCCTTCCGGCATGGCGATATATTCCGAGAGCACGCCGGGATAGAAGCCGCCGAGCGTCTTGTAGGGAGGTGTGCGGGCATCGCCGAGCGGCTTGCCGTCGATCCAGCCGGGATGGAAGGTGGAAATGACCCGATCGCCCACGGCAAATCTGGTCACGTCGTCTCCCACCGCTTCGATCACGCCTGCCATATCGGACGCCGGCACGAAGGGAAATTGCAGCGGCAGGCCCATGCCGGTCTCGCGCACGAGCTTGTCGCGGTAGTTCAGCGAAACGGCTTTGACCCGCACAAGCACTTCGCCGCGCGCGGGCTTAGGTACCGCCGTCTCCGTGAGGTTCAAGGGAGCGCCGATGGCGACCGTATCGAGAGTCCAGCGCTTCATGGTCTTGGTCATCATGATCTCCTGAGAGGAATTGGAAGCAATGGACGGAGCATATCGTTGCTTTTCATTCGCCAGTGGCGATATTATTTCTGCTAACTGGTTCCTTTTAGGAAGCAATCGTTATGAATGACATGCTCAACGGCATTCCGGAATTCGTGGAAGCAGTCGAGGCCGGCGGCTTTTCGGCAGCGGCGGCGCGCATGAACCTGTCTCGCTCGGCGATCGGCAAAACCATCGCCAAATTGGAGCGGCGGCTGAATGTGCGCCTGTTTCACCGCACCACCCGCATGCAGAGCCTGACGGATGAGGGCCAAGCCTTTTACGAGCGCTGCCGGCGGGCGCTGGACGAGATACAATCCGGCGAGGCCATGCTGGAATCGGGCAAGCGCGAGGTCACCGGACGCCTGCGCATCTCCATGCCGGTTCTCTTCGGTCGCCGCTGCCTTACGCCGCTGCTGCTGGAATTGGCCCGCATGCACCCGAAGCTCGAACTGGATCTCTCCTTCAGCGATCGTGTGGTCGACCTTTTTGACGAGGGATTCGATCTTGCCATTCGCAACGGCGTGCTGCGAGACGAGGCCGGACTTGCCGCGCGCAAGATCGCCTTCCATCACATGACGCTATGCGCTTCGCCAGCCTATCTGGCTGCAAGAGGGATGCCGCAGACCGTTGCCGATCTCGCCGACCATGATCTCGTCGTCTATGCGAGATCGGGCGAGGCGAAGAGATGGACCTTCCTGCAGGATGACGGCGCGGCCCTCGACTATTTTCCGCAAACGCGGTTGCGGTTCGATGATCTGGAGGTCATTGCGGATGCCGCCGCCGCCGGAATGGGCATTACCTGGCTACCCTGCTGGCTGGTACGGAACTATGTACACGTGGGCAAACTCATGCCGGTGCTCAATGTCTCCAGCCGGCCCGTCAACGTCTATGCCGTCTGGCCGCAGGTGCCGCAGCTTTCGCTGAAGATGCGCGTGATCATCGACCTGCTTGCCGCGCGCCTGCCCGGAATCATGGACTGAGCGCGTGACGGTGCTTCGGCTAGAGGAGGGTGCCCTCGGCAAATACCTGGTTCCATCTGAAGACCCGCACGGACTGGCGCAGGCCCGCCGACCAGAATGGGTCTTCCTTCACCAGCCGATCAACGTCGGCGGCGTTCTCCGCTTCGACGAGCCATAGGCCGCCGGCAAAAGCATCACCCTCCCGGCTGAGCGGTCCGGCCGTTCGGATGGACACGGCATTCGCCTCCAGAAAGGCGAAGTGGCGCGGCAGATATTCCTTGCGGATCGCGGCGGCGTTTTGCTGATCGTCCTCGAACAGAACTGCGAACAGGGTCATTGTCATCTCCTTGCTGGATATTCCCAGTCTAAAGCTGCAATAATGCCGATGCACGCGGTAAGTTTGCCGTCAGGAGCTGCAAAATTGCAGGATATCGATTGGAACGATCTGCGTCACGTTCTGGCGCTTGCGCGGGGTGGGTCCTTTGCTGCAGCGGGCAGGGCGCTCGGGACGGATGCGACAACGGTCGGGCGCCGCCTGCGCATCCTGGAGATCCGCCTCGGCACGATACTGTTCTCGCGCGATAAAGGCGGCGCCCTGTCGCCGACGCCGACGGGCGAGATCGCTGTGGCGAAGGCCGAGACGATCGAGGCCGAAATCATGGCGCTGTCGGGTGCGTTGGATGCGGCAGATCCGATGGCACTCGGTAAGGTACGGCTTACCGCGGCGCCATCCTTCATCAGTCGGCTGTTGATCCCCTCGCTGCCCAGCCTGCTGGCTCAGCATTCCGGCCTGCAATTGGAACTCATCGGCGATTCCAGAAATTTCAACCTGACCAGGCGCGAGGCGGACATGGCGCTGCGCCTTGCCAGACCCGCCGATCTGGCCAATGGAAGGGTCGTCGCCAGGCGGATAGCGACGCTGGACTATGCCGTCTACGTTGCCGTTGGGCAGGAAAGGCAGGCGGAGGATTTACCCTGGATCGTCTATGAGGAGGCCATGGCGCATCTGCCGCACGCGGGCTGGATTGCCGCGCAGGCGGAAAAGTCAGGCCGTTCCAGCCCGCTTGCCGTCAACGACGCCGAAGCTTTGCTTCAGGCTGCCGCTGCGGGACTAGGACGCGCACTCTTGCCGAATATCCTGGCGGGAAATGCCGGCGGTCTTTGTCGCGTCGATAGCAGCGACAGTAATCCGCCGCAGCGGGAAATATGGCTGCTCATCCATGCCGAGCTTCGTCAGCTTGTTCGCATCCGTACAGTTTCCGATTGGCTGGATGGCGTATTCCGTCGTCCGCTTCCCGGACAGTAAAGAGGCGGCACGGATGCCGCCTCCCGTGATGAGTTGACTTATTTGCCGTGCTTCTTCAGCCAGGCGTTCATTTCCTTGATCTCGGCTTCCTGCGCGGTGATGACGCCTTGCGCCAGTTTGCGCAGTTCGGGATCTTTTCCGTATTTCAGTTCGATCTTCGCCATGTCGATCGCGCCTTGATGATGCGGGATCATGCCGCGGACAAAATCGGCATCGGCGTCGCCGCTGTAGTGGATCATCATGTCCTTGTGCATCTTGCCCATGGCATCGTTGTAAGCCTTGCTGGAGGCGCCCTGGTCGCCCATCGGCTTGCTCATATCCATGCCCTGCATGTCGTCGGCAAGGGCAGGAAGGGCGATGGCAAAGGCGAATGCGCCGGCGAGGATCAGCGATTTAGACGTAGACATAGGTATTCTCTCCGTTTCTGGACGGTATGTGATTTTGAGCGGACAGCCGCTCGTTGAATGAAAGCAGATGATCGTCAGGCGAAACGGGGAGGGGGCGGCGTCGGCTGCGGCCGAGAGTCGGCAAGACGCTGGCCGGGCGCGGGTGCCGGATAGGAGACGGCATGCTTGCCGCCTTCCGCCACAAGAGCCGGCGTCAAGGCAAGGCAGGCGGCGCAGGATGCAACATGCGTCATGCCGCCGGCGCAAGGGTTCTCCGGCTTCTTTTCCTGATGCTGTGCCATGTCACCATCGCCCGTCATGCCAGGCATACCGGCCATGCCTTCATGCATGCTCACGCTTGATACGACAGGCATTGCAGATCCGGAATCGCAGATGGGACAGTTCGCCAGCGCCGGCATGGCACCATAGAACAGCCAGGCAACTACCATCGTCAGGATCGCAAAGAAGCGCATGAACACGAACCTAGCCACGCCGACCGCGAAGGCAAGCGCAAATTGCATCGTCTGGACACTGAAAGCCGATCAAGGCAGCAGTTTGACTTCTCTCAAGATTTCGACGGGCGGGAAGCTTACGCAATCCACCGCATCGAAAGTGAGCGTAAATTGGGCGGGCGTTGCCGCCGCCCATGTCAGAGCCTGTTCTGCCGCGCTTGCAGGGATCTTCATCGCAATGGTGCAATGCGGCTGCCAGCGATCCGGGCGGGAGTGCTCGTGGCAAAGCGCAGGATCGATCTCGTCGTGAATGGCCCGGTGTATCTGCCTCAGAACACGATCGTCTGAAGGACGTGCCCAAAGCACCAGCATCTCGTTCGGAAAATGGTCGATCCCCGAAAACTCGATCGATAGTGGCGGTAAGTTTGCGAAGGTCTTTTGAGCGGCGGCGACAAGCGAGGAAACAGCGACGTTCTCGTAGACAGCAAACGTCAGGTGCGGCGGATAGTTCAGCGCCTGCATCGACGGGGTGGTTTCGAACCTGCTTGCCTCCCGCCAGAGATCCAGAACCGGCGCGGCGGTATCATCCGTGCATTTCAAAACGATCGCGCGTGGCATGGTATCTATGTCACCTTGTCTGGTTTTGTCCGTTTTGTCGGCCGACAACATACAACAATCCTTGCCGCATTCAGCCCAATCCGCTAGTTAACCGCGACTGTTACCATACCGGATTACCCTAGAGATGAGCGACAAACAAAAGAAACCGCAGAAGCTCAAGGCCCGCCTGCCGCGTGGCTTTGTCGATCGTTCGGCCACCGACATTCGCGCCGTCAACGAGATGACCTCCAAGATACGGGCAGTCTACGAGCATTATGGTTTCGATCCTATCGAAACGCCGCTGTTCGAATATACCGATGCGCTCGGCAAGTTCCTGCCCGATAGCGACCGGCCGAACGAGGGCGTGTTCTCGCTTCAGGATGACGACGAGCAGTGGATGTCGCTGCGCTACGATCTGACGGCGCCGCTTGCCCGTCATGTCGCCGAGAATTTCAACGAGATCCAGCTTCCTTACCGCACCTATCGCGCCGGCTATGTGTTCCGCAACGAAAAGCCAGGCCCGGGCCGCTTCCGCCAGTTTATGCAGTTCGATGCCGATACCGTCGGCGCGCCGGGCGTGCAGGCGGATGCCGAGATGTGCATGATGATGGCCGACACGCTGGAGGCGCTGGGTATCAAGCGCGGTGACTATGTTGTGCGCATCAACAACCGCAAGGTTCTCGACGGCGTGCTGGAAGCCATTGGCCTCGGCGGTGATGACAAGGCCGCCCAGCGACTGAATGTGCTGCGTGCCATCGACAAGCTCGACAAGTTCGGCCCCGAAGGCGTGGCGCTGCTGCTTGGTCCCGGCCGCAAGGATGAATCCGGCGACTTCACCAAGGGCGCCGGCCTAAACAGCGATCAGACCGAGAAGGTGCTCTTCTTCGTCGGCATCAAGGACTATGCCGAAAGTGCGGCTCAGCTTGCCGAGCTCGTCGCCGGCACGTCCAATGGCGGCGAAGGTGTCGAAGAGCTGAATTTCATCGGCAGCCTCGTCACTAGCGCCGGCTATCAATCGGATCGTATCAAGATCGATCCGTCCGTCGTGCGCGGCCTCGAATATTATACCGGTCCGGTCTACGAGGCCGAGCTTACCTTCGACGTCACCAACGAGAAGGGCGAAAAGGTCGTCTTCGGTTCGGTCGGCGGCGGCGGTCGTTATGATGGGCTCGTCTCGCGCTTCATGGGTCAGCCGGTGCCGGCCACCGGCTTCTCCATCGGCGTCTCGCGTCTGATGACGGCGCTGAAGAATCTCGGCAAGCTTGGCATGGACGAGGTGATCGAGCCAGTGCTCGTCACCGTCATGGATGGCGATGTTGAGGCCATGGGGCGTTACCAGCGCTTCACGCAGCAGCTTCGCGCTGCCGGCATCCGCGCCGAAATGTTCCAGGGCAACTGGAAGAAGTTCGGCAACCAGCTGAAATATGCTGACCGCCGTGGCTGCCCGATCGCCATCATCCAGGGCGGCGATGAGCGTGCCCAGGGTGTCGTCCAGCTCAAGGATCTGATCGAGGGCAAGCGCCTCTCCGGCGAGATCGAGGACAATGCCAGCTGGCGCGAAGCCCGCGTGGCGCAGGAAACCGTGCCGGAAGCCGAGCTGATCGAGAAGGTCAAGGCGATGCTCGCGGCACAGGCGGAAGACCGGAAGAGGGTGGGCTGATGCCCCTGATCAATCTTCCGGATTTTGCCGGCGATCTGCTGGATGAGTTTGCCGGTCGCCGGACGGAGAGGGTGGACACACCCATCATCCAGCCGGCCGAACCCTTTCTCGATATGGCCGGCGAGGATCTTCGCCGGCGCATCTTCATGACCGAAAGCGAGACCGGCGCCAGCCTTTGCCTGCGTCCGGAATTCACCATTCCGGTCTGCCTGCGCCATATCGAAACAGCCACCGGCACGCCGAAGCGCTATTCCTATCTCGGCGAGATCTTTCGTCAGCGCCGCGAAGGCGGCCATGAATTCTATCAGGCCGGTATCGAGGATCTGGGTGATCGTGATACGGCCAGTGCCGATGCTCGCGCCATCGGCGATGCCATCGGTATCCTGAACCGGCTCGTTCCAGGCAAGCCGCTCTCGGTGACGCTGGGTGATCAGGCCGTGTTCGAGGCCGTGGTGCAGGCGCTCGGGCTGCCGTCCGGCTGGCAGAAGCGGCTGATCCACGCCTTTGGCAACATGATGCAGCTCGAAACCCTGCTGGCGCATCTTGCAAGTCCGCAGCCCGTCACCGGGCTCGATGCGCATGTGCTGGATTTCCTCTCTCGCGGCGACGAGCAGGGGCTGGTCAGGCATATCGACGCCACCATGCAGGCAACCGGCTATTCCACCAATGCCAGCCGCTCGCCGCAGGAGATCGCCCGCCGCCTTCGCGAGAAGCTGGTGCTGTCGGAAACACGGCTCGACGATGCTGCCTTTCGCGTGCTGGAAGAGTTTCTGTCTCTGAGCGTGCCGCTGGCGGATGCTTCCGCGGCGCTGGCCGGTTTTGCCGATGCAGCAGGCTTGAAGCTTGGCGCGGCTCTGAAGAATTTCGAGGCGCGTGTCGCGGCATTGGCCGATGCCGGTGTCGATGTCTCGAAGATCGACTATCGCGCTGCCTTCGGCCGTCCTCTCGACTACTATACCGGCCTTGTCTTTGAAGTGATGGTGGCAGGATCGAGCGCGGTGCTTGCCGGTGGCGGCCGCTTCGACCGGCTGATGACCCTGCTCGGCGCCAAGGATCATATCCCGGCCGTCGGCTTCGCGCTCTGGCTCGACCGCATCGAAACCGCGAGGGCAGCCTGATGACCATCACGATAGCGCTTCCCTCCAAGGGCCGCATGAAGGACGATTGCTCGGCCGTTTTCGAGCGCGCCGGCATGCCGATCGTCGCCGTCGGTAACGATCGCTCCTATCGCGGCCGTGTCGAAGGTTGGGATGGCGTCGAGATCGCCTTCCTGTCTGCCTCGGAAATCTCGCGAGAGATCGGCAATGGCAGCGTCGATTTCGGCATTACCGGCGAAGACCTCGTGCGCGAAGGCATGGCAGAGGCCGATCGCCGCGTCGAGTTCTGCGCAAGACTTGGCTTCGGCCACGCCGATGTGGTCGTTGCCGTGCCGGAGATCTGGCTCGATGTCGATACCATGGCTGACCTTGGCGATGTCGCCGCCGATTTCCGTGCGCGTCATGGCCACAGGCTGACGGTCGCGACGAAATATTGGCGGCTGACGCAGCAGTTCTTCTCCAGCCAGCACGGCATCCAGCTCTACCGCATCGTCGAAAGTCTCGGTGCTACGGAAGGCGCGCCTGCTGCCGGCTCTGCCGACATCATCGTCGACATCACCTCCACCGGTTCGACTCTTAGAGCAAACCATCTGAAGGTTCTGTCGGACGGGATCATCCTGCGTTCGGAGGCTTGTCTGGTGCGCGCCCGCAAGCCGAGCCATGAAGGCGACCCGATGGTTGAGCGCATCATATCGGCAGTGCGCAGCGCACTCTGATTTCTCGACGATTTGACGTAAAAAGGCCCGCCGGAATTCCGGCGGGCCTTTTGTCTCGGGAGATATGTAACGCTTAGGCGGCTGCGTAGGCACCACGGCGTGCGTCGACCGAGTAGACGCCTGCGCCGTTGGTGGCGAGCATGATGTAGGCGCCGGCCAGCGTGACGTTCTTCAGGAAGTTCACGAAGTTCAGGCCGTTGATCCAGCCGTTGGCGGCAGCCGGGAAGTCCGGAACATTGACGGTCGGCAGATGAAACACGATGCCGGTGAAGACGCAGAAGGCGGCGAGCAGCCAGCCGACGATGCGGACCTGGAAGCCGATCAGCACGCAGACGCCGGTGACGAATTCAAACGTGCCGGCAAGATAGGTGAGCAGCGTTGCAGCCGGCATGCCGGCGCCGGCGATCATGCCAGCTGTGCCAGCTGGATCGGTCAGCTTGCCGAAGCCGGCAAAGATGAACATGAAGGCGAGCAGAATGCGCGCCACAAGAATGATGATGTTGTTGGTATTGGACATGACGATCTCCAGTCAATTCGGTTCGGGCCGGGTGGCGAGAATTTCTGGAGTGAGATATTCGCGATTTTTAATCGGTTGAAAAGATAAACAACTGCGCACAATTAGTTCACAATCATTGAACAATGATCCGCCTAGATCGCTCTTCCCATACCAGTCATATCGGCTATGGTGGCGCCAAATCAGTTGTCAAATCATGGTTTTCAGGAGCTAGCCCATGGCCGATCTGTCGTCCTTCCCGATCACGAAGCGCTGGCCTGCCAGCAATCCGGACATCATCCAGCTCTATTCCCTGCCTACGCCGAATGGCGTCAAAGTCTCGATCGCGCTGGAGGAGCTCGGTCTGGCCTATGAGCCGCATCTCATCTCCTTCGGCACGAATGACCAGAAATCCCCGGAATTCCTGTCGCTGAATCCGAACGGCCGCATTCCTGCGATCATCGATCCCAATGGTCCCGACGGCAAGCCGATCGGTCTGTTCGAATCCGGCGCTATCCTGGTCTATCTGGCGGAGAAGACCGGCAAGCTCATGCCGAGTGATGCGGCCAGGCGCTACGAGACGCTGGAGTGGGTCTTCTTCCAGATGGCCGGCGTCGGCCCGATGTTCGGTCAGTTCGGCCACTTCTTCAAATTCGCCGCTGAGAAGGTGGCCAATAACTCCTATCCGGTCGAGCGCTATCGCGACGAGGCCAAGCGTCTCCTCGGTGTGCTGGAAGAGCGCCTGAAAGACCGTGAGTGGATCATGGGCGACGAATACACCATTGCCGACATCACCACGTTCCCCTGGGTTCGCGGCGTCGACGTCTTCTATGGCGGCCGCGAAGTTCTGGAATTCGAAAGCTTCCCCTCGGTCATGGCCTGGCTGGACCGCGCCCTTGCGCGCCCGGCAAGCCAGCGTGGCCTGAGTATTCCCAAGCGGGATTGATTAGGTTGAACCCGGTGCTGGCCAGGCGGACTCGCCTGACCATAGCCGACAGCCGTTTACTGCCGGGTGGCGAGTTGGCTGCCCGGTTCCAGCTTGAAGCGTGGAAACAGGAAGACGCCGACCATGCTGCCGGCATGTTGCTTGTCGGCAGCAACGGATTCGCCGACGCAGAAGACCGGCTGGCGATGACTGCCGGTGCCGAGGGTCGTGGTGGAATAACAGAAGGAGGAGTTGGCCGTTGCCGCCTGCTCGAAGAGATCGAGGATACGCGCTCGATCGTGCGGATCATAGCAATGCATGAGGCTTAGCAGGCCGCATTCCGAAGAGCTCAGCCCGTGCAGCATCGTGCTCCACTGCCCAAGTTTGATGATTCCGCTTGAAAGATCGCCCGTCCATCCCTCGGAAACACAGAACTGCGCCAGAAGATCGGGGTCATGGCCTTCGAACTCCAGCGAGCCGGGAGCAAATGGTGCGGAAAAATTGGCCTTGGCAATCTTGAACAAGATGATCCCCACATGAGCGCATGGTCCCCCCGCGCGCTTCACTTCAATTCCATATCTCTCCGGATGGAAGGTCTCCCCGCATTTTGCGTCGCTGCTCATGGCGGAGACTGCCTCCGCTGATCCGCTGTCGACAATGCTCTTCGGGATGGCGCTCCAGTCTATGAAGTCATTTCAAGTAATAAATCCGGACAGCGCCAGCGCCCAAGGTCATGAACATACCAAGCCGCAGGTTAAGCCTGTCCAAAAGAAGTAAAAATTGCGTGTATTGCAGCTAACTCTCCAAAATCACTGCGCTGCGAGTTATAGGGGCTTTTTCGAAAACAGCAATGGGCAAGTTGCAAAATTTGCAACACGATAGAACCTTGCCGGAATTGTATTTGTACAATTCAGGCGCAATTAAAAAGGGCGACCCGAGGGCCGCCCTTCATCAATTCCGGAGGTCGGATTAAACAATCGCGACAGGCCGTTGGCCTATCACATCATGTCCATTCCACCCATGCCGCCCATGCCGCCCGGCATGCCAGCAGGGGCATCCTTCTTCGGCAGTTCAGCGATCATGGCTTCGGTGGTGATCAGCAGCGAAGCAACCGAAGCTGCGTTCTGCAGAGCCGTACGAACAACCTTGACCGGGTCGACGATGCCCATGGAGATCATGTCGCCGAATTCAGACGTCTGGGCGTTGTAGCCGTAGTTGTCTTCGTTCTTTTCGAGAACCTTGCCGACAACGATCGAAGCTTCGTCACCAGCGTTTTCAGCGATCTGGCGAACCAGCGACTGCAGGGCGCGGCGAACGATGTTGACGCCAGCTTCCTGATCCTGGTTTTCACCCTTGGCGGTGATCTTCGTAGAAGAACGCAGGAGAGCGATACCGCCGCCCGGTACGATGCCTTCCTGAACAGCAGCGCGCGTCGCGTTGAGAGCGTCGTCGATGCGGTCCTTCTTTTCCTTCACTTCGACTTCCGTCGAGCCGCCAACGCGGATCACGGCAACGCCGCCAGCGAGCTTGGCAAGACGTTCCTGCAGCTTTTCGCGGTCGTAGTCGGAGGTGGTTTCTTCGATCTGAGCCTTGATCTGGGCAACGCGGCCTTCGATGTCGGACTTGGCGCCAGCGCCGTCGACGATCGTGGTGTTTTCCTTGGAGATCGAAACCTTCTTGGAACGGCCGAGCATGTCGAGGGTGACGGACTCGAGCTTGATGCCGAGGTCTTCGGAGATGACAGTGCCGCCCGTCAGGATGGCGATGTCTTCCAGCATGGCCTTGCGGCGGTCGCCGAAGCCAGGAGCCTTGACAGCAGCGATCTTCAGGCCGCCGCGCAGCTTGTTGACGACGAGGGTCGCAAGAGCTTCGCCTTCGACGTCTTCAGCGATGATGAGGAGCGGCTTGCCGGTCTGAACGACGGCTTCGAGAACCGGAAGCATGGCCTGCAGGTTCGAGAGCTTCTTCTCGTGGAGCAGGATGAACGCGTCTTCGAGGTCGGCGATCATCTTTTCCGGGTTGGTTACGAAGTAGGGGCTGAGGTAGCCGCGGTCGAACTGCATGCCCTCGACGACTTCGAGTTCGGTTTCGGCGGTCTTGGCTTCTTCAACCGTGATGACGCCTTCGTTGCCGACCTTCTGCATGGCTTCAGCAATATCGAGACCGATCTGCTTTTCGCCGTTTGCGGAGATCGTGCCGACCTGGGCAACTTCTTCCGAGGTGTTGATCTTCTTGGCCTTGGCCTGGAGATCCTTGACGACTTCTGCAACCGCGAGGTCGATGCCGCGCTTCAGGTCCATCGGGTTCATGCCGGCTGCAACAGCCTTGGCGCCTTCGCGAACGATGGCCTGGGCGAGAACGGTTGCAGTGGTGGTGCCGTCACCGGCGACGTCGTTGGTCTTCGAAGCAACTTCGCGGACCATCTGGGCGCCCATGTTTTCGAACTTGTCTTCGAGTTCGATTTCCTTGGCGACGGAAACGCCGTCCTTGGTGATGCGCGGAGCGCCGAAGGACTTGTCGATAACGACGTTACGACCCTTCGGGCCGAGCGTGACCTTTACTGCGTCAGCGAGGATATCGACGCCACGAAGCATCTTTTCGCGGGCGCTGCGGCCGAATTTTACTTCTTTAGCTGCCATGTTTGGAACTCCTGAATTCGCGTTTTCCGGGCTTGTCGCCCGTCAGCTTTATCGGAAAAGGGAACCGGCTAAATTAGCCGATGATGCCCATGATGTCGGCTTCCTTCATGATGAGAAGGTCTTCGCCATTGAGCTTGACTTCGGTGCCCGACCACTTGCCGAACAGAACGCGATCGCCAACCTTGACGTCGAGTGCTACGACCTTGCCGGACTCGTCACGAGCGCCGGAACCGACGGCGACGATTTCGCCTTCCTGCGGCTTTTCCTTGGCGGTATCGGGAATGATGATGCCACCCTTGGTCTTTTCTTCCGACTCGACGCGACGAACGACGACGCGGTCATGAAGGGGGCGGAAATTGGTGCTTGCCATTGTCTAATCCCTCGATCAAATGACATTCACGGATCAGCGGGGGATCCGTATGGACTTTGTTAGCACTCATCCTCTGCGAGTGCTAGCGACGGTGATTTAGGGATGGCTTCCAGACGAGTCAAGAACAGCACTGTGAATTTTTTGCGGCGGGCATCGGCTTGTTTGGGGGATGATTAACGCCCATGGCGTCGCAGCGTGGCATGTCGTTGCAAAGACTCCTTCATTTTGATCTCGTGAGGAGGGGCACGATTACGCCGTTTCTGGGTCATCACCTCTCTACCTCGCCAGGTTCATTTTGCCGCTTGCAGACCTTGCCTATTCCGGCTTCCGGGGCCTTGTGCGCCGCAAAAACCTTGCGCGCCGCTCTTGTAATTTGCCGGCCGGTTTGCGATGTCAGCCCGTGATTTATTTGATGTGAGGACGGCATGGGCAAACGGATCGAGAGCTTTCGCGACATCGGCGGACTTTATGATGTTGCGCTCTGCGATGTCTGGGGCGTGCTCCATAACGGCGTCACCGCCTATAAGGAAGCCTCCGTCGCGCTCGAAGCCGCCCGAGGCGAAGGTCTTGCGGTCGTCCTCATCACCAATTCTCCGCGCGTCGCTCCGAAGGTCGTCGAGCAGCTGAGAGCAATCGGTGTTCCCGATAGCGTCTATGATCGCATCATCACCTCGGGCGATGTCACCCGCAAGCTGATCGCGGAGGGACCGAAGAAGGTGTTCCTGCTCGGTCCGGAGCGTGACACCGGCATCCTCGAAGGCCTTGACGTTCAGCGTGTCGACGCCGGCGAGGCTGAAAGCATCGTCTGCACCGGCTTCTTCGACGACGAGACCGAAACGCCTGACGACTACACCGATATGCTGACGGCCTGGTCCGCTCGCAATGTGCCGCTCATCTGTGCCAACCCCGATCTCGTCGTCGAGCGCGGCCATCGCATGATCCCCTGCGCCGGCGCCATGGCTGCCTATTACGAGCGTCTCGGTGGCCGGACGCGCATCGCCGGCAAGCCGCACCAGCCGATCTATGACGCGGCGATTGCCGCCGCCCGCGAGGTCAAGAGCGAGTTTCCGCTGTCGCGCGTGGTGGCGATCGGCGACGGCATGCCGACCGACGTGCGCGGCGCACTCGATTACGGTCTCGATCTTCTTTATATCAGCCATGGCATCCACGCCCGCGAATATGTCGTCGAGGGACACACGGATGAGGCCGCTCTCGGCGCCTTCCTGGCGCGCGAGCAAGCCTCGCCGAAGTGGTGGATGTCGCGCCTTGTCTGAGGAGAGTGGCAGTCGATGACCGTTTTCCATCGCAACGAGACCCGCGAGCCGCTTCCCGACGCCTTGAAGGGCGGCGTGGTCGCCATCGGCAATTTCGACGGCGTGCATCGCGGCCATCAGTCTGTGCTGACGCGCGCGTTGGAGATCGCCAGGGAGCGCGGCGTGCCGGCTCTGGTGCTGACCTTCGAGCCGCATCCGCGCACCGTCTTCAAGCCCGATCAGCCGGTTTTTCGTCTGACGCCGGCGCCGCTTCGAGCCCGTCTTTTGGAAGCGCTCGGCTTCAACGCCGTCATCGAATATCCTTTCGATCGCGCCTTCTCGCAGCGTTCAGCGGATGAATTCGTCCATTCGATCCTGATCGACTGGCTGCATGCCTCGGAGGTCGTCACCGGTTTTGATTTCCATTTCGGTCATGATCGCCAGGGCGGTCCAGCCTTCCTGATGAATGCCGGCAGCCATAACGGCTTCGGTGTGACGCTGATCGATGCCTTCCGCGACGAAAACACCGAGGTCATCTCGTCGAGCCGCATTCGCACGCTGCTGGCCGAGGGAGATGTCGCTCAGGCCGCCGGACTGCTTGGTTATCGCTATACCGTTCAGGCGCCTGTCATTGGCGGTGAGAAGCTCGGTCGCACGCTTGGCTTCCCGACGGCAAACATGCAGCTCCCGGCCGAGATATCGCTGAGAGCGGGCATTTATGCAGTTCGTTTCCGAACGGCCGATGGCATCATCCGCGATGGCGTTGCCAGTTACGGCCGGCGTCCGACGGTGACCGATAATGGTGCGCCGCTGCTCGAGACTTTCGTCTTCGATTTCAGCGGCGATCTATACGGTCAGGTCTGTTCGGTGTCCTTCTTCGGCTATCTCCGCCCCGAACTGAAGTTCGACGGTCTCGACCCGCTGGTCGCACAGATCCGTAAGGATGAAGACGAGGCGCGCGCCCTGCTTGCCGGCGTCCAGCCGTTCAGCGACCTGGATCGCATCATCGCCTTCAATTGATATTTCCCAAGTGGCTGCTGTTCGAACACGGCGCCTTGCCGTTTCGAGGGAAGCTCTCCGATTGCGGGTGTACATCGGCACCGCCGACAAGCTGTTGAATTCGTGTCCGACAAGAGCCATTGTTCCGCGCCGGTTCTTGGGAGGAGCAATCGTTGACATTACGCAACCAGATTATTGCGCTCGCGCTCGCGCCTCTCGTTATCTCGATCCTGGCAATCACGGCCTTCATTACCTGGCAGTCGACCAACCTTACCAAGAACAATATCGAGACCTTCGAACAGAACATGCTGAGGGCAAAGGAAACGGAAATCGTTAACCTGACAGACCTCGCCGTTTCGGCCATTCAGGCGATCTATCGGGACGCCGCGCCGGACGATCAGGCTGCGAAGGATAAGGTAGCCGAGATCCTGACGTCCCTTGACTATGGTCCGGACGGATACTTTTTTGTCTACGATTACGATGGGAACAACATCGTTCATCCGCGCGAGGGGTTTCGAAACGGGCGCAATTGGCTCGATTTGACCGATCCGGATGGGGACAGGGTCATCGCAGAACTCATCAAGACGGCAAAAGCCGGCGGGGGCCTGCACCAGTACAAATGGGAGAAGCCCTCTACCGGCCGCGTCGCCGATAAGCTCTCATTCGTGGTCGGCCTTGATAAATGGCACTGGGTCGTCGGAACTGGTGTCTATCTGGACGATATTTTCACTCAGACTGCGGCCGCCAATGCCGCCATGCGGGCAAACATAAAAGGAACCTTCATCGTCGTCACGTTGATAGCCGTTCCCGCCGTTCTGGTCGTTTTCACGACCTGCATGCTGCTGACTTTCCGTGAGCGACGCATGGCCGATGGCCGGCTCAAGGAGCTGACGCAAAGAGTGATCGATACGCAGGAGGAGGAACGCGCCCGTCTTGCCCGCGAATTGCACGACGGCGTATCGCAGAATCTCCTCGGCGTGCGCTACGTCATGGATCTCGCCAACCGCAAGGTGCGAAACCAGGTCGATGATGCCGCCACGACGATCGAGAAGGGTATCGATACCCTTAACAGCGCGATCAAGGACATCAGGCGACTTTCGCATGATCTGCGCCCCCGCGTGCTTGATGATCTCGGCTTGACGGCCGCACTGACCGCACTCGCGAACAATTTCGGTGAGCGGACCGGGATCGCAACCGAGATCGAGGCTTCCGACTTCACCAGCCTGCTAAAGCCTGAAGCCAGCACAGCGCTCTATCGTGTCGCTCAGGAGGCCTTGAACAACGTCGAACGTCATTCCGGTGCGACGCGTCTTACGATCAAACTTTGGAGCGATCGGGGGCGTGCGCGCTTGAGAATTTCGGACAATGGTATTGGTTTTGAGGGCGCCGGCGACGGCAAGGGCGGGCTTGGGCTGAGAAACATGCAGGAACGGATGGCGCATTTCCGTGGTCTGCTTCTCGTTCAAAGTACGGCCGGTGGCACGACGCTTATCGCGATGCTGCCGAAATCGGCCAATGCCTCGCCAAGAGCAAAGGTGGATGCGGCATGAAAAGAAACAGGATCAGCGTTCTGCTGATCGACAATCACCCCGTGGTGCTGGACGGACTGAAAGCCGTGCTGGAGACTTTCGACCACATAGAGGTGGTTGGGACGGCAAGCCTTGCACAGATCGGCCTGGAGGTCGGTCGGCGGACGCTGCCACAAGTGACCCTGATGGATATCAATATGCCGAAGCTTAGCGGCATTGATGCGATCGAGCTCTTTCGCCGGGAACTTCCGGAGACGCGCATCGTGATGCTTTCCATGCATGACAGCCGCGAATACATCTCTTCGTCGATCATGCGCGGTGCAGTCGGATATATTCTCAAGGACGTTTCGACCGACGAAGTCGTCTGCGCTATCGAAACCGTAGCGGCCGGTGGAACTTATTTTTCGTCCGGCGTTCGCGACATATTGGTGGAGGACACGATACAAAAGGAGGCCGACCCTCTGACGCCGCGTGAGCGTCACATTCTGGGCTTGATCGTTACAGGCAAGAGCAATCGCGAGATTGCCGAGGAGCTTGAAATCACCCCTGCGACGGCGGAAACGCATCGCAAGAATTTGAAGAAGAAGCTCGGTATCGCAACGACGGCCGGCCTGATCCGCTACGCCCTCGACCACGGCATCGCAACCACGGCATTGTAACGCCCGTCTACCCACTTCTGGGTAGGTTCGGCGATTTCGCATCGGCTAATATCTTGTTCGGCCGGCAGACTCGCCGTAGGACTTTATCAGCGGCTGCCCGCAGGCGGGCCGTTGGGAGGAATTCATATTCGTTGGTCTGGCTCTGCATAGCCAAAGCTCATCGGCTTGGGCCCTTGGGCGCACATTGCAATCGTGGACCGATGCACCCCTTCCACTCTGACAACTACAACAAGGTGGCGCGCAGACACCGCGTGAGAGGTATCGGACATGGACAAACGCTTTGGGACGGCGGCCTGCTGGTTGCTCGTCATTCCCTACATAGGCTTGCTTTGGGTTCCTTTCTACAACAGCCACGATCCGGTGCTGTTGGGTTTCCCTTTCTTCTACTGGTATCAGCTGGCCTGGGTGCCGATCACTGCTGTCCTGACATGGATCGCCTATCGGAGCATGCGCCATGATGACTGATATCGATCCGACCGCGCTCTCCGTCTTCATCTTCTTCCTGGCGCTCGTCACGGTCATGGGTTTCGTCGCTGCCCGTTGGCGCCGGCCGAAGACCCTTGCTCATATCGACGAATGGGGCCTCGGCGGCCGTACCTTCGGCACCTGGATCACCTGGTTCCTCGTCGGCGGCGACTTTTATACGGCCTATACTGTCATCGCCGTCCCGGCGCTGGTCTACACCGTCGGCGCCTATGGCTTCTTCGCGCTGCCCTATACGATCGTCGTCTATCCCTTCGTTTTCATGGTCATGCCGCTTCTTTGGAGGCGGGCGAAGGATCACGGCTACGTCACGGCTGGCGATATCGTCCACGGTCAATATGGCTCGCGGGCGCTGGAACTGGCGGTCGCTCTGACAGGCGTCATCGCGACGATGCCCTATATCGCCCTGCAGCTCGTCGGTATGACAGCGGTGTTTAAGGCCCTGGGGCTCCACGGCGAATTGCCGCTCGCTGTCGCCTTCATCATTCTGGCGCTCTATACCTATTCGGCCGGCCTTCGCGCCCCGGCGCTGATCGCTTTCGTCAAGGACATCATGATCTATATCGTGGTGATCGCGGCCATCGCTCTCATCCCTGCCAAGCTTGGCGGCTATGCCAATGTCTTTGCCGCCGCCGATGCGGATTTCAAGGCTAAGGGGGCAGGCAGTCTTCTGCTCGGCGGCAACCAGTACGTCGCTTATGCGACATTGGCACTCGGTTCGGCACTTGCGGCCTTCATGTATCCGCATACGCTGACCGGCATCTTCGCGTCCAATAGCGGCAATACCATCCGCAAGAATGCGGTGCTGCTGCCGGCCTATACGCTGCTGCTCGGCCTGCTGGCACTCCTCGGCTATATGGGCCACGCGGCAAATCTGAAGCTGGACAGCGCCAATGACGTGGTGCCGGCTCTCTTCCAGACCCTGTTCTCGAGCTGGTTTGCGGGCTTCGCCTTCGCGGCCATCGCCATCGGCGCGCTGGTTCCCGCGGCCGTGATGAGCATTGGCGCTGCCAACCTCTTCACACGTAACTTCTGGAAGGCCTATGTCGATCCGCAGGTTTCCGATGCCGGCGAGGCGAAGGTTGCCAAGATGACCTCACTCGTCGTCAAGGTCGGCGCGCTGCTGGTTATCATTTTCCTGCCGACGCAGTTCGCGCTCGATCTGCAGCTTTTGGGCGGCATCTGGATATTGCAGACGCTGCCGGCCCTGGTCTTCGGCCTCTACACCAAGTGGTTCCGCGCGCCGGCTCTGCTTGCCGGTTGGGCCGTCGGCTTCTTTGGCGGAACCTATCTCGTCTGGGATGCCGGCTGGAAGCCGCTGCATGCGGTTGCTCTCGGGGATACGAGCTTCACCGTCTATACGGGCCTGCTGGCGCTCGCTGCAAACATCGTCGTCTCGGTGATCCTCAACGCCGTCATGCCGGCGCGGGCGACGGCACGCGCCTGATCGAAGCAATGTCCTGTCAGCCGCGGGCGGAAACGTCCGCGGCTTTTCTATGGATCGCTGCAACTGTTTCCTCTTCCTTTCCTTGGAAAAAACGCCTATGAACCGGCGATCATGACCCATTTTCGGCTGAGCCTATCGATACGAATTATTGGCCCGGCCTTCCGCGCGCTGTAAGCAGCCGGAAGGTCCGGGTTCTTGGCGTTTCGCTCAAGAGACGCTTTCCGCCGCCGAAAAATCCCCATATGGCTGCGCCAGCTGAGGCGCAAGACGCCCGAGACACCGAGGCAATTGTCACGACTATGACCGATACCGCTGAAAAGATGGATTACTCCAAGACCCTTTATCTGCCGGAAACAGATTTTCCGATGCGCGCCGGGCTGCCGCAGAAGGAGCCGGAGCTGGTGAAGCGCTGGGAGGAGATGAACCTCTACAAAAAGCTGCGCGCTTCCGCCGCCGGCCGCGAGAAGTTCGTTCTCCATGATGGCCCTCCCTATGCCAACGGCCACATCCATATCGGCCACGCGCTGAACAAGATCCTCAAGGACGTCATCACCCGTTCGTTCCAGATGCGCGGCTATGACAGCAACTATGTTCCTGGTTGGGATTGCCACGGCCTGCCGATCGAATGGAAGATCGAGGAAAAGTATCGCGAGAAGGGCAAGAACAAGGACGAGGTTCCGGTGAACGAGTTTCGCCAGGAATGCCGCGACTTTGCCGCCGGCTGGATCAAGATCCAGTCTGAGGAGTTCAAGCGCCTCGGCATCACGGGCGATTTCGACAATCCCTATCTGACCATGAACTTCCATGCGGAATCCCGCATCGCCGGCGAGCTGTTGAAGATTGCCCGCACGGGTCAGCTGTACCGCGGCTCCAAGCCGGTCATGTGGTCGGTGGTCGAGCGCACGGCGCTTGCCGAAGCTGAAGTCGAATATGCCGATGTAGAAAGCGACATGATCTGGGTGAAGTTCCCGGTCACCGAAGGCCCAGCGCATCTCGCCGGTGCTTTCGTCGTCATCTGGACGACCACGCCCTGGACGATCCCCGGCAACCGCGCGATCGCCTATTCCTCGCGCGTATCCTATGGCCTCTATGAAGTCACGGAAGCCGCCAATGATTTCGGCCCGCGCCCGGGCGAAAAGCTTGTTTTCGCCGACAAGCTCGCCGAGGAATCCTTCGCCAAGGCAAAGCTGCAGTACAAGCGCCTCAGCGATGTGACCGCTGCCGATCTGGCCACACTCACCTGCGCGCATCCGCTCGCCTCGCTCGGTTACGACTTCAAGGTGCCGCTGCTCGATGGCGATCATGTCACCGACGATGCCGGTACGGGCTTCGTGCACACCGCACCCAGCCACGGTCGCGAGGACTTTGACGCCTGGATGTCGCATGCGCGCGACCTCGAAAAGCGCGGCATCTCGTCCGCCATCCCGTTCCCGGTCGATGACGCCGGCTTCTACACCGCCGATGCCCCCGGCTTCGAAGGTGGTCGCGTCATGGACGACAACGGCAAGAAGGGCAACGCCAACGATCTCGTCATCAAGGCGCTGATCGAGACGAACACGCTGTTTGCACGCGGCAGGCTGAAGCATTCCTATCCGCATTCCTGGCGCTCGAAGAAGCCGGTCATCTTCCGCAACACGCCGCAATGGTTCGTCTATATGGACAAGGACTTCGCGGATGGTTCGACGCTGCGTTCGCGTGCGCTGAAGGCCATCGACGATACCCGCTTCGTGCCGGCTGCCGGCCAGAACCGCTTGCGCGCCATGATCGAGCAGCGCCCGGATTGGGTTCTGTCGCGTCAGCGCGCCTGGGGTGTGCCGATCGCGATCTTCGTCGACGAGCAGGGCAATATCCTGCAGGACGATCGCGTGAACGCCCGCATCCTCGAGGCTTTCGAGCAGGAAGGCGCCGATGCCTGGTTCGCGGAAGGAGCGCGTGAGCGCTTCCTCGGTGAGAAGGCGAATGAGCCCTGGACGCAGGTCATGGACATCCTCGATGTCTGGTTCGATTCCGGTTCGACCCACACCTTCACGCTCGAAGATCGTCCGGATCTCAAGTGGCCGGCCGACCTCTATCTGGAAGGCTCCGACCAGCATCGCGGCTGGTTCCATTCGTCGCTGCTCGAAAGTGCTGCGACGCGCGGCCGCGCTCCTTACGATGCCGTCCTCACCCATGGCTTCACCATGGACGAGAAGGGCGAAAAGATGTCGAAGTCCAAGGGCAACGTTACCTCGCCGCAGGAGGTGATGAAAGATGCCGGCGCCGACATCCTCCGCCTCTGGGTCATGACGTCGGACTATTCGGAAGACCTGCGCGTCGGCAAGGCCATCATCCAGACCAATGTCGATGCCTATCGCAAGCTGCGCAACACCATCCGCTGGATGCTGGGCACGTTGGCACATGACAAGGGCGAAGTGATCGCCTATGCCGACATGCCGGAGCTCGAGCAGCTGATGCTGCACCGTCTCGCCGAGCTCGATGAGCTGGTGCGAGAAAGCTACGACGCCTTCGATTTCAAGCGAATTGCCCGCGCCCTGATCGATTTCGCCAATGTCGAGCTTTCGGCCTTCTATTTCGATGTCCGCAAGGATGCGCTCTACTGCGATGCGCCGTCGAGCCTGCGCCGCCGTGCCTCGCTCGCCGTCATCCGCACGATCTTCGACTGCATGGTGACGTGGCTGGCGCCGATGCTGCCCTTCACCACGGAAGAGGCATGGCTGTCGCGCAATCCGTCGGCGGTCTCGGTTCATCTCGAGCAGTTCGTCACCATTCCCGCTGAATGGAAGAACGATGCCTTGGCCGAGAAGTGGAAGAAGATCCGTGCCGTGCGTAGCGTCGTCACCGGCGCACTCGAAATCGAACGCAAGGACAAGCGCATCGGCTCTTCGCTCGAGGCTGCTCCGGTCGTCTACGTCGCCGATCCGGAGTTGCTGAAGGTGCTCGAAGGACAGGATTTCTCGGAAATCTGCATCACGTCTGATATCACCATTCTGGGTGAACAAGGGCCAGCGGATGCTTTCCGCCTGGATGACGATGCCAAGGTCAGCGTCGTACCGAAGCTCGCCGAAGGCCAAAAGTGCGCCCGTTCCTGGCGCATCACCACGGATGTCGGCTCCGATCCGGAATACCCGGATGTCTCGGCACGTGACGCTGCGGCGCTGCGCGAACTCGCCGCTGTCAACTGAAGAAAATTGCCGGGTGAATTGCCTTTGCGGCGTTCATCCGGTAAAAGCTGCCTGAAAATGGCCCGATTTTTACGGCAGTTGCCGTAAAATGGGGTTCCGTTACGTTTATTCCGGCATGGCTGGGAAGGGTTTTCATGAGAGCGATGCATAAGGTTCGTGTCGGCGTCAGCTTGGCGGCACTTGTGGTTGGCTGCGGCGCCATGTCCGGTTGCCTGAGCAGCCCGACTTACGGCACCGACAAGACGGCCGGCGTGCAGCTCCTGGACGATCTCGGCGATATCGCCTCCGTTTCGGCCGCAACGCCGAAGGACAAGGGTGTGAAATATCCGAACCGCCCCGGTCTGGTTGTTGGTGGCGACAAGGACACTTTGACCGCGCCGCAGCAGTCGCTGGCTAGCAAGGACAACCCGGCTTGGCTTGAATCGCCCGAAGATGCCCGCAAGCGTCTCGCCGCGGAAGCCGACGAGAAGAAGAACGACGTGAATTATCGCTCGCCGCTGGCTCAGGCCGACAGCAGCAAGAATCACATGAGCGAAGCCCAGCAGACGGCCGCCTATCGCGCAGCGCGCCAGGATCAGGCCGGCACGTATGACCAGCGCCGCTATCTGATCGATCCGCCGCAGGGATATCGTCAGGTTGCCGACCAGGCTGCCCTCAACGACCTCGGCGAGCCCGAGTCGAAGAAGGAAAAGAAGCGCAAGAAGGATGCCGAGGCTGCGCAGCAGACCAGCAATAGCAGCTGGTGGAAGCCCTTCCAGTAAGAAGTTTTCAAAGCGGCGGCTCTAAACCGCCGCTTTTCAGTCTTCGGAACGTTTCGCTTGAAAGAAACCTCTGAGGATCTCGGCGGAGACTGTTTCGCCGAGGCCGGAATAGACTTCCGGTGCATGATGGCAGGTCGGCTGGCGATAGAAGCGCACGCCATTGTCGATACCGCCGCCCTTCGGATCTTCGGCGCCATAGTAGAGACGGCGGATGCGCGCGAACGAAATGGCCGCGGCGCACATGGTGCAGGGCTCCAGCGTCACGTAGAGATCGGCGCCTGCAAGACGCTCTTGGCCCAGCTCCTCGCAGGCCAGGCGGATGGCGACGATTTCGGCGTGTGCGGTGACGTCGCTGAGCTCACGTGTCCGGTTGCCGGCCGTGGCGATAACCTTGTTGTCGAGCACGACAACGGCACCGATTGGCACTTCGCCGCGCTCTCCGGCACGGCGCGCTTCGGCTAAAGCAAGCTCCATGTATCGATTTGTAGCCGCCATTCAAGTTTTTCCACTTAACCGCAAGGGCGTGACCTGATAGGAACACGCGTTAAAAATTCAGGCAAACAACAAATGACGATGAATGACAAGCCCAAGCGGCCTGGGTCTAAACCCTTTGCTGGCGACAAGAAGACGATGAAACGCGATGGCGCGAAGCCTGTGAAGGCCGCGGCTGTCAAAGCTGTGGATGAGAGCGCAGTCGAGGATGGAAAGGCCGAGCGCATTTCCAAGGTGATGGCGCGCGCCGGCGTGGCCTCGCGCCGCGATATCGAGCGCATGATCCTGGATGGTCGCGTCAAGCTGAACGGCGTGTTGCTCGACACGCCCGTGGTCAACGTGACCCTTACCGACAAGATCGAGGTTGACGGCGTGCCGATCCGCGGGATCGAGCGTACGCGCCTGTGGCTCTATCACAAGCCGGCGGGCCTGGTGACCACCAATGCCGATCCTGAGGGGCGCCCGACGGTTTTCGACAATCTGCCGGAAGAGCTGCCGCGTGTCATGTCGATCGGCCGTCTCGATATCAACACCGAAGGTTTGCTGCTGCTGACCAATGACGGCGGCCTTGCTCGCGTTCTGGAACTGCCGACCACCGGCTGGCTGCGCCGCTATCGCGTCCGCGCCCACGGCGAGATCGATCAGGAAGCGTTGGACAAGCTGAAGGAAGGCATTGCCGTTGACGGCGTGCTTTACGGCTCTATCGACGCGACGCTCGATCGCACCCAGGGGTCCAACGTCTGGATCACCATGGGCCTGCGCGAAGGCAAGAACCGCGAAATCAAGAACGTTCTCGGCGCACTCGGCCTCGAGGTCAACCGCCTGATCCGCATCTCCTATGGCCCGTTCCAGCTCGGCGAGCTGCCGGAAGGCCATGTGCTTGAGGTGCGCGGTCGCACGCTGCGCGACCAGCTCGGTCCGCGCCTCGTCGAGGATGCCAAGGCGAATTTCGATGCGCCGCTCTATAATGCCCCGGCCGTCGCCGAACCCGAAGAGGCGGATGACAAGCCGGCTCGGACGGCCCCGGTTCGCGCGGGCAAGGAAGAGCGCCCGCGTCGCGAGCGTCCCGAGGACAAGCGCGAGCGTGCGCTCAGCCGCCTTGACACCAAACGCGATGCCAAGCGCGACGATCGTCGCGAAGGCGGCCGCGATAGTGGTCACAAGGACGATGACCGTCAGAAGCGCCAGCCGCTCGGCCCGCGCCGCAGCGCCAATGTCTGGATGGCGCCCGGCGCCCGCCCGCTTGGCGAAAAGGCAGCCGCAAAGGCCGCAAAGAATGCAAAGACCGCCTCCCGGCGCGGCGAGCCTGAACGCCCGCAGCGTGGCGGCTTCGACCGTCCGGACGAAGGCCCGCGCGTTCGCATCAATCGCGTCGACGAGGGCGATGGTGAGTGGATTCGTTCGAGCGAGGAAGCTCCGCGCCGGTCGCGTGGCGATGACGAAGGTTTCGATCGCAAGCGCACGCGCGGCGACCGCCCGCAGGGTGACCGTCCCGCTCGTGGGGATCGTCCGTTTGGCGACCGTCCTCGCGGAGAGCGTGGCTCGCGCTCCGAGGGCGGAGATCGTCCGCGCACGAAGTCGTTCCAGGGGGAAGCCCGCTCCGAACGTGCTTTCGGAGATCGCCCGCCGCGTGGCGAGCGCACGTTCAGCGACAGACCCCGCAGTGATCGTCCCTTCGGCGACAAGCCCCGTGGTGACCGGCGTCCGCGTGCCGAGGGAGACGAGCGTCCGCGCGGCAAGTCTTTCGGCGGCGAGCAGCGCTCGGAACGCCCCCGCGGCGAGCGCTCGTTTGGGGATCGTCCGTCCCGTGGCGACCGGCCCTTCGGTGATCGGCCTCAGGGCGAACGTTCCTTCGGCGACCGGCCGGCCGGCAAGCCTTTCGGCAAGAAGCCGGGCGGCGGCAAATCCTTTGGTGGCAAGCCGGGCGGGAAGCCTGGTGGCTCGCGTGGTTTTGGCGGCAAGCCGGGTGGCGCGGGTCGTCCCTCGGGCGGTCCTCGCGGCGGCTCCGGTCGGGGTGGCCCCGGCAAAGGCGGCCCCAAGGGCGGCAGGGGCTGACGCGCGGTGAGGATCGTCGGCGGTGAGTTTCGCGGTCGCTCGCTTGCAACGCCGAAGTCGAGCGACATTCGTCCGACGGCGGATCGCACGCGCGAAAGCCTGTTCAACATCCTGAGCCACGCCTATCCGGAAGTCGTCGACGGCACCCGGATGATGGACGTCTTTGCCGGCACCGGTGCCGTCGGATTGGAGGCGGCCTCGCGCGGCTGCCGTCACGTGCTCTTCGTCGAAAGCAGCGTCGAGGGCAGGGGTCTTCTCTGGGAAAACATCGATGCGCTCGGCCTGCATGGCCGCACGCGCATGCTGCGGCGCGACGCGACGGATCTCGGCAGCGTCGGCAATCTCGAACCCTTCGATTTTCTCTTCGCCGACCCGCCCTATGGCAAGGGGCTGGGCGAGAAGGCTTTCGCGGCCGCTGCTGCCGGTGGCTGGCTGGTGCCGGGCGCTTTGGCGATCCTTGAGGAGCGTGCCGACGTGATCGTCGCCGCGCCGTCGGATTTTCTGTTTCTGGAGGAGCGAACCTTCGGCGACAGCAAGATGCATTTCTTCCGTTATCAGCCGCAGGCGGCATAACGGAGGAAGGAGAAGGATATGGGCGATTATGCTGATTTCGTCGGCAGCGACTATCCGCTCGCCGCTTCCGGCACGCCGAGCGTCGCAGTCGCCTTCGGCTGCGGCGGTGCGCGTGGTCTCGCCCATATTCATATCATAGAGGCGCTGGACGAGCTCGGCATCCGCCCGGTTGCGATCGCCGGTGCCTCCATCGGCTCCATCATGGGTGCGGCCATGGCGGTCGGCATGAGCGGCGCTGAAATCCGCGACCATACGCTTGCAACGGTCGGCAACCGTCCGGCCGTTCTCAACAAGATCTGGAGCCTGCGGCCGGTCAGCATGCGCAGCATCCGCTTCGGTCAATTCAATCTCGAACGCATTCTCCGCACCTTCCTGCCAGCCGCCTTCCCCGAAAATTTTTCAGAATTGCACGTACCGCTGAAGGTGGTGGCGACCGATTACTATCAGCAGGCCGAAGTGGTGATTGAGAAGGGTGAGCTTTTTCCGGTGCTCGCCGCCTCGGCCGCCATTCCCGCCGTTTTCATGCCGGTGAGACTTGGGGATCGCGTGATGATCGATGGCGGCATCATGAACCCGGTTCCCTACGAGCATCTGGCCGGGCTTGCCGATATCATCATCGGCATCGACGTCGTGGGTGGCCCGGAGGGTGGCGGCAGGCATATTCCGAACCGCATCGAGAGCCTGTTCGGTGCCGGTCAGCTCACCATGCAGTCCAATATTGCCTTGAAGCTGCGCCTGCAGGCACCGCAAATCTTCCTGCGTCCCGCCGTCGGTCGCACCGGCGTCCTCGATTTCCTGAAGGCGCGCGATATTCTCGCCATGTCAGCTGGCATCAAGGATGAACTGAAATTCGCCCTCGACCGCGTGATGACGGCGAAGAATTAGGCGTTTTGCAATTCAATCGCCGAAGACTATTTCAGCGACCCGATGCGCCCGGACACGCGGCCCGTCGAAGCCCATGTGGCCTCTTGGAGCCGACGCGGGAGCAATAGGCCCGCGATTGCTCAGGACGATGATCGTCCGCTGACTGTCGAGAAGGCGGATGATGTAATTGTAATAGGTGGACCAGCTGCCGCCATGCACGACATGGCGTAAATCGGCGCCGCCGAGCAAGTCCAGTTGCTTGCGCTCGGCAGCGCTCAGGTAAGGAAAGACATTCGTAATCCACCCGAAGCCATAGCCGACGGCCGTGCCGCCGCTGGTCGCGCCGGAGGTAAAGGCACGCTCCAGCATGGCCTTCGATACGAGGCGCTCGGTATTCAGGGCTTGATCCCAAAGAAACAGATCATCGAGCGTCGAGAAAAGACCGCCATCGCCGGCCGTCAGCATGGGGTAGTCGCAGCGCTCGAACTGGCCCTGTTCTTTCCAGTAGCCGTGCGCCAGCCTGTGGCGGAAGGGCCGGGATTCGTCGTAGACGACGGTGTGCTTCATCCCGAGCGGATCGAAAACTTCGGCCTTCAGAAAGTCGGCAAAGGATTGTCCGGAGACGATCCCGACGATGAGTGCCAACAGCGTATAGCCGACCCCGCTATAGGCATATTGCGTGCCGGGAGGAAATTCCGGTGCCGCCAGGCCCGTGGTCCGCTCGAGTACCGCCGTGTTGGTAACATCAGTCAGATCGCGGGTGAATTCGGATATCTGTTCGCTGGAGCTGAAGAACTGGATGTAATGCGGCAGGCCGGATGTGTGGTGCAGCAGATGCCGAATAGTGATGTCCGCGCCCCATGCAGGCAACTGCGGGAGGTAGGCGTGCAGGCGATCGTTGAAATCCAGCTTTCCTTGTTCGGCCAGCAGCATGATCGCCATGCCGGTGAACTGTTTGGAGAGCGAGGCCAAGTAAAACGATGTGTCCGTCGTGATCGGTCGCCCGGTGTCCAGATCGGCAAGGCCATAACACCTGCAGCAGAGAATCTCGCCGTGGTCGATGACGAGAAGTGCAGCTCCCGGATCGCTGTGCACATCTATATCGGCAAAGACGCTATCGACCCTGCTGTCGAACTTGCCCATGGCTCTCTCCCTTTGGGCGCGTTAACGATATGCCAACCTCATCACACAGACATTCCGGATCTGCGAAATGTCGGATCGAAACGATCTGCCGCCGGGCGCATGTGGGGTTTAAGGGCTAAACCCGCTCCGGCTCTTCCTGCGGCAGGGCAACGAGATCGTCGGCGTCGCTGTAGGTGTCGGCCGCCCGCTTCGGCTTGACCAGCGGTTCCGGCTTGACCGGGCGCGAATAGAGCATGTCGCGGCCGGCCTGCAGGCCCTCGCTCACCTGCAGCACGAGCCGTTGCTCGTCGCGTTTGCGGATATCCTCGCCGATCTCATAGGCTTCGGCCTCGCTGACCCCCAGTGCTTCCAGGGTGCGGCGGCCGAAGAGCAGACCGGATTCCAGCGTTTCGCGCAGCTCGTAATCCACACCCTTGTGGCGCAATTCGATCGAGTGAACGCGATCATAGGAGCGGACGAAGATGCGTGCATGCGGATAATCCGTCTGCACGAGCTCGACGATCTTGTCGGTTACATCGCGCAGATGCGTGCTGACGACGACGATCTTGGCGCGGTCGATGCCGGCGGAGCGCAGCACGTCCTTGCGGGTGCCGTCGCCGAAGTAGATGCGGAAACCGAAGCTTGATGCCTGGCGGATGCGGTCGGCGGAGAAATCGATGACGGTCACGTCGCGGCCGCTGGCGAGCAGGATCTGCGCGGCGATCTGGCCGAAACGCGAAAAGCCGATCATCAGCACATCGGAGCCGGCGCCCTCGAAATCCTCGTCCAGCTCCTCCTGCGTGTCGCCCTTGACCAGCCGCTTCGCCAGTGCCGAACTCAGTGGTGTCAGCGCCATGGACAGGGTTACGATGGCGATCAGCGTCGATGCCGTGTTGGCGGAGAAAAGTCCTCCACTGGCGCTCGCGGCGCTGAAGAGCACGAAGCCGAATTCGCCACCCTGCGGCAGCAGGCCGGCAATGCGGACAGCATCATTGTGCGGCGAGCCCGCGATGCGGCAGAGCACATAGATCACGATCGCCTTGATGACCATCATGACAGGCACGGCGAGCACGATCAGCACCCAATTGTCGAGGATCACGTCGAGTTTCAGCGACAGGCCGACGGCGATGAAGAAAATGGCGAGCAGCACGCCGCGGAAGGGCTCGATATCCGCTTCCAACTCATGACGATAGGAGGACTCCGCCAGCATCACGCCGGAAAGGAAGGCACCCATTGCCATGGAGAGGCCGGCAAGCTGCATCAGCGTTGCCGATCCCATGACGACGAAGAGGGCGGCGGCAATCATCGCTTCGCGGGCGCCGGTGCGCGCAATTACTTGGAACAGCGGCGTCAGCAGATAGCGGCCGGCGATGATCATCGCCGCCACTGCACCGACGGCAATTGCCAGGCTCGGCAGGGGATTGGCGGTTTCCTTGGCACCGTCGAGAACGGTGATCAGCGCCAGCAACGGCACGATGGCGAGATCCTGCAGCAGCAGCATCGAGAAGGAGCGCTGGCCGTATTTCGTGTTGACGTCGCCCTGCTGTTCGAGGATCTGCATGGCAAAGGCGGTCGAGGAGAGCGCCAGGCCGAAGCCGATGACGATGCTGCCTTTCCAGCCTGCAATGCCGCCGAGATAGGAGGCGACCATCAGCGCCAGTCCGCTGAGGACCACCTGTGCCGTGCCGAGGCCGAAAATATCGCGCCGCATCTGCCATAGACGGGACGGCTTCAGCTCCAGGCCAATGATGAAGAGCAGGAAGACGACGCCGAGTTCGGCAACGGCCAGCACGGCCTCGCTGTCGCCGATGCTGTGCAGGATCGGGCCGATCACCACGCCGGCGGCGAGATAGCCGAGCACCGTGCCGAGACCCAGTTTCTTGAAAATCGGCGCCGTGACGACGGCACCTCCGAGCAGCAGCAGGGTTTCGGTGAAAAGCGTATTGGGGGCGGACATCGTCTGTTTCTTTCCGTGGGGCAGGCGGTGTTGCGACGCGCGGTCATGATAAACAACCATGCGTGAAGGGATTAGAACAAGAATCGGCTTTGCCGCCCCTTGATGCTTCATGTAGTGCACAATAAATGGAACGCGAAGGAAAGGCCAAGTCATGACCTCAGAAATCGATTCCGCCACTCTGCTTTCCCGTGCCAGCCAACTGATCGACCTCGCCCGGAAAGCCGGTGCGGATGCGGCCGATGCGGTCGTGGTGCGGTCGCGAGCCCATTCCGTCAGCGTGCGTCTCGGCAAGGTCGAAGGCACGGAATCCTCCGAAAGCGACGACTTCTCCTTGCGAGTCTTCGTCGGAAATCGCGTCGCCAGCGTTTCGGCCAATCCCGGCTTCGATCTCAGCGCGCTTGCGGAGCGTGCCGTGGCCATGGCCAAGGTGTCGCCCGAAGATCCCTTTGCCTGTCTTGCCGATGAGGCCGATCTCGCCAAGAGCTATCCGGATCTCGAACTGTTCGACCCGACCGAGGTTTCCACAGAGGAGCTTCGTGAAGCAGCTCTTGCGACCGAAGCGGCAGCGCTTGCCGTTCCCGGCGTCACCAATTCCTCAGGCGCCGGCGCCTCGGCAGGCATGGGTGGCCTCGTGCTCGTCACCTCGCATGGTTTTGCCGGCCACTATATGGGTTCGCGCTTCGGGCGCTCCGTCAGCGTCATCGCCGGAGAAGGCACCGGCATGGAGCGCGACTATGATTTCGACAGTCGCCTCTATTTTGCTGATCTCGATGCGGCAGAGGAGATCGGCCGCCGTGCTGGCGAGCGCGTGGTCAAGCGCGTCAATCCGCGCCAGGTTCCGACGAACAAGAACGTTACAGTCGTCTTCGATCCGCGCGTGGCGCGCGGCTTCGTCGGCCACATCGCCGGCGCCATCAACGGCGCTTCCGTCGCCCGCAAGACAAGCTTCCTGCGCGACAAGATGGGTCAGCAGGTGCTGAAGGCCGGCCTTTCGATCACGGACGATCCGCTGATCGTGCGCGGCCCGTCCTCGCGCCCCTTCGACGGCGAAGGCGTGTCCGGCAAGCGGCTGGTTATGATCGAGGACGGCGTGCTGAAATCCTGGTTCCTGTCGACCGCGACGGCGCGGGAAATCGGCGGTGGCCTCAAGACCAACGGCCGCGGCGTGCGCGGCGGCACGTCCGTATCGCCCGCATCCACCAATCTGGCGCTGGAGCCGGGCGATATCTCGCCCGAGGAACTGATCCGCAATGTCGGAACCGGCTTCTATGTCACCGAGTTGATCGGCCAGGGCGTCAATATGATCACCGGTGAATACAGCCGCGGTGCCACCGGCTTCTGGATCGAAAACGGCGAGTTGACCTTCCCGGTTTCGGAGGTGACCATCGCCTCCAATCTGAAGGACATGTTCATGCGCGTCACGCCGGCAAACGATATCGATCGCGATTTCGGCATCGCCGCTCCGACGCTTGCGATCGAAGGCATGACATTGGCTGGCCGCTGAGAAACGAGCGGAGATTGGAACTATGGAATGATCGATAGCCAGAAGGCCGGCCGTTTGAGCGATGTGGACCTGATCGTGGGTGCCGCGCTCGAGGCCGGCAAGATCGCTCTCGGTTTCTTCCGGCAATCGCCGGAAGTCTGGTGGAAGAACAACGGCCAATCCCCGGTCAGCGCCGCCGATTTTGCCGCCAATGAAAGCCTTGCCGCCGCCCTACGTTCGGCCAGACCTGACTATGGCTGGCTCTCCGAGGAAACTGACGACGATGCCGAGCGGCTAAAGCACGCGACCGTCTTCGTCGTCGACCCGATCGACGGCACCAGGGGCTTTCTTTCAGGCCTGGATCTCTGGTGTGTCAGCGTCGCCATCGTCACCGACGGCCGGCCTGTGGCGGGTGTTCTCTATGCGCCGGCACTGGACGAGCTCTTCGTGGCGACGGCCGGCGGGCAGGCCTTGAAGAACGGCAAGCCCATCAGCGTTTCCCAGAGGGTTGGCGATGATGTTCATCGTCTGGCGACCGGCGAGGACATGCTGAAGGGTTTCGATCCGGATTTCCGCAAGACGGTCGAGCGGGTCAAGCATGTGCCGTCGCTTGCCTATCGTCTCGCCATGGTGGCGGACGGGCGCCTCGAAGGAACCATCGTCAAGCGCAACTCCCACGACTGGGATCTGGCCGCCGCCGATCTTATTCTGGAGCGCGCCGGCGGCGCCCTTGTGGACCTCTCGGGCAATGCGCTGCGCTACAATCGCGCCGAAGTATCACATGACGAACTTTGCGGTGCATCGGCATCGCAATTACCGGAGTTTCTCCGCCAGCTTTCGCATCGACGAGACGGTTGACCTTTCGGTCAAAATCCCGCAGATGAAGGGCGGAGGGGGACGACAGCAGAAAGAGACGAAAATGACTGATACCAGCGGCAAAAAGCAGCTCCTGCACCTTGTCTTCGGCGGTGAATTGGAAAACCTCGAAGAGGTCCAGTTCCGCAATCTCAATGAGCTCGATATCGTCGGCATGTATCCCGATTATGCGAGCGCGCTGACGGCGTGGAAGTCCAAGGCGCAGCAGACCGTCGACAACGCCCATATGCGTTATTTCATCGTCCATCTGCATCGCCTGCTCGATCCGCAGGAAAAAGCGGCATCCTGAAGCCGCTTCGCACCGAAATTTGCATTTGATATCTCCGTCCGGTGAGGCGTTACCGCTTTAAATCCGGTCATGAAGCAGTATCTTTGACACAATAAGAACGAAAATTCGGCTGTTTATTCGGCCGGTTGATAATCAGGGTTTGGCATTGATGGTGATCAGCTGGGATAGGAGGCGATCGAAATGAGTAGCCTCAGGGCGCGTCTTGCCTTGAGCGCCTATCGTTTTGGTGGCCTCGCCGTCTATCCGTTCATCGGGCCTTATCTCGCCGTTCGCGCGGCGAAGGGCAAGGAAGACAGCTCCCGTAAGCTGGAGCGCTCGGGTTATGCGAGCGCCAACCGTCCGCAGGGACCGCTGGTCTGGTTCCACGCCGCAAGCGTTGGCGAAACATCGGCCGTCATTCCGTTGATCCGCGAAATCCGTCGCCGCGATATTCACGTCATTCTGACGACGGGCACGATGACCTCGGCCAAGGTCGCGCATCAGCGCCTTGGCGAAGAGGTCATCCATCAATATGTGCCGCTCGATCTCAAGCCCGCCATCAAGCGCTTCCTCGAATATTGGCAGCCCGATTGCGCCATTTTTGCCGAATCCGAGATCTGGCCGACGACGATCATGGAGCTTGGCCGCAAGCGAATCCCGCAGATTCTCGTCAATGCCCGCATGTCGGACCGCTCCTTTGCGCGCTGGAGCCAACATCCCTCGCTCGCCGAGGCGCTGTTTGAAAATCTGGCGCTGGTCGTGGCTCAGTCCGATCTTGACGCCGAACGCTTTCGCGATCTTGGCGCCTTGCAGGTTCTGAAATCAGGCAATCTCAAGGTGGATACGGACGCGCCATCCTACGATGCGCCGACGCTTGCCGGTTACATGAAGCAGATCGGCGACCGCAGGACTTGGGCCGCCGTTTCCACGTTCGAGGGCGAGGAGGGTGCTGCGGCTTCCGTCCATTCGATGCTCAAGCAGCATAACGGCCAGCTCACCATCATCGTGCCGCGCCACCCTGAACGCAGCGACGCGATCGAGGCGATGCTCCTGGAGCAGGGCCTGAAAGTGGCGCGCCGCACCCGCAACGATATCCTCACGCCGGATGTCGATGTCTTCCTCGGCGATACGATCGGCGAGATGGGGCTTTATCTGCGGATGACCGAAGTCGCCTTCATGGGCAAATCGCTGTTCAACGAGGGCGGCCAGAATCCGCTTGAGCCGGCCATGCTCGGTTGCGCGATCTTGACCGGCGGCCATGTCCAGAATTTCCGCGATTCCTATCAATTGCTCGCCCGCCGCGGCAGCGCGCGCATGGTGCGTGACACGGAAATGCTGGCGCGCGGCGTCCATTATCTGCTGACCAACGACACGGCACGGCGCGGCATGATCGATGCCGGTTTTGCTGCCGTGCATGAAATGCGCGGCGCGCTTGCCGCGACGGTCAAGGGGCTGGAGCCCTATATCAATCCGCTGTCGGTCAAGGCGCGGCTGATGCCGAAGACGATGGCGAACGGATAAGAAGGGAAGGGCATGACGGCGGCCAAGCTGGGAGCGATTGCGGGCATTCTTTTCGACAAGGACGGCACGCTGCTCGACTATGACCAAAGCTGGCTGCCGGTTAATCGTGAGCTTGCCAGGATCGCCGCCCAGGACGATCCGATTCTCGCCGATCACCTTCTGTCCGCCTGCGGCATGGACCCGATCACCGGCCATATCGTGCCCGACAGCCTGCTTGCCGCAGGCAATACCAGGCAGATTTCCGAGGGGCTGGTGGCCGCTGGCTCGAAAGTTGACGTTGCGGAGCTGGTGGAAAAGCTTGACGCACTCTTCGCGCATGCTGCCGATTTTTCCTCGCCGGTCACCGATCTCGCCGCCTTCTTCCAGCGCCTGCATGAGCGCGGTTACAAGCTCGGCGTCGCCTCCAGCGACAATGAGCGTTCCATCCGCCAGACGGCCCGCCGCTTCGGCTTCATCGACTATCTCGATTATATCGCCGGCTATGACAGCGGCTTCGGCACCAAGCCGGAGCCGGGCATGGTGCTTGGCTTTTACGCCGCGACAGGCCTTTCGCCGGCACAGGTCGCCGTCGTCGGAGACAACAATCACGACCTCCATATGGGCCGCAACGCCGGCGTCGGCCTGACGGTCGGCGTGCTGACGGGGACCGGCTCGCGCGAGACGCTGACGGCCGCATCCGACTATTGCCTCAACGACATTACCGAGCTGGAAGGCCTGCTCATGCCTGTGGCGCAATCGGCCTGATCCTGGCAATGGCTTGCTTTTTCACGCAATCTGGCCTTTCTTGCCGGTTGGTCGCAGGCACGAGAACAGGGCTGGATTAGACGCATGGTATCGGAAGCCCCACCTTTCTGGTGGCGAAAGCCGGATTGGCGTGCCTGGGGGCTCTCACCCTTTTCCTTCCTGTATGGCCGTATCTCCGGACATCGCATGGTGCATGGCAAACGCGCTTCCGTACGGGTGCCGGTCATCTGCGTCGGCAATTTCACGGTCGGCGGCGCGGGCAAGACGCCGACCGCGTTGGCGCTCGCCCAGGCTGCCAAGGCCAAGGGGCTGAAGCCAGGTTTCCTGAGCCGGGGTTATGGCGGCTCGCTCGATGTCACGACGGTCGTCGATCCCGCCCATCACCATGCCACGGCCGTCGGCGATGAGCCGCTATTGCTGGCCCGCGAGGCACTGACGGTCATTGCCCGTCGCCGGGCCGACGGTGCCGAAAGGCTCGTGCGCGAGGGCGCCGACCTCATCATCATGGATGACGGGTTCCAGAGCGCGCAACTCGCCATCGACTACGCTCTCGTGGTGATCGATGCCGGCAGGGGTATCGGCAACGGTCATCTCGTTCCGGGCGGCCCGGTGCGTGCACCGTTGCGCACGCAGCTTCTCTATGCCTCCGGGCTATTGAAGGTCGGTGAGGGCACGGCCGCCGATCGCGTCGTTCGCCTTGCGGCAAGGGCGGGGAAGCCCTTCTTTTCTGCTGGCGTCAGAGTGCGCGGGCAGGAGGATCTGCGCAGCCGCAAGGTGCTTGCCTTCGCCGGCATCGCCGATCCGGCCAAGTTCTTCCGCACTGTCGAGACGCTGGGGGCTGATATCGCTGTGCGGCGCAGCTTCGGGGACCATGAACATCCCGGCGAGGATGAAGTCGCCGACATGCTCGACATCGCCTCGCGCGAGGGACTGGAGATCGTCACCACGTCGAAGGACTATGTCCGCCTCGTCGGCCATCATGGCCGCGCCGACGAATTGCTGCAGCGCTGCAGGGTGATCGAGATCGATATGGTCTTTGACGATCCGCAGGCTCCGGCCCTGATTATCGACAGGGCCATTGCAGCCGCGCGTGAGCGCCGCTTGCGGGAAAAGCACGACAGCAAAGCAGCTTAAAGCCAGGTCCGGTTATTTAGCGTGGAAAATCAGCGCTTCTGATTGGGAAGAGCGCCGGCGCGCTTTTCAGCTTCGAGCGAAGTGATGACGTCGGCATAGGGCTCCTGGCGGGCGACGCTCCAGTAGCGCAGCTCATCGAGCGCGATGTGCTTGCCGGTCATCGCGCAAACGACATAGGAGCCCGGCATCAGGATCTGGAAATCGCCGTCGAGATAGCGAATCTTCGCCTCGCGGTTTCCATGTCCTTCGAAAAGATTCATCTGACGCCGTCCTTGATCTGTGTCATCCGTTTGCCATACCGCACTACAGCGCCGCGCGTCAAATACGATGCGCAAAGGCCGCTACAGCACCTTAAAGCTGCTGCACAATTTTATCCTTAAATCGATTTCGACCTAAGGACAAAATTATGCAGCAGACGCGACTTTTCCAGACTATTTCCCGGAAAAGTTCCTTGTCGAAGACGGTAGGCGTCAGCTGCGCCCGAAGAGCCGTTCGATGTCCGTAAGCTTCAGCTCTATATACGTCGGTCTGCCGTGATTGCACTGTCCGGAGCCGGGCGTTGCCTCCATCTGCCGCAAAAGCGCATTCATCTCTTCCGGCCGCAGGCGCCGGCCTGAGCGCACCGAGCCGTGGCAGGCCATGGTTGCCGCGACATATTCCAGCTTGGCGGTAAGGCCAGAGGCCGTATCCCATTCGGCGATCTCGTCGGCGAGCTGCCGGACGAGGCCCTGTGCATCGACCTCGCCGAGCATCGCCGGCGTTTCCCTTACGGCGACAGCGCCAGGCCCGAACCGTTCGATCGCAAGCCCGAGTTCGCCGAGTTCTTCGGCAAACACCATCAGCCGGTCGCAATCCTCTTCCGGCAGGTCGATGATCTCCGGAATGAGTAGGACCTGCGAGGGCAGGCGCTTCGAATGCAGGGCCTTGCGCATGGCCTCGAACACCAGCCGTTCGTGTGCGGCGTGCTGATCGACGATGACGAGCCCGTTCTCCGTCTGGGCGACGATATAGTTCTCGTGCAGTTGCGCGCGGGCGGCGCCTAGGGGAAAGCGGGCCGGCTCCTCGGCCCGCATCGGCTCTGCTGATGGTGCCGGCTCGGCGCGAGCGGTGGGCATGGCAAGTCCCTCGAAGGCGGCTTGCGGCCTCTCGGCAAAGCCGTAGCTTGCCGCTGCCGCACTTCGCTCGTAGGGGCGAGACGGCGATGTTTCCGCCGTCCATGAGGTTGGAGCCGGTGAGGGCCGCCAACCCGGCTGAAAGCCGGAACGGCCGGCGGTAAATGCCCGCAGCATGCCGTCCGCGCCGGTCGTAGCGGCTCGATCGCCCTCACGTGCCAGAGCTTCGCGGACAGCGCCGACGATCAGGCCGCGTACGAGGCCGGGATCGCGGAAGCGCACATCGGATTTCGCTGGATGCACATTGACGTCGACCAGCGCCGGATCGAGTGTCAGGGACAGGACGGCGACGGGATAGCGTCCGGAGGGAATGGTCTCGGCATAGGCGCCGCGGATAGCCGACAGGATCAGCTTGTCCTGCACTGGTCGGCCGTTGACGAAGGCATATTGATGCGCGGAGTTGCCGCGATTGAAGGTCGGCACGCCGGCAAAGCCTGTGAGGCTGACATCCTCGCGCACGGCATCGAGCGCGATGGCATTGTCCTTGAAATCGGCACCGAGGATCTGCGCCATGCGGGCGAGATGATCATCGCCGGTCGCGGGAAATTCGAGCGTCGAGCGGTCGCTGCCCGAGAGCACGAAACGCACGCGCGGAAAGGCGATCGCCATGCGCTTGACGATTTCGGTAATCGCGGCTGCCTCGGCCTTCTCGGTTTTCAGGAACTTCAGGCGGGCGGGTGTCGCAAAGAACAGGTCGCGCACCTCGACGATCGTGCCGGGATTGGCGGCCGCTGGGCGCAGATGCAGAACCTTGCCGCCGGCAACCGCGATCTCGGCGCCGCCGGCCGCACCCACCCTGCGGCTGGCAATCGAAAGCTTCGCCACCGAGCCGATGGAGGGCAGGGCCTCGCCGCGGAAGCCGAGGGTGCGGATATCCTCCAGTGTCTCCGAGATCTTCGAGGTGCAGTGGCGCCGGACTGCAAGCTCCAGATCCGCCTCTTCCATGCCGGAGCCGTTATCGCTCACCCTCAGCAGTGCCTTGCCGCCGCCGGCGGTCGCGATCTCGATACGGGTCGCACCGGCATCGAGCGCGTTTTCGATCAACTCCTTGGCGGCGCTCGCCGGGCGCTCGATGACTTCGCCGGCAGCGATCTGATTGATCAGGGTCTCGGAAAGTTGCTTGATGGCCATGGCTGCATTCTCGTGGATTCGCGGCAGTGTGGGAAGAGGAAAGGCGATCGGCACGCGCTTACCCACCCGTTTCCCACCCGTGCTTTGTTAAGAAATTTAATCAATGTTTAAGGGAATGATGACAGGTTGCGAGACAGAACTTGAAATGACCGCAAGTGGCGCGTTTCGTGCATGCTGACGGCTCTTGATGGCAGGTTGGTGGCCATCAGTCAAAATGGAGCCAGGCGCCATCTGCTTCAAGTACCAAGGCCAGCATGCAATTTCCATGAATCCGTCTTGCAGAGCGAATGCCGCCCTGTCGATTTGCCGTGTTGTGAAACTGGTTGAGCGTAGGAATCCGACGAATGACTGCCGAGATTGAAAAGGCAGCTTTGGCAATGATGACGGCTGATGCGCCTTTCGGCGGCAGTCTGCAGACGATGTTCTTCGACGCCTTTTGCGATGGTCTCTCCAGCGCCTTTTTCGCCTATGACAAGAACGACCTCCTGCTGTTCGCCAGCCGTCAGGTTCTGAATTTTTTCCCGATTGAGCCGGAATTCCTGCAACCCTCCACGCGGCTGCGCGACTTTCTGAGCGCCGTCTTCGATACGGGCGTGCGCTATCAGCGCCACCAGACCAAAACGGCCGCCAATCGCGACGATTGGATATCGCAGCGCATAGCCACCCATTGGCGCGAGCGCTTCGAGACGACCGAGCATTTCACCGACGACCGCTGGGTGCGCATCCTCAATCGGCGGCTGTCGTCGGGTATCGGTTTCTGCATCATCTCCGACGTTTCGGAAGTCAAGAAACGCGAGGAGCAGTGGCGCATCGACATGGAACGTGTGCAGCTGACCGAGGATATTCTCGACAATCTGCCCTTTCCGGTTTTCGTCAAGGACCAGAACCTCGTCTACGTCGCCGTCAACCGGGCGTTCTGCGACAAGTACCAGACGGCGGCAGATGAAGTGCGCGGTCGCAAGAGCATCGATATCTTCTCCACCGACCTTGCCAACCGCTTCCATGAGAGCGACCGGCATGTGATCGAAACCGGCGAGATGTCGATCTCGCGGCAGCGCCAAATCGCCCGCGACGGCGTCGAACGCGACATCGTCACCCGCAAGCAGCGTATCGGCAAGCCGGGGCGCTATTTCCTGGTCTGCACCATGCAGGACCTGCCCAAGGATGGCGCCGATTTCGACGAATTCGCGCTGGCATCGAGCATCCGGGAAAACAGCGATCGCTCCTATCGCCGCGCCTATGTTCCGATGGTCGCGCTGCAGACTATTTCGCGCCGTCCGGCCGCCATGGAAACCTTCGTTCCGGAGAATTTCAGCGGCCGCAAGGTGCTCGTGGTCACGCCTGATTTCGCTGCTGAAACCGCGGCCCTGAAGATGCTCGAGAAATACGGCTTCGAAGCGTGTGTCGTTCACAACGAGAATGAAGAGGCGGCATTTCTGGACGTGGCAAGCGAGCACGGCGTCAAGATCGACCTCGTCATCGTCGACAATCAGCTCGGCAAGCGCGGGATCGAGCTGGCCGAACGGCAGAACCTCGCCGCGCTGTCGTTGAACGGATCGCAGCTTGCAACCGAGCTTGCCTTCCTGATTGCGCGTCATTTCAATCGCAACATCCGCGGCGAGCTTGGCGAGATCACGGAGTCAGGGCTTACGCCCGAATGGCGGCGTGTGAACGGCGAGGAAGGCCGCGCGCAGATCCTGGTCGCCGAGGACAATGACATCAACCAGATCGTCTTCTCGCAGATCCTCGAGGGGTTGGGATACAGCTATGTGATCGCCGCAAGCGGCGATGAGGCGGTACGCCTGTGGCAGGAGCATCGTCCGGAATTGATCCTGATGGACATTTCGTTGCCGGGGCTGAATGGCTTTGAATCCACCCGGCTGATCCGTGGAGCGGAAAAGGGCAGCGGCTCCCATACGCCGATCATCGGCGTGCTGACACAGGCTTTCGAGCGTGACCGCAAGGAATGCGCGGAGGTCGGCATGGATGACGTCATCCTGAAGCCCGTTAGTCCCGATATCATCGAGACGGTATTCCAGAAGCATATGCGCGGTGCCCTGAAGGCGCAAAATAGATAAATGTTACAATGATATCACCTCCGACGGCAACTTATCGCCGGCGCCGAATGACTGTCGTCTTGGCATCCTTTGTTAAGACTTCCTCGGCATGCTTTTCCCCCGGGTGGAGAAAAGGTCGGAACCAAATATGAAATCGACTGAGATGCTGCCGGGACCAGTCAGTCAGGAGCCGCAGGCAATCGCTTATACCGATCCGCTCACTGGATTGGGTAATCGCTATCGCATGCGCGAGCGTGCGCGCGCGCTTTCGCTCGAGCGTGCCGGCGATCCCGCACCCTTTACGATCGGGATTGTCAATCTCGATGCCTTCAAGCCGATCAACGACCTGTTCGGCGTCGAAGCTGGCGATGAAATCCTCTGCCAGGTTGCCCATCGCCTCAAGGCCTGCATACCCGACGGCGCGATGGTGACGCGTCATGACGGCGATGAATTCGCTTTTGTGCTGCCGCTTGTCTTCGAACGCGTCGGTGCCGAGAAATTCGGGCAGATGATCCGCGAAGTGCTGTCGGCGCCCTATGATCTCGGCGACCGCAATGTCCGCCTTTCCGCCTCCTTCGGCTTTGCCATCCACCCTTTCGCCGGAGAAGAATTCGACGATCTCCTGAAAAATGCGGATACGGCACTCTATCGCTCCAAGCGTCGCGGTCGCGGTCAGATCACGGTCTATTCCAGAGAGATCGCGCAGGAAATGAAACGGGCGACGCAGCTCGAGCAAGCGCTGCGCAATGCCATCATTTCCGACTCCATCGACGTGCATTTCCAGCCGATCGTCTCGCTTGCCAACAACATGGTTCTCGGTTTCGAGGCCCTGGCGCGCTGGAACGATCCGGATCTCGGCTTCGTCTCACCGGCTGTCTTCGTGCCGCTTGCCGAGGAACGAGGCTTCATCGATGCGTTGTCCGAAACGCTGCTACGAAAGGCGGCGGAGGCAGCACTCTCGTGGCCGCGCGAGCTGTTTCTGTCCTTCAACCTGTCCTCCGCACAGCTGATGGACCCCGGCACCAGCAGCAGCATCCTCGCCATCCTGACGCGCGCCGGCCTGGACCCGCATCGCCTCGAACTTGAGATCACTGAAACCGCGGTCATGAGCTCGGCCGATACGGCCCATCGCATCATCGCCGATCTTCGCGCGGTTGGAGTGCGCATCTCTCTCGACGATTTCGGCACCGGCCAATCCAGCCTGGGGCGCCTGCGCGAATTCATCTTCGACAAGGTCAAGATCGATCGGGCTTTCGTCTCACGCATGAATTCGGACAGGGCGTCCGAACATATCATCAAGGCTGTTCTTGCCATGTGCGAGGGGCTTGAACTGCGGGTGGTCGCGGAGGGCATAGAAGAACATGCCGAAGCCGCGAAGCTGAAGGCGCTCGGCTGCGCCATGGGCCAAGGCTATTATTTCGGAAAACCGGTCGACAGCACTGCGACGCTTCGTTACCTGCAGACCCATTATTTCGATCTCGCCAACGAACGCGAAATCGCCTGAGCCAGACATTCGAAGAAAGCGGCGGCCGATGAGGGCCGCCGCTTCCGCATTTCATCTGGCCGATGTTTTCTTGTCGCCAATATTTACTTGTTGGTCGACGACGTGGTCGTGCTATCCGTCCCTGGCATGGTCGACGAGCCTGACGAGCTGGCCGCCTTTTCGGAGGCCTGCATCGAAAGCGTCTTGAATTCCGGTGCGGATTTCAGGGCATCGGCCGTTTCGGTGGTCGTCAGCTTGATGGTGCCATCCTGGGCATTCTGGGTGGCGTTGATCTTATCGAACGGAACGGCGACGTTTTTCTGGCCCATGCCAAGGAAACCGCCGACGCCGACGACTGCGGCGACGACACCGCCCTGCTTTTGCAGGATCAGGTCGTTGATGCTACCGATGCTTTCGTTCTGACCGTTATAGACCGACTGGCCCATATAGGTCCTCGCGCTGATCTGGTCAGCGGACTGCACGGTCAGATAGCCACCGGCTTGGTCTGTCCCCGTTGCCGGGGCAGGGGCCTGAGCGCTTTTCTGTGTCGACGAGCTGTCCGGCTTGGTGGCATCCGGCGTTGCCGGCGCGGACTGCGTCACCGGTGCATTGTTGCCGCTACCCCCATTCGATGGCTGTTGCGCTTGGGCAAAAGCCATGGGTGAAAGTACGGACGCCGTAGCAAAGATTGCGCCTGCGGCGACAGAAGTGAAGAGTTTCCCAGTCATCGTGAACCTACCTTTCATTCTGATGGGCATGCTTAATCAACGCGCATGCTTACCAGCGCGAGTGGAACCTTTGTGGTGCCGACCGTTATCGTACCGGTCTTAAAGGCAATGGCTCAGGTAGGTTTTGGTTCCGTCAAAAGTTGCAGAAAATCGCATCACTCAGCTCGGAAGCAAAAGGAATATGCTGTAAAATCAGCAAATTACCGCTTCAAAGGACAACCAGAAAGATTGATGGGATGACAGGGCGGTTCAATGCAGGTTTCAATTTTGCGCCCGGTCGAGCCATCTTTCGGTCCTGCATTGTCGGTCGAAACAATACCGCCTTCAGCGCCGAGCGGCTGAAGGCGGGCCTCAATCAAAGCTTGTATGGCGGGTCGAAAACGCCTCTGACGGTCGGGCCGAGTTCCAGAAGCGCGCCGGCCTGAGGCTGCATGGAGCGGGCTTCCTCGTCCAGCCCTTCCCAGGCGGTCGTCACGGCCAGCCGGTCTGCATTCTTGCCGATAAAGGCCGGGCAGGAGGGCTGCATCGCGGGCACGCGATAGCGCTCGATGCGCAGTCCGTCCGGGCTGTATTTGTCAACGAAGCCGGAGCCCCAGCGCGCATTCCAGATATAGCCGTCCGCATCGCAGACCGAACCGTCTAGGCCGCCCGGATCTTCCATGCTGTCGACCATGACGATCGGTTCTCCCGTCGGAAGTCCCGTCTCGGGATCGACGAGCACGCGCATGAGCTGGCTGACGCGGGTATCGGTGAAATAGCCGATCGTACCATCTGGCGAGAAGCAGATGGAATTCGGGATACTGATCTGGTCGAAGATCTTGGTGACCTTGCCGCCGGCGACATGATAGATCGCGCCCGCCTGCATTTCCGCGCGCTTGCCCATGGTGCCGATCCAGAGCGATCCGGAAACATGTGTGCGGCCGTCATTGGATCGGTTTTCCGGCTTATCGGCCTCGATGGCCGCATAGAAGCTCAGCTCGCCGGTCGCGATATCGCGTAGGAACAGACCTTGTTCGGTGGCGATCATCTGTCGTTCTGCATCGACGCGGGCCAGCACGCTCGCCATCATCGGCAGCTCGTGAACCTGTTTCTTGCCGGTCGGCAGGTGCAGTTCGTGCAGTTCCTTGCCGAGGATGTTAAACCACCAGACGGTGTCCGTATCGGGGTCGTAGGTCGGGCCTTCTCCCAGGACGGAGGAGGTGTTGCAGAGAATATTGCCCTGGAAATCATGAATATCGGTCATAGATCAGGCTCCTATGGCTGCATCATAGGCATAAATGGTGGTCTTGGCGCGTTCGACAACCTCTGCGGCGGTCATTCCCGGCTTGTAAAGACTGGTGCCGAGACCGAATGCCAGGATACCGGCCTTGGTGTAGTCAGCGAAATTCTTGTCCGAAACGCCGCCGACTGCGGCAATGACCAGCTCGGGCGGCAGAACAGCGCGAATGGCGGTAATGCCGGATGCACCGAGCACGCCGGCGGGGAAGAATTTGAGACCGGTGGCGCCGGCGCGCGCGGCAGAAAGCGCTTCCGTGGCGGTGAAGACGCCCGGCATCGTCACCATGCCCTTGTCACGAGCACGGCTGATGACCGCAGGCTCGACATTCGGCGTCACCAGCAGCTTGCCGCCGGCGCCATCCAGCCTGTCGACGTCTTCCACCGTCAGCACCGTGCCGGCGCCGATCAGGCAATCGGTCGGTGCCATCTTGGCGGCGATTTCGATGGAGCGGAACGGTTCCGGCGAATTCAGCGGGATTTCGATCGCCGTGAAACCTGTCTCGATCAGCGCGCCGACGATATCGGCCGTTTCCTCCGGCTTGATGCCGCGAAGAATGGCGATGAGCGGGCGCTTCATGGGCGGGAAGGGGATGCGGGTCGTCATCAGCTTTTGCTTTCTTTATTGAACCAGATCGCTTCGGCCGCAGCGGAAAGTCCGCGACGGACGGCGGCATCGGCATCGATGGTCTTGTAGGTGAGGGATAGGGCGCGGAATGCGTCTTCATAGAGAGCCTGGAGGCGGCCGGAGGCGACGAGCGTGATGGCCGCGTTCTGCCCTGCCGAAGCGAGTGCACCGGCGATTTCCGTACCGATCAGGGTGCCGGAGATCAGCGCCTGCGCGCCGGCGGCCGTAAGCCCGTTCAGGAGCTGGCCGGAGCGGGCGGTGAACAGCAGGTTGGTGACGAGCGCCGGCTTGTCCGCTGCCATCTTGAGGGCGGCTTCGAATGCTTTCGTATCGGCCGGCATGTCGGCAGCGCCGGCAACGGCATGCGAGAGGATGCTGTGCTTGGTGATGACGTCGAAAAGTTCGCCGGTCATGAAGGTTGAGAAGCCCGCAACCTGGCCGTCGAGAACACGCACCCATTTCGAATGCGTTCCCGGCATGCAGACGAGCTGTTCGCCCTTGGCATCGGCAGCAATCGCGCCGAGCAATTGCGTCTCCTCGCCACGCATGACGTCGGGCACCTGCTGGCTGCGCTGTGCCAGACCCGGCAGGATGCGCACGTCGCGGAATTGTCCGGGCACGGAAACAGCGCCGGTGAGGATTGCGGCAAGCGAGGTCGGCGTGTCGATATAGCCGGCTTCCACCCAGCCCTGGCGTGCTCCGGCCATGCCGCAGACGATGACGGGAATGGCGGCCGGCGCGGATACGGCGTCGAGATGCGACTGCAAAACCTTGGCAAAGCCGGTCTGGGCCGCCGTGGTCATGCCTTCGCCGCTGCGGCGCTCTGCGAGAATGCTGCCGTCTTCGCCGATCAGCCACAGCCGGAAACTGCTGGTACCCCAGTCCACCGCGACATATGCGGGCTTAGTCATGAGAAATGCTCCAAGTCTTACGTCAGAAATCTTAAGGTTAGAAAATACCGCCATCGACGGTGATGGCTTGTCCGGTCATGGCACCGGAGCAGTCCGAGGCCAGAAAGAGCACCGGCCCGACGAGATCGTCAGCGCTCAGCACGCGCTTCAGGCATTGCCGGTCTATCGTCTTGGCCATGCCGTCCTCGGTCAGCCAGAGGTCGAGCTGTCGCTGGGTGACGATCATGCCCGGCAGAACGGCGTTGACGCGGATATTCTCGGGGCCGAAGCGACCGGCAAAGCTCTTGGTCAGCCCGATGATGCCGGACTTCGCGGTTGCGTAGGAGGCGAGCTGCGGCGGATTCATCTTGAAGACGATCGAGGAGAAGTTGATGATCGCCCCACCGCCGGCAGCCCGCATCCCGGGTGCCGCCGACTGCGAGACGAAGAATACCTGTTTCAGGTTGATCGCCTGGCTGTTGTCCCAATAGTCCTCGGTCATGGTGTCGATGTCGTGCCGGTCGTCCCAGGCCGCATTGTTGACGAGGACGCGGATCGCGCCGAGATCGGACTCGATCGCTGCAACCGTGCTTTTGCTCGCGCCGACATCGCGCAGGTCGGCGTGGTAGAAGGAAACTGGATGCGCCGATTGGCCTGAAAGCTTGGCCGCCAATGCCTTGCTGGGTTCCTCGGCGATATCGATGAAGGCGACCTTTGCACCCTGTTTCGCGAAGGCTTCCACGAGGCTTGCGCCGATGCCTGAGCCGCCGCCGGTGACGAGGACGGTGCGATCTTTCAGATCGGGAAATTGCGCCTGAGTATCTGTCAAGTGGTTTCCTCCCGGATCAATCGAAAGTTCCATTATTCGGAACATAATTTGACTATATGGAATTATTGATCTACCCTCTCACGCTGTCAAGGATAGTGCGGCTCTGCCAGAGATAAATGAATGAGCGTCGATCTGGGTTCAGGGGACAGCAAAAATAAAACGCGTCGCGACCGGGAAACCGGAACGCTGGGAAAGCTCGTCTCCCTGCTCGATCTTGTCGCGCTCGCCGATGGACCGATGCGCTTTACCGACATCCTCTCGCTCTCCGATCAGCCGCGCGGCACATTGCACCGTCAATTGTCGCATCTTGTCGAGGAAGGGCTTCTGGAGGTCGACCGCGACGGTCGCTATCTGATCGGGTTGCGGCTCTTGACGCTTGCCTCGCGCAGCTGGGCGCGCAACGAGTTTCGCGCGGTTGCCGAGCCACATCTGCATGGGTTGCAGGAGGTGACCGGTGAAACCGTCCATCTTGGCGTCCTGCGCGGCACGGAGGTCATCTATCTCGACAAGGTCGAGGGTCGGCAATCCATACGCATGTATTCGCAGGTCGGCAATGCATCTCCGGCCTATTGTACCGGTGTTGGCAAGGCAGCACTCTCCGCGCTCGATGATGCCGAGCTTGAAGCGAGAATCTCAAGCCTCGAATATCGCCCCTATACAGAGCATACGTTTCGCAATGCCTTAGAGCTGCTCTCCGATGTTTCGGAAATCAGGGCGCGAGGCTATGCCTTCGATCTGGAGGAGCATGAAAGCGGCATTTGCTGCGTTGCTGCCCCGATCCGTTCCGATGACGGTCATATGCTGGCCGGCGTCTCGGTGACCGGCCCGGCCTATCGTGTCACACTGGAAAAGTTGCAGGCATGGGCGCCTTTGGTGGTTGCCACTGCTGATTCGATTAGGACGGACATGCGCAACCGGATGGGGCCTAAGCGCTGACTCCATAAATTTCGCGCAAAGGCTGTCCGAAACTTACGGATTTAATGCTGTTCGCGCCTGACCTTAGCGAAATTGCCCGTTTATCTTGAATTTTACTGTTGAGATATGCGGAAGAACTGCCATTATCCCCAAGTGATTATTGGAATCATACAGGATTTGGCGAGGTGTTGAGCGGACATAATAGTAACGGGCGTTGATGCAGTCACGGTTTTGAAAAACTATATTTTGCCGAGCGGCTGATATCGGCTGCCGTATGATAATCGTGAGGGGCAAGAGACGGAAGTTTCGTATTTTTTCCCTCTTTTACATAAAGAAGACTGATGATGGCGGCATTGATACAGGCGGGCATGTCCCCTCGTGGCGAGGACTTTATCGAGGAAATCAGCAGGCTTAAGACGCAGTTCGATGTGTTCCGTTTCATGAAGGGGCTGACGGAGGCCTATCGTTGCCGCGCCTTCATGGTTCTCAATCTGCCGCCTATTACGTCCTCGGACTTGCAAAGCAATTCAGTCATCAACAACTGGCCGGCGGAATTGTTGTCGATCTACGATCAGGAAAATCTGTTGTCGACCAGCCCCGCGCTGCAACGTCTGCGCCGTTCCACGCTACCCTTTGTTTATGAAGTGGCGACAAGCCCCAACCGCGAAGAGAGCAAGTCGCAGCTCGTGGTGGCTCTGTTTGAACGTTTCCGCATGACGCGCTTCGTTTATTTCCCGACCCACGATGCCTCCGGTCTTCGCGGCGCTATTTGTCTGGCCGGTGACCGCGAGCTATTTTCGGTGGAAGAGATCAAGGACCTTTTCTATATCGCAGTTCACGTTTTCGACCGGCTTGCCGAAATCCGCAATCTTGATGTTCGCGTTGTCGATGCCCTGACCGACCGGGAGATCGATTGCCTGAACTGGACGGCAGCCGGAAAGACCAGCGCCGAAATCGCCGAAATCCTGTCTCTGTCCGAACATACGGTCAATCATTACCTCAATCGTGCCACCAAGAAGCTCGATACCGTCAACCGTACGCAGGCCGTCGCCAAGGCCTTGCGCGTCGGCTTGATCAAATAATGACATCGTCGTCTCGATGCGATGATCGAGATTCGAGCAGCGTGTGAATGAATTTTGTGCGCTGCGAATAAAATATGACGAAGCCAATAGCGATGATCTACCATGCCGATTCAGGTGTGGTTTGGAATAAGTGATTGAAATATTTTAGTTTTACGGATTTGTTGAAAACTGGCACGCTTCCTGCTTCTAAATGGGTAGAGGTCCAGAGGGGACTTTGATAACAGCGCCGATGAAACGTGCGCGGATCAAACGACCGTCGCCGATGCCCATCGCCCTAGCTTCTCCCGGCGAAGGGATCGGCGGCGGTTGTTGCTTATTTAACACGCTTAGCAAGTTCGGGCGCGCTCGTGGGACGATTTTCGCGCCTTCGCCCTATTCCTTTCAGACGGGTGTTCTATGTCGGCCGACGATCATGTCTTCCCGAACTGGGAGAGCGTTGCGGCTGGTAAGGGTTCTTCATGGACCCGGCGGACCTGCCGGCCGCAACGAAGACGCATTTTATCGACGGCGTCCCGAATTTCGTTTGGCGAAGTCCCGCCTCTCTACTATCTAAACCAGAATGATTTCGGAAAGCGCCCGCCCGATGCAGCGCTGCCGAAAAGGATTCTGCAGTGAGGATGAAATGGCTGATATCACCAAGGAACAGGTGCTGGAAACGTTGAAGACGGTTCGCGGCCCCGACCTGGAGCACAATATCGTCGAGCTCGGCATGGTGTCGGATGTCTTCATTTCCGATGGCAAGGTCTATTTCTCCATCACCGTTCCAGCCGAACGTGCCAAGGATCTGGAGCCGATGCGTCTTGCGGCCGAGCGGGTCATCAAGGATATGCCCGGTGTCAAGGGCGCCCTCGTCGCCCTGACGGCCGACAAGAAGGCCGGTGCTCCGGCGCCCCGGCCTGCGCCCGCACAAGCTGCCCCGCACGGCCATTCACATCCTCATCAGCACGCGCCGCAACAGCCGCCTCGCGCCGCCAAGATCGGCGTTCCGGGCGTCAAGGCCATCATTGCGGTCGCCTCCGGCAAGGGTGGCGTCGGCAAATCGACCACCGCAGTTAATCTCGCGCTAGGCCTCTTGGCCAACGGCCTGCGCGTCGGCATTCTGGATGCCGATATCTACGGCCCCTCGATGCCGCGCCTCCTGAAGATTTCCGGACGCCCGACGCAGATCGACGGGCGCATCATCAATCCCATGGAGAATTACGGCCTCAAGGTCATGTCGATGGGCTTCCTCGTCGAAGAGGAGACCGCGATGATCTGGCGCGGGCCGATGGTGCAATCGGCGCTGCTGCAGATGCTGCGTGAGGTTGCCTGGGGCGACCTCGACGTGCTCGTGGTGGACATGCCGCCCGGCACTGGCGACGTGCAGCTGACCATGGCGCAGCAGGTGCCGCTTGCCGGCGCTGTCATCGTCTCGACGCCGCAGGACCTGGCGCTGATCGATGCGCGCAAGGGCCTCAACATGTTCCGCAAGGTCGAGGTTCCCGTCCTCGGCATCGTCGAGAACATGAGCTATTTCATCGCGCCGGATACCGGTGCACGCTATGATATTTTCGGCCATGGTGGCGCGCGCAAGGAAGCCGAGCGCATCGGCGTGCCTTTCCTCGGTGAAGTGCCGCTGACCATGGGCATCCGCGAGACTTCGGATGCTGGCACGCCGCTTGTCGCCGCCGAGCCGAACGGGGTGGTAGCCGGCATATATCGCGAGATCGCTGCCAAGGTCTGGAAGCAAGTGGCCAGCGCACCACAGCGCGCGGCGCCATCGATCGTATTTGAATAATTCACAAAGACATCCGGGCTTTCCGTATAGTGACGGATTGTCTTGTCGGCATCCTGTGCTATGACTTCGCAAGTTTAGCCAAACTGCGGTGAAATCGCGCAATGAAGAGGTTGTGACTTGATTCTTTGCGAGCTTTGCTGCATATGCGCCGCCGGCGTGGAACTGGTCGAGCATTTCCGATGACCGCCCTCCGCCGCATGGTGGTTTTATTTCGTCCGAGCAGGCGGCTTCGCCAGGACGGGCGAAGGATTGGTACAGCAGCGCAATGGAACATGGACACGGATTCCCGGCCAGACCGGCGGGATACGACCGGGGTTTTATGAGCTTTTTTCATTGGCCATTGGTGGGATCGCAGCGAGTGCGCGCAACGTGCCTCGACCTTAGCGTCGTCTCCGCTGCTGCGGGAGCGAGCAGTTGATAACTGCCTATTGCTCAGATTCCAAGCCACTTCAGCTCCCCGATCTCTCGGCCGCCGACCGCTTGCCTGACAATGCCATCTGGATCGATATGGTCGATCCCACGCGTGAGGAAGAAGCCAATATCGAGCGCCTGCTTGGGCTCGAGGTTCCCACGCGCGAGGACATGAAGGACATCGAGCCGTCGAGCCGCCTCTATGTCGAAAACGGCTCCGTCTTTCTCACGGCGTCGCTGTTGTGGAAGGCCGATACCAATCTGCCGATGCTCACCGATGTCGCCTTCATCCTGACGGGGCATCGGCTGGTCACCATCCGCTATGCGCAGCCGAAGTCCTTCGCACTCTTCATCGCGGCGCTGCAGCGCATTCCGCAGGAGCGCCGTACGGGTATCGCGCTTCTTGCCAAGCTTCTCGAAACCATCGTCGACCGTACCGCCGAGGTCCTTGAACAGACCGTTGCGGGTATCGATATATTGTCGGTGCACGTGTTCGGCGATCGCGTAAAGAAGATCCGCCGCCCGGGCAACTATCTCGAAGAAAAGCTCAAGGACATCGCAGGCTATCACCGTACGCTCAGCAAGGTACGTGACAGCCTGAGTTCGCTGTCCCGGCTCTTGACCTTTCTTCATGCCATACCCGCCATGCAGCAGGACCAGGAGGCCAGGGAACTGTGTCGCAATGTCTCGCGGGATGTACAGTCACTGTCGGAGCACGCCTCCTTCGTCGCGGGAAACATCACCTTCCTGCTGGATGCATCGCTCGGGCTGATCAATATTGAGCAGAACGCCATCATCAAGATCTTCTCGATCGCTTCCGTGGTGTTCCTGCCGCCGACACTCGTGGCGTCCGTCTATGGCATGAATTTCGAGCACATGCCCGAACTGCATTTTGCCTACGGCTACCCGACATCGTTGTTGTTGATGGTGGTTTCCGCCATCGTTCCGTTTTTCTTTTTTCGCTGGAAAGGCTGGCTCTGAGAGTCTAGTGATCCTGAATGTCTAACGAAACCCATCATTCTCCCGACGGGAAAATGAACGCTCGTAAGCTCGCATACCTCGCGCTCGGTTCGATTGGCGTGGTTTATGGCGATATCGGTACGAGCCCGCTCTATGCCTTTCGCGAAGCACTGAAGCCGGTGGCCGCTGACGGTCTGACGCGCGGCGAAGTCATCAGCGTTGTCTCGCTGATGTTCTGGACGCTGACGATCATCGTCACGATCAAATATGTCCTTTTTCTGCTCCGCGCAGACAACGACGGCGAAGGCGGCACCTTGTCGCTTCTCGCGCTGTTGATGAAGACGGCGAACGGCCACACCGCCATTCTGATGCTGCTGGGCCTTTTGGGTGCGGCCCTCTTCCTCGGCGACGCGATGATTACGCCGGCGCTTTCGGTCCTTTCAGCTGTCGAAGGTCTGAAGCTCGTCACGCCGCAACTGTCGGATTATATCGTGCCCATATCGGTCGCGATCCTGGCGCTGCTTTTTGCCATCCAGTCACATGGCACCGGCGCGGTCGCCCGCTTCTTCGGCCCGATCACGGCGCTTTGGTTCATCGTCATGGGCGTTGCCGGCATCATGCACATTTCCGATGACTACAGCATTCTGGCGGCGCTCAATCCCTGGTATGCGGTGAGCTTCCTCCTGCGGGAAGGCTTTCTTGGCGTCGTGGTTCTCGGCGCGGTATTCCTGACCGTGACGGGCGCGGAAGCGCTCTATGCCGACCTTGGCCATTTCGGCCGCCGTCCGATCCAGTGGGCCTGGTTCGTGCTGGTGTTTCCGTCGCTGACCTTGAACTATTTCGGCCAGGGCGCTCTGGTGCTGCGCGATCCCATGGCCATGTCGGACCCGTTCTTCCTGATGTATCCGCACTGGGCGATCCTGCCGGTGGTCATTCTCGCCACCATGGCGACGATCATCGCCAGCCAGGCCGTCATCACGGGTGCTTTCTCGCTCACGCGTCAGGCGATTCACCTCGGCTTCCTGCCGCGCATGGAAATTCTCTTTACCTCCGAGACCAATACCGGGCAGATCTTCCTGCCATCGGTCAACACAGTCTTGTTCTTCGGCGTCATCTTCCTCGTCCTGGCCTTCAAGACCTCGGACGCGCTGGCAACTGCCTATGGTATTTCGGTGACCGGCGCGATGGTCGTCACCTCGATCATGGCGTTTGAATTCGTCCGTGTCCGCTGGAACTGGACGCTGCCGATGGCGGTTGCCGTGCTCACGCCGCTCTTGCTGCTGGAATTCGTCTTCCTCGGCGCCAACCTCTTGAAGATCCATGACGGCGGCTATGTTCCGGTCATGATCGCGACGGCCTTCACCGTCATCATGTGGACCTGGCGCCGCGGCACCTCGATCCTGATGGAAAAGACGCGGCACACCGATATCCCGCTGTCCTCCTTCGTCAGCTCCATCGAGCGCAAGAGCGATCATTCGCCCGCGCATGTGCCCGGTACGGCGATCTTCCTGACCAGCGATCCGGAATCTGCACCTGCCGCGCTGCTGCACAATCTGAAGCACAATCACGTCCTGCACGACAAGAACGTCATCCTGACGATCCGCACCGTCAACAAGCCGCGCGTCGCCCAGGAGGATCGCTATACCGTCGAAAAGGTCTCCGACCGCTTTTCGCGCGTCGAGCTGCGCTTCGGCTTCATGGAATCGCAAAACGTTTCCCAGGCATTGGCGACGCTGCGCAAGACGGGCCTGAAGTTCGACATCATGTCGACCTCCTTCTATCTCGGCCGGCGCAAGCTGGTGCCGGATGCGAAATCCGGTATGCCGCACTGGCAGGACAGGCTCTATATCGCGCTCGCCAACGCCGCGACCGATCCGTCGGACTATTTCCGCCTGCCGGCCAACCGCGTTGTGGAACTCGGCTCGCACGTCATCATCTGACGCGGATATTCTTGCCGCTCCTTCAAAAAGGCCTGGCGGATATCCGCCGGGCCTTTCATGTTTTGCGGATCATCGCATTCGTAACCATAGAATCGCCCGAATTAACCATCCATCAAGGTTAATGGGAGATTATTCCGGCTCCTAGTTTCGAGTGCCGTTTGGAGTCCGGTGTTGTCTCGCTCGCGTTATGCCAGCCGCAAATTGCGGTTCCTGCCACAAAACTGGACCTCTCCAGCCGTCTTCGGGCTTTGCGCCTGGCTTATTTTTCCATCGACAGCAGCCTATGGCGATCTTGCCGGCCTGCTTGCTGGGATCGATAGGGAAGGCGCCAATTGGCGCATGGTGATGACTGACTCGCCAGCCGGCTCCACCCATCAGGCGGAACTGGCCTTCGGTGACGTCAAGGCCTCCGCCGCCATTGGAGATGGTGGCCTCGTGTTGCCGGACGGGCGCCGGGTCGCGTTCCAGTCCGAACAGAAGGGCAGCGATCCCCGGCCGGATGAGGATCGCATCAATCGGCAGGATAAGAAGGGCAGAGTGGTGGCCGTCGAACCGATGCAGCCGCCGAAGGATTTTTCCGCAGGCTCCGTGCTGCAGCGCCAGAGCATGTTGTTTCGGCCGGAATCCGCGACCGGCGAGCGCACCGCATTCCTGAAGCCGAAGCTCGGCGGCAAGGAAATCCAGATCGCCACGGCCTTCTACAAGAAAGAGCCGCCGAAGCTGGACGATAGCGTGCCGGCCGATCTCGCCAATCTGGTCACCAATCAGAATGCCGATGTTCTGGCAGCGGCCTATGCCTCGCCGGCGCCGGACTATGCCCGTGTCTCGCCCTTCGATTCCATTCTCGCCAAGGATCAGGACGGCGAGGGCCGCTTCGTGCCGCAGATTGGCCCGAAGGATCATGCCTGGGCCGCCAATGTCTTGCCGCCATCGGTCTTCTCATCCGACGAGCAGCAATGCCTTGCGACCGGCATCTATTTCGAGGCGCGCGGCGAATCCGTGAAGGGGCAGGCCGCCGTCGCCCAGGTCATCCTCAACCGTGTCCGCAATCCCGCCTATCCGAAGACCATCTGCGGTGTCGTCTATCAGAACGAGGATTGGCACAATGCCTGCCAGTTCTCCTTTGCCTGCGACAATGTCAAGGAGCGCGTCAATTCTCCCGAACACTGGCGCATCGCCCGCCAGGTCGCTATGGCCGTCACTGCCGGTAAGATCTGGCTGCCGGAAGTCGGTTCCGCCACCCATTATCATGCTGTCTACGTCCGGCCGAAATGGGCGGCTGAAATGGTGAAGGTTGGCCGCATAGGCATGCACATCTTCTATAGGACCTATGGCGGCGGCTGGAGCTGAGGCGGCCGGTTCCGGCTGATTGACGCCGCGGGCAGGGTCGCTTCCCCTGGCAAAAAAGCCACAAGAAAGCAGGGGCTGAAGAGGATTCTTCGGCTCAGTTTTCAATCAATATGGCTCTTTCAGCCTAAGATCATGATTTAATTGGGCTAATTTATGGCTGGACAGATGACGTCTACGCCTTGACTATGCTTTTTCCTAAAACTATGTTGCGCGCGACTTCAAAACGGGCCGAAAGGTGGCGAAACCTGCTGTTCGTTTACGCGTTGACCGGGGTAATGGGATTACGCGCAACGAAAATGGGGAGGATGCCACCATGACGGATGACCGCGACGAAGGTCTGGAACAGCGGCGGGCGCAGCTGGGAGCCGAGTTGGCGAACAAGCGTGCTGCGGTGAGAGAGGATGAACGCGGGGAGGTTCGCGCCGAGGAGAGCCGTAAGGGCTATGCTCAGGCGATGAAGCTTTCCAGTGAGTTCATAGCCGCAATCATCGTTGGCGCTGTTCTGGGCTATGTCTTGGACCGTTTTCTCGGTACGACGCCGTGGGGCATGATTATCTTGCTGCTTCTCGGATTTTGTGCTGGCGTGCTGAACGTGCTGCGCTCCGCAGGCAAGGTGGCGACACCGATGCCGGAAGGGCGTGGGCCTGACAAGAAATGAGCGGAAGCAACGCTGCGGCGCTGTTTCCAGATGAGAAGCATCCGCTCGGTGGAGCGGAAAAATGAAAGAGAACAAGCGGTGGCAAACGATCCTACCCATCAGTTCCTGATCTTCAAGATTATCCCGATCGATATCGGCGGAATTGATTTTTCGTTCACCAACGCCTCGCTGTTCATGGTTGCCTCCGCAGTGATTTCCGCAGGCTTCCTTTATTTTGCCAGCGCGCCGCGCGGCGTCATCCCGACGCGCTCGCAGTCGGTGGCGGAAATGGCCTATGAGTTCATTGCCTCGATGCTGAAAGAGGGGGCGGGGACGAAGGGAATGAAGTTCTTCCCGCTTGTCTTCTCTCTCTTCATGTTCGTCCTGACGGCGAACCTGCTCGGCCTCGTTCCTTACTTCTACACCGTCACCAGCCAGATCATCGTGACGCTGGCGCTTGCACTGCTCGTCATCTTTACCGTTATTTTCTACGGCTTGATCAAGCATGGCTTCGGCTTCTTCAAGATCTTCGTCCCGCAGGGTGTTCCGGGCGTTCTTCTGCCGCTGGTGGTGGCGATCGAAATCATCTCCTTCTTGTCCCGCCCGGTTTCGCTCTCCGTTCGTCTTTTCGCCAACATGCTGGCCGGTCATATCACGCTTAAGGTGTTCGCAGGCTTCGTCGCCTCGCTCGGAGCACTCGGCGCGCTTGGCATCGGCGGGGCTGTTCTTCCCCTTATCATGACCGTCGCCCTCACCGGTCTCGAGTTCCTTGTCGCCTTCCTCCAGGCTTACGTCTTTGCGGTGCTGACTTGCATGTACCTCAACGACGCAATCCACCCGGGTGGCCACTAAGGATAAAGACATTGGCGTCTAACGGCGTCAGTCATTCACCGCACAACCATTTCAAAGGAGTTCAACATGGACGCGGAAGCAGCAAAGTTCATCGGCGCAGGTTTGGCTTGCTTTGGTATGGCCGGCACGGCTCTCGGCCTCGGCAATATCTTCGGCAGCTACCTGTCCGGCGCACTGCGCAACCCGTCGGCTGCTGACAGCCAGTTCGGCCGTCTGGTATTCGGCTTCGCCGTTACGGAAGCTCTGGGCATCTTCTCGCTGCTCGTCGCTCTCCTCCTGCTCTTCGCCGTCTGATCTCAGCGGCGTCATAGATCACGGTTCGCGAGCAGCGAGCCGTGATTCTTTGTATTTGCAGACCACCTGGAGGTGAGCATGTTTGTGACCCCGGCATATGCTGAAGAAGCACCGCCGGCCGCCGGAGCGGTGCACACGGAAACGGGTGCGCCGAATGAAGGCCATCACGGCGGCGTATTCCCGCCGTTTGACCATACGACGTATCCGTCACAGCTGCTTTGGCTGGTGATCACCTTCGTCATCTTCTACGTGGCCATGCAGAAGATCGTTATTCCGCGCGTCGGCAGCATTCTGGAAAGCCGGCACGACCGGATCGCCCAGGATATCCAAGAAGCCTCGCGTCTGAAGGCTGAAGCCGACGCCGCCGTCGCGACCTATGAAAGCGAATTGGCCGCTGCGCGCGCCAAGGCGAATTCCATCGGCGCCAGTGCCCGCGATGCCGCCAAGGCCAAGGCCGAGGAAGATCGCAAGGCGATCGAGGCAAGCCTGGCTGAGAAGCTCAAGGCCGCAGAAGGTCGGATCGCTGAAATCAAGGCGAAAGCCTTTGGCGATGTCGGCGCGATTGCCGAGGAGACGGCTGGTGCCGTCGTCGAGCAGCTGGTTGGCAATGTCGCCGGCAAGGCCGATGTCGCCTCTGCGGTTGCAGCAGCTGCCGCCAAGCAGGAGGGGTGATCCATGGAATTCGCTTTAGACAACACCTTCTTCGCGTTTGTCAGCCTTCTCATCTTCCTCGGCCTGATCGTTTACCTGAAGGTTCCGGGCATGATGGCAAAGTCGCTGGACGACCGTGCTGATCAGATCCGTAACGAGCTGGCGGAAGCCAAGCGCCTGCGCGAAGAGGCCCAGCACCTGCTGGCCGAGTATCAGCGCAAGCGTAAGGAAGCCGAGGCTGAAGCAGCGCACATCGTTGCCGCAGCCGAGCGCGAAGCTGAAATGCTGACGAACGAAGCTCGCAAGAAGACCGAGGAATTCGTCGCCAACCGCACGGCTCTGTCCGAGCAGAAGATCAAGCAGGCCGAAGCCGATGCGATGAAGGCGGTCCGTTCCGCCGCCGTCGACCTGGCAATTGCTGCTGCTGAATCGGTTCTGGCGAAGAAGGCTGATGGCAACGTCCAGTCGGGTCTCTTCAGCGATGCGGTCAAGGAAGTGAAGACGCGGCTGAATTAGGCCTGCGGATGATCGAAATTCAAAAGAGCCCCGCTTCGGCGGGGCTTTTGTTGTTTTCCGCCCCGCCGGGTTGATCATTACCGCAACCAGCAGCAAAATCATGAGCTTGGGGAGGGGCGGATGCAGATAGTGATAGGCGGCGAACCGTTTCGTCAGGGCGATCTTATCGTGAGGCCGGCAGCGGCCTGGACAGCGGGCGTGCACGCCTTGCTGGCTGTGCTGCATCGGCATGGTTTCGATGCAGCTCCGATTTCGGCTGGATATGACGAGGCCTGGGAGCGGGTAACCTATCTGCCCGGAGATACCGGCGATCTCGATGACCGCACTGATATGCGCAGTGAAAAAGCGCTGCAGTCGGCGGCATCGCTGCTGCGTCGCTATCATGATTGTTCCGCCTTGTTCGCAAAGAGCCTTGAGGCCGGCTATAGGTGGCAACTGCCGGCCCGGCCGCCCTGCGAGATCATCTGCCATGGCGATTTCGCGCCCTACAACGTCGTTCTGAACAACGGCGAGGTGACTGGTATCATCGATTTCGAGGCGGCGCATCCCGGCTCCCGTTGCTGGGATCTGGCCTATGCGGTCTATCGATGGGCGCCCTTGTCCTCGAGCGTTGCAGCGGAGGGACTGGAGAGGCCAGCCGACCAGATCCGTCGCGCCCGCATCTTTGTCGATGCCTATGGGCTGCCCGCCGCGGAGCGTGCCCGCCTACCGGACATCATTGTCGAACGGCTGGAGGCCTTGCTGTCCTTCATGGAGCGAGAGGCCGAGCGTGGGATCGAGAGATACCGACGCAATCTGCAGGATGGGCACGATCGCATCTATAGGGAAGACATCGCCTATATCAGAAAATGGTCGGCGGAGCTTGTCACTGGACTGACGCGCTAAAGCAATTTCCGGAAAAACGTATAGCGGCTTTCCGTCTGGAATTGCGCAAAACAAGGGATAGAGCGTTTTCGCGATTCGAAGAAAAGCGGAAATGCTCTGAGTGTTCAGACGGCATCTTTGCGCAAGGGGCGGAAGCTCATGCGATGCAGGGAGCAGGGGCCATGCTCCTCGATGCCGGCGCGGTGCTGTGCCGTGCCATAGCCGGCATGGGCAGCAAACCCATAGGCGGGAAAAACGACACCGGCGCGTGCCATCATCCGGTCTCGGGTCACTTTCGCGACGATCGAAGCGGCGGCGATGGAGAAGGAGCGCGCATCGCCCTTGACCACGGCCTTGCCCGGGCAGGCAAGACCGGTTGGCACATCGAGTCCATCGGTCAGCACATAGCTTGCCGGCAGTGCCAGTCCGCAAATCGCGCGCCGCATGGCATCAAGGCTTGCCTTGCGGATATCGGTCGTGTCGATGCGACCGGCGCTCGACGAGGCGATGGAGACTGTTGCTGTTGCCAGGATCTCGACGAACAGTTCCTCGCGCTTGGCAGCGCTCAACTGCTTGGAATCGTTCAGACCATTCGGAATGCGTTCGGGGTCGAGAATGACAGCGGCAGCCACGACTGGTCCTGCGAGCGGGCCTCGGCCTGCCTCATCGGCTCCGGCAACCGGCCAATGGCCGGCACGGCGCGCAATCAGTTCCAGCTCGAAACTCGGAACGAGTGGGACGTCCTCGAAGAGCATTGGAGAATCGGGTGGTGCACGGCGTGACATGCGGCGAAGCTCGCACACCACCCGATCTCCTGCAAGCCCCCGGTGGATCATGGCGGCGAACCGGGGGGCTTTTCCAGCGGGCTCAGGGAAACCCCGCAAGGAAGGTCAAAATCGAAAATCAGAGCAGCGACAGCTGCACGCCGCTGCCATCGGGCGGCACGAACAGATCGTCGCGCAGTGCGATGTTACGGCGTGTGAGCGCGAGCCGGCGGGTCGCCATTTCGAAGCGACGGCTGATCTGCCAGGCGTACGGTCCGGCACCCTTCATGCGCTTGCCGAACTCGGCATCGTAATCCTTGCCGCCGCGCATCGAGCGGATCAGCGACATGACGTGGCGATAGCGATCCGGATAATGTTGCAGCAGCCAGTCGCGGAACAGCGGGCTCACCTCCAGCGGCAGCCGCAAAATGACATAGCTTGCCTCCTGCGCGCCGGCCGCCTTGCCGGCATCGAGAATGCGCTCGATCTCGTGATCGTTGAGTGCGGGGATGATCGGCGCCACCATGATCGAGGTGCGGATGCCCGCTTCGCTCAAGGCCTGGATCGCCTCCAGCCGTCGCGGCGGCGTCGCAGCACGCGGCTCCATCGTGCGCGCCAGCTTGCGGTCGAGCGTCGTCACCGACAGGCCTACCCGCACGAGGTTCTTGGTCGCCATCTCTTTCAGAATGTCGATATCGCGCATGATCAGCGCTGACTTGGTGACGATGGCGACTGGATGGTTCGCCCGGTTCAGTACCTCGAGAATCTGGCGCATGATCCGCCATTCCTTCTCGATTGGCTGATAGGGGTCGGTATTGGTGCCGATAGCAATCACGCGCGGCTTGTAGCCGGGCTTTGCCAGCTCGCGCTCCAGAAGCTTGGCCGCATCCGGCTTGGCAAACAGCTTCGATTCGAAATCCAGCCCCGCCGACAGGCCCATATAGGCATGCGTGGGCCGCGCAAAGCAGTAAATGCAGCCATGTTCGCAACCGCGGTATGGATTGATGGAGCGATCGAAGGGAATATCGGGAGATTCGTTGCGGGTAATGGCCGTGCGAGGCTTCTCCACCTGCACCTCGGTCTTGAAGGGCGGCAGCTCTTCGAAGCTCTGCCAGCCATCGTCGAAGGTTTCGCGCTGCTGCGGCTCGAACCGACCGCTCGGGTTCAACCCCGCGCCGCGTCCACGCCGGCGCTCGGCGTCGACCCTGAGACCGGCATCGGCGATCAAAGCATTGGCAACATCTGCCGTATTGGCAGGCGCGAAAGCGGCCTGCCCTGCAAGGGACTGCTCGTTCATCGGTAGCTCCAGGGCGGCTCATGCCATCGCATGCCGCGTCTAAGATGATTAAATTCCTATCCGACAAATGAGAACATTGCAAGAACAAAAATCCGGAAACGCCACTTTCCACCTCATTCACGGGAGGTGTTTGGCGATGCCGGCTGCGGGAATTTCAGGCGGCGTATGATGCTTTTCTTAAACGTTCGGACCTGAAGGTTAGGTGCTGGCAATAAATTGTGCGCCGCTCTATAAATGGGCAATGTTGACGGTCATCATCGAATGCCAGGATCACGAACCCGAGCTGGCGCAGACATTGGCGGCATTGGTGGCAGGCGCGGTCGAAGGGCTCGTCAGCGATGTGGTCGTGCTCGATCACGGTTCCAGGGACGGCACATCCAAGGTGGCGGATGCTGCCGGCTGCCGCTTTTATTCGCAATGGGACATCAAGGATATATTGCGGTCGGCGAGGGGGGAATGGCTGTTGCTGGTCGAGCCCGGCGCGCGGCCGCAGGCAGGCTGGATCGATGAGATTGCCGAATATGTTTCGCTGAACAAAGTGCCGGCGCGCTTTACCGCATCGCGTGGCTATCGCCGCCCGTTTCTGAAGCGAATCGGCCGTCGCACGGCTCCACTGGAGCTGGGTTTGCTGCTTTCCAAGCACCAGGCCATTGCCGTCGCGAGATCGGGCATGCCGCTGGCCGAATTCGCCAAGGGGCAGAAGGGTCGGCGGCTTTCAAGCGAGCTTATTCCGTCCTGGGTGGCGCGGGCGGCGCGATAGGCTCTGGTCCGAGATTCCATTTGAAAACCCGCAAATAGCTGCGATAATTTGCATGTGGCGGCACCTTACGCGTGTCGCGTCAGGCGGCCGACCATGAAGATGCCGATATCAGGCGGAACTGGTCAGCGGAACTCTCCTTTTTCGCCGAGACTTCGGCGAAAGGAGGTGCGTTATGAAACGCACGATGCTCACCCGCCTCATTGCAACGGCCCTCGTGGCAACATCGATCCTCTATCCTCGCGTCGCCGCCTCCCAGGTAACGCTTGCCTGCGCTCAGCGCGTCGATATCGTCGCCTTTCTCGGCGATCATCTTTCGGAAAAGCTTTCCGCCATCGGCAAGCTCGATTCCAATACGATCATGGAGATCTACGCGGCCGAGAGCGGCAACTGGACGCTGCTGATGAGCGACGCGTCCGGCCGCAGCTGCATCATTCTCAGCGGCGATAAATGGGAATCAATTCCTGTCTTGCCGGGGCCGAAGGCATAGCGACCACCTGCCGCCCTGCAGGCGCGCAAGATCTACTTGGAGCCGGCGCCGCGCTTCAGATGCTCGTCGAGGCGCGGCATGATCTCCACGAAATTGCAGGGCATGTGCCGGTAGTCGAGCTGTGCCTTCAAGATGCCGTCCCAGGCATCCTTGCAGGCACCGGGAGATCCCGGCAACACGAAGATGAAGGTGGCGTTGGCAACACCGCCGGTCGCCCGTGACTGGATCGTCGCCGTACCGATCTTGTCGTAGGAGATCCGATGAAAGACTTCGGAAAAACCATCCATCCGCTTTTCGAACAGAGGCTCCAGCGCTTCCGGCGTGACGTCGCGGCCGGTAAAGCCTGTCCCACCGGTGGTGATGACGACGTCGATGGCATCGTCTTTCGTCCAGACTTCCACCTGCGCGCGGATGCGCTCCTTGTCGTCGGGAACGATGGTGCGGGCAGCGAGCCTGTGGCCGGCATCAGCGATCCGCGCAACCAGCGTATCGCCGGATTTGTCATCGGCGAGCGTGCGGGTATCGGAAACGGTCAATACGGCGATACCGACGGGAATGAAGGATCTTTCGTTGCCTGACGCTGTCATCATGCCTCTCCCGCGATCGTTTCGGTTACCCGGAAATACCAGTCCGGCCTCTGTCTGTGAAGCGAAGCGGCGGCGGCCGTCGCCTGTTCGAGATCGTTGAAGATGCCGAAGCACGTCGCGCCGGAGCCGGACATGCGCGTCAGGATCGGGGACTGGCTTTCGATCAGGCCGGAGAGCATCGAAATCTCGCCGCAGATCAAGCGCGCAGGTGGTTCGAGGTCGTTGCGCAGGGTCTTGATCGTGTCGATCCATTCGCCTTGCCCTTGCGGCATCTGCGACGGAAACAGCAGCGGCGGGTTGTCCTTGCGGGGCAGCTGACGGAATACATCCGACGTCGAGACGCCGACAAGCGGATTGCCGAGGATCATGGCAAAGGCCGGAAATCCGGGCAGCAGGTCTATTGCCTCGCCGATCCCGCGCGCCACCAGCGGCTGGCTGGCGAGGCACATCGGCACGTCGGCACCGAGCTTCAAGGCGATCGTCTTGATCGTGTCCTCCGGCAGCTTAAGGCGCCACAGCCGCATCAGCCCGCGTAACGTCGCGGCTGCATCCGCCGAGCCGCCACCGATTCCCGATGCGATCGGCAGGTTCTTTTCCAGATGGATATGGGCGGGGGGGGCGTCGAAGCCGGCCGCGTTGGCTACCTGTCGCAAGAGATCACGCGCCTTGAGCACGAGATTGTCGCCAGCCTCGGCATCGGCGGAAAGAAGAGGCCCGAAGCGCCCGGAAAGGCTGAAATCGTCATGCTCGCCGGGACGAAAGCCGAGACGATCGCCATGGCGGGCAAAACTGACAAGCATGTCGAGCAGATGATAGCCATCGGCACGGCGGCCGGTGACATGCAGTGCAAGATTGATCTTTGCGGGCGCTTCTTCCGTAAGGTCGAAAGCGCCCGCTGCCAAGATCGTGCTCATGGAAATCTTAGGACTTCTTGTCGACCGGCGCCGGAGCGTTCGTGTCGGGCGAGGGCGCAGGTGCTGGGTCGGGCTGCTTGCTCTTGTCGACGGTCTTCGGATCGTTATCGAGTGGCGGCAAGCCCTTCTCGACTTTCTCCTTGATCTTCGGAATATCGGCCTCTTCCGGCTTGGAGGCGAGCGCCCGGTTCCATTGATAGACGGCTTCGAGCTTGCGATTGACGCGCCAGTAGGCATCGCCGAGATGGTCGTTGATCGTCGGATCGCCGGCCTTGAGCTGTGCGGCCCGCTCCAGTTCGCTCACGGCGTCGTCGAAACGGTTAAGGCGGAAATAGGCCCAGCCGAGGGAATCGACGATGTAACCGTCATCCGGCCTCAGATCGACGGCCTTCTTGATCATGTCCAGACCCTGGTCGAGATTCATGTTCATGTCGACCCAGGAGTAGCCGAGATAGTTCAGAACCTGCGGCTGATCCGGATTGAGCTCCAGGGCCTTCTTGAAGTTCGGCTCGGCATCCGGCCACTTCTTCAGTCGCTCATAGGCAATGCCGCGCTGGAAGAACACGGCCCAATCGCTGCGCTTCGGCACAGGGCCGATGATCTGCACGGCCTTGTCGTAATTGTCGGCCATGGCCTGGAAGTCCTTGGCATCCGAAAGGACGCTGCCATAGGCGAGATAGCTGCGGACATCATTGGGATCGGAATCGATCAGCGCCTTCAGATGCTTGCGTGCGTCGTCGACCTTGCCGGACTGGGCGAGCGCAAGGCCGAGCTGCAGCTCGGAGATGCGGGCCATCGGCGAGTTATCGGGCACTTTCTTGTAGAAAGCGATCGCACGATCGGTCTGCTCCTGCTTTTCGGCCAGACCGCCGAGCAGGACCAGCGTGTCGGCTGCCTTCGGGTCGAGGGAGTTGGCGATCTGCAGGTAGAGCGAGACGACATCCTCGGCGCCATCACGGTTCAGCGCAGCGCCAATGGTGAAGAGCACGGCGGCCGCGCCTTCGCTGGCGTTGGTCACCTGCTGGTCCGGCGTATCGCCCTTGCTGATGCTGTCGCGCAGCGCATTCAGTGGCGCGTAATTGCTGACGAGATTGTCACCGACGGAGATCGCATCCAGGGCCTTCTGCTTGTCGCCGGCCTTGGCTTCGAGACGAGCGAGCGCCATCACAGCGCGCATGAACGTATCCGGAGCCGTCGCGCCGCCCGTCTTGTCGAGGATCGCGTCATTGAGGTGAGAGCGTGCCGACTTCAAGTCACCCATCGTCAGCGCGATGGCACCGGCATGATAGTTCTTGAAGATGTTGAACCAGTCCGGTCCCTTCATCTTGTCGATCATTGCGATCGCATCCTTGCCACGGCCGGATCCGGCGCGTGCCCAGGCGGCGAGCAGGTTGGTCATCATCCGGTCCAGATCGTTCGGACCGTTATATTTGAGGATTTCCTGCGCGGTGCGGTATTCGTGGCGGCGAATGGCGTCCATGCCGCGCACGATTGTCGTGACGCGTTCGACGGAAGGGTCGCTCTTCAGCTCGTTGGCGTATTTGACGCCTTCTTCCAGGTTGCCGTTCAGCAGCAGCGAGATCATCAGCCGCTGGCGTATCTCCGGATTGCTCGGGTCGATCATCAGCGCCTTTTTGTAGAGCGCGACGGCGGTGTCGTAGTCGTGATCGACATCGGCGGTACGGGCGGCCAGGAAAGCGCCTGCGAAAGTATCGACGCTATCCGGATCGAAAGAAGTAACCGGAGCACTGGCCTCCGGCGCTGCCGGTTTATCCTCCGCGCGCGCGCCAGTCAGGGCGGACACCGAAAGGATTGCCGCCAAGGCTACGCCCGAAAGGAAACGGATGGCAAGTCTCTGCCGCATTAGAAAGCCTTTCATCAAGGGAATGGCCGGCGAAATCGCCGGCGGCACAACGCATTCGTGTCAACTGATTCACAACAGGATGGCTTTTTTGAAGCGGCCCTGCAACAAATTCGGGTCGCCGCTATCAATTAACGCGTTCGATGCAGAAATCGATCACTTCGAGAAGTGCCGACTTCCAGGGCGTTTCCGGCAATGGCGCCAGAGCATCACGCGCGATGGTGCCGTAATGCACGGCACGGGCAATTGTGTCAGCCAGCGCGCCGTATTTCGTGATCAGGCCAAGCGCCTTCTCGAGATTCTCGTCGCTGTTGTTGCCGGTTTCGATGGCGTCACGCCAGAAGGCGCGTTCCTTTTCGGTGCCGCGGCGATAGGCGAGGATCACCGGCAGCGTGATCTTGCCTTCGCGGAAATCGTCGCCGACATTCTTGCCGAGATCGGCAGCCTTGCCACCGTAATCGAGCGCATCGTCGACGAGCTGGAAGGCAAGGCCGAGATTGGTGCCGTAGGATTTCAGCGCATTGCGCTCCGCCTTGCCGGCATTGGCGACGATCGGTCCGACTTCGGCCGCGGCTGCAAACAGGGCGGCGGTCTTGGCGCGGATGACAGAGAGATAATCGTCCTCGGTCGTTTCCATGTTCTTGGAGACCGAAAGCTGCAGCACTTCGCCCTCGGCGATGACGCAGGCGGCCGAGGAGAGTACGTCGAGCGCGTCGAGCGAGCCGACTTCCACCATCATGCGGAAAGCCTGGCCGAGCAGGAAGTCGCCGACGAGAACGCTCGCCTGGTTGCCCCAGATCATGCGGGCCGTGGACTTGCCGCGACGCAGATCGCTTTCATCGACCACGTCGTCGTGCAGCAGCGTGGCCGTATGCAGGAATTCGACTGATGTCGCGAGCTTGATGTGATTGTCGCCCTGGTAGTTGTAAAGAGCGGCGGAGGCGATGGTCAGCATCGGCCGCAGGCGCTTGCCGCCCGACGAGATGAGATGCTCTGCGACCTCTGGGATCATCTGCACATCGGAGCCGGCCTTGGACAGGATGAGCTGATTGACGCGTTCCATATCCGCCTTGGTCAGATCCACCAAGGGCTTGATGGATGCCAGTTTATTCTTGCTTTCTTCCAGCGGTATCACGACGCCCAACGATCCGGACTCCTGTTCATTTTCTGCAAAGCACAATAAGAAGGGGCGAAAGAGGCGGCAAGAGGCGAATTGTCTCGTCGCGTAAATTTGACAGGAATTCTAAGGCTTATGCACGAGCTGATCCGCACCAACGACCCCGTCCTACTCTCATTTGCCGAGAGCCTGATGAAGGATGCAGGAATTCATTGCTTCGTTGCGGATCAGGCCATGAGCATTCTGGAGGGCTCGCTCGGCATGTTGCCGCGCCGTTTCCTGGTCGAGGAAGAGCGGGCCGATCTGGCCCGTCGCATCCTCATCGATGCCGGCCTCGGCGACGAGCTGCGCCCGGTGCGGACCTGAGGTCGGCCATGACCGGTAAGCCCTCCGAAACCATCGACGCCTTCCATCGCGGCGCCTTTCATGTCGTCCAGCCGAAGGGCAGGGGGCACCGTTCGGGCATGGATGCCATGCTATTGGCGGCGCTCGTCGCAGATGAGCGCTCCATACGGGTGGCGGATCTCGGTGCAGGTGCGGGAGCAGCCGGAATGGCTGTGGCGTCGAGACTCGACCTGGCGGAAGTCGTGCTGTTCGAGCGCTCGTCCGACATGGCCGAGTTCGCCCGCAAGAGCCTTGTGTTGCCGGAAAATGCCCAATTTGCCGATCGTGTCTCCGTCATCGAAGCCGATGTGACGCTGACCGGCAAGGATCGCAACGAGGCAGGCCTTGTCGACGACAGCTTCCACCACGTCATCATGAACCCGCCCTTCAACGATGCCAGCGACCGGCTGACGCCCGATGCGCTGAAGGCCGAGGCGCATGCCATGACCGAGGGGCTGTTTGAGAAATGGATCCGCACGGCCGGCGCGATCATGATCCCTGGCGGTCAGCTATCGCTGATTGCGCGGCCGGAATCGATCGGTGAGATCATCGTCGCCTGCGGCCGCCGCTTTGGCGGTATAGAAATCACGCCGATCCATCCCCGCGAAGGCGAGAGTGCGGTGCGCATTCTGGTGACGGCGATCAAGGGATCGAGGGCGAGGCTGGCACTGCGTGCGCCTCTGATCATGCACGGCGAAGGGACACATAAATTCACCGATTTCGTCGATGATATGAACAACGGCCGCGCTCCGTATCCGCGCCGATAGCCACTCGGTCGCCCAAGGATCAGGGCATGAAATACGATCCGCAATGTTGCGTTTGCCGTTTCCGTGCATACATCACGGGGCAGCAAACATCATGATTCAGGGATGACGAATGGTTGGGTTCTTGAGACGCATGCTTCCGAAGCGCTTCCGCAAGGAGGAGGTGATCGTGCCCGTCGTCCGTTTGAGCGGCGTCATCTCGTCCGGTGGCGGCCCGCTGCGGCAATCGCTCAATCTTGCAGGCGTGTCGCAGGCGCTCGAAAAGGCCTTCAGCATGAAGACGGCGCCGGCCGTTGCCATCGTCGTCAATTCGCCGGGCGGTTCTCCGGTGCAATCGCGCATGATCTACAATCGCATTCGCGATCTTGCCGCCGAGAAAAACAAGAAGGTGCTGGTCTTCGTCGAGGATGTCGCAGCATCCGGCGGCTATATGATTGCGCTGGCGGGTGATGAGATCATTGCCGATGCGACTTCCATCGTGGGCTCGATCGGCGTCGTTTCCGGCGGTTTCGGTTTTCCCGAGCTTTTGAAGAAGATTGGCGTCGAGCGCCGCGTCTATACCGCCGGCGACAACAAGGTGATCCTCGATCCCTTCAAACCGGAGAAGGAAAAGGACATCGAATATCTGAAAAGCCTGCAGCTCGAGATCCACAAGGTCTTCATCGACATGGTGCTCGAGCGGCGGACTGGGAAGCTCTCGGCGGACGAAACAGTGTTCTCAGGCCTCTTCTGGACCGGCAGTCGCGGGCTCGAGCTTGGCTTGATCGATGGCCTCGGCGACATGCGTCAGGAATTGAGGAAGCGTTTCGGCGACAAGGTCAAGCCGATGTTGATTACCACGCCGCGCAGCCTTTTCGGCCGCAAGGCTCCGGGCATTTCGCTTGGCGGCATGAATGGCCTCGGCGCCGGGCTTGCTTCCGGGCTTGCGGAAGCGGCAGAGGAGAGGGCATTGTGGAGCCGGTACGGATTGTAATCGGGAGCGCTGGGTAATGCCCCAGACTATCTTCTTCATCATCGCTGTCGGCGGCATCTGGTTGCTCTATCGACGCTTCGTGCGCGATGCCCGGAAGCTTGCCGAAAAATCCCGCCGTGCCGAAACGGAACGCCGCACGGGCGCCATGGGAACGCTGGTCAAGGATCCGAAGACCGGCGAGTATCATGTGAAGCGCGAGGATGAATAAAACTCATATGCCCCGGTGAGGCTGGCTGCATTGCCGTTTGTGCTTCAAAGCCTTGACCCTTTCGCCCCGCCGTGGCACCTGTCCGCCCAACCATTCGCTAGCAGAAGAAATTAGCTCCCATGACTGCCAACGTGCCCGACCACATGAACCCGAAGCGCTCCTTCCAAGCGCTAATCCTGACGCTGCACAATTATTGGGCCGACAAGGGTTGCGCGGTTTTGCAGCCCTACGACATGGAAGTGGGCGCCGGCACGTTCCATCCGGCGACCACGCTGCGTTCGCTCGGCCCGAAGCCCTGGCGGGCTGCCTATGTCCAGCCGTCGCGCCGTCCGTCCGACGGCCGCTATGGTGAAAACCCGAACCGCCTGCAGCATTATTATCAGTATCAGGTCATCCTGAAGCCCAATCCGCCGAACCTGCAGGAGCTCTATCTCGGCTCGCTGAAAGCGATCGGCCTCGATCCGCTGTTGCATGATATCCGCTTCGTCGAGGACGACTGGGAAAGCCCGACGCTCGGCGCATGGGGTCTCGGCTGGGAATGCTGGTGCGACGGCATGGAAGTCTCGCAATTCACCTATTTCCAGCAGGTCTGCGGCATCGAATGCGCGCCGGTTGCCGGCGAGCTGACCTATGGTCTGGAGCGCCTTGCGACCTACGTTCAGGGCGTCGACAGCGTCTATGACCTGAATTTCAACGGCCTCGAAGGCGAAGACAAGATCACCTATGGCGACGTCTTCCTGCAGGCTGAGCAGGAATATTCGCGGCATAATTTCGAATATGCCAATACCGAGATGCTGCATCGCCATTTCATCGATGCCGAAAAGGAATGCCAGGCATTGCTCGCAGCCGGCGCTCCCGGCGACAGCGAAAACCAGCGCCTGCACAAGTGCGTTTTCCCGGCCTACGACCAGTGCATCAAGGCAAGCCACGTCTTCAACCTGCTCGATGCCCGTGGCGTCATCTCGGTGACGGAGCGCCAGAGCTACATCCTGCGCGTGCGCACGCTGGCCAAGGCCTGCGGCGAGGCCTTCCTGCTGACCGATGCCGGTGGCATCAACTGGAACCAGCAGGCCGCATAAGCTTGAATCGCGGCCGGAGAGCGCAGGATGCTTGCGCTCCCAAGAGCTGCGATAACGGGATATGCTTTCCGAGCGATCCCAATGCGGATTTCCCCCAGATCGGGCCACGCTGACCTGATCTCGCTCTCGCATGATCGTTAAGCCGGGTGACATTGCCAGCAAATCTGCCTACTGTCCCTGTGGTTGCAGTCGCCCAGGGGATTCCAGATGTATATTCTTCTCGCGATCATAGTTCTGGCCGCGCTCTATGTCGTCTTCATCTATAACGGGCTCGTTCGTGCCCGCCAGATCGCGGAAGAGGCGTGGTCCGGCATTGACGTGCAGTTGAAGCGCCGCGCCGATCTCATCCCCAATCTGGTCGAGACGGTCAAAGGCTATGCAGGCCACGAAAACAAAACGCTGGTCGAGGTGACCCAGGCGCGTGCCGCAGCGCAGGCCGTGCCTGCTGGCGATGTCGCCGGCCGTGCCGCCGCCGAAGGCGTTCTCAGCCAAGCGCTCGGCCGCTTGATGGTCGTGTCCGAATCCTATCCCGACCTGAAGGCCAACACCGGCTTCGTCGAGCTGCAGCAATCGCTGGAAACGACGGAAAACGAGATCCAGATGTCGCGCCGCTACTACAACGGTGCCGCACGCGATCTGAACGTCAAGGTCGAGACTTTCCCGAACAACCTCATCGCCGGCCCCTTCGGTTTCGTGAAGAAGGCCTATTTCGAGATATCAAACGAAGCGGATCGTGCCGTTCCCACGGTAAAGTTCTGAGATTTCCGCTATCGGTTTTTCATGCGAGGCGGTAAAGGAAGCCGACCGCCGGCCATCGGCCGCCTTCCTGACTGATCAAAGAGAATGATGATGGGTAGAGCCAAACTCACGATTATCCCGCCGGGCAAGCCTTTGACCGGACGCGCCATGCCGCCGGGATCGAAGTCGATCACCAACCGCGCGCTGCTGCTCGCAGGCCTTGCCAAGGGCACGAGCCGGCTGACAGGCGCGCTGAAGAGCGACGACACCCGCTATATGGCCGAGGCGCTGCGTGCCATGGGCGTTGTCATCGACGAACCCGACGACACCACTTTCATCGTAACCGGCAGCGGCAAGCTGCAGGCGCCGGCTGCCCCACTTTTCCTCGGCAATGCCGGCACGGCGACGCGCTTCCTGACGGCTGCCGCAGCACTGGTCGACGGCAAGGTCATCGTCGACGGCGATGCCCATATGCGCAAGCGGCCGATCGGCCCGCTGGTCGACGCGCTCCGCTCGCTCGGCGTCGATGCTTCGGCCGAAACTGGCTGCCCGCCGATAACGGTCAACGGCACCGGCCGTTTCGAGGCAAGCCGCGTGCAGATCGATGGCGGCCTTTCGAGCCAATATGTCTCGGCGCTGTTGATGATGGCCGCCGGCGGCGATCGCGCTGTCGATGTCGAGCTGCTCGGCGAACATATCGGCGCTCTCGGCTATATCGACCTGACCGTTGCCGCCATGCGCGCTTTCGGAGCGAGGGTTGAGCGCGTGAGCCCCGTCGCCTGGCGTGTCGAGCCCACCGGCTACCATGCCGCCGACTTCCTGATCGAGCCGGATGCCTCTGCGGCGACCTATCTCTGGGCTGCCGAAGTGCTTGGTGGCGGCAAGATCGATCTCGGCACGCCGGCAGAGCAGTTCTCGCAGCCGGATGCGAAAGCCTATGACCTGATTTCGAAGTTCCCGCACCTGCCCGCCGTCATTGACGGCTCGCAGATGCAGGACGCCATCCCGACGCTTGCCGTCCTCGCCGCCTTCAACGAGACGCCGGTACGCTTCGTCGGCATCGAAAACCTCCGCGTCAAGGAGTGCGACCGTATCCGCGCGCTGTCGAGCGGCCTGTCGCGCATCGTTCCGAACCTCGGCACGGAAGAGGGTGACGATCTGATCGTGGCATCCGATCCGGGTCTTGCCGGCAAAGTGCTGCCGGCGGAGATCGACAGCTTCGCCGATCACCGCATCGCCATGAGCTTTGCGCTCGCCGGCCTGAAGATCGGCGGCATTACCATTCTCGACCCCGATTGCGTCGCCAAGACCTTCCCGTCCTATTGGAACGTGCTGGCTTCGCTCGGAGTCGCTTACGAAGACTGACGCTCCGCCATCCCAAGGGAGGCTGAGCGCAGGCATGTTCCTGACGTGAAGCGGCGCCGGCAACGGCGTCGCGGCCATCCTTTGGGGGAGTGATGACACGGCTTTGCGGGTTCTTCCTGGCTCTGTGCCTGCTGCTTTGCGCAACGGCAGTGACGGCAGCCGAGCTCATCACCAACTTCGATCAGGCAATCGCCCTCCATCGCGACGGTTCCATGCGCGTCGTCGAGACGATCTCCGTCAATGCCGAGGGCCAAAACATCCGCCGCGGCATCTTCCGGGATTTCCCGCTGACGATGACCGATGCCAACGACCGCGAGATCGAGGTGGATTTCAAGGTCGTCTCCGTTGAGCGCGACGGGCAGCGCGAGGATTGGCACAGCGAGCGCATCAGCGGCGGCGAGCGCATCTATATCGGCAACGCCGACAGAAGCCTCAACCCAGGTCCGCACACATTCCGCCTCACCTACGACACCAATCGTCAGATGCGCTATTTCGGCGATCATGACGAGCTTTACTGGAACGTGACAGGCAATGGCTGGCTGTTCCCGATCATCAATGCGAAGGCAACCGTCACCTTGCCGGATGGCGTGCAGCCGCAGCAGCTTGCTTTCTTCACCGGGCCGCTCGGCGCCAGTGGAAAAAATGCAAGCGCCAATGCCCAGGGCAACATCGTCACATTTATAACGACACGGCCGCTGGCGAACGCCGAAGGTCTGACGATCGCCATCAAGCTCGCAAAGGGAGCGATCACGCCACCCAGCTCAAGCCAGCAATGGGGCTGGTTCCTGCGCGATCATCTCGACACCGCCATCGCCATTGGCGGGCTGATCCTGCTGTTCGTCTATTACATGCGCAGCTGGATCGCCGTCGGCCGCGATCCTCCAGCCGGCGTGATGGTGCCACGTTGGGATGCGCCTGACGGCATCTCGCCGGCGCTGGTCAACTATATCGACAACAAGGGTTTCGGCAGTTCCGGCTGGACGGCATTCTCGGCCACGGCGATCGATCTCGCCGTGCGCGGCTATGTCATTCTGGACGATCTGAAGGGAAAGGTGGTCATCCGTCCCTCGGGCAAGGCGGGCGGCGATCTCGGCGGCGGCGACAAGGTGCTCATGCAGGCCGTCGGACCATTCTCTCCGCTCGTCATCGACAAGGAAAACGGCGAGGCGGTGCAGCGGCTGGGTGCGAAGTTCCGCAGCGCGATCGAGCGCGATCATCGCGGCGAATACTACAAGGCCAATTCGCTCTATGTCATCGCCGGTATCGCGCTGTCGATCCTCGTCCTGGCCTCGATCATCATCTTCGGGCGACTGCATGAAAATGTGGTGCCGCTGATCCTCATGCCCGGCTTCCTGTCGATCTTCGTGACGATCTTTACCAGCATCATCGGCCGGAGATTCCGGCGCCATAATGCCAGTCTCGGCCAGCGAATTATTTCCGTTCTGATCTGCGCCTTCTTCGGCTTCATCCTGGTATCCGCTATCGTCAACGGTTTTGCCGCCGCGGTCGTGCCGCTATGGGAGGCGGGCTTGCTGCCGCTGGTGGCGGGCATCGTCGGCATTTTCGCGCTCAACGTCGTCTTCTATTTCCTGATGGGTGCGCCGACGCCGCTCGGGCGCAAGATGATGGATGGCATCGCCGGCCTCAGGCAATATCTGACACTCGCTGAACGCGACCGCATGAACATGCAGGGCGCGCCGCAAATGTCGCCGCAGCACTTCGAAACGCTGCTGCCCTATGCGGTCGCTCTTGGCGTTGAAAAGCCATGGTCGAGCGCCTTCGAGACCTGGCTCGCCACGGCCGCGGGTGCCGCCGCCGCGGCTTACGCGCCGATCTGGTATTCCGGCGATTTCCGTCCGGGCAATATCGGCGGCACGATCGGCGATTTCTCCTCTTCGATGGCGTCGACTATAGCCTCGACCATTCCCGCCCCGGCATCGAGCTCCTCCTCCGCCTTTGGCGGTGGCGGCGGAGGCGGCGGCTCCTCCGGCGGTGGTGGAGGCGGTGGCGGCGGAGGCGGATGGTAAATTCGCCTTTTGTCTTGGTGACTTTTGCCGCCGGGCTTGCTAAGTCCGCCCGGATCATTTCTGCCTCAAGGTAAAGACAGCTCCCATGCCCGATCTCCTTCTCGAACTCCGCTCCGAGGAAATTCCCGCCCGTATGCAGCGCAAGGCTGCCGGCGACCTGAAGAAGCTGGTGACCGATGCCCTGGTCGAAGCGGGTCTTTCCTATGAGGGGGCGAGGGAATATTGGACGCCGCGGCGCCTCACGCTCGATATTCGCGGCCTGACCGCGCGCTCGGCCGATGTGCGCGAGGAACGCAAGGGTCCGCGCACCGATGCCAACGAGAAGGCGATCGAAGGCTTCCTGCGCGGCGCAGGCCTCTCCTCCATTTCCGAGGCGCAGGTGCAGAGCGACCCGAAGAAGGGCGATTTCTACGTTGCTGTCATTTCCAAGCCCGGTCGCGCGGCAGAGGAAATCGTTGCCGCCGTCATGCCTGATATCATCCGGAACTTCCCCTGGGCGAAATCCATGCGCTGGGGCAAGGCATCGGTGAAGCCCGGCTCGCTGCGCTGGGTGCGCCCGCTGCAGTCGATCGTCTGCACCTTCGGCACCGAGCATGAAGAGACCGCCGTCATCCCCTTCGAGATCGACGGCATCGTCGCTTCGAACGTCACCTACGGCCATCGCTTCCACGCGCCTGATGCGATCACGGTCAAGCGCTTCGAGGATTATGCCTCGAGCCTGGAAAAGGCCTACGTCGTTCTGGACGCGGAGCGCCGCAAGGACATCATTCTGCACGATGCCCGCGATGCCGCTTTTGCCAATGGCCTGGAACTGGTCGAGGACGAAGGCCTGCTGGAAGAGGTCTCCGGCCTCGTCGAGTGGCCGCAGGTGCTGATGGGCTCCTTCGAGGAAGATTATCTCTCGATCCCGTCGGAAATCATCCGCCTGACCATCAAGACCAATCAAAAGTGTTTCGTCACGCGTCCGCAGGCCGGCGAGACGTTGTCCAACCGCTTCATTCTCGTCGCGAATATCCAGGCGACGGACGGCGGCAAGGAAATCATCCACGGCAACGGCAAGGTCGTGCGCGCCCGCCTGTCCGACGCGCTGCACTTCTGGAAGCGCGACCAGGGCGATCTGCCCGATCTCGAAACGCTGGAAGCCTCGGCTAAAAAGTTCGGCCTCGATCTGAAGAAGCCGCTCGATCAGCGCATGGCCAAGCTCGACGCGCTGAACGTCACCTTCCATGCCAAGCTCGGCAGCCAGGGCGAACGTGTTGCCCGCATCCGGACGCTGGCCGCTGACCTTGCCAAGATCACCGGCGCTGATGCTGCCCTGGTCGACCGCGCCGTCGTGCTCGCCAAGGCCGATCTGCGCACTGACGCGGTCGGTGAATTCCCCGAGTTGCAGGGCGTCATGGGCCGCAAATATGCATCGCTGCAGGGCGAGAACGCCTCCGTGGCAACGGCGATCGAAGATCACTACAAGCCGCAAGGTCCGTCCGACCGCGTCCCCGAGGACAAGGTCGCGATCACGGTCGCGCTCGCCGACAAGCTGGACACACTCGTCGGCTTCTGGGCCATCGACGAAAAGCCGACAGGCTCGAAGGACCCCTATGCGCTGCGCCGCGCCGCGCTGGGCGTCGTCCGCATCCTCCTGGAGCGCGGCGTGCGCCTGCCTCTGCTCGCGACCACCAGGGATGCCGATCTGCTCGCCTTCTTCCACGATCGCCTCAAGGTCTATCTGCGCGATCTCGGCGCCCGCCATGACCTCATCGACGCCGTGCTGACGCCGGAGGCCGACGATCTGCTGATGGTCGCTCGCCGCGTCGAGGCGCTGACCGCCTTCATCACCTCCGAAGATGGCAAGAACCTGCTCGCCGGCACCAAGCGCGCCACCCAGCTTCTGGCCGCCGAGGAGAAGAAGGGCACCGTCGTCGCCGATGGCGTGTCGGACGCTCTGCTGAAGCTTGATGCGGAAAAGGACCTCTTTGCCGCCGTCAAGGCCGCCTCCGCCGAGGCTTCCGATGCGATCGCAAAGGAAGACTTCCGTTCGGCCATGGCAGCGCTTTCCAAGCTGCGCGCGCCGGTCGACCGCTTCTTTGAAGACGTGCTCGTCAACGACGAAGACGCCGCCATCCGTGCCAACCGTCTGGCGCTGCTGCGTATGATCCGCGAGGCAACCGGCACCGTCGCCGACTTCTCGAAGATTGCGGGATAAGGCATGGGGGCGCGATGACCGGAAAGATCCTCGTCAGTGCCTGCCTCATGGGCCATGCCGTCCGCTACGACGGCCGTTCCAAACCGCTTGTCCATCCGGCGATCGATCGCTGGCGCGAGCAGGGGTTGCTGGTGACGATCTGTCCGGAAATGTCTGCAGGCATGGCGGTTCCAAGACCGCCGGCGGAGATTGCTGGCGGCGCCATCGGCGAAGACGTGCTTGCCGGCACCGCAAAGGTGATGGAGATCACCGGCGGCGACGTCACGGCGGAATTTCGTCGGGCAGCGGAAAATGCTCGGGCGCTCGCAGAGGAAACCGGCTGCCGCTATGCGCTCCTGATCGACGGCAGCCCATCCTGCGGCTCGGGCTTCATCTATGACGGCACATTTTCCGGCGGCAGGCAGAATGGCCATGGCGTCACGGCGGCGCTGCTCAAGCAGGCCGGCATTGAGGTTTATTCCGATCGCGATATCGACAGACTGGTCGAGCGTCTGAAAACCGCAGACTGAAGCAGCTAATCGCAGCCCAAAAGAAAACCGCCGGACGCGAGCCCGGCGGTTTCCTGTTTCTATCCTATGTCGCTCAGGCAGCGCGACGACGGTGATCCATGGTGGGGTGGCCGTCGTTGACGCGGAAACCGCGGATGAGGGCGAGAAGATCTTCCGTGTCGGCGGCAAGTGTCTCGGCCGATGCGGTGGTCTCCTCGGCCATGGCGGCGTTCTGCTGCGTGGCGGCATCGAGCTGGTTCATCGAAGACGAGATCGAGCGCAGCGTCGTATCCTGCTCGGAGGCGCTATGGGCGATCTTCGAGACGATTTCGTTGGCGGCCTTGATCTGATCGGAGATGCGCTTCAGCGCTTCGCCTGCCTCGCCCACGAGACGGACGCCCTGGTCGACCTGGCCGGAGGAGCGGGCGATCTGGTCCTTGATCTCCTTGGCGGCTGCTGCGGAACGCTGGGCCAGTTCACGCACTTCCTGGGCGACGACGGCAAAACCCTTGCCGGATTCGCCAGCGCGGGCGGCTTCGACGCCGGCGTTGAGCGCCAGCAGGTTGGTCTGGAAGGCGATTTCGTCGATGACGCCGATGATCTTGCCGATCTCCGACGAAGACTTCTCGATGCCGCTCATCGCCTCAATCGCCTGGGCAACCACGGCATCGCTGCGCGACGCTTCGGCGCTGACGGCATGAACGCGCTTGCTGGCTTCGTCTGCGCCTTCCGCGGTCTGGCGGACGGCGACGGTGAGCTCGTCGAGCGCTGCCGAGGTTTCTTCCAGGCTTGCGGCCTGGCGCTCGGTGCGCTGCGAGAGTTCGTTGGAAGCGCGGCGGATCTCTTCCTTGCTGAGGCCGATGTCGTTGCCCTTGGCGTTGACGCGTCCCATGGCGGCTTCGAGATGCGATAGCGCCTCGTTGAAGTTGTTGCGAAGGCCGGCATAGCTGGCGCCGAGATCGCCGCAACGCACCGTCAGGTCGCCGCTGGCGAGATCCTCGAGCGATTTGCCGATGACAGAGACGACGCGAGCCTGTTCGCGGGCCTCATCCTGCTGCTGGCGCAGGTTCTGCTCACGCTCATTGCTGATTTCGAGTTCCTGCGCGGCCTGGCGGTCGGACAGTGCGTGCCGCTCACGGACTTTTTCCTGCAGCGCCTGAGTCGCCTTAGCCATCAGGCCGATTTCGTTGCGCATCTCGGCATGCGGAATGGCCATCGTCACGTTTTCGTCGGCGACCGCCTTGAGGGCGGAGTGGACATCCGCAAGCGGTTTTGTGATGCCACGAATGAAGTAGACGGCGGCACCGATACCGACAAGGAAGACAATGCCGCAGATGAGCAAGGCACGCCACATGGTAGCGTTGATCTGTTCTTCCAGGTCATCCATATAGACGCCGCATCCGAGAACGAGCTGCCAGGGTGCGAAGGCAGCCGAATAGCTGCCCTTCAGGAAAAAGTCGCTATCGGGGTGGCCGGGCTTGTTCCAGTAATAGATGGTGCGGCCGCCGCCCTTGATGCCCTTCTCCACCATTTCCTTGCTGAAATGGGTGCCGTTCTTGTCGACCTGCGAGGACATGTCCTTGCCGATATTGACCGGGCTCGGATGAATGCGCTGGATCACATTATAATCGAAACCGAAGAGATAGCCTGATGGCGCGAAGCTGACATGCGACAGGACCTTGAAGGCCTCAGCCTGAGCGGCCTCATGCGTCATCTCGCCGGATTTCTCGCGCTGGTAATATTGGTTCAAAACCGAAATACCGGATTCGACCTGCGTGCGCAGCATGTCGAAGCGGTCGTCATAAATGGAATCGGCTTGCGACCGGATCTGGAAATAGGTGGCCACTGCGAAGGCGGCCATGAGGACGCCAAGCAGGGCGAATAATTGATGTGCGATCTTGAGATTCTTCATAACATCTCCCACAGGTAAACGAATACCGGTGCGGTATCCTACCGCCTGTGCGATCGCCTGAGAGAATCCCAATACGCTTGCCGCCGCTCGAATGACATGCTGCTGTCCGGTGAACAGTAAAATCGCTGTTTATGTCTAAAAAAGCTTTAATTGCAGGTGTTTGGTTGCATTGTCTCTTGATTTAAACCGGAGATATGCGCTCGGGTCATAAGTAATACTTATTTTGACTTGAGAATGACTGCGGCTGAACCAAGCATTTCCTGATAATTTATTTAGATCACTCGAATATTAGGAAGATATATTTCGAAAAAGTGAATGGTGCCGGCATTCCGCAAGCAAACAAACGCGGCTTGGAATGGATTGCGGAACTATTGGCGAAGCTGGAAACCGGAGATATCGAGCGGTGCAGGTTCGCGAGCTATGGAGGAGTTCGGCAAGGCTGCCGTCTGAGCCGTCATGTCGATGCCGTCGACGGCTTCACCGGCGGCCGCGAGCGCCTCGGGCGTGGGTTTGCTGACGAAGGTAACAGGCGAACCGCCCATCCACGCTTCGGTGCGCACGACCCTTTTCTGACCATCGACATTGCGCACGACGACGGACTGCGTGCCGGGCTCCAGCGTCGGCACGTTATATTCCCTTTCCGTGACCGGCGGCTTGAGCGCAGGGCAGTCGGCGCAGCTCTTGTCGATAATGCTGCCTCTGCCACCGATCATCGTGCCGTCGATCGGCTGGATCGACGAGGCCATGGCGGAGCCGCCTGCCAGCACGCATGCCAAGGTCAGAAAGAAGGAACGCATAACCAGGAACTCCGCCTATAGTGACGAAGACATTAGTGTAGCTTTATTTCCATCCCGTCAGGAGATTAGGTAAAAATTTAATGGACTTGCGATTGTAAAGCCACAGTAATGTTTACTTTTCGCGCTCCACTGCACGCCAGCCGATATCATTGCGATAGAAGCCGTTATCCCACTTCACCTTATCGGCCAGCGCATAGGCCCGTTCTTTTGCTTCGCCCACCGTCTTGCCTGTTGCCGTGATGTTCAACACGCGGCCGCCGGTCGCAACCAGCGTGCCGTCCTTCAGGCCTGTACCGGCATGGAACACCTTTTCGCCTTCGCCGCCTATCGGCAGTGCCGCGATCGGCGTGTTCTTGGCGTAGGAGCCGGGATAGCCTTTCGAGGCCATGACGACGGTCAGCGCCGGATCGTCGCTCCATTCGGCCGTCACCTGATCCAGCGTGCCGTTGGCGCAGGCAAGGAGCAGCGGCAGCAGGTCGCTCTTCAGTCGCATCATCAGCACCTGGCATTCCGGATCGCCGAAACGTACGTTGTATTCGATCAGCTCAGGCCCCTTGGCGGTGATCATCAGTCCGGCAAAGAAGACGCCGCTGAAGGCATGGCCGCTCTCCGCCATGCCGCGCATCGTCGGCTCGATGATCTCCTTCATGGTGCGTTCGACCATGTTTGCGGTCATGACGGGGGCAGGCGAATAGGCGCCCATGCCGCCGGTGTTCGGGCCGGTGTCGCCGTCGCCGACGCGCTTGTGATCCTGCGCGGTTGCCAGCGCCAGCGCATGCTTGCCGTCGCTAAGGCAGAAGAAGCTTGCTTCTTCGCCGTCTAGATAGGCTTCGATCACCACCTCCGCGCCGGCCTCGCCGAATGCGCCTTCGAAGCAATCGTCGATCGCAGCCAGTGCCTCGTCGACCGTCATGGCGACGGTGACGCCCTTGCCCGCCGCAAGGCCGTCCGCCTTGACGACGATCGGTGCGCCCTGAGCGCGAACATAGGCTTTTGCCTTCGGCGCATTATTGAAGCGCTGGTAGGCGCCGGTGGGAATATCGTAGCGGGCGCAAATATCCTTGGTGAAACCCTTGGACCCCTCGAGCTGGGCGGCCGCTGCAGAAGGGCCGAAGACGGCGATGCCGGCGGCGCGCAGCCTGTCGGCAATACCGGCAACGAGAGGTGCCTCCGGGCCGACCACGACGAAGTCGATGGCCTTGTCCTTGCAGAAGGTGACGACGGCGTCATGGTTGTCGATATCGATCGCCGCAAGCGTCGCGTGCTCGGCGATGCCGGGATTGCCCGGCGCCGCATAGAACTCCGTCATGAGAGGCGATTGTGCCAGTTTCCACGCCAGTGCGTGCTCGCGTCCGCCCGATCCGATCAACAGAACTCTCATGGCTTGCCCTTTCGTTGCGTCCCTTTGCGCGGTTAAGCGGGGTTGGGCCAAAGGTCAAGCGTCAAATCCTGTGGAGGTTTGCCTGGTAACATTGCCACGCCTTTTTCTATCGCTAAAGCGGAATGCGGTTTGGACGCGAGATCGCCTCTCACTTGCCGGATCGGTATGATCCGCGTCGAAACCGCTTCTTATGTCCATGGGATCGTGCTTATGGTCCCCTTTACGATTGTCCAGTTCAGAGAGACACATGTCCGCCGATATCCGTTCCCTTGCTGCTACCATTGCTGCCGAGATCAACTCCCGCCCGGATCAGGCCAAGGCCGCCATCGACCTCTTGGACGAAGGCGCGACCGTGCCGTTCATCGCCCGCTACCGCAAGGAAGTGACCGGCGGCCTCGACGATACCCAGCTTCGCACGCTATCGGAACGCCTCGTCTATCTGCGCGAACTGGAAGCGCGCCGCGCCGCCATCATCGAGTCCATCACCAACCAGGGCAAGATGACCGACGAGCTGATGGGCAAGGTCGCAACGGTCGCCACCAAGTCCGAGCTGGAAGACCTTTATCTGCCCTTCAAGCCGAAGCGCCGCACGCGTGCCGAGATCGCCAGGGAGCGTGGCCTCGGACCCTTGGCCGATACCATTCTTGCCGATCGTTCGAAGGAGCCCGCCGTGCTTGCCGAAGGCTTCATCACCGCCGATGTTGCCGACGTGAAGACGGCGCTGGAAGGCGCGCGCGATATCATCGCCGAAGGTATTGCCGAAAACGCCGATCTGCTCGGCAAGCTGCGCAATTACATGAAGACTGGTGCCACGCTGAAGGCCGCCGTCGTCGACGGCAAGCAGGAGGCCGGCGCCAAGTTCTCGGACTATTTCGAGCATCAGGAACGCTGGGCGACGGCTCCCGGCCATCGCGCGCTCGCCATGCTGCGCGGCTGGAACGAAGAAGTGCTGACGCTGAATATCGAAGTCGATACCGATGCCGTCTCGCCGAACAAGCCGGTCGAGCGCATGGTCACCACGGCCTACGACATCGGCGCAAGCCGACCGGGTGACCGCTGGCTGACGGAAGTCGCGAGCTGGACCTGGCGTGTGAAGCTTTCGATGTCGTTGTCGCTCGATTTGATGCGCGAATTGCGCGAACGTGCCGAAGAAGAAGCGATCCATGTCTTCGCCCGCAATCTGAAGGATCTGCTGCTCGCAGCGCCCGCCGGTTCGCGCGCCACCATGGGTCTCGACCCGGGCATCCGCACCGGCGTCAAGGTTGCCGTGGTTGATGGCACCGGCAAGCTCCTGGAAACCACCACGGTCTATCCCTTCCCGCCGAAGAACGACGTGCGCGGTACGCAGGCGACGCTGGCGGCACTCATCCGCAAGCACAAGGTCGAGCTGATCGCGATCGGCAATGGCACAGGGAGCCGCGAGACCGAAAAGCTGGTGGCTGATATGCTCAGCGAACTGCCGGCGCCTAAGCCGACCAAGGTCATCGTTTCCGAAGCCGGCGCCTCGGTCTATTCCGCCTCGGAAACGGCGGCGCTCGAATTCCCCGGCCTCGACGTCTCGCTGCGCGGCGCCGTCTCGATCGCCCGCCGCCTGCAGGATCCGCTCGCAGAACTCGTGAAGATCGAGCCGAAGTCGATCGGCGTCGGCCAGTACCAGCACGATGTCGATCAGCAGAAGCTGTCGCGCTCGCTGGATGCGGTGGTCGAAGACGCGGTGAATGCCGTCGGCGTCGATCTGAACACGGCCTCGGCACCGTTGCTTGCCCGCGTCTCCGGCCTCGGGCCGTCGATCGCCGAAGCGATCGTTAGGCATCGCGATGGCGAAGGTGCGTTCGAGACGCGGCGTGATCTCCTGAAGGTCGCCCGTCTCGGTCAGCGCACCTTCGAGCAATGCGCCGGCTTCCTGCGAATCCCGAACGGCAAGGAGCCGCTCGACGCTTCCTCCGTGCACCCCGAAGCCTACGGTGTCGCCAAGAAGATCGTCGCTGCCTGTGGCCGCGACCTGCGCACGCTGATGGGCGATACAGCAACGCTGAAGGCGGTCGATCCCAGGCAGTTCATCGACGACAAGTTCGGCCTGCCGACCGTGCGCGACATCATCGCCGAATTGGAAAAGCCGGGCCGCGATCCGCGTCCGAGCTTCAAGACCGCAACCTTTGCGGAAGGCGTCAACGAGATCAGCGACCTCAAGCCCGGAATGCTGCTGGAAGGAACCGTCACCAACGTCGCCGCCTTTGGTGCCTTCGTTGACATAGGCGTCCATCAGGACGGTTTGGTGCACGTCTCGCAGCTGGCGGACCGCTTCGTCAAGGATCCGCATGAGGTCGTGAAGGCCGGCGACGTCGTCAAGGTCAGGGTCGTCGAAGTCGACGCGAAACGTAAGCGAATCGGCTTGTCCATGCGCAAAGATGGCAGCACTGTGGCAGCCCCATCCGGGCGGGACACACGCGAACAGAGTGGTGCGCGCAACGCTGGGGTTAAGGCAAATGCCCGTCCGAAGGCCGAACAGCAGGGTAGTTTCGGGGCGGCATTGGCCGACGCACTCAAACGAAAATAAGGGCTTAGCGGAACTTCGTGCAAGAATGTCACACTCTGGCAGCGTTGTTGCCAGAGTGCCAATGACTGTCCAAAGGTAAGCTTGCCACAATGCTGTGAGGCGTTAAAGTCTGCCTTAATGTCATGTCATAACATTCGAGGCGTCCATGGCGTCCACGCTTTTTTCTCTCATCAAGAAAATCATCCGTAAAGGTTCGCTCCAGCTTACACTCGCATCCGGCGAGACCCATCTGGTTGGCGATGGAACCGGAGAGACGGTTGCCGTCCGGTTTGCCGATCAGCAGGCAGAAGATGCTATCGCCCGCGATCCGACGCTTAAGCTCGGCGAAATGTATATGGAGGGCCGCTTCATCCTCGAGCAGGGGGATATCTACGAATTCCTGTCGCTGGTGAAGCAGAACACAACCAATGAAGTTTTCGATCTCCGGATGGCGGTGCTGCTGATTGGCCGCATCGCCTGGCAGCAGATCAAGAGCCGCTCGCCGATCAACCGCAACAAGTACAATGTTGCGCATCACTACGATCTGTCGGCGAAGCTGTTCGATCTCTTCCTCGATGAGGATTGGCAGTATTCCTGCGCCTATTTCAATCCGCCCGGCATCAGCCTCTATGAAGCGCAACTGGCCAAGAAGCGCCACATCGCCGCCAAGCTGCTGGTCGAGCCCGGTCAGAAGGTGCTGGAGATCGGCTCCGGTTGGGGCGGCATGGCCATGTATCTCGCCGAAGCCTATCCAGGTCTCGATGTGACCGGCATCACGCTTAGCGAAGAACAGCTCAAAGTATCGCGTGAACGGGCGGCCAAGCGCGGCCTCTCCGATCGCGTCCGCTTCGAGCTGCAGGACTATCGCTACCTGACGGGCGAGAAGTTCGACCGTATCGTCTCGGTCGGCATGTTCGAGCATGTCGGCATCGGCGATTACGGCAAGTTCTTCCGCAAGGTTTCGGAGCTGCTTGACGATAATGGCGTCATGCTGCTGCACTCCATCGCCCGCCCGAAGCCGAGCTTTGCCACCAACGCCTTCATCGAGAAGTATATTTTCCCGGGCGGATACATCCCGTCGATCGGCGAGACCACGCCGCCGCTGGAAAAGGCCGGCTTGCTCACCAGGGACGTCGAGACCCTGCCGATGCACTATGCCTATACGCTGAGGCACTGGCGCAACCGCTTCGTGGCGCGCAAGGCCGATGCCGTCGCGCTTTACGACGAGAAGTTCTTCCGCATGTGGGAGTTCTATCTGGCTGGCTCCGAAATGGGCTTCCGCTGGGATGAGCTCTTCATCATGCAGCTCCAGATCACCAAGAACCAGTTCGCCGTGCCGGACAATCGCAATTACATCGCGGAGCGCGAAGCGAAGCTGAAGGAGTTCGAGGCAGTGCGCGCACCTTTGGAGAAGGTGACGTTCTGAGCCTCTATCATCGCACCGTTTGACAGGGCCGGACCGTGGAAACCTACGATCCGGCCTTTCTGTTCATACTCCACCTGCAGGCAAGATCGTCATTTGCCGACGTGAACAGTGAATGTGCCGTCCTGCACCGTACCGTCGGTGTTCAGTCCCGTAAGGCGCATGGTGAATTGATCGATGCCCGAGAAACCAGGGTTCGGCGTATAGTAGACAATGTTCCCCTGAACCGTCTTGCCCGAGCATAGATAGGCATTGCTGTCTTTCGAAAATTTTGCTGCGACCGGGCCGTGCTCGACGTCAACCTTGCCGTGCGCTGGCGCCTTGACAACGCCCGTATAGGGAAAGCCTGCAAACGTGCAGTCCTGCTTCACGAGGGAAGCACTCGTAATCTTCGTTTTCTTGCCGGGCGCAACTCTTCCCGAAAACTGGCTTTGCTTCGCCCCGCCGATCGGAGTGCCGACGCAGCCGGAAAGCGCCATGCCGGCACTGAGGATCAGACCTAGGGAGATCAGGGATATGGTCTTCATTCGTTTCTCATTTTTGAAATTGGGGGCTGCGAGATCGTGAGTGTCTGGCAGGCTTCGGCCATTACCCACGATTGAGTATTCTATACAGGAATTAAATCAACGCGATAGATCGGCGCATGTCGAATGATATCCGGTGGGAGCAACCTGAATTTGATGTTCTCAATGGATTCGGCGTCTTGTGGTTAAGAGAGCGGTAACGCGATCCGCATAATTTGAGGCAACTCTCGGGCCATATGGCCCTTTGTATTGCGTATCATGGAGTTTCGTTGTGTTAGCAAAGTTAAGGTTCCTTTTCATTAGCGGCCTCTCAGTCCTCGCCTATGCCGGCGCTGCCGAGGCGGGTGATGGCCAGCATCTCTGGTCGGGTGATTGGTACCTAAGCGTCGGTGCGGCCGGTTTCTCCGCGCCGAAGTTCGAAGGCGGCAAGCACAACAAGCTGCAGTGGTCGCCGCTGGTCTCGATCGGCCGGCAGGGTCCAGGTCCGCGTTTTTCCTCGCGCAACGACAATCCCTCCTTTGCCCTCATCGAGAGCGACGCATTCCGCATCGGTATCGTCGGCAAATTCGTGCCGAGCCGCGACAGCAGCGATGGCCACGAGCTGAGGGGGCTGAAGAAGGTCAAGTGGGGTCTCGAGGCCGGCGGTTTTGCCGAAGCCTATCCCACGGACTGGTTACGCGCCCGCGTCGAAGTCCGCCAGGGTATTCGCGCCCATAGCGGCGTCGTCGCCGATGCCGCGGTCGATGCTTTTACCGACATCACCCCGGAACTCCGCGCTTCGGCCGGTCCGCGCATGACGCTCGCCAGCACCGACTATTTCGACGCCTATTACGGCGTCAATGCGCGGGAATCGGCTGCCTCCGGCCTCAGCGGCTACAAGCCCGGCGGTGGCGTCAAATCCGTTGGCTTCGGCGGCGCCCTGACCTGGAAGGCCACGCAGAACTGGACCACGAGCACCTTCCTCGAATATACCCGGCTCACCGGCCCGGCCGCCGACAGCAGCCTCGTGCGCGAGCGCGGCGACCGCAACCAGCTGCTGATCGGTGTTTCCGCCAGCTACAAGTTCAATTTCACGATGAACTGAGTAACGAGCGAGGCCAGAGCATGATGCCGAAAAGTGCTTGAGCGGCTTTCGGACGACATCATGCTCTAATTCTTTGATTTTAGAGCGGATTGAGATCTTAGGTCGTTTCGACCTGAAATCATCGGACTCTAATGCCCGCAGCTTGACCTCGGGGGCCGGATATCAATACTACTCGCCTATGCAAAACACAGGCGACATCAACGGGCGCGTCGCCGACGCGCCTTCCGGCAACTGGGTCTACCGGGTTCTCCCCCCGACGCTCTGGCCTTACGCCCAGCTTGCGCGCTGGGACCGGCCGATCGGCTGGCAGCTCCTGATGTGGCCATGCTTCTGGTCCGTAGCGCTTGCGGCCAATGCCTCTGTCGCCATGGGACATGGTTCGCCCGGCTTCGTGGTAATTTATCACCTCTTCCTCTATTTCATCGGCGCCGTCGCCATGCGCGGCGCTGGCTGCACCTATAATGATCTGGTCGACCACGAGATCGACATGTCCGTGGCCCGCACGCGCTCGCGCCCGCTGCCATCGGGCCGCGTAACACGTTTCCAGGCCAAGGTGTTCATCGCATTGCAGGCTCTGGTCGGCCTGCTGGTGCTGCTGCAGTTCAATTGGTTTGCCGTCATCCTCGGCGTGCTGTCGCTCGGCATCGTCGCGCTCTATCCCTTTGCCAAGCGCTTCACGGACTGGCCGCAGTTCTTCCTTGGGCTTGCCTTTTCCTGGGGCGCCCTGATGGGCTGGGCCGGCCTTTTCGGCAGCCTGTCCTTTGCCTCGATCGTGCTCTATCTCGCAGCCATCCTCTGGACCATCGGCTACGACACGATCTATGCGCATCAGGACAAGGAGGATGACGAGCTGATCGGTGTCCGGTCGACCGCCCGGCTTTTCGGTGACCGGACGCGTCTCTGGCTGGTCGGGCTTTACGGCGCGACGCTGCTTCTGATGCTGCTGTCCTTTGCGCTTGCGGGTACAAGCTGGCTGGCCTATCTCGGCCTGATCGTCGCCGGCGGCATGTTCGCCTATCAGATCGCCGTGCTTGACATCAACGACGGCGAACAATGCCTGGCCTTGTTCAAATCGAACAATCGGGTCGGGCTGATCATCTTCGCCGGCCTCTTCCTGTCGTTCCTGTTTCTCGTTCCCTGAGGGAAGGGATTCGCCGCGTCCGATTTAAAGGGGGGTGCCATGGCATGTGAAATCCGTCTGGCCTCGGAGGCGGACGCCGAGGCGATCAGCGGCGTCATCCTTACCGCACTTCGTGAGAGCAACGCACAGGATTATTCCCCGGATATCATCGCGCGCGTTGCAGAGAGCTTTAGTCCCGCTGGCGTGCGTAAGCTCATGAGCAGCAGAATGGTCTTCGTGGCAATTGATGGTGAAAGCCTTGTCGGGACCGCGAGCCTTGACCGTGCCGTTGTGCGCACGGTGTTCGTCTCTCCTTTTGCGCAACGACGCGGCATTGGCGCCAACCTGATGGCTGCAATCGAACGGGCGGCGAGGGCAGGCGGCATCGCCACCCTGTCCGTCCCCTCGTCGATTACCGCGCAGGGTTTCTACGAAAAGCTCGGCTTCAATGCTGTCGGCGAGAGTTTCCACGGCGATGAACGAACGATCGTCATGGAGCGCTCGCTGACGCCATAAGATTTCGGCCGCGGGATCGGTTCTCCCACGGCCGGTTTCTGGCGATATTCGGTTTTCGAGCCATAACGGTTTAATGTCTGGCGATGATCTCGCGGCCCTGGATCTTCATCTTGACGCCGAGCTTGCCGGTCGTGCGGCGCACGAGGAAGCGGGGACGGCGGTTTGCAAAGTAGGAATGGCGGCGACGCGGCTGACTGTCCTGCGAGCGGACGCCGCCGAGATGTTCTTCCAGCGGACGGGCAACACCGTCGGCTTCGATCATCAGCATGGGAATGCGGAAGGCTTCCGACCAGGAGCGCCAGTCGGCAGCGATGTCGCTCAAATCGTGAGCGACGAGAAGGGGGATGCAGAGATCCGGATCGGAGTGATGCAGTTCCAGCGTGACGGTGACTTCGCCGTCGCCGTGATCGATGGCGCGGGCGGCTACACCCTGGAATGCACGCTTGGGCAAGGCGACGGACAGCGGCAGGCCGCTGGACGGCAGGATCTTGCGCAGCACTGCGCCGCGCTCATCGATCGTAATGGTGACGTCACCCTCGGCACCTCGCATGGCATAGCTGACCTGTTGCGGGAAGCGCGCCGGATCAAGCCGCAGTGTGGTTCCAGCCCAGTCGGGCTTCAGGACGGTATTAGTCATCGATTTTTCTACCCTTGCTTTACCTGAGAGCCGGTTGTTCCGGTCTTCTCTCGGAGAACTTTTGTCCTCTCGTTGTTGGGCAGATTAGGCGCCGTCCCTTCCAGACAGCTTAAAAATCGAGGTTAAGAAAACTTTGCGTCCTCAAATGGTTAGCAAAGTCGAATGCATCAGGGTTTCCATAAGGTGAACACACGGCAGGGCGGTGCGTCAATATAGTACACGCATAAGGTGAGTGGGTGTAAGTCTCGGGTAAGGTTTGTATGCAATAATCACAGCCAGATTCGTCCCCTTTATTAGAGATCTATTGGGATTCTGCTGATGATTTCCACTTATCTTGGTTATACGATCGCAACCAGAGATATGGCGACCTCACTCAATCAGGTGGCGCAACAGTCGCAAAACAAGCGCTTGATCGACTATTACAACGCCAATATCGGCAAAGTAACGAACGTCGATGACTTCCTGAATGACTATCAGCTATACAGTTACGCAATGGAAGCCTACGGGCTTTCGGACATGACCTACGCCAAGGCCTTTATGAAACAGGTCCTCACCAGCGACCTCAGCGACTCCAGCAGTTTCGCCAATAAGCTCACCGATCCGCGCTACAAGGAGTTCGCTGCGGCGTTCAATTTCGGTACGAGCTCGACGGGAACGACGAATACGGCACAAACGAGCACGCAGGAAGACGACCTCATCGGGCTTTACCAGCAATCATTTACGAATGAAGAGACGTCTGCGGCAACCGAAACGACCTATTACAGCCAGAACATCAGCTCGGTTAAGACGGTCGATGACCTTCTCGGCAACACCCGCCTGCGTAATTATGTGCTGCAAGCCTACGGCATTGACCCGACCTATGTGTCGAATTCGTCTCTGAAGCAGATGCTGACGAGCGATCTCAGCGACCCCAACAGCTACGTCAATCTGAATGGCGGCACCGCCGACAAGGCCCTGGTGGCGGAATTCAATTTCAATGCCGACGGCACCATCAAGACATCGACGCCGGACGGCGACACGGCCTATTACGAGGCCAATATCGGCAACGTTACCTCGGTCGATCAGCTGACGTCCAATCCGCAGCTGTTCCAATACGTCAAGACGGCTTTCAATATCCCGTCCTACATCACGGCAGACCAGTTCAATGCTTCTGCCAAGGATGCCAGCACCGCAAGTTCGAACGGTCTGACCGCCGTCATGGCGGAATTCAACTTCCAGAGCGACGGCACGGTCGCATCCGGCTCGCAGGCCCAGACGTCCGGTCAGATAAGCGCAACCACGGCCGGCTATACCACGAACTATCCCGGAGGGCCGCAGACCCTCAGCCAGCAGGCCGATGTGATGAGCGCCTACAATTCCACCGTGCCCTCATTCACGACAAGCGTGGGGGCAACCGACAATGATCTTTATTACAAGAATCATATCGGCTCCATCACGTCAGTCGATCAGTTGACGTCGGACACGCGTCTTTTCGATTACGTCAAGACGGCTTACGGCATCGATCCGACGACGCCAGCCGTCGTCTTCAAGAATGCGTTCGGCGATGCGACGACCGCCGCCATCTTTGGCCTGACCGACGTCGTCTCCCAATTCAATTTCCAGTCGGACGGCACGCTTGCTTCCGGCCAGACCGCACAGTCCCAGGACGAGATCGACGCGGCCTCCACGGCCTATATGAGCAACTATCAATCATCGCAGTCGACTCTGACCACGGATGCGGTCAACAACTACAAGAACCGCATCGCCAGCGTGAAGACCATCAAGGATTTCTTCGCAAGCAACACGACCGACAGCAGCACCTCGAACGACAGCGCGCCGGAGCTTTATCAGATGGCGTTGCGCGCCTATGGCATCGGCGAGAACGAAGTCACGAAGTCCCAGCTGACCAAGATTCTCGAAAGCGATCCCTACGATCCGAAGAGCTACGTCAATTCGCTCAAGGACTCTCGTTTTACCGCGCTTGCCAAGGCGTTCAATTTCGACAGCAAAGGCAATCTGAAGGCGCCGGTGCAGTCTTTGTCGCAGACGCAGATCAACAGCTATATCTCGGAATATTCCAGCCGCAGCACGGCGGGACTGTCGGGAGCCGAGCTGACCAAAGCCACCAGCGACGCCAAGACCGCTGGCACCTATTTCGCCACCAACATCGTCAACGTGACCAGCGTTACGGATCTGCTGGCCGACAGCAAGCTTACGAATTTCATCCTGACGGCCAACGGCATCGATCCGAAGACCGTCGATACGGCGACGCTGAAGAAGGCTTTTGCTTCCGATCCGTCCAGCTCGACAAGCTTCATCAACACGACCGATGGCGCGAAGTTCAAGAGCATCGTCGAGGCGTTCAATTTCGGCACCGACGGAAACCTGACCGACACGAAGCTCGGCACGGCGCAAAACCAGGGCGCGCTCGCCGCGACCAATGATCTCTTTCTGCATCAGACACTGGAAGATCAGCAAGGCGAGACCAATCCGGGCGTGCGTCTGGCGCTCTACTTCCAGCGCAAGGCGCCCGATATCAACTCGATCTATGACATCATGGGCGATTCCGCTCTCTATGAGGTCATCACCACGACCTACAATCTGCCGAGCTCGATCTCCAATATGGATGTCGATACCCAGGCCAGCATGCTGAAAAAGTTCGTCAATGTGAGCGACCTGCAGGACCCGGACAAGGTCAACCAGCTGCTGCAGCGATTCTCCGCGATGTACGACATGGAGAACAATACGACCACTTCGACGTCGCCAGCACTTTCGATTCTCACGGGCTCGTCGTCGAGCTCCGGCATCAGCGCCGACACGCTGCTTTCCATCGCACAGCTGTCCTCGTCGCGGTAAGAAGTTCCGCAAAAAATTTAACCGTGTCTCCCTGCCGCGTTCTTGTGTGGCAGGAGCCTGCCATGCACTTGTTTCTGCAGGGTTTGCGAACATATTCGGACGTGTTTTTCAGGTGCGGGATGGCTGCTTTCCACAACGGCAGGAAGGAACTTATTAACCATCCTTGCCCTATTCGATTTGAGAAGCCAACGGCAATATCAATGACTGGGTTGCAGGTCTCATGCGTCTTTCCCGAACGACACTTTCCAATGCGTCTCAAGGCGTCCAGCCGGAGGGCGATCTCGACCCGGAGCAGGCAGCCGAAGAGGCACGCCGCGCCGAGCAGATTGCCGCTCGCCGCGCATTCCTGGAAGAGAAGATTCGCAATGCCCGCGAAGCCAAGCGTAAGGCTGAAGAGCAGCGCCACGCCGAGGAAAAGCGCCTTGCCGAAGAGGTGAGGAAGCGCACCGCCGCGGCACCGCCGCCGGTCGTGGAGGCGCTGCAGTCGGCCGCCGTTACGAGCGAGCAGGAAATGCCCGTTCTGCCGCAGGGAATCTCCGCGGAAGATCTCGCATCGCCCGGCTGGCAGAATGCCTTCCTGATGGGGCCGAACGTACGGTTTACCCGCACGCGCGAAAACGAAATCATCAGCCGCCGCCCGCCCGTCGAGCCGAAGGCCGAGATTCGACCGCCTGCCGCCGCGCACGCCGCGATGCGGGTGATGGAGCCGCCTGTTGCGGTCGAAACACCTGCGGCACCGGCTGCAACCATTGTCGTCCCGTCCGTGCGGCAGGACGAGTTCCATCTGCCGCTGCTCGAAGACATGCCGCTGGTGGTGCAAAGCTACATTCCGACAGTAATTCAGAATTCCCCGGCGACCGAGCCGGACGCATTGGAGATGACCGTTATCGCTACCGCATTTTCGAAGGCTCCCGCGATCGCGCTGGATGCTTCCCCTGTTCAGTCAAAGGTTCCCGAGTCCCTAGCCGCGCCTGTGGTCGAGTCGCGTCTTGTCCATCTTTCCGATTTCGCCTTCTGGGATGCGATGCCGTTCGACGGCGAATTCATCTCTGTCCTCAAGGGTGAGTCGAAGCAGCCGGCGACGCCGCAGAGGCCGGAAGTCGATGCCGAATCGATTATTGCGAAGTTCCGTGTCGTCGAGTGCCGCCGTCCGGCTGCCGCTGTCGAGGTGCTGCCCGTCGGCGCGCTATCTCCGGCGGTCGAAATTGCAACGCCAGTCGAAACTGTCTCCAGCCAGCCGGCGGCAGATCTCAGCACGCCGGCCATGGACGAGCTTGCTGCACTGGAGGCGGCCATTCTGGCTCCCGTCATCGAGACGACGCCCGCCGCTGTTGAAGCTGCCACTGCCGAGCAGCCGACCGTGGCAGAGCCGGCCGAAACATTCGTACCGCCCGCTTTCGTCACGGCAGTTTACGGCGCTGAAGCTGCTCCTGCTGTCGAAACTCGTCCGGCTCCCGTCATGGTCTTGGCACCAATGCCGAAGAAGGTTGCAGCGCCTGCGCCTGCCGAACCGGTTGCCAAGGCTGCATCGACCATTCCGGCCGTCGAAGCTGCAGCGCAGCGCCTCATCGACGCGCCGCCGTCGCGGATCTCGCCGCGCCGTCCTGCGTCCCTGACACCGCCCGAGTGGCGCCCGATCGCTCCCAGCGTCGATGGCGAATACGAACTGCCGCCGCGCGAACTGCTGCAGGAGCCCGCCATCCGTTCCGGCGTCATCATGACCCAGGAAACGCTGGAGCAGAATGCCGGCCTGCTGGAAAGCGTGCTCGAGGACTTCGGCGTCAAGGGCGAGATCATCCATGTCCGTCCAGGCCCTGTCGTCACGCTCTATGAATTCGAGCCGGCGCCTGGCGTCAAATCTTCGCGCGTCATCAACCTCGCAGACGACATCGCCCGCTCGATGTCGGCGCTCTCGGCTCGTGTCGCTGTCGTCCCCGGCCGCAACGTCATCGGCATCGAACTGCCGAACGTCAACCGCGAGACCGTCTATTTCCGCGAGATGATCGATTCGCCCGATTTCGAGAAGAGCGGCTATAAGCTTGCGCTCGGCCTCGGCAAGACGATCGGCGGCGAGCCCGTCATCGCCGAACTCGCCAAGATGCCGCATCTGCTTGTCGCCGGCACCACCGGCTCGGGCAAGTCGGTCGCCATCAACACCATGATCCTGTCGCTGCTCTATCGCATGACGCCGGAGCAGTGCCGCCTGATCATGGTCGATCCGAAGATGCTCGAACTCTCCGTCTATGACGGCATTCCGCATCTTCTGACCCCCGTCGTTACCGACCCGAAGAAGGCCGTGATGGCGCTGAAGTGGGCGGTTCGCGAAATGGAGGATCGCTACAAGAAGATGTCGCGCCTCGGCGTGCGTAACATCGACGGCTACAACAGCCGCGTTGCCTCCGCCAAGGAAAAGGGCGAGACAATCCACGTCATGGTCCAGACCGGCTTCGACAAGGGCACCGGTGCTCCGATCGAAGAGCAGCAGGAAATGGACCTGACGCCGATGCCCTATATCGTCGTCATCGTCGACGAAATGGCCGACTTGATGATGGTCGCCGGCAAGGAGATCGAAGGTGCGATCCAGCGTCTGGCGCAGATGGCGCGTGCCGCCGGTATCCACCTGATCATGGCAACGCAGCGTCCATCGGTCGACGTCATCACCGGCACGATCAAGGCGAACTTCCCGACGCGCATCTCCTTCCAGGTCACGTCGAAGATCGACAGCCGCACCATCCTTGGCGAACAGGGTGCCGAACAGCTCCTCGGCCAGGGTGACATGCTGCATATGGCCGGCGGCGGCCGCATCTCCCGCGTCCACGGCCCCTTCGTGTCCGACGAGGAGGTCGAAAAGGTCGTGGCTCATCTGAAGCTGCAGGGCCGTCCGGAATATCTCGACACGGTCACTGCCGACGAGGAAGAGGAAGACGAGGAAGAAGATACGGCCGTGTTCGACAAGGGCGCCATTGCCTCGGAAGATGGCGACGATCTCTACGAACAGGCGATCAAGGTGGTCATGCGCGACAAGAAGTGCTCGACCTCCTACATCCAGCGCCGCCTTGGCATTGGCTACAACCGCGCCGCCTCGCTCGTCGAGCGCATGGAAAAGGACGGTCTGGTCGGCCCGGCCAACCACGTCGGCAAGCGCGAAATCATCACCGGCAACCGCAATGGCGGCGGCAACTCCAGCCAGGAAGATTTCGATTGATCTGATCGGCAGCCAGATCGGAACGACATCGTGACAAGATAGAAAGCGGCTTTCCAATGGAAGGCCGCTTCTTTTTTGTCAGACACGCTCGAGCTTGATGTGCGGCAGTGGCGGCAGCTCGACATGGATGGTGTCATCGCGCTGCACACGGCCGCCCTGCGAGACAATGCCCATGATGCCCGCCTTGCGAATCAGGCCGCCATCGGCATCCTTGTCGAGCACGGCATGCAGCAGGCCCTTCTGGAAATTGTCGATCTGCCTGCAGGGATTGCGCAAGCCCGTCACCTCGACGATCGCATCCGCGCCGATATGCAGGCGCGTGCCTTGAGGCAGGGAAAGCAGGTCGATCCCTCTGGTCGCGATATTTTCGCCCATATCACCAGGCGCGACGGAAAATCCCTTTTCGGTCAGCTCCTCGAACAGCTCTTCATGGATGATATGCACCTGGCGTAGATTGGGCTGTGTCGGATCGACCGCGACACGGGAACGGTGCTTCACCGTTACCCCCATATGCGCATCGCCCTCCACACCGAGCCCGGTCAGCAGCTGAATATGATCCTTGGTCTGCTTGCTGAACCCGTGCACGCCGCTGCTACTGACCGCCGTCACATATATGCGCTTGTCGCCCATGCCGAACCCTTCCATAAACGATCGAGATCTTTATAAATTGGTATATACCAATTTCAAGGCGACAGATTTGTGATGGTAGAAAATAATCGACAGGATGAAGGCGTAAAAACTGCGGGAGGCTGGGCGACCGTTGCCGCGCAACTGCGAAATGCCATCGATGAGGGTCGGCATGCTCCGGGTAGCCGCCTGCCAAGCGAACGCGCCTTGTCCGAACAATTCGGCGTCTCCAGGGTGACGATGCGGCGGGCGATCGCCGAACTGGAGGGGGAGGGACTGCTGCGTGTCGCGCGGGGCAGCGGTGCCTATGTCCGCGCCGACATGCCCGTTCGTTTCCAGTTGGGCGACAAGGTGCGGTTCAGCAAGGATCTGACTGCGACGGACGCTAACCTCACGCGCAAGGTTGCCTCGGCAAGGGAAGTCCCGGCAACCGCCGATATCGCTGCAAGGCTGAATTTGCAGCCGGGCGAAATGGTGCTGGATATGTGCGTAGTTGCCTATGCCGACGCGCTTCCCGTCTCGGTCGTCATGCGCAGCTGCTCGGCAAAGCGCTTTCCCGGTCTGGCGGAGAAGTTTGCCGCAACGGGCTCGTTCACAGCGGCACTCCAGGATTACGGCGTGACCGACTATTGGCGGCGCTCCACCGACATCACGGCGCGCATGCCGACGGAAGCCGAGGCGCGCCTTTTGCAGCAATCGCGCCTGACGCCCGTCCTTGCCTATGCCGGCGAAGACATCGATGCCGAGGGCACGGTCATTTCCTGCCAGATCGGCTGCTTCGCCTCGGAGCGGGTGGTCGTGACCGTCTGATATCTCAGACCTTGAGAACCTTGCCCGGATTCATGATGCCTGCCGGATCGAAGGCGGTCTTGATCCGGCGCATCAGGTCCATCTCGATATCCGAGCGGATCGAGGCAAGCTCGTCGCGCTTCAGCTGGCCGATGCCGTGCTCGGCGGAGATCGAGCCGCCATGCTGCAGCACCAGTCCGTGCACGATCTTGTTCATCTCGTGCCAGCGGCCGATGAACTCGGCCTTGTCGGCGCCGACGGGCTGCGAGATGTTGTAGTGGATATTCCCATCGCCCATATGGCCGAAGGCGCAGACACGCGCGCCCGGCATGGCGGCAACGACGGCCTTCTCGGCCTCGGCCATGAATTGCGGGATCTGCGCCACCGGCACGGAAACATCGTGCTTGATTGAGCCGCCTTCCGGCTTCTGCGCATCCGACATGCTCTCGCGCATATGCCAGATGGCCTTCTGCTGGGCTTCCGAGCTGGCGATGGTCGCATCCTGGATCAGGCCGTCCCCATAACCTTGTTCGAGCAGCGCCGTCATCATCCGCTCGGCCGTTTCAGCCGAATCGGACGTGGAGATGTCGATCAGCACATACCAGGGATGGGCAGTCTCAAGCGGATCGCGCACGCCCGGAATATGCCGCGTGGTGAACTCGACGCCGATGCGCGGCATCAGCTCGAAGCCAGTCAGCGCCGTGCCGCAGAGACTTGAGGCATTCTTGAACAGGGTCAGCGCATCATCGACCGATTGCAGGCCGGCAAAAGCGACCTGATGGCCGAGCGGCTGCGGAAAGAGTTTCAGCACCGCGCCGGTTATGACGCCGAGAGTGCCTTCGGCGCCGATGAAGAGATCGCGCAGATCGTAGCCGGTATTGTCCTTCTTCAGGCGGCGCAGGCCATTCCATATCTCACCCGTCGGCAATACGACTTCGAGGCCGAGGCAGAGCTGGCGCATGTTGCCATAGGCAAGAACGGCCGTGCCGCCGGCATTGGTGGAGAGATTGCCGGCAATGCGGCAGGAGCCTTCGGAGCCGAGCGAAAGCGGAAACATACGGCCATGCTCGGCCGCTGCCTTATGGACATCGGCGAGAATGCAGCCGCCGTCGACGATCATGGTGTTGCCGACGGGATCGATATCGCGGACGCGGTTCATGCGCTCCAGCGACAGGATGATATCGGAGCCGCCCTCGCGCGGCGTCTGGCCGCCGACAAGTCCGGTATTGCCGGTCTGCGGAACGATGGCCGTACCGGTCTCGCTGGCGAGCTTCAGGATCGCGGACACCTCTTCCACCGAGCCGGGCTTCAGCAGCATGGGCGAAGCACCGTGATAGAGGCCGCGATTTTCCACGAGATGCGGCGCGATTTCGGCCGGGTCCTGCACGGCATGTTTTTCGCCGACGATGGCGGCGAAGCGATCGAGAAGGTCGGAAGAGGGGGCGGAGCTGCTCATGGCGTGTCCTTTGCCTGATGATGTCGGGCTGATTTATTCTCTGGGCGCGGCCGCGCGGCGCAGCCGGTCGTTGATGGCCTCGCCGAGGCCCTCGTCTGGAATATGCGAAAAGGCAATGGTCGCAGCGCCGGTGGCATCGGCGCGCTTCATGAAGTCGAAGAGGTTTGCTGCCGCTTCGGAGAGATCGCCACTGGCGCTCAGATCAAGCACCGCAATGGCATTCTCGCTGCCGGCAATGTCGGGTTTTCCGAAGCGGATCAGCGTCTCGTTCTCTGAAACCTCGGTCGCATCAAGCCGTACGGCCGCTCCCGGCGCATAATGTGAGGCCATCATGCCGGGCGCCTCGATGGCAGCCGATGCCTTCTTCTTGCGCTTCAGCGCCTTGCCGGCCACCCGCTCGATCTCGCTTGCCGCCAGCCCGCCGGGCCGCAGCAGGCGCATCTCGCCGTCCTCGACCTTCACGATAGTCGACTCGACGCCGACGACCGAAGCCCCGGCATCGAGAATGAGGGTAATGCGTTCACCGAGATCGTCATGGACATGATCGGCGCTGGTGGCGCTGATCTTGCCTGACGTGTTGGCGCTTGGTGCTGCAAGCGGTCTGTCGAAGGCGCGGATCAGATCGCCGGCAAAGCCCTTGGGAACGCGAATGCCGACCGTGTCGAGGCCGGCGGTGGCCAGCGGGTGGATGCCGCTATCGGGCTTGAGTGGCAACACCAATGTCAACGGGCCAGGCCAGAAGGCTTCCGCCAGCTTCCGAGAGGTAGGATCGAAGATCGCATAGCGCTCGGCCATGGCGAGATCGCTCATATGGCAGATCAGCGGATTGAAGCGCGGCCGCCCCTTGGTCTCATAGATGCGGGTAATGGCGGCTGGATTGGTGGCGTCAGCGGCAAGCCCGTAGACCGTCTCCGTCGGTAGACCGATCGGTAGACCCTCGGCAAGGGTTGCCGTCGCGACCTCTATTGCCGTTTGCGGATGTTCGAGAATGTCTATGTGTCGTGCCATGGCCTGCCTGCTTGCAGTTCAGGCCGTTTTTATGCTCTTCGAGTTTTGGGATCAATCGTCAAAGCTGGCGAATGATGTCGCGAAGCTGCTCGTTGCGGGCGCCGAGCAAAAGAACATTACGGATGGCGATCTGCGGATCGTGCGTGTGGAAGAGCACGCCGTTGCCGCGAATGTCGCGATTGATCGTCAGCTTCTTGTCTTCCGCTTGCTTGTCCGGATGGATGGCGACGGCGAAATACATCCGCGAATATTTCAGACTGATGTCTTCGAAGAAATTCTCTTCCTGGCCGATCCGGGCAAAGAAGTTGGCGATGTAGAAAGCCCAGTTCACCTGCTCATATTGCGCGAACTGCGTCCGCGCGGCTGTCACGTGGCAGTAGCCGAGATGCGGCGTGTCCTTCAGCGTGTGATGGAAGATGAGCTTCGGGAAACGGATTGATTTGTGGAAGCTGTTGAGCCGGTCATGTGTCTTTTCGCCGGCATCCCTAAGCTTTTGCGCCGTGCGCACCGCCACCTGCTCATGGCTGATATAGTCCCGTTCTTCCGCAAGCCAGTGCGGCCTGTTGCGGTTGATGCGGCCCGTGCGCAGGAATTCGCTGTAGCCCGTTGTCGATACCGGTGGCGCCGGTTCGGGCTCGGCGGGCTTCCCAGCGTCGAAATACCTGAGTTTGGCCATGCCGGATCTCGCTTTAGACGTCTCTGGACGGCATGGTAGATGGAATAGCTTGAGCCGGGCTTAACCATTTTGAGACGCCGCACCTTTTGGGAGACAGACAAACATGCCTGGAGTTATCGATCTCAAGCAGCTTCTGTCCGGCATGAAACCAAATCTCGCCGAGGGCGAATTCGTCTATTGCAGTGTGCCGGCGCCGGTATTGGCCGATCATTGGCATCTAGACCCGATCGGGCTGTTCCGGGAAAAGGAGGGAGTGACGCTGATCCTTTCGCTGGAGGCGGCCCGCAAAGCGGGATTTCCGGCCACTCCCGCCATGCGCATGATCACGCTTGAAGTTCACTCGTCCCTGGAGGCGGTCGGGCTTACTGCGGCCTTCGCCACGGCCCTTGGAAATGAGGGTATTAGCGCCAATGTTGTCGCCGGCTATTATCATGATCACATCTTCGTTCCGGCTGCCGATGCGGAGCGCGCCATGGCTGCGCTGCTGGCGCTTTCCGCCACCCAAGCGCCCCGTTGATAACGGCTCTGTCGCATTCAGGATAAAGCGTCATCATTCGGGTGCGGATGGGCTGCATGTCCGCATTTTGATGTAGCCGCATAAGCGATTGAATTGTCTTTCGATAATGCCTCTTCACGGAGCCATCTTGGCGTTCCGTTTCGCCTGTCGTCAATTTCGGAGCCGATGTCGCATTGCAGCGCAGCGGCTGGCGGAGCCGAGAGCTATGATGCCATCAATCTCAAGGTGCCGTCTGCTAGGGAGACGGAGAATTGGGAAGCCGGTCAAAATCCGGCGCTGCCCCCGCAACGGTGGTGGAGTGAGGCATGGCGAATAAAGCCACTGGGTCGATCGGCCTGGGAAGGTGCCATGGGGTTCTGGAAACAGGGCCGCTCCAGAGCCCGGAAACCAGCCTTGGGCGCATAAGGTTTACTGACCGCGGCGGGTGGTCGGGACATTGCTTTTGGCCGCTCCCAACCGGCCACGCATGTCCTTTGCCCGCCTCCTGGTACTGCTAAGGATAGGCAAATGGACATCGGCAGCAAAGTTCTGCGGCAATTGAAGAACCACCGGACAGGCTTGAGCCTGGAGCAACCCTTCTACACCGATCCGGACTACTTCAAGCTCGACATGGAGACGATCTACTATCGTGACTGGCTGTTCATCGGCCATGATTGCGAAGTGCCGCGCGCGGGCAACTACTTCACCGTCCAGATCGGCGACTATCCCGTCGTCATCGTCCGCGGCCGCGATCAGGTCATCCGCGCCTTCCACAATAGCTGTCGCCATCGCGGCTCGCGGGTCTGCACGACCGAGCGCGGCTCCTCGGCAAAACTCGTCTGCCCCTATCACCAGTGGACCTATGAGCTCGATGGCTCGCTGCTTTTCGCCCGTCAGATGGCCGAGGATTTCGACAAGAGCCAGCATTCGCTGAAGCCGGTTCATTGCGAAAGCGTCGGCGGCTACATCTTCATCTGCCTGGCACAGAACGCTCCGGATTTCGCCTCGGTCCGCGCCTCGATCGAGCCTTATATGGCGCCGCACCGCATCAGCGAAGCCAAGGTCGCCTTCCAGAGCACCATCATCGAGAAGGGCAACTGGAAGCTCGTCTGGGAAAACAACCGCGAATGCTATCATTGCGCGGCCAATCACCCCGAGCTTTGCCGCACTTTCCCGGAAGCGCCGACCGTGACCGGCGTACAGGGTGCGCTGAACGATCCCGTCATCGCCGAGCACTGGCAACGCTGCGAAGCCGCAGGCCTGCCGAGCGAATTCAAGCTCTCGCCGGACGGACAGTTCCGCACGGCCCGCATGCCGCTGATCGAAGGTGCGGAAAGCTACACCATGTCCGGCCAGAATGCCGTCAGGCGGCCGCTCTCGCCCGACGTGACGATCAACGGCATCGGCACCATGCTATTGTTCCATTACCCGACGACGTGGAACCACATCCTCGGCGACCACGCGATCTCCTTCCGCGTCCTGCCGATCAGCGCCGAGGAAACAGCCGTCACCACGAAGTGGCTTGTTCACAAGGATGCCGTGGAAGGCGTCGACTACAATCTCGAAGAGCTGACCCACGTCTGGACCGAAACCAACGACCAGGACCGCCGTATCGTCGAGGAAAATGCCTTCGGCATCCGCTCGCCGGCCTATGAACCAGGTCCCTATTCGGAAATCCATGAAGGTGGCGTCATGCAGTTCGTCGAATGGTACACGACTTTCATGATCAACCGGCTGCAGGGCGACCAGGCCAAGCTGTCGGCGGTTGCCTGAGCATGAACATGGCCGTCTCTCTTTCGCATCGCCACCTCGACCAGATGCAGCCCTGGAATGACAGGCAGCATGTGCTCGAATGTCTCTCGGTGACACCCGAAGCACCCGATGTGATGACCTTCACATTCGGGTCCGACAAGGACAACTGGTTCCGCTATCTGCCGGGCCAGTTCGTGACGCTGGAGCTGCCGACGGCTCCGGAGCCCGTCATGCGCACCTATACGCTATCATCGACGCCGTCGCGGCCCTTCTCTGTCGCGGTGACGGTGAAGGCGCAGAAGGACAGCGTCGGCACGCGCTGGATGTTCGAGAACCTGAAGCCCGGCATGCGCATCAAGGCGTTCGGCCCGCTCGGCGATTTCAGCCATATCCGCCATCCCGGCGAGAAGTACCTCTTCGTTTCCGCCGGCTCCGGCATCACGCCGATGATGTCGATGACGCGCTACATGTCCGATATCGCACCGCTGTCGGATATCACCTTCGTCAACTGTTCTCGCAGCCCGGCCGATATCATCTTCCGCTCCGAGCTCGAATATCTTGCGCGCTTTATGCCGAACCTCAATCTCGGCTTCATCGTCGAAGGCTGTGGCCGCACCGATCTCTGGTCCGGCTTGAAGGGCCGCATCGATAAAGCAAAGATCGGCCTGCTGGCGCCCGATTTCATGGATCGGACGATCTTCTGCTGCGGCCCTGAGGTCTTCATGGATGCCGTGCGCTCCATGTTGGAAGCTCATGGCTTCGACATGTCGCGCTACCATCAGGAAAGCTTCCAGCCGGCCAATGCGGCAACGCCGCTTGCCGAAGTTTCCGACGATGCCTCCGGCGAGGCTGCCACCACGATCCGCTTCACCATGGCCGGCAAGGATGTCGTCTGTGCGGCGGGGCAGACCGTGCTGCAGGCGGCGCGCGGTGCCGGCGTGCGCATCGGCGCGGCCTGCGAATCCGGCCTCTGCGGCACATGCCGGGTGATGAAACTCTCGGGCGAAGTCGAGATGAGCCACAATGGCGGCATTCTCGATGACGAGATCGACGAGGGCTATATCCTCGCCTGCTGCTCGCGCCCGAAGACGGACGTTCAGATCGAGGCCTGAAGCCGTACGGCGAGAATGCTGGTTTGCCTAGAAATCCTGGTAGTTCAGCTCGTTGATCTCGACCGGCTTCGTTTGCGGGGTCGAGGCCGTAACGACCGGGTCGACATCGGGCATGAGAGAAACGAGCGTCTGTCGCGGTCCGCTGCACATCGGCGCAAGCGCGATCGTCAGGTCCGGTGCGGGCAGGGGTTTGGCGGGCAGGAGATCGCCCTGCGGCCAGATCTTCGCGAGCTGGACCTTCGTCATCGGCACGACATTGACGTCGATATCGGTGAGTGTCCCCGGCACCCGATAGGGGCAGCTTTTCTCCGAACAATTGTCCGACGAAACAAACTGCCAGATAGCATAATTGTCCCAGTTGCCGAGCGGGAAGGTGCCTTTCACGTCGGGCTTGTAGCGCGCATACCACAAGGGCAGCCGCGACAGCAGCGGATAGGTGCCGCGGTGATCGGCGATATAGCGCGCCGTGTTGTGGTTGACGTAGAGCATGGGATAGCGCCCGGTCCTGACCTTAATGTGGGCGACGAAGATCTGCGCATCGTCGAGCGACATGAATTGCGTCGCATCCATGCCGTCGATGTCGAGCACCATCAGCTCATCCGGCTGCGGATCGGCATAATCGAGAAAATGGTTTGCCTGGTCGATCGGATTGCCGGGCCGGCCCAGATGATAGGCGCCCCATAGCAGGCCATTCGTCTTTGCCAGCATCCGGCGCGTTTGAAACAGTTCGCGGCTGACCGCGTATTTGCGCCACATCGTCCTGCAATGGGCCACCGTATCGCCGCCATGGTCGCCGGTGCAACTGAAGCTTTCAGGCAGTCCGTCGGACGCCTTTGAGATGAAGCCGGCGATGCGCTTGTCCTGCAGAAATGCGGTCCAGTCGATGGTGTTCAGCTCGTAAGCATCGACAATCAGGGCGTTTTTCGGATCGCCCCAGGGCTGGCTTTCACCGGCCGAAGGCTTGGAGACCGGCCCCATGAGGGTCAGGATCGTCAGCAAGCTGTAAATGAGGAGGTTACTCTTTCGGTATCCTTTCATGAAATAATAGTAAGGATTGCTGGTTAATCTTGGGTTAAGAATGAAATCACTATAAATTCATCGTGGAGCCCCGCATAACTCCTTAATTCGGTAGGGATTTGAGGAACTAAATAACGCGCTGCCGCGTTTCTTGTCGTCTACTCGCATATGCGACGAAGCAGGCAGTGAAACCTTGCTCGGGAAGCATTCCCGACATGAAATGCCTACAGGCTTGAGTACCAAGTCGAACCAGGGAATGGAGATAAAAATGCTTGGTTTCCGTGCAAAAATCGCGACAGTCGCCGTAACGGCCGCCGTCGCCCTGACGAGCTTCACACCGTCTTTTGCCATGCAGATGCCCGCCGCACCGATCGTGAATCAGGCCGTGCCCGCCCAGGCCGCGCCCGGCAACGTCGAACAGGTTCAATGGCGTCACGACGGCTACTATCGTCGTGGCTGGTATGGCGGCTACCGCGGTTATCGCGGCGGCTATCGTCATGGTTATCGCTATCACGACGGCTATTGGTTCCCGCTGGCAGCCTTCGGCGCCGGTGCGCTGATCGGCGGCGCGATCGCCAGCCAGCCGCGCTATTATGAGCCGGCTCCGGCCCCGAGCGCCGGCATCAATCCGCGCCATGTCGAATGGTGCGAGGGACGCTATCGTTCCTACCGCGCCTACGACAATACGTTCCAGCCGAACTCCGGCCCGCGCCGTCAGTGCTATTCGCCGTATTTCTAAGCAACGGTGCCAGAACGACAAATGCCAGCCGTCCGGTTTACGCCGGGCGGCTTTTTCTATGATCCGATGTCAGAGAATGTTGACCCGCCTGAGCAGCCACCATGCCAGCAGCATGGAGGCGATGATGAAGGCCACCGCATATCCGGTGCCGCTTGCACCGCCCGCCAGCGGCAGGCCCGATGTGTTCATGCCGAAGAAGCCGGTCACCAGCGTCGGCGGCAGCAGGAAGGCGGTCATGATCGACAGGATGTAGAGATGCCGGTTGATCTCGGAGGCGAGCTTCGAATCGATCTCTTCGTGCAGCAGTCTCGCCCGCTCCTGCAGGGCATAGACGTCGTGCTCGACCGCTTCGAGGCGCCCGGTCAGCCGACCCGCGACATCCTCGAAGCCGAGCGGCATTTCCTCGTCGTCGGAGGCGGCGGCATGGCGCATCAGCGAGAGAACGGTCCGCAGATGACGATGCAGGCGCACGATCGTCCTGCGGATCGGCGGAAGCTTGGCGCGCTCGTCGCGCGACGTATTGCCGTGAACGAAATCCTCGATGGCATTCAGCTCTTCACTGATCTCGATGACGACGGAGATCAGGGTCCGTTGGAATTCGACGACGATCAGCTCGAAAATATCCACCGGGCCTGTAAACCGCGCGGCATTCTTCTCGATCAGCACGCGGGTCCTGTCCAGGCTGCGAAGCGGTTGCAGCCGGCTGGTGATGAGCATGCGATCTGTGAACGCGAAATGCAGCCAGCCGATGTCGTGCGTGTTGTGGGCGAAGTCACGCTGGAAGTCGACCAAGGTCCCGAAAAGCATCTGCTCGTCGACCGTAATCGTTGCATGTGTCTCATGCGTGGTCAGCGCTGTGCGGGCGGCTTCGTTCAGTCCAGGCGCATCCTCGAGGAAGGCCGGTACCCGCGCATCCACGAGATTGAGATGCAGCCAGAGAAAGCCGTCGCCACTGAAGAGCGTCGCACGGTCGGTATCGTCAGGCAGGCGCTCCGGCTTGGTTGCGCCGGGACGGAGACGATATGCCCAGATAAAGCCTGGTATGGTATTGGCGGACGTGAGCGTGTTCATTGGGGGCATCGTTCGCTTTGTCTGAACAGTTGCCTTAGTCTTCGTTCATGACGATTGTTTATGCAAGTCCGTGCTTTCGCGGAATAATCGCGGATATCGGCGGCGATGTCACAGCCGCGCAGCGCGCGTAGGACGCATGTCAGGTTCGAGTTCGCGAAACGGTGGAAATCGATGCCTCTGCAATTTGAGAAAATTGACGTTTACGTAAAAATAAACTAGCTATAGCCACAAATGGCCGATGGTCCGGGTGAGGCGGGTCATTGCCAGTACCGATCCGGAGGAAATCATCATGTACAAGGCGCCTGTCGAAGAAATCGCGTTCACGCTGAAACATGTCGCCGGCATGGAGCGCGCCATGGAAGAGGGTGTTCTCGGCGATCTCAGCACCGATCTCGTCGATGCCATCCTGTCGGAAGCGGGGCGTTTCGCCGGCGATGAGGTGGAGCCGCTTGCCGAGAACGGCGACAAGCAAGGCGCAAGGCTGGTGGACGGCAAGGTGGTCCTTCCCGATGGCTGGGAGAAGCTCTATCGCGACTGGATCGCTGGCGGCTGGAACGGCCTGACCGCACCGGAGGAGTTCGGCGGGCAGGGCCTCCCGCATATGCTGAATATCGCGACGCTGGAAATGTGGAATTCCGCCTCGATGGCCTTCGGCCTTGCGCCGACCTTGACCATGGGTGCCGTCGAGGCGCTCCGGGCGCATGGTAGCGAAGATCTCAAGAAGACATATCTGGCGAAACTGGTATCGGGCGAGTGGACGGGAACCATGAACCTCACGGAGCCGCATGCCGGCTCCGATGTTGGCGCCTTGCGCTCGCGCGCCGAACGCGGCGATGACGGCACCTATCGCATCTTCGGCCAGAAGATTTTCATCACCTGGGGCGACCACGAGGCGACCGAGAACATCATCCATCTCGTTCTCGCCCGCCTTCCGGATGCGCCCGCCGGCACGCGCGGCATTTCGCTCTTTCTCGTGCCGAAGTTCCTCGTGAACGAGGATGGCTCCCTTGGCGCCCGCAACGATTATTTCGCCCATTCGCTGGAGCACAAGCTCGGCATTCACGGCTCGCCCACCTGCACGCTCATCTTCGGCGATGGCAAATATGGTGCGGAAAAAGGCGCCGTCGGCTGGCTAGTGGGTGAGGAGAACAAGGGCCTCGCCTGCATGTTCACGATGATGAACAATGCCCGGCTGGCCGTCGGCATTCAGGGCGTAGCGATCGCCGAGGCCGCAACGCAGAAAGCCATCGCCTATGCCCGGGAGCGCACGCAGGGCCGCGCGCCGGGTACGGCCGCATCGGGCATGAGCCCGATCATCGAGCATCCCGATGTCGCTCGCATGCTGCTGACGATGAAGGCTCTGACGCAGGGCTCACGCGCGATCTGCTACGCCTGCGCACAGGCGATCGACATGTCGCATCGCGATCCGCAGCAGGCTCGCTTCTGGCAGGAGCGTGCAGCGCTGTTGACGCCGATCGCCAAGTCCTTCTCCACCGATGCCGGCGTTGATACCGCCTCGCTTGGCGTCCAGGTTCATGGCGGCATGGGCTTCATCGAAGAAACGGGGGCGGCGCGACTGCTGCGCGATGTGCGCATCGCACCGATCTACGAAGGCACCAACGGCATCCAGGCCATCGATCTGGTGACGCGCAAGCTGACGATCGCCAACGGCGATCACATGCGCGGCTTCATCGCCGAATTGCGTGAGATTGCCGATGGCGTCGCTAAATCCAACCTCGAAGGTTTCGGCGAAACGGCGCCGCGGCTTGAGGCAGCCATTGCCGATCTGGAAAAGACGAGCGAATGGCTCTTGTCGAAGCAGGCGGAGGGCGCCGTTGCCGAAGCGCTGGCCGGCGCCACCCCTTACCAGCGGCTGTTCGGTCTTGTGCTGGCCGGTTCTTATCTAGCCAAGGGTGGTCTTGCCGATGCAGGAGACGGCGAGGGGGCCAAGCGCATCGCACTCTGCCGCTTTGCTGCCGAAAATCTTCTGGCCGAGACCGCCGCTCTCTCTGATCGGGTCATCGCCGGCGCATCCAGCCTCGAAGCCGCCCGCGCCGCATTAGCCTAAGGAAAAGCCATGACCGACCACATCCTGATCGAACGCCCCGAGACTGCGCCGCAGGTCCAGATCATCCGCTTCAACCGGCCGGAAAAGAAGAACGCCATCACGCGCGCCATGTATCAGACCATGACTGATGCAGTGAAGGCGGCGGAAGCTTCGCCGGATATCCGCGTTCATGTGTTCCTTGGCACGGAGGGCTGCTTCTCGGCTGGCAACGACCTCGCCGATTTCCTCGCCTTCGCCATGAGCGGCAATATGGGGCGCGAAGTCATTGATTTCCTCGTCGCGCTGGCGAGTACGAAGAAGCCCGTCGTCTCCGGCGTCGATGGCCTGGCGATCGGCATCGGCACCACGATCCATCTGCATTGCGATCTGACGATTGCTTCCGATCGCAGCCTGTTCAAGACACCCTTCGTCGATCTTGCCCTTGTTCCCGAGGCTGCCTCAAGCCTGCTTGCCCCACGCGTGATGGGCCATCAACGCGCCTTCGCCCTGCTTGCCCTCGGCGAAGGCCTTTCCGCTGCCGAAGCCAAGGAAACCGGCCTAATCTGGAAAGTGGTTGCGCCGGAAGCCGTAGAGGCTGAAACACTGTCGCTGGCTGCAAAGCTCGCCGCCAAGCCGCCCGAGGCCCTTCGCATTGCACGCGATCTGATGCGCGGCTCCCCGGATGCCGTCCTCGACCGCATCCACAAAGAAGCCGAGCATTTTGCCGCCCAGCTGAAAACCGCCGAGGCTCGAGCCGCCTTCGAAGCCTTTATGAAGCGGTAAAACCCCAACCCGCCCTCGTGGTTCGAGACGGCCTTGCAGGCCTCCTCACCATGAGGGCTAACCTCTGGCGTATCTCGATCGTGAGCCACTCCGCCCTCATGGTGAGGTGCGAAGCCCTAAGGGCACAGCCTCGAACCACGAGGGTCGGCCACGGAACCGGCGGTCAGAAGAACTACTTCTCCAGCGCCGCGACCACCTCGACATGCGAGGTCCACAGGAACTGGTCGATCGGCGTCACCCGCGTAATGCGATAGCCGCCCTCGACCAGAGTAGCGAGATCGCGGGCGAGCGTCAGCGGGTTGCACGAGACGGCGACGATCTTCTTGACCTGGGATCGGGCCAGTTCCTTGCTCTGGAATTCCGCACCGGCGCGCGGCGGGTCGAAGACGACGGCGTCGTAGACCTTCAGTTCCTGCATCATCAGCGGCCGGCGGAAGAGATCGCGGCGTTCGATGCTGACAGGTTTCAGTCCCTGCGTGTTGCGGGCGGCGTGATCCAATGCCGCGAGCGGCTTGTCTTCGCTTTCGACCGCATGCACGCGCCCGATCCGCGCCAGGCGAAGCGAGAAGGTGCCGCTGCCGGCAAAGAGATCGGCAATGCGCTTCGCCTTGCCGACATGGCCGGCCACCAGCTCGGCCATGGCATCTTCAGCCTGTTTGGTCGCCTGCGTGAAGGCGCCCGGCGGCGGTGCAACCTGAACGCCGCCGAAATCGATGATCGGCTTTGCGGGTTCCACCAGGATCTCGCCGTTCAGCGAGACGCGGGCGATGCCGCGAAGCGATAGCACGGTTTCGATCGTGCTGCGGCGCTGCTTGTCCGAAAGCGACTTGATGCCGTCGACGGCAAGATCGAGGCCGGTCTGTGTCTCCAGCACCGAGATGCGGAACGCTTCGGCATTGATGGCCGTTGCCGCGGCAATCGTCTTGATTGCCGGCAAACGCGCCATGATGCCGGCCGAGGCGATGGGACATTCCTCGATGGCGACGATATGATGGCTTTCGGCCTGGTTGAAGCCGATCAGCATATCCTTTTCGGTCTTGCGCGCGGCGAAGACCACCCTGCGCCGCTCGCCCGGATGCGCGGCGACGATATCGTCAACCTCGGGCGTCAGGCCCTTGGAGCGCAAGGCATCGATGACCAGCTGGCGCTTGAAGGCGCGATAGGGTGCATCGGCATAATGCTGCAAGGTACAGCCGCCGCAGGCGCCGTTGAGCCCGTGCGGACCGAAGTGTCGACAGTGCGGCTCCTGCCGGTCCGGCGAGGCAGACGCGATCGACATCAGCGTGCCCTGGCTTTTCACCCGCGCGATGGCGACGCTTTCGCCCGGCAGCGTGAAGGGCACGTAGATCGGGCCATCGGTACCCTGCGCGATGCCGTCGCCCTGGGCGCCGAGCTTCTGGATGGTGACGGTTTCAGTGCTCATGGCTTGATCCCTGCGAGAAGAAATTCCTGGTTGCCGTCGCCGCCGGCGATGGGCGAGGCGATGAGGCCGAGGCTCTGCCAGCCCATGTCTTCGGTGAACCAGCGTTCGAGTTCGGCCGCTACCGCCGGAGCGGAGGAGGGGTCCTTCAAGAGGCCGGCCTTGCCGATCGCATCGCGCCCCGCCTCGAATTGCGGTTTCACGAGCAGGGCTGCCCGTGCGCCATGTTCGGCAAGCGCGAGCGTCGGCGCGAGGGCGAGCTTCAGCGAAATGAAGGAGACATCGGAGACGATGAAAGTGAAACGCTCGCCGATATCATCGGCGGTCAGGTTGCGCGCGTTCAGCCCCTCGATATTGGTCACGCGTGGATCGGCCGCTATGCGCGGATGCATCTGGTCGTGGCCGACGTCGATCGCCGTCACATGGGCGGCTCCGCGCTCCAGCAGCACTTCGGTGAAGCCGCCCGTCGATGCGCCGACGTCGAGGCAGCTCTGCCCCCGTGGGTCGAGGCCGAAATGGTCGAGCGCCGCCACCAGCTTCAAAGCCGCGCGCGAAACGTAGTCCTGCGCGGGATCATCGATGCTGATATCGGCCTCTTCGGTAAAGAGCGCACCGGGTTTGGTCACGACTTTGCCGTTCACCGTCACCGTGCCACGCTGGATCGCATCGCGCGCCCGTGATCGGCTGGCAAAGAGCGAGAGGGTGACGAGGAGCTGGTCGAGGCGTTGCGGTTCGGACATAGGCTGTCCATGCCGGGCAATGCATTATGTTGCAAGCCTTTTATGCTGGAATCGGCGTTGACGACGGATCGCGGCCAGCGATAATCGCCGACATCAACGGGCGAGGGCATCATGCGAAAGATCGGTGGCTATGCGGCGTTAGTGGCGATGTTCGCCGCTCCGGCTCTTGCGAATGACACCATGGCCGAGCTGAGGACAGGCGGGCTCGCCTATGTCCGCACCGGCGATATCAGCATGGCTGAGGAGAAGCTGTTCGTTTCGCAGGCCGAAGTGCGCGTCGACTACGTCTTCGAAAATACCTCCGATAAGGATGTCGAAAGTGTCGTCGCCTTCCCGATGCCCGATATCAAGGGCGACATAGACAGTATGGTCGATGCCGGAAATGTCGAATCCGACAATTTCCTTGGCTTCACCGTGACACAGGACGGCAAGGCCATCACCCCGACCCTGCAGCAGCGCGTATCCGTGGCCGATGTCGACATGACGGAGGAGCTGAAGGCGCATGGCGTGCCGCTGCTGCCGCTCAGCAAGGCAGCGACGGATGCCGTCGCCAAGCTGCCCGTCGATGTGCTCGAGGATTGGACCGCCCGCGGCCTGATCGCCGATGACGAATACGACAATGACGGCCAGGGCATGAAACATCATCCGACGCCGATGTGGACGCTGCACACGACCTATTGGTGGCGCACCAAGTTTCCAGCCAAGGCCAAGATCGCTGTTCAGCACCGCTACAAGCCGAGCGTCGGCGGCACCGTCGCCATCACTTTCGCCGGCGATGAAGACTATCAGAAGCAGCAGCTGCAGGCCTATCGCGGCAGATATTGCCTCGACGATACCTTCCTGAAGACCGCGACCAAGCTCGCCGCCGTGGCCGACAAGGGCGGCCGGGGCTATACCGAAAACTGGATCTCCTATGTGCTGACGACCGGCGCCAACTGGTCAGGCCCGATCAAGCATTTCGAGCTGACGGTCGATAAGGGCGGCCCCGAAAACTACATCAGCTTCTGCGGAACCAATGTGAAGAAGATCGGCGCGACGACGTTCCAGATGACGGCGCAGGATTTCTATCCGGAACACGATCTGGATATCCTGATCCTGGCAGCGGCAACGGTGAATTAGCGGCGAGCTGAGCTGCCTGCGCAAATTAAATAAATTTAAAGCCGAAGCCTCTACTGATGCCGGGGATTGCGGTGATCCGTTTCCAGGTCGCCGCCTGCCATGAAGGCTTTGCGCTTCCGCGTCCAATCATGCCCTCCCTGAATTCTTCGAGCGTCGGCCGTGCTCCCTCCCAGGCATGGCTCAATGATGCTCGCCAGGACCGGCGCTCAGGAGGCGCTCGCTCATGTTTGCGAAAAAACTCTCTTTGAATGGCAAGCTTGCCATTACATTTACGGCCCTGATCGCCATTTTTGCCTGTGTTTCCGCTTTCGTCTACGCAAAGCAGGACGTGTCGGCCGGAGCCGCCGTCGAGCAGGCAAAGTCGCAGCAGCTCGTCAGCCTGATCGACGACTCCCTGCAGGCCATGCTGGAGCAGGCCGTCAATCTGCGCGGCTTCCTGCTTCTGCGCAGCGACAGCACCTATGGCGATATCTTCAACAATCGCGAGCGGATGCTGAAGAGCATAGCTGCTGCCAAGCAGGCGGCTGCCGATTCTCCGGATCTGCTGCAGGCGATCGACAACATGCAGAAGGCTGCCGATCTCTATTTCCATCAGCTCGCAGAGCCGCAGGCCAAGGCGCGCAAGGAAACCGAGATGCCGCTCGACCAGATCGTCAAGATCGGTCAGAACGAAACCAAAGGTCAGCTTGATGGCTTCCGCGAAGCTGCCGCGAAGATCAAGCAGGCCGCACGTACCAGGGCTGCCAATCTCGCCGCCATGCAGGACGGCGCCAATGGCGATCTGCGTCTGACCCTCATCTTGGGCGGTATCTTCGCCTCGCTCGCCGCCGCCGTGCTGGCATGGCTGTTGTCGCGGATCATCGTGCGCCCGATCGTCGGCATGACGGCTGCAATGGGGCGTCTGGCAAATGGCGAGCATGACGTCGAAGTCCCGGCAGTTGGCCGCGGCGACGAAATCGGCCGCATGGCGGATGCCGTCCTCGTCTTCAAGCAAGCCGGCATCGAGAAGCTGCGTCTTGCCGGTGAGACCGAGCGTATGCGTGGCGATGCCGAACACCAGCGCCTGATGAATGATGAACAGAAGGCGCGTGAAGAGGGTGAAATCCGTTTCGCCATGGAAGCGCTCGCCGGCGGCCTGTCGGCTCTATCGTCGGGCAATGTCGCAACCCGCCTCCACAACAGCTTTGCACCGCAATTCGACAGCGTTCGCGCCGATTTCAACAATGCAGTCGAGAAGCTGGAAGCCGCCCTGCAGTCCGTCGGTTCCAATGCCCGCGCCATCAATGCGGGCGCTGACGAAATCCGGTCGGCTGCCGACGATCTGGCGCACCGCACCGAACAGCAGGCTGCCGCGGTCGAAGAAACGGCCGCAGCACTGGAAGAGGTCACGACCACGGTTCGCGACTCTGCCAAGCGTGCTGAGGATGTCGGTCATCTTGTCGAGCGCGCCCGCCTCGGCGCCGAACGGTCTGGCGAGGTGGTTCGCAAAGCCGTCTCGGCCATGCAGCAGATCGAGAAATCCTCGGGCGAGATCAGCAATATCATCAGCGTCATCGATGATATCGCCTTCCAGACCAACCTGTTGGCGCTGAATGCCGGTGTCGAAGCCGCGCGTGCCGGAGATGCCGGCAAGGGCTTTGCCGTCGTCGCCCAGGAAGTGCGCGAGCTTGCCCAGCGCTCCGCCAACGCCGCCAAGGAAATCAAGTCGCTCATCACGACGTCGAGCGATCAGGTCAATACAGGTGTGTCGCTGGTCGGCGAGACCGGCAAGGCGCTGGAACTGATCGTCTCGGAAGTGCAGGAGATCAACCGCCATGTCGGCGCGATCGTGACTGCGACCCGCGAACAGTCGACCGGCCTGCAGGAGATCAACACGGCCGTCAACAACATGGATCAGGGCACGCAGAAGAACGCCGCCATGGTCGAGGAGCAGACGGCGGCAAGCCATGCGCTCGCCCGCGAGGCCGCGGCCCTTAACGAACTGCTCCAGCAGTTCCGTCTCGGCGATGCCGCACAGGCTGCACCTGTCCGGCCGGCGGTTGCGACCGCACGCTCGAAGCCGGCCGCGTCGCCGGCCCGCGCCCTGGGCCGCACCGTTGCCAAGGCTTTCGCCGGCAAGGCAACCGCTGCTGCGGCCGCCACCGCGCGGGACGACTGGGAAGAGTTCTGACTCCAGCCGATCGCGGCTCTGCCGGGATATTCCCGCAAGGCAGCGCACGGCGAATCACCTTCATGAATCGTGTCGGCCCGTCGCTTTTCGGCGGGCCGCTTCGTTTTTTCACAGTTTATGTAAGGGCATTGTTCGCCGCCGCTTGTCCGGCTTTGGGGCAGCACCGTCATGGCCTGAACGCTTTTTCCCTTGAGGGACAGGCTCTCCGGGTCCCTGCCTGTTTTCGGCCGACCATTCTTTGGTCAAGATTTGTTAAATATTTGATCGGCGGCAGGGTTGCCCTGAGCGGCGAACCGCCATTTCTATAAACCGCATGGTGATCGCCGAGGGAGATTCGAATGGGACAGCTCGTCCGAGTTCCGGCCAATGAAACACAGAGACTTTTGGCCGTACGCTCTCTGAATGCGATTCACAGCAGTCCGACGCCGGAGCTCGCGACCCTTGCGGAGCTGGCTAGAGGCGTGTTCGAGACGCCCTATGCGGCAATCAACATTATCGATGAGGACTGGCAGCGCATAGCAGGGCAGGCGGGGCTGAAGATCGCCGAATGCTCGCGCGATATGTCGATCTGCACGCGGGTCGTTTTCGATGACGAACTGCTGGTCCTTCCGGATCTTATGGAGGAACCGGAACTGAAGGCTGCTCCCTTCGTGCTCGACGATCCCCATTTTCGTTTTTACGCCGGTGCGCCGGTGCGATTGGAGAACGGTTTGCCCGTGGGCGCCTTCTGCATTCTCGATCAGAGGCCAAGGCGATTTTCCTCGAGTGAAGAGCAGAGCCTCATGCGGTTCGCCCAGATCGCAAGTGCGCTCCTGCGGCTGCAGAAAACCAATTTGCTGATGGGAATAGCCGAGAATGGCCTGCGCGCGGCTGCCATGACCGATCCGCTGACCCGTTTCTTCAATCGGTCGGCGCTCGAAGCCATCGTCGATGGCGCGTTGAGCACGGCGATCGCAACCGGCAGCAATTTCGGCGTGCTCTATCTCGACATGGACGGTTTCAAATCGATCAATGATCGCTTCGGTCACAATGTCGGCGACGAAGTTCTGTGTGAGGCGTCGGCACGCATTCGCTCGGTCGTCCGAGCAGACGATATCGTCGTGCGCATGGGGGGCGACGAGTTCGCGATATTCATCCCGGATTCGCCCGACAAGAATGCGCTCGTGTCCCTGTCCGAACGGCTGCTTGCCGCCTTCAGGGCGCCTTTTGCGGTGGATGGCGTGTCGATTTTCGCAAGACTCAGCATCGGCGCCGCTCTCGCGCCGCATGATGGTGCGACGCGCGTCTTGCTGTTGAGGAATGTCGACTCTGCGCTCTATCAGGCAAAGGCAGCAGGCCGCGATCGCGTAGTGGTCTTCAATGCGCTCGATGCCTGATGGTATTAGGCAGCCCCAAGACTGCCTGATTTTGAAGACCGCCTGATTTTTACGCGTTATCCAGCTGCTTCGACGATGCGGCCGCGGCCAAGTGCACGGAATACCGTCTGCACGATGCCAGCGCGATCAAGGCCAGCCATGGCGTTCATGGCCTCAGGCTTGGCCTGTTCCATCCAGATATCGGGCATGACCAGCGAGCGGACCTTCAGGCCGCTGTCGAGCAGGCCCTCGTTGGCAAGGAACTGCATGACCTGACTGCCGAAGCCGCCGACCGAGCCTTCTTCGATGGTGATCAGTATCTCGTGGTGGGCGGCAAGCTGGCGGATAAGGTCGTGGTCGAGCGGCTTGGCAAAGCGTGCGTCCGCAACCGTCGTCGAAAGCCCGGCAGCGTCGAGATCCTCGGCGGCGGACAGGCTATCCGCCAGCCGCGTTCCGAAGGACAGTAGCGCGACCTTCGAGCCCTGTTTGACGACGCGACCCTTGCCGATTTCGAGGATCTGGCCACGTTCCGGCATTTCGATGCCGACGCCTTCCCCACGCGGATAGCGGAAGGAGATCGGACCGAGATCATAGGCGGCGGCAGTGCGCACCATATGCTTGAGTTCCGCCTCGTCGGCCGCGGCCATGACGACGAAACCGGGCAGTGTTGCCAGGAAAGCGGTGTCGAAGGACCCTGCATGCGTCGGGCCATCGGCGCCGACGAAGCCGGCACGATCGATTGGGAAGCGGACGGGAAGGCCCTGGATCGCCACATCGTGCACCACCTGGTCGTAAGCGCGCTGCAGGAAGGTGGAGTAGAGGGCAGCAAACGGCTTATAGCCTTCGGCGGCGAGGCCAGCGGCGAAGGTCACGGCATGCTGCTCGGCGATGCCGACGTCGAAACAGCGCTTGGGGAAGAATTCCTTTAGCTTGTCGAGGCCGGTGCCGTTCGGCATGGCGGCGGTGATGCCGACGATCTTGTCGTCGAGCGTCGCTTCCTGCACCAAAGCGTCCGCAAAGACGCTTGTGTAGCTCGGCGCATTCGGCTTCACCTTGGTCTGCGCGCCGGTAATAACGTCGAACTTGTTGACGCCATGATATTTGTCGGCAGCCGCTTCGGCGGGCGCATAGCCCTTGCCCTTCTGCGTCACCACATGAATCAGCACCGGCCCTTGCGCATTGTCACGGACATTGCGCAGCACGGGCAGCAGATGCTCGAAGGAATGGCCGTCGATCGGGCCGATATGATAGAAGCCCATCTCCTCGAACATGGTGCCGCCGGTCACATAGCCCCGTGCGTGCTCGACTGCCCGTGTGATGGCGCGGTCGACCTTCTTGCCGAGATAGGCGGTCAGTTTCTTGCCGAAATCCCTAAAGCCCATATAGGTGCGGCCGGAAGCAAGGCGTGCGAGATAGGCGCTCATCGCCCCGGTCGGCGGGGCGATCGACATGTCGTTGTCGTTGAGGATGACGATCAGCCGCGCATCGAGCGCGCCGGCATTGTTCAGGGCTTCATAGGCCATGCCGGCCGACATGGCGCCGTCGCCGATGACGGCGATGACGCGGCGGTCGGTATTGTCAAGCTCGGCGGCAACCGCCATGCCGAGACCGGCGGAAATGGATGTGGAGGAATGCGCGGCGCCGAAGGGATCATATTCGCTTTCGGCCCGCCGCGTGAAGCCGGAAAGACCGCCTTCCTGGCGCAGCGTGCGGATGCGGTCGCGACGTCCGGTCAGGATCTTGTGCGGATAACACTGATGCCCGACGTCGAAGATCAGGCGGTCGCTCGGCGTATTGAAGACGCTGTGTATGGCGATGGTCAATTCGACGACGCCGAGGCCGGCGCCGAGATGTCCACCGGTACGCGACACCGCATCGATCATCTCGTCGCGGACTTCGCGGGCGAGCTGTGGCAATTCCCGGTCTTCCAGCTTTCGCAGGTCGGAAGGATATTGGACCCGGTCGAGCAGGGGCGTCTGTGGCATTTGTGTCAAGGCTGATGCCTCTTTCTTGCTATTCTTGGGCGGTTGTCCGCCTTTACGTCAAAACAGATTGCGACAAAAGACGCCGAATTCAAGGTGTTCCCGAACAAGAAACATGTGGGAGTGTTATGAACCCGTTAGCCCTCCGGCAGGGGAATGAACTCTTCCTCGTCGCCCGGCACGATATCGAAGCGGCCTGTGCGCCATTCTTCCTTGGCCTTTTCGATACGCTCCTTTGAGGACGAGACGAAATTCCACCAGATATAGCGCTTCGAATTGAGCGCCGCACCGCCAAAAAGCATGAGATGACAGCCTTTTTCGCCGGCTTCCAGCGTTATCGCGTCGCCGGGGCGGAAAACGAGAAGCTGATCCTGTTCGAAACGGTCGCCGGCAACGATGAGCGAGCCGGAGAGAATGTAGACCGCACGCTCCTCATGCGCTGCCCCAAAAGGAAACGTCTTATGCGGTTGTAGCTGCAGATCGACATAAAGCGTGTCGGTGAAGGACTTCACCGGGGATTTCAGGCCCTCGAAATCGCCGATCACCACGCGCCCGGTCACGCCGCCATCGGCGATGGCGGGTAGCTCGTCCTTCTCCGTATGGGCGAAGGACGGATCGATCTCCTCCTTGTCGTCGGGAAGTGCCAGCCACGTCTGCAGGCCGGACATGGAGAATGGATGGTCTCGCAGGTTCTCCGGCGTACGCTCGGAATGCACGATGCCGCGCCCCGCCGTCATCAGGTTGATGTCGCCGGGACGGATCACCTTGGCCGTGCCGAGGCTGTCCATGTGGCGGATTTCACCGTCGAACAGATAGGTGACGGTGGAAAGCCCGATATGCGGATGCGGGCGGACATCGAGCGCCTGGCCCGGCCGCAAGATTGCGGGACCCATGCGGTCGAAGAAGATGAACGGCCCCACCAGCCGCCGCCGGCTGCTCGGAAGCGCACGCCGCACGGAAAAGCCGCCAAGATCGCTGGTGCGCGGGATGATAAGGTTCTCGATCGCGTCACAGGCGAAGGCGTCGCCGGCCTGGGGATCGTTTCCTGGGAAGAAGGACATATCGGCTCTCCTTTCGGTTGGGACTCAACCTACCGGGAATATCGAGCAAACTCAAATCTTCCCATCCGATCTCAGGCGCCGTCCAGCGCTTCCGTGCCCTGCGGCTTACCGGCCCGGTCGAGCCGGATCTTCTCGATGCGGTTTTCCGCAGCCGACAGCAGCGCCTCGCAATGTTTCTTCAGCGCTTCGCCGCGCTCGTAGATGGCGATGGATTCGTCCAGCGCCACATCGCCGCGTTCTAGACGGGCAACGATGCTTTCAAGCTCCGCCACGGCCTTCTCGAAGGAATAGCTCGAAACATCTGTCTTGGCGTTCTCGCTCATCGTCAACCTCTCATCATGCGTAGAATATGCATCCCCGCCGACTCGGCGAGGCCTTCCAGATCATAGCCACCTTCGAGCAGGCTGACGACCCGGTTCTTGGCGCTTCGGTCGGCGACCTCGAGCAGTCGCCCCGTCGCCCAGTCGAAATCCTCTCCGGTCAGGTTCAGCTGCGCCAGCGGATCGCGGTGATGGGCGTCGAAACCGGCCGAGATGATGATGAGATCCGGACGGAAGTCATTGAGCGCCGGCAGCACGCGTGACTTGAAGGCCTCGCGAAAATGGTCGCCTCCGGTATTGGGCGAGAGCGGCGCATTGACGATGGTGTTGTGCGTACCGCTTTCATCCTTCTTGCCGGTGCCCGGGTAAAGCGGCATCTGGTGGGTGGAGCAGAAGAGCACGGAGGGATCGTCCCAGAAGATGTCCTGCGTGCCGTTGCCGTGATGCACGTCCCAGTCGACAATAGCGACACGCTCGGCGCCATGGGCCTTTTGCGCATGGCGGGCGGCAATCGCGGCATTGTTGAAGAAACAGAAGCCCATGGCCTTGGTCTTCTCGGCATGGTGGCCGGGCGGACGGGCCGCGACGAAGACATTGTCGGCTGCACCTGAAAAGACATCGTCGACCGCCGCCATCGCGCCGCCGACGCCATGCATGATCGCCTGCAGCGTCTTCGGGCTGGCATAGGTATCGGCTTCGAGCTGGTTGATTTCGCCGTCGTCGCCTCTGTCCGGCATCGAGCGCAGCACGAAATCCAGATGCGCTTCGGGATGCGCAAGAAGAATCGCATCTTCGTGGGCGGCTGGAGCCTTTCGCCGGTCCAGCCGTTCGAAATTCGGATGCTCCAGCGCAATGTTCAGCGAGCGCAGCCGGTCGGGCCGCTCCGGATGGCCGGGCGGAACGATGTGTTCAAGAAAGATCGGGTGTTCGTAAAGACGTGTGCTCATGGGACCAATCTATAAATGAGGCGTGACGCCTATTACAGGACATGGACCATGTCACTACAATGTCAACAATCCATCTTAACCACTTTGGGATGGCGTCCGTTTACTTATCGAGGCGCAGTGTTAAGCTTTCATTAAGGTCAGTATGGCGCCGGCCAGGGTTGTTGCGTGATGGCGAGAGTGGAACGATCCGATGTCATTGAGGTAAGGGTGCCGCCGCGCGATGTCGATCGGCACGGCCAGATGTTTATCGCCTCTTACATCTCGCAGGCGGAGACCGCACTCTCGAACTTTTGGCGCACGCGGCCGCTGGTCGATGACGAGCCCATCTATATCGCCAGGAAGGCGTCCTGCTCGCTGCACCGGGCCTTGCACTATGACGACCTTGCCCGCTACTCGATCAGCGTCAACAAGATCGGCGGCAAGTCGATCGGCTTTGTCGTCGCGGTCGAAACCGGCAATGAACTGGCGGCGGAGGTGGAAATCCTCTGGCTCGCGGTGCGCGGCGACGAGCATGATCCCGTGCCGCTGCCGGAAGACACGCGCGACTGGCTCTACAAATATCTGGCTTGAGCCGAGCTTTAGCTCCGCTGCGGCAGAAGCGGGTAGCCGGCCATGACGGCGCGGCCGACGAGAGCTGCGACAAATGCCTTAATGAGGTCTCCCGGCACGAAGCCCATGGAGCCGACGAATGCCTTGTTGAAGCCGACATTGATTGTCAGCCAGGCAATACCGAAAGCATAGAGCACCACGACACCGCCAGCGACGGCGGCGATGAAGAAGCCGACACCCTGCATGAGGCTGCTTTGCTCAGGTTTCACCAATCTCTCCGAGAGATAGCCGGTGACGAAGGCTGCGAAAATCCAGCCGACGAAGAAGCCGGCCGTCGGGCCAGCAAACACCGCAAGGCCGCCACGGCCACCGGACAGCACAGGCAGACCGATCGTCACAAGCACCACCACCAACAGCACCGCGACCGTACCGCGCTTGGCGCCAAGCACGACGCCGGCAAGCATGACGCCCAGCGATTGGGCGGTGATCGGCACGGCAATGATGCCGATCGGGATCGGCGGCAAGAGGCCGAGCGCCACGATGATGGCGGCAAAAAGAGCCGAAAGCACGAGATCGCGGGTATTCATGGCGGTTCCTTCCGAAAAAGCTCTTTGTTCATTGCCGCCGAATGCCGCGCGCGTCAATCGCAGCCGCAATATTGTCCGCATCGCGCAGTGTCAGGATGATGAGCGGCGCGAGCGTGGTTGTCAGACGAACCTTGATCCCGCGCGCTTGATGCGCATCGCGGATCGCGCGGTAACGATCGAGGATCTCGGGGACGAAACGGATCACCAGCCCAATCGCCAGCCCGATATCGGCGGCCTTGAGCAGGCCGAGCTTTTCGAGCGGCATGGTAAGAACAGTGATTTCGTCGATGAAAGCGGCCATCGAGGTCGTCGCCGTCACCGTGGCGGCAAACAGCGCCAGCGCCGTCAGCCTGAGTGCCGTGACGATTGCCGCGTGAAGCGGGCCGACGAGGGCGGCGAAAACAGCGAGCACGGCAATCGAGATCAGGATAGGACGCAGCCGCCTCAGCGCCTCTCCGACCGGCAGGCCGCTGCGAAGATATAGGGCGGCACCGACAAGGTTTGCGCAGGCAAGCAGCGTGATGGACTGCGTCAGAAACAGCAACACGCCGAATGCGGTCAGCACCAAAAGCTTTATGCGCGGCGAGAGCCGGTGCAGCCAGGTATCGACGTCGACATGCAGCGTCTGCATCAGCCTGCCATCTCCCTATAGCGCGCGATCGCTTCCGCTGCCGGAGCGTCGGCGACAAGCCGGCCCTGATCGAACAGCAGCACCCGCTCGAAATCCTCGAGCAGCGGCAGGTCATGGCTGATGACGATGACGCTTTCCGGTAGCCCCATGATGGTCTTCTGCACAAGCGCCCGGTTCTTGAGGTCGAGCTGGTTCGTCGGCTCGTCCAGAATGAGAATGTCAGGCCCGGTCACGAGCACCGAGCAGAGCGCCGCCATCTGCAATTCCCCGCCGGAAAGCTCATGCGCGCGTCGGCCTCCAAGATGGCTGACGCCGAATCGCTCGAGAATGCCCTCTACCGCAACCTCGATCTCAGCCTTATCATATCCGCGCGCCTTCAGCCCGAAAGCGATGTCATCGCGCACGATGGGTAAAATGATCTGGTTCTGCGGCGACTGGAAGATATAACCGACCTTTCCGAGTACCTTGCCGGCATCGCCGACCGTATCGAGCCCGTCGACGACGACACGTCCGGTCGTCGGCTTGACGAGCCCGTTGATCAGCCGCGCGAAGGTCGTCTTGCCGGAGCCGTTGAGACCGATCACGCCGATGCGGCGCTCTTTAAGAGCAAGATCCAGCGGAAACAGCGCGGTGCGCTTGCCGTAATCGACGCCGGCATTGTCGAAGCGGATATCCAAGCGGTTTCCCTATGCAATAATGTGATCGCGGACCTATAGCGCATCGTCCGGATTTATCAAATCAGGGCCTCTTTGAAAGCATGGGAATTTATGCCTATGATCTACCCATGACGAATCTGCTTTCGAATCGTGACGCCCGCCGTGTGTTCCTTGCCAAGCAGGGGCTCGCCAATCCGCCGAACCGCGCCTTGACCAAGGCGGGCCTGCTGCAGCTCATCCACGACATCGGTTTCGTGCAGGTGGACAGTATCGCGACGGTCGAGCGCGCCCATCACCAGATCCTGTTTTCGCGCAACCAGACCTATCGGCGCGAGCATTTGACGGAACTTCTGGAAAAAGACGGCGCGCTGTTCGAGAACTGGACGCATGACGCCTCCATCCTGCCGAGCGCCTTCTTCGTCTACTGGAAGCATCGCTTCCGCCGCGAGGACGAGGCGATCATCGCACGCTGGCGCAAATGGCGCGGGGAGGGGTTCGAGGCGGCATTCGAGGAAACTTACGAGCGCGTGCTGAAGAATGGCGCCATCACCGCCCGCGAGGTCAAGGCGGAGGATCATGTCTCCGGCGGCTGGTGGAACTGGCACCCGAACAAGACGGCGCTCGAATATTTCTGGCGCACCGGCAAGTTCGCCATTGCCGGCCGTACCAATTTCCAGAAGGTCTATGACCTTGTCGAACGCGTCCTGCCGAGCCATTTCCATGAGCCGGAAGTCGAGCACGACGAATTCGTCGACTGGGCCTGCCGCAGCGCGCTGCAGCGTCTCGGCTTTGCGACGTCGGGCGAGATCGCGGCCTTCTGGGATCTGGTGACGCCGCAGGAGGCCAAGAGCTGGGTCGAAACGCATCGCGACGAACTGACCGAAGTGTTGATCGAGCCCGCCGGCGGCGGCAAGCCTCGCCCTTCCTTCGCATTCCAAGATTTCCATGACACGCTCGACAGTCATGCCGAAGCGCCGGCGCGCATCCGTGTCCTCAGCCCCTTCGATCCGACCTTGCGGGATCGCAACCGCACCGAACGCCTGTTCGGCTTCTTCTACCGCATCGAGATCTTCGTGCCCGAACCGAAGCGCGAATACGGTTATTACGTCTTCCCGTTGTTGGAGGGAGACCGTCTGATCGGCCGGATCGACATGAAGGCCGACCGCAAGGCTGGCACTCTCGACATCAAGCGCCTGTGGCTGGAACCGGGCGTCAGGGCATCTGCCGGCCGGCTGGAGAAATTGGAAGCGGAGCTGGAGCGCGTCGCCCGTTTCACCGGCGTCGAGAAGGTGGTGTTTCTCGAAGGGTGGCGGGGATGACCAACATTCGTTTTTCGGGAAATCGGCAGCGAATGGCGTTGTGGCGTAAGCAAAATTGCCTCTGATTTTGGGGACTGCGATCGCATGGATACTGTTCGGATTTTCGATGGGCATAATGATGCGGTCCAGTTCATGCTGGACTATAAATCCGACGGCCGCGATTTTCTGGCTCGATCGGAGGCCGGACATCTCGATCTTCCACGAGCGCTTGAAGGCGGCTTGGCTGGCGGATTGTTTGCAATGTTTGCCGCACCGGAGCACGAACCGGTTGACGATCTGACGATCACCCATGACGGGTATGAGGTTCGCTATGCCGACGCGGTGCATCCGGACCATGCAAGGTTGCAGATCGATGGACAGCTTTCAGCCATAAAGAAGCTGATTGAGCGCTCCGGCGATAAAATACATCTCGCAACGAGCGTCAGCGAGATCGAGACGACGCGATATGATGGCGCCTTTGCAATCGTGCTCCACATGGAAGGCGCCGACGCCATCGGCCCCGATCTGGGCTATCTGGATAGCCTTTACAATGCCGGCCTTCGATCTCTGGGGATCGTGTGGAGCCGCCCGAACATCTTTGGCTATGGCGTTCCGTTCGCTTATCCGAGATCGCCCGATACAGGACCCGGGCTGACGGATTTGGGAAAGAATCTGGTCAGAAGATGCAATGAACTCGGAATCATGATCGACGTTTCCCATCTGAACGAGCGCGGATTTTGGGATGTCGCGGCGTTGAGCACAGCCCCGCTTGTGGCCACACACGCCTGCGCCCATGCCATATGTACATCGACCCGAAACCTCACCGATCGGCAATTGGACGCTATCCGCGACACCGGCGGGGTCGTCGGTCTAAATCTGGCCGTCAATGACATTCGCGCCGATGCTCACCTCGAGGAAGATACTCCGCTCGAGGCCGTCGTTCGTCAGATTGACTATCTCGTTACTCGCCTTGGAGCGGATAGGGTTGCTCTTGGATCGGATTTTGATGGTGCCGTCATGCCGCGTGAAATCAAGGATGTAAGCGGCTTGCCGCGTCTCCTGGACGCCATGCGCAAAAGCGGGTTCGATGAACCGGCCCTGCGAAAGTTCGCCTATGACAACTGGCTTCGCGTATTCGGCTTCACATGGCCGGATCGATCGTGAGCTTTGTCACCTCCCCCTCAAGGGGGGAGGTCGCCGCACAGGGGCGGGTGGGGTGATCCTGAGTGCGGGGAACATCCCCACCCCCGAGCTTTCCTGGCCGTGATAGTGCCGTTCGAGGCTTGTAAGCTATAGAAAACCACTTCTAGTAGCTTGAGCGTAGCGTTTCAAACCTCTGCCTTTGGTGAAGAACATGACTCCTGGGGTCGAATAGGCAGAAGAGCGCTTGAAAAAGGAGGGTTCATTGTCGTCGCCAATTCTCGAGGGTCGCAACGTCAGGCTCCGCCCGCCATGTTCCGACGACGCCGATACGCGCTTCGCTCTGGGCACGAATGCCGAGATCGCAGAAATGTATGGGGTCGACAAAGAGGACATCAAGCCCATCACCCGGGAGGGAGCGGTCAGTTGGGTGCAGCGGTTCGCCGATCGCCCGCATGCCTGGGTCATCGAAATCAACGGTGTCTTTGCCGGTGAAATCAGATTGGACAACGTCAATCCGCAGGACAAGCGCGCGACGATGGCGATCGGTATCAGCAATCCGGCCTTGCTTGGCAAAGGCTTTGGCACTGAGGCCATTATTCTCCTGCTGCGTCACGCTTTCGGCGAGATGGGACTGCACCGCATCGGAATACGCGTGCTTGCCTACAACAAGCGCGCCATCCGTGCCTATGAGAAATGCGGCTTTGTGGTCGAGGGCAGGGAGCGGGAAACCGCTTACGTCAACGGCCGCTGGTACGACGACATAATGATGGGTCTGTTGGATTACGAGTTTTCGCCACCTCCTCTTTGAGGAGGAGGTGGAGCGGAACGCGCGGGTGGGGATGACCTATGAGTGCGGGGAGGCATCACCCCATCCTGGAGCGTTGCTCCGCCCCCTCAAGAGGAGGGTGAGGACGGCCAGCTTTCGCTCATGTCGTTGGTTGACGTTGCCGCGCCATCTGGAGAGCCTGTAAATTCGGCTTGAGATAGGGTGGCGACCAGATCACGAAGCCCGTTAAAAGTCCGGCGATGAATATAATCTTGGCAATCACCGCGAAAATCGTTCCGAGCAGGCCTGTCCAAAAAAGGGCTTGATGAGGGCCGTGGCGAGATTCAATCACGTCATAGAATAGGTGTCCGCCATCGAGCGGAAACGCCGGCAACAGATTTACGACACACCAGATGAGATTCAGCACGCCGAGCCACTGAAGAGCCCGGCAAAACGGCGGTACCGCCATGGGCGGCGGCACAGTCCAGGGACTTTCGGGGGTTGGGACGAAGGGTACTGCCGTGTCTGGCATGGCAACATAATATGCCGACAGAAGCGCAAGCGCGATCAGGAGGTTTGCGGCTGGCCCCGCGATCGTAATCAAACGCGCTTCAGTTCGTGTAATATCGCCGCTTTCCAAAATTGCCTCGCCGCCACCGGCATGCAGGCGTATCAGTGTCGGTTTGCAGCCGAGATAACGGGCCGTCCCGGCATGTCCAAGTTCGTGAGCCAATACAGATAGGATAATTCCGGGAATGATGATTCCGGCAGTGGCAAGTCCCCCTGCATGAAGCTTGATCCATAGGGGGAAGGTGAGCAGACAAGCAATGATCACAATCCCCATATGCATCCAGATCGGTGGTAAACCGCCGATCCGCAATTCTATCCCATCGTTGCGATAGGTGAGCTTCAATGGCTATAAACCTCGCATCCAGCTTTCTGCTTCCGGACCGGGCAACGATCAGCAGATTTCTGTCGTGGTGATTTTGATGCCGAAGCCTTCAAGCCCGACATAATGTCGCTCGCGGCTGGTGAGCAGCTTGATCGAGCTGACGCCGAGATCCTTCAGGATTTGCGCGCCGAGGCCGATTTCCAGCCATTCACTGTCTCGCGCCTGTGCCTCGGCATGGCTCTCGCGCTCGGCCTGACGCGCCTTGCGGCCATTGTCGAAATGACCGACACCGACGGAACCTTCACGCAGGTAGACGATGACGCCGCGGCCTTCCTCGGCGATCTTCTTCATGTAGAAATCGACCGGGCGGCGCTTGCCGAACAAATCCTCGGCGACGTTTTCCGGATGCAGGCGCACCGGGATATCGACGCCGTCGCGAATATCGCCGAAGACCACGGCGAGATGCTGCATCGGGTCCCAGGGCAGCGAATAGGTATGCGCACGTGCCTTGCCGAACGGCGTTTCGATGTCGAAGCTGGTGCCGAGCTCGATCAGCGTTTCCTTGCGCTGGCGATAGGCGATGAGATCGGCGACGGAGACGAGCTTCAGGCCGTTTTGCTCGGCGAATTCCACCACCTGCTGGCCGCGTGTCACCGTGCCGTCGTCATTGACCAACTCGCTGATGACGCCGATCGGCGGTAGGCCGGCAAGCTTGCAGAGGTCGACGGCGGCTTCCGTATGGCCGGAACGCATCAGCACGCCGCCCTCGCGGGCAACCAGCGGGAAGATATGGCCGGGACGAACGAAATCCGTGGGGCCGACATTCGGATTGGCGAGGTTTCGAACCGTCAGGGTCCGGTCGTCGGCGGAAATGCCTGTTGTGGTGCCATGCTTGAAATCGACGGAAACGGTGAAGGCCGTCGTATGGGCGGAATCATTTTCCGCCACCATGGCGTTGAGGTTCAGCCGCTTGGCTTCCTCGCGCGGCATCGGCGTGCAGACGATGCCGGAAGTGTGCCGGACGATGAAGGCCATCTTTTCCGGCGTGCAGTGAACGGCGGCAACGATGAGGTCGCCTTCGTTCTCGCGGTCGTTATCGTCCATGACGACGACGATCTCGCCAGCTTCGAAAGCCCGGATGGCATCGACAACGCGCTTCTGGTCGTAAGACATTTCGAAGTTCCTACCTCTGCTGGCCGGTCTGGCCGCGATCCCTCAGATAATGGTCGGCAACGGCGCAGGCGACCATCGCCTCGCCGATCGGCACAGCGCGAATGCCGACGCATGGATCGTGGCGGCCCTTGGTACGCACATCGACATTGTTGCCATCGGCATCGATCGACTGGCGTTCCGTCAGGATCGAGGAGGTTGGCTTGATGGCGAAGCGTGCGACGATCGGCTCGCCCGTGGAAATGCCGCCCAGGATGCCCCCGGCATGATTGGATAAGAAGATGCGCTTGCCGTCATTGCCCATGCGCATCGCATCGGCATTTTCCTCGCCGGTCAACTCGGCAGAGGCGAAGCCCTCACCGATCTCGACGCCCTTGACGGCATTGATCGACATCAGCAGCGAAGCGATATCCTGATCGAGCTTGCCATAGATCGGGGCACCGAGACCAGCCGGCACGCCTTCGGCCACGACTTCGACGACGGCGCCGATCGAGGAGCCCGCCTTGCGGATGCCGTCGAGATACTCTTCCCATACCGGCACGATCTCAGGATCGGGCGCGAAGAACGGGTTCTGATCCACTTCAGCCCAGTCCCAGTTGGCGCGGTTGATCTTGTGCTTGCCGATCTGCACCAGCGCGCCGCGGATGGTCGCGCCGGGTACCACGAGGCGGGCGATGCCGCCGGCAGCAACGCGTGCGGCCGTTTCGCGGGCCGACGAGCGACCGCCGCCACGATAGTCGCGAATGCCGTATTTGACGTCATAGGTATAGTCGGCATGGCCGGGGCGGTAGCGCCGAGCGATTTCGCCGTAATCCTTCGAGCGCTGGTCGGTATTCTCGATCAGCATCGAGATCGGCGTGCCGGTCGAGATCATCGTCTCGCCATCCTCATCGAACATCACGCCCGACAGAACCTTGACGAGATCGTCCTCACGCCGCTGCGTCACGAAGCGCGATTGCCCCGGCTTGCGCTTGTCGAGCCAGGTCTGAATGTCTTCCAGCTTGAAGCGGAGCCCGGGAGGGCAGCCGTCTACGATGCAGCCGAGCGCCGGGCCATGGCTTTCGCCCCAGGTGGTGACGCGGAAAAGGTGACCGAATGTATTGTGCGACATGGAAAACGACCGGTTTGCTGCAGCCTGTCGTGCAGGCTGCGTCTTGTCTCTTGCAATTTCGGCCCACTCATAGAGCATGACGCCGAAAAGTGTAAGCGGTTTTCGGGCGACATCATGCTCTACCTATTTGATTCCAGTGCCGGATGCCGGCAAGATAAAATCTTTCTTTCTAGCTGCGCGGAAACGGCTGTCGCAGCTTTCGTCTGCCGCTTCATCATCATGGTAAACAAAGATTAATCCGCGCTGTGGATTGTGACGATGCATTCACCAATTGGGCGAGCGAAGCCATTATTGGGGGCAACTTCCGCCATATTCGACGTGTTTTCTACATCGCAATAAGAAATGAAAAGCAAATTGACCTGAAGGGTGACGACGATGCGCTTCTTTGTAGCGACGCTTTTGGCCACGGCAAGCCTGCTTGCTCCTGTCGCGGGCTTTGCCGAAAGCGCGGATGTCGAGGCAGTCATCAAGAAGGTCGACACGAAGAATTTCAACATCACTCTGGATGATGGCAAGAGCTATCAGGTGCCCGAGGATTTCGATTTCAGCGGCTTGCAGGCCGGTGTGAAGGTCGTGGTCTTCTATACGGAAGTCGACGGCAAGCGCGTCGTCAACGACCTCGATATCGTCCAGTAACTAGAGCATGTCGCGCAAAGGTGCGCAGCGGTTTTGCGATGGCGATATGCATAAAATCGAGGATCTAAAGTGTTAGAAGCGAATCTGAAGGATCGCGATGCGCTTTAGTGGTGCCGCCGCACAGCGGGCGGTCTTGGGCAGGTTTTTTGCCTTCAAAGTGATTGTTCTTCTTCGCTCGCTCCCAAACCACGCAGCCATCCGCGCCTAGTCGGGAACCGTCTACATCCAGCCGATGATCCTCATCTGCGGATCGACCTTTAGAATCTGGTCCTGATGGATCGGGATTTCCGCCGCCTCTTCCTTTTCGACATCGCCTATCAGACGGAACAGTGTGCGGATGACGCCGCCATGTGTGACGCAGACTGTGGGGCGATCGACCGATGCCAGCCATGAGCCGACGCGCCAGGAGAGGATTTCGTAGCTTTCGGCGTCATCGCCAGGCGGGATGAAGTCCCATTTGTTCGCTTTGCGCTCGGCAAGCCGGTCCGGCGCCGTCGCTTTCAATTCCTTGAGTGTAAAGCCTTCCCAGGCGCCGAATGACAGCTCGACGAGCCTTTCGTCCGTGCGATAATCCTTGGGTGGCAGGCCCATGGCATCGCGTGCGATTTCCATGGTTTCGCGCGTGCGCCGCAAGGGGCTGGCGACGAAATCGAAGGGTCGGTTTTCGAAGGCGAGGATTTCGGCGAGATCGATGCCGTTCTGCCGCGCCTGTTCGCGGCCGACGGCGTTGAGATCGATGTCCTTCTGCCCCTGCAGGCGGCGCTCGGCATTCCAGTCGGTCTGACCGTGACGTATCACATAGAGGATGGGCGACACGGTCAGCTTCCTGTTGATCAGTCCTTTGCGACGGAAATGTCAGGCGCGTCTACCGCCTTCATGCCGACGGTGTGGTAGCCGGAGTCGACGTGATGGATTTCGCCGGTAACGGCCGTCGACAGATCGGACAGCAGATAGAGCGCGGAATTGCCGACTTCGTCGATCGTGACGGTCCGCTTCAGCGGCGCGTTATATTCGTTCCACTTCAGGATGTAGCGGAAGTCGCCGATGCCGGAGGCTGCGAGCGTCTTGATCGGGCCTGCCGAGATCGCGTTGACGCGGATGCCGCGGCTGCCGAGGTCGACTGCGAGGTAGCGCACGCTTGCTTCGAGAGCAGCCTTGGCGACGCCCATGACGTTGTAGTGCGGCATGACCTTCTCTGCACCATAATAGGTGAGGGTGATCATCGAGCCGCCGTCATTCATGATTCGCTCGGCGCGCTGTGCAACTGCCGTGAAGGAATAGACGGAGATGTCCATCGTCTTCGTGAAGTTGTCGCGGCTGGTGTCGAGGTAACGGCCGGTCAGCTCGTCCTTGTCGGAAAACGCAATGGCGTGCACGACGAAGTCGATCTTGCCCCATTTCGCCTCCAGCGTGTCGATGACGGCATCGATCGTTGCCGGCTCGGTCACGTCGCAATGGCCGGCCATGAAGGCGCCGAGTTCCTGAGCAAGCGGCTCGACGCGCTTCTTCAGGGCATCGCCCTGCCACGTCAATGCGATTTCGGCTCCGGCATCCGAACAGGCCTTGGCAATACCCCACGCTATCGAACGGTTGTTTGCTACGCCGAGGATGACGCCGCGCTTGCCTGCCATGAGGCCAGTGGATTGAGCCATATTCTGCTCCCTTGAACTTTCGAATGACCCTGCCTATGGCATAGGCCGTTCCCCTGTTCAAGCATCGTAAAGATCATCAACTGTTAGGGATCGTAACAAAGGGTGCTGTTGTCACCAAAATTTCACAGGAAAAGCCCTTCACGCATGCTGCGCATGAGATCCGTGACCTTGTCGTCGGGTTTTTCCCACAGCATCAACCGTAATTCGACTATGAGATCACCCTTTCCGCCATTGCCGTCGGGCAGGCCCTCCCCGGAAATGCGCACGATCTGATCCGAACCGGACCAGGCCGGCACCGTGATCCTGACCGGCCCGTTCAATCCTTCTACCATGGTCTCGCAGCCAAGGACCGCATTCTCGATGGTCACGGGCAATATCGTGCGCACATCGCTGCCGTCGAGCGTGAAGCGTCCGTCGGTCGACAGATGAACGGTGACGGCGACATCACCGCGCAGCATTCCGGCGAGCTTCAGTCCCTGGCCCTTCAGGTGAAGGACCTGGCCATTGGAGATATCCGTCGTCGCCTGGAAGCGCGCCTCGCGGTTGTCGGGCAACGGAACGGTGATCCAGCGGCTCTTCAGCATGTCGTCAAGCGTTACCGTGGCTTCGGCGGCGACCTCCGGGGTTTTTTCCGGCGGCTTTTCGGGCGCATTGCTGCCCGTGATGCGTCGCACCAGGGAGCCGAGGATGCCGAATGCGGAGCGCGAGCCGGCCGAGGCTGTTGCCAGTTGCTCTTCTTCCATCTGCGTCTCTTCCGGTGCCGCGGTATTGGGTTGATCCTGCGGCTTTTCGGTCTGCTGCGCGCTGGCTTCCGCGGCGGTGGCTTGTGCCTGCTGTGCCTGGCCGGTCTTCACTCCGAAAATGCGCTCGACCATATCTTCAGGAGATTCGGCGGCATTACTCCTCTGGCCGGATGCGGCGGACGCGGCTGCCTTGCGGGCATTGGCCCTAGCGAGCTCCTCCATGATCTTATCGGCATTGGCGCGTGCTGCCTTGGCCCTCTCGGCGGCCTCGCGCGCCGCCTGTCGCTGCTGCATGATCGTCTGTTCCCGGCTTTGGCCCTTTGCCTCGGCCATTTGGGTGATCTGATCGTAGCGGCTGCGCTTCTGCGGGTCCTTCAGCGTCTCATAGGCACGGCCGATTTCAGCAAAGCGCTCCGACGCCGTCGGATCGCCCGGATTGTGATCGGGATGGGCGGTCTTCGCCAAGCTGCGCCAGGCGGCCTTGATGTCGTCCGCCCCAGCATCCTTCTTAACGCCTAACACCTTGTAAGGATCGCGCATCTTTCCCGCCATCATTCATGGATGTGCTCAGCCCCATTGCAGCACCCCAAGCAAAGAACCAGTTGATAGCGCTTCGCCATCCTGCTTCCTGTCATGGGAGGCAAGGCTAATGCGCCGATCAGCCGATCCTGCGGGAAAAGTTGCTAATCAGGCGTTACGGCGGACGGGGGCCGAAGGCCTGCATTTCAAGGCATGGTTAGCCGATCGCTAACGGGCGATGCTTAGGATTTGCAGTCGGAACCGTAGCGCCGATTACAATGGAATGCTTCTCAGCGTAGACTGATTTGAAGGCAGGAGAGAAGGGGAGAAAGGCGGTCAGCCCGCCTGTTGGAAGCTGAGCAGCTGCCATTCGCCGAGGCCCACAAGGCAGGTCCTGCCGGAGAAATTGGCAACGCCCTGATAGGAGTGTCGGCTGGTGCGGAATTGACGGCAGACCACGCCGGAGGCGTTGCTTTCCACGATGGCGTCGATGACGCCGGCACTGCCGGTAGAGGTGTTTGCCCAGGGTATGGGCTGGCCGTTGAGCTTATGAAGGTCCGCCGAGGTGACGGCATTGCGCACGGTGGTTTCGTCGGACATGCTGTCGGTCGTCACTGCAGCCGTCGGTACTGTGCCGGTGGAGACGCTGCGATCCACCTTGGCAGAGCTCAGATAGTCCATGCCGCCGCCGACGCAGCCGCCAAGGGTGAAAAGGGAGACTAGGGCGACAGCCATCGTCACGCCTTTTGCAAGCTTGCGCTTTGTATGAACGGTCGACTTTGCTATGACTTCCACCCGAACATCTTGGCCAGCCAGAGGGGCCAGCGGTTATTAGGAATTGCGGAGCATTTGAATTAATATGTCGGAAAACGAGTTAACAAGCGGTGACTTCACCGAGCAGAACGAACCTTTCACTCTTTTTGCGTCCTGGCTGCGCGAAGCCGAGACCACCGAACCAAACGATCCGAATGCGGTAGCGCTGGCAACGGTGGATAAGGATGGTTTGCCAAATGTCCGCATGGTTCTTCTGAAGGGTTTCGATAGCGACGGATTCGTATTCTATACAAATTTCGAGAGCCAGAAAGGCCAAGAAATTCTTTCCCAGAAGAAAGCGGCCATGTGCTTCCACTGGAAGTCGCTCCGTCGGCAGGTGCGACTGCGCGGCCTGGTTGAAGTGGTGAGCGACAAGGAAGCCGACGAGTACTATAAGACAAGGGCTCGCGGCAGCCGCATCGGCGCCTGGGCCTCGAAGCAGTCTCGTCCGCTGGAAGGTCGTTTTGCATTGGAAAAAGCTGTTGCCGAATACACCGCCCGTTATGCCATCGGCGATATTCCGCGCCCGCCTTACTGGTCCGGCTTCCGCATCCGGCCGCTATCCATCGAGTTTTGGCACGACCGCCAGTTCCGCCTGCACGATCGCATCGAGTTTCGCCGCGATATGCCCGAAGGCGCCTGGCAGAAGGTGCGGATGTATCCCTAAAGTTCGTCGCGATCTTTCAGATTCGCTTCTCGCACTTTAGGTCTTTGGATGTTGCGCACGTCGTCGTCGCAAAACCGCTGCACACTTTTGCGCGACATGCGTTGAATCCTATGCCGTTTCCCGGCGCCCCATCAGCCGCATGGGGATGCCGGAGGCGAGCGCCGACGCATAGCGCGGCTTCTGGTAATGACCGTTCAGCGATAGTCGCGGCAGCAATAGCGGCGCATTGCCGTTTGTCGCCGTGATCGTGCCGGGGCGCGTGGTGACGCCGACGGAAAAGCCGAGTTCCGCCGCAAGCCGTCCTTCGCGTGCCGAGGCGGCCTCGTTCGTGCCATAGGGATAGGCGATTGTGGTTGGCCGCTTTCCGGCGATGTCGGCGACATAATCGGCCGAAAGCGCCATCTCGGCTGCGGCCTCCGCTTCCGTGAGCCTTGAGAGCGCCCGATGGCTCACCGTATGTGCCCCGAGCGAGGCCAGAGGATGGCTGGCGAGCTGCCGCAATTCGTTCCGATCCATGATCGATGCGCGGACTATGCCGAGCGGTTCCAGGCCGTGGCGCCGGGCAAGCTCATCGATCCGGCCGACGGCTTCGCTTTCCTCGTGGCTATGGACAAAGGCGGCGAAGCGGGCAAATGCGGCATGCTTCTGGCTGTCCTTGCCGAGCGGCAGAAACTCTTCTCCCGATCCGAAATCGAATGTCAGCCGGTCAAGCTGGCCAAGCATCTCGGCCAGCGTCTCCCACCATAAACTATGGCTGCGTTCCGAAAGCCCCTGGGCGACGAAGACGGTGAAGGGCGTATCATGCCGTGCAAAGATCGGCAGAGCGTGGTCGAGATTGTCCCGGTTGCCGTCGTCGAGCGTGAAGGCGACGAAGGGTGGCTTGCCGGCGGCGCTTTTTGCTCGTGAGGGCAGGGCATCGAGTGCGATGAACTCGTAACCGTCCTGCTTTAGCCGTGCGATCACCTGGTCGAGAAAGTCGGGCGAGACCTCCAGATGCGCATTAGGTGCGAAGCGCCGGGGAAGGGCAGGGCGGACATGATGAAGGGTGAATATCGTGCCGAGGCCGGCAACGTCGCGCATAAGCCCCGCGCCCTTCAAAATGGCGGCAGCCTCCAGCCCGCTGGAGATCATCGTGCGCTTGAGGCGGACCTTGATGCCCTGTTCCATGCGGCTCGACCCGGTTGACCAATGTCAACGCTGTAGCGCATCCCCGTTAAACCTTACTGAATCTTTGTCATAATTTCCAATGCGTTAATGCTTATTTTACCAGGAAAGGCAAAATTGAAGAACTATCGAGGCTGTTGCCTCAATATCGCACCGGTATCAGGTTTTTTGTCGCAAAATCATACAGGGATTGATGCGGTGTGTTGGCATTCTTTCGGTTGGGGACAATTATGAAAAGACTTCTGATGGCTCTGTCTGCGGCCGTCTTGCTATTGGGCGCTCCTGCGGCGAGCTTCGCGGGCAGCGCGTATTTCATCATGGATGCGAAGACCGGCAAGGTGCTGGCATCCAGCAATGCGGATGACCTCAACCATCCGGCATCGCTGACCAAGATGATGACCTTGTACATGACCTTCGAGGCGATCCATCGCGGCAAGCTGAGCTGGAACACCCGGATCCCGGTATCGCGTTTCGCCGCTGCCAAGCCCCCGACCAAGCTGGGCCTCAAGCCCGGCGGCACGGTGACCGTCCGCGAAGCCGTTGATGGCATGATCATCAAGTCCGCCAACGACGCCGCGGCCGCCATGGCGGAAGCGCTCGGCGGCAGCGAAAGCGGCTTCGCCCGGCTGATGACGCAGAAGGCGCGCGAAATCGGCATGCGCCGCACCACCTTCCTGAATGCTTCCGGTTTGCCGAACATGCAGCAGTGGACGACGGCCCGTGATATGTCGACGCTTGCCGTCGCGCTCATCAACAACTATCCCCAGGAATACCGGCTCTTCTCGCAGACGAGCTTCAACTATCGTGGCCACAGCGTTCGTGGTCACAACAACCTGATGTATCGCTATGAAGGTATGGACGGCATCAAGACCGGCTATACCAATGCCTCCGGTTTCAACCTCGTCAGCGCCGTGCGCCAGGGCAATCGCCGCGTGATCGGCGTCGTCATGGGCGGTGCCACCGCGCGCGGCCGCGATGCGCTGATGGCCTCGCTGCTGGATCGCTATGTGCCGAAGGCAAACTCGGTCGCATCATCGCGGCTGCTGGCGAGTGTCGGTGGCGGCAGGGCCGCGAAACAGGTTGAAGTGGCCTCCGCATCGGACGACGTCGCCGTCGATGTCGATGCCCAGACCACTGCGACGACGACACCGGCGCCGGCGCGCAAGCGTACCGAGGTCGTCCCGATGGCATTTGCCGCGGCTTCGAACGTCACTGTTCCGATGGATCGCCCGGCTGCGATGGACGAGATCCTCGTTGCCAACAAGCCGGCAGCGGGCGGCAGTTGGCAGGTGCAGATCGCCGCAACCCCGACGGCTCAGGCAGCCAAGGATTTGCTTTCCGAAGCGAAATCCAAGGCCGGCAATGCGCTCGCCAACGCCTCGCCCTATACCGAAGCCGTTGGCAAGGGCGGCAACACGGTTTATCGCGCCCGCTTCGTCGGCTTTGCCAGCCGTGACGATGCAAGTTCGGCCTGCTCTGCTTTGAAGCGTAAGGACTTCGATTGCATGCTGCTGCCGAGCAAGGGCTGAGCATAATCTCAATTGGATCGAAGCGAGCCGGCGGAGCAAATCTCCGCCGGCTCGACTTTTTTGCGGGAATCGTTCATTCATGGCTGGAACATAAAGGGAACGATGTCGATGTTGTCAGATCTGATGAAGCAATTCGAAGCGGCTTCGGCGACCTATGCCGCCGACAACGGCATGGAGCGCGACGACGATTGGTTCGTACTGAAACTCCAGGAGGAAATGGGCGAGTTGGTCCAGATCTGGAACCGGATCACCGGCCGCGGGCGGCGCAAGGGCATGAGCGACGCGGATCTGGCGACGGCACTTGCCGATGAAACGGCCGATGTACTCGGCCATATTCTTCTATTCGCGCATCGCAACGGCCTGGATCTGCCCGCTGCCGTCGAGCGAAAGTGGTTCTTTCGCCCCAAGGAATAGTGGGCGGGGCGGTTAAGCCTTGGTGCCCCCGACTGTGATCTGGTCCATGCGCAGATGCGGTTGACCGACGCCGACCGGAACCCATTGGCCCGCCTTGCCGCAATTGCCGATGCCGGTATCGAGCTTCATATCGTTGCCGATCATGGTGACGCGCTTCATCGCATCCGGGCCGTTGCCGATCAGCATCGCCCCCTTGATCGGAGCGCCGATCTTGCCATCCTCGATGAGGTAGGCCTCGGTGCAGCCGAAGACGAACTTGCCGGAGGTGATATCCACCTGGCCGCCGCCGAAGGAGACGGCATAGATGCCCTTCTTCACCGAGGCGATGATTTCGTCCGGCGTCTTGTCGCCGCCGAGCATGTAGGTGTTGGTCATGCGTGGCATGGGCGTATGGGCATAGCCTTGGCGTCGGCCGTTTCCGGTCGCCTTCATGCCCATCAGCCGCGCATTCTGCCGATCCTGCATGTAGCCGACCAGCTTGCCGTTCTCGATCAGCACGTTATAGGCCGAAGGCGTGCCTTCGTCGTCGACGGTAATGGAACCACGGCGGTTTTCGATCGTACCGTCATCGACGACGGTGACGCCCGGCGCGGCGACCATCTGACCCAAAAGGCCGGCGAAAGCCGAGGTCTTCTTGCGATTGAAATCACCTTCCAATCCGTGGCCGACGGCTTCATGCAGCATGACGCCCGGCCAGCCGGAGCCGAGCACGACATCCATCGTGCCGGCGGGTGCCTCGATCGCCTCGAGATTGACGAGCGCCTGACGCAGAGCTTCGTCGGCGCCGTGGTGCCAATTGTCTGCTGCAACGAAATCGCCGAAGCCGATGCGCCCGCCCGTGCCGAAGGAACCGGCTTCCTGCCGGTCGCCGTCACCGACGATAACGGAGATGTTGATGCGCGTCATCGGCCTGACATCGCGCACGCGATGGCCGTCGGCGCGAAGAATGTCGACCACCTGCCAGCTCGCGGCGATGGATGCCGTCACCTGGCGCACCTTGTCGTTCTTGTCGCGCAGATAGCTGTCGATCCGCTGCAGGAGCTTCGCCTTCTCCTCGAAGCTCGGCGTGCCGATCGGGTTCTCGTCGCCATAGAGCACCTTGTTGGTGCGCTGGGGCGCAGCCGCATAGGAACCGGCATAGCCCGATGTCACCGCACGCACGGCGTCGGCGGCGCGCTTCAGCGCGGCTTCAGAAAGATCGCCCGCATGGGCATAGCCCACCGCTTCGCCGGCAACGGCGCGAAGGCCGAAGCCCTGTTCGGTGTTGAAGCTGCCACCCTTCATCCGGCCATTGTCGAATGTCAACGATTCGGCCTGGATATGCTCGACGAAGAGCTCGCCGTCATCGGCGCCCGATAGCGCCTCGGCAACGATGCCGCGCAGCTTGGCTTCATCGGCATCGAAAAGAGTAAGGAGATCGGTATTCATGGGTCAGGTGCTCCGTTCAGAGCCGATGTAGGCTTCGCACCGCGCAAGAGCAAGGCCCATCCGATCAGGGAAGGGCGTCGTAGCCTTCCGCAAAGCCCTTCAAGTCGACCGGAATGCCGATGCCTTCCTCTGGCGACTGGAAGACGATGAAGGTTGCCGTGGCGCCGCTGCGCAGCGTCTTCAGCAATTCGTCTTCGAGCACGACTTCGGCGTAGCAGCCATCGGAGAAGCAGCGCACGAAATAGGCGCGGCCGATATCCTTGCCGTCGATATTGAGGCCGAGACCGTTCGGCAGCAGCACGCCGAGCGGCGCCAGAACGCGCAGGATCTTGGACTTGCGGTCGGCAGTCTTCAACACGACGACGGAAAGACCGATTTCCGGACGATCCTCGGCGATCACGTTCTGCATCAGCGCGCATTGCTCAGTCGAAGCACCGGCCGGCTTGTCGCAGACGACGGACCACGCGCCATGGCTGGAACGGACCGTACCTGGCGGTTGTGGAACCTGGCTCGTCGGAACCTGCTGCGTATGCGGCTGCGGCTGGCCTTGCTGCTGGGGCTGCAACTGTTGGGTCTGCTGCGCCGGCGGCTGAGTCTGCTGTGCCTGTTGCGCCCATGCGGGCGCGGCGACTGCGGCAGCGACGCTGCCGGTAACAAGCAAAAGCCGGGCGAGGGAACGAAAACCCATGGAAACCTCTAGATTCGAATCAGTGCCGCTATTGTTGAAGCCCAGGCCGGCAAATGAAAAGCCCCGGCTGCTGGATTCCAACCGACTACGGCGGAAATACGACGTCTACTCCATTTTGTCCCGGCGGCGCCATGGACCGCGATGCAATTTTTCGTATGATGATGAAATGCTTGCCATGTCCGGGACAAGCATGGGGGGATATTCGCGCAAAAATGCCGCACTAACAAATGTCTTGAGTTGTTGCGGAGCACCCCAAACTGTGGTTTGAAGCGCAATGGATTGTAGGGATACTGCGTTTGAGGAAGATCTGGGATCAAACGCTGGAGGGAGAGACATCGTGATTAAGAGAGCTTACGCGGCTCTGGCGGCTATGATCTGTCTGCTTTTTGCGACAGCTAGCTACGCCGATCAGCCGAGACCTTGGGAAACCGGTATGCAGCAGGCGGCAACCGGCAACATGCATCAAATCCGCTGGTTTGAGGCATACACGCTTTGGTTTATCATTCCGATCACGCTGTTGGTTCTGGTCCTCCTAGTGGTGGTCATGGTCAAGTTCCGGGCGTCCAAGAATCCGGTTCCGTCCAAGACGAGCCATAACACGCTGATCGAGGTCATCTGGACTATCGGACCGGTCCTCATTCTTCTCTTCCTGGCCATTCCCTCCTTCAATCTTCTCACCGACCAGCTGACGTTCCCAGAGAAGATAGACGTCACCGTCAAGGCGACGGCGACGCAGTGGCAGTGGAATTATGAGTATGAGGGCAGCGGCGCGACGCCGGTCGCCTTCGATTCCTTCATGCTGAAGGAGCAGGACCGCACTGCCGCCGGCAAGGACGACAAGTCGAAATATCCGCGGCTTCTCGCCGTCGACAATGAAATGGTCGTGCCTGTCGGCAAGAACGTGCGCGTCCTCGTCACGGCCGCGCCGACCGACGTCATTCATTCCTTCGCCATGCCCGCCTTCGGTGTCAGGATCGACGCCATTCCGGGCCGCCTGAACGAAACCTGGTTCAATGCCGACCGAGAAGGCCTGTACTACGGGCAGTGTTCCGAGCTCTGTGGCAAGGATCACTCTTTCATGCCGATCGCCATCCGCGTCGTCTCCGATGATCAGTACAAGCAGTGGCTGGCCGCTGCGGCAACCGATGTCGGCAAGGCGAACAAGGCTCTGATGGCCGCCGTCGACCAACCGACGACCGTCAAGGTCGCCGAAAACACGGCGAAGTAAGAGGGGATAGGAACAATGGCTGGATCCACGGCACACGACGATCACTCGCATGATCTTCACGACGCTCACACGCATGACGATCATCACGCCCACAAACAAAGCTTCGCGGACCGCTGGCTGTTTTCGACGAATCACAAGGACATCGGCACGCTCTATCTGATCTTCGCGATCTTCGCGGGCGTGATCGGCTTCCTTCTGTCCGTTGCCATCCGCATGGAATTGCAGGAGCCCGGCATCCAGATCTTCAGCGGTCTGGCGTCGATGGTCTACGGCTTTTCGGGCGATGCCGCGATCGACGGCGGCAAGCAGATGTACAACGTCTTCGTCACCGCCCACGCGCTGATCATGATCTTCTTCATGGTCATGCCGGCGATGATCGGCGGCTTCGCCAACTGGATGGTGCCGATCATGATCGGCGCGCCGGACATGGCCTTCCCGCGCCTGAACAACATTTCGTTCTGGCTCATCGTTCCCGCCTTCCTGCTGCTGATCCTTTCGATGTTCGTCGAAGGTCCGGCGGGCGCTTACGGCGCGGGCGGCGGCTGGACGATGTATGTGCCCTTGTCGGGTACGGTCGGCCACCCCGGTCCGGCGATCGATCTGGTGATCTTCGCGCTGCACCTTGCAGGCGCCTCGTCGATCCTCGGCGCGATCAACTTCATCACCACGATCCTGAACATGCGCGCTCCTGGCATGACGCTGCACAAGATGCCGCTGTTTGCCTGGTCGGTTCTGATCACCGCCTTCCTGCTGCTCCTGTCGCTGCCGGTTCTGGCGGGCGCCATCACCATGGTGCTGACGGATCGCAACTTCGGCACGACCTTCTTCGCGCCGGAAGGCGGCGGTGACCCGCTGCTCTACCAGCACCTCTTCTGGTTCTTCGGCCATCCGGAAGTCTACATCCTGATCCTGCCCGGCTTCGGCATGATCAGCCACATCATCTCCACCTTCTCGCGCAAGCCGATCTTCGGCTATCTCGGCATGGCCTATGCCATGGTCGCGATCGGCGCCGTCGGCTTCGTCGTCTGGGCTCACCACATGTATGTGACCGGCCTGTCGCTCGACACGCAGCGCTATTTCGTCTTCGCGACGATGGTCATCGCCGTTCCGACGGGCGTCAAGGTCTTCTCGTGGATCGCGACGATGTGGGGCGGTTCGATCCAGTTCCGCACGCCGATGATCTGGGCGCTTGGCTTCATCTTCCTGTTCACGCTGGGTGGCGTCACCGGCGTTCAGCTCGCCAATGCCGGCCTCGACCGCGAACTGCACGCGACCTACTTCGTTGTGGCACACTTCCACTACGTTCTGTCGCTTGGTGCCGTCTTCGCCATCTTCGCTGCCTGGTACTACTGGTTCCCGAAGATGACCGGCTACATGTACAATGAGCGGATCGGCAACTGGCACTTCTGGATCACCTTCGTCGGCGTCAACATGGTGTTCTTCCCGCAGCACTTCCTGGGTCGTGCGGGCATGCCACGCCGCTACATCGACTATCCGGACGCCTATGCCGGCTGGAACTTCGTCTCCTCCATCGGCTCCTATGTCGCAGCCGTGGGCCTTTGCTTCTTCTTCTGGGGCGTTATAGATGCTTTCATGAAGAAGCGCGTCGCAGGCGATAATCCCTGGGGCGATGGCGCAACCACGCTGGAATGGCAGCTGTCGTCGCCGCCGCCGCACCATCAGTGGGAAGAGCTGCCGCGTATCAAGTAAGCTTATTTCCGGACGCCGTGCCAAGCGGCGTCCGGCTCAACTGACAATTGGAAGAGAGAATGACGGTCATCGACAATCACGAAGCGCTCGCGAAGCAAGGCGAAACCGGCCTGTCGGAAGCGGGTGCGCGCGATTATTTCGAGCTTCTGAAGCCGCGCGTGATGTCGCTGGTCGTCTTTACGGCCTTCACCGGTCTCGTGCTGGCGCCTGGCCATATCAATCCGGTTCTCGGCTTCATCGCCATTCTCTGCATTGCTGTCGGCGCAGGTGCGTCTGGCGCGCTGAACATGTGGTATGACGCCGACATCGATGCGGTGATGACCCGCACCGCACGTCGGCCAATACCCTCAGGCCGCATCAATCCTTCGGAAGCACTGGCCTTCGGTCTGGTACTGTCCGGCTTCTCGGTGACGATCCTAGGGCTGGCGATCAACTGGCTTTCCGCCGGTATTCTCGCCTTTACCATTTTCTTTTATGCCGTCGTCTACACGATGTGGCTGAAGCGCTCGACGCCGCAGAACATCGTTATCGGCGGTGCGGCCGGCGCATTTCCGCCCGTCATCGGCTGGGCTTGCGTGACGGGCACGGTGCCGATGGAAAGCATTGTGCTTTTCCTCATCATCTTCCTCTGGACTCCGGCCCATTTCTGGGCACTGGCGCTTTTCAAGATGGGCGATTACGAGGCCGTCGGCGTGCCGATGCTGCCGAATGTCTCGGGTATTCCGACGACGAAGAACCAGATTGTCGTCTATGCCGTGCTCACCGCCATCGTCGGCGTCGTGCCGACATTCATGGGCTTTGCAAGCCTCGGCTACGGCGTCGTTGCCGCCGTACTCGGCGTGATCTTCGTGCACTGTTCCATCGCCGTCTGGCGCATGGCCGATGGCGACGTGAAGATGGTGCCGGCAAAGAAGCTCTTCGGCTTTTCCATTTTCTATCTCTTCGCGATCTTTTCAGCGCTGCTGATCGACCGGCTCATCGCCGTGCTGATGTCGGGCAGTGCCGGAGGCTGGCTATGATCGAAGTCGTCAAGCTGACGGACGCGCAGAAGAAATCGCGGCGAGGGCGCAACATCGCGCTCGGCTTGGTGCTTGCTGGCCTGGTGGTGCTGTTTTACGTGATCACCATCATCAAGGTCGGTTCCGGACACGTTTGAGGAGGCGTCATGGAGGGGGAGGTCACAAAGAGCACAAGAAACGGCGGCCGTAACAACGGGCTGGTCGTTGCCATGTGCCTGAGCTTCGTCGTCGGCATGAGCGCCATGTGCGCCGCTGCCGTGCCGCTCTATCGCATGTTCTGTCAGGTGACGGGCTATAACGGCACGACGCAGCGCGTCGAACAGGTGTCGAACGTCATTCTCGACAAGCCGATCCAGGTTTCCTTCGACGCCAATGTGGCGCCCGGCCTGCCATGGGATTTCAAGCCGCTGCAGGCGTCGGTGAGCCCGAAGATCGGCGAGACGGTCGAGGTAAAATTCCAGATCGAGAACAAGTCGGACAAGATGGAGCGCGGCCAGGCGATCTTCAACGTCACGCCGCTGGAAGCAGGCGTCTATTTCAACAAGGTCCAGTGTTTCTGCTTCAACGAGACGGATCTCGCGCCCGGTGAGAAGCGCGAGATGTCGGTGGTTTTCTACGTCGATCCCGAGATCGCCAAGGCTCCGGAAACCAAGACGATCAATGCGCTGACATTGTCCTATACCTATTACCCACGGGAAGGCACAAAGCCCGTGGCATCCAACGATGCCGCAGGGCGGCCGGTGGAAAAGAAGCTTTGATGGAGAGTGCTTCTCGGTTTGACCGGAAGCAATATGGGAAAAAGTTATTCGGGGATTGCTGATATGGCCGAGGCGCATCAGAGAAAACACGACTATCACATTATCGACCCCAGCCCGTGGCCGATTACCGCGGCCATAGGGGCCTTCGTGCTCACATTGGGAGGCGTCGGCTTCATGCGCTACCTGAACGGCAGCGCGTTTCACTTATTTGGACTGAACCTAGCGCATCCTTGGCTGTTCTTCATCGGCCTCGCCGTGATTCTCTTCGTCATGTATGCTTGGTGGGCCGATACGATCAAGGAAGCGCATGAGGGCGCGCATACCCGCGTCGTCTCGCTGCATCTGCGCTACGGCATGATCATGTTCATCGCCTCCGAGGTGATGTTCTTCGTCGCCTGGTTTTGGGCCTATTTCGATGTCAGCCTGTTCCCGAACGAGGCGATCCAGGCATCGCGTACCGCCTTCCTCGGCGGCCAGTTTCCGCCGAAGGGCCTTGAGGTCCTCGACCCCTGGCACCTGCCGATCTACAACACCATCATCCTGCTTCTATCGGGCACTACAGTCACCTGGGCGCACCATGCGCTGCTGCATGGTGACCGCAAGGGGCTGATCCAGGGTCTGACGCTGACGGTTCTCCTCGGCGCGCTGTTCTCCTGCGTCCAGGCCTATGAGTACGCGCATGCACCCTTCGAGTTCAAGAACTCGATCTATGGTGCGACCTTCTTCATGGCGACCGGCTTCCATGGCTTCCACGTCCTGATCGGTACGATCTTCCTGCTGATTTGCCTGGTTCGCGCTATCCGCGGTGATTTCACGCCGAAGCAGCATTTCGGCTTCGAAGCGGCCGCCTGGTACTGGCACTTCGTCGACGTCGTCTGGCTGTTCCTGTTCTTCTGCATCTACATCTGGGGCAGCTGGGGTGCGCCGGTCGCGGCCGGTTGATCGGCATCGATCTCTGGAAAACAAAAGGCGGGCGCTTGGCGTCCGCCTTTTGTTTTGTTTCCTCAATCCCCTGAGGCAATTCTCTCGAATGCAGTCGGACGAGGCAGGCCTCCGGCAAGTAACTGCCGGATTTCTTCGGCACAGGCCTTAGAGCTCTTTACTGATGTATCGACCTCCAGATCGTAGATGCCCGGCCGGTGCACATGCTCCTGCCAGGCAATGACCGGCGCCGGGACAGGCATATCCGCTCCGACTGCAACATAGGTGCCTTGTCTTTCCGGTCCTTCCGCCAATCGCCGCTGCATCACAACATCGAGGGGACAGCGCACGCCGACGAACAAAACGGGCAGCCCTGCAAGCAACCGGGCACAATCGGCCAGGATGCCGAGCGGTTGCGAATAGGCGTCGTGATGGCCGAATTCGGCGACCACGTTCAGTCCCATACGGCTATGTGCGGCGATCGAAGCATAGAGTGCGGCATAAAAGCGCGGAACCAGCGGTTCGAGGCCAGGCCGCTCGCCGCCGGGGCGTAGACCGATGCCCGGACGATAGCGTTCGGGCGTGATGTGTCGCACATAGGCGTCGACACCGAGATTGACCCACACGCCCTCGAAATCAGCCTGTATCGCCTCGACGATGCTGCTTTTTCCGGATCGCGGCGCACCGTTGAGAATGACGATCTGGCCGGGTGGCGAGCCTTCGCTGAATGCCATGAATTCAATCCTTTTCGCATGTTTTTCAGGCTGATGGGGAGGGCTTGGGAGCTTTTCGATTGGACGGATGCGCGCATCGCGGCTAGTTATAATGACAGGGGGCGGGATTCACATGATCGCCCGCAATGGTAGCCGATCGAGATAGAACTTTGACCTCAGAGCAAGACAAGACGCCGGAAGAGGCATCCCATAGCGACAGCGCTCTCTTTGCGCCCGTTGATCCGTTCAAGGTCGGTATACAGGGATGTTGCCCCCGTTGCGGCCAAGGCAAGCTCTTCAACGGATTATTGTCGCTGAAGCCGCGCTGTGCCGCTTGCGATCTCGACTATGCCTTTGCGGATGCCGGTGACGGCCCGGCTGTCTTCGTCATCTTGATCGTCGGCTTCATCGTCATCGGCTCGGTCTTGTGGATGCAGATCAATTATGCGCCGCCGGTGTGGGTCTACATAGTGCTGTTCGCGCCGTTGACGATCATCCTGTCGCTTTTATCCCTGCGCTGGTGCAAGGGCATTCTGATCGCGCTCCAGTATCGCAACAATGCCAGCGAAGGGCGTGTACACCGTGACTGAGTCCGCAGTGCCCGTGCGCCGCGCCAATCTCTTGTGGCAGATAGGCAAGGCACTGCTTCTTCTCGCTGCGCTGGTCATCCTGCTCGGGCTTGGCACCTGGCAGGTGGAGCGATTGCAGTGGAAAGAAGGGCTGCTGGCCGACATCGCCGCTCGCAAGGACGCACCCGCCGTACCTTTGTCGGCGATCGAGACGATGGCGACATCCGGCGGCGACATCGAATATCGCGTCGTGACGGCGACCGGCCACTACCTCAATGATAAGGAGCGGCATTTCCTCGCTACCTATGACGGCGATCCCGGCTATCACATCTATACGCCTTTGCAGCTGGACGATGGCCGCTACGTCTTCGTCAACAGAGGCTTCGTACCTACCGAGGCCAAGGAGCCTGAAAAACGCAAGCAGGGTGAATTGACCGGCGAACAGACCGTTATCGGCCTTGCCCGCGCCAAACTTACCGAGCGGCCCGACGGCATGCCGGACAATGATCTTGGCAAGAACATCTTCTTCTGGAAGGATCTGGATGTCATGGCGTCCAGTGTCGGCCTGCCGAAGGACAAGGTGCTGCCGTTCTTCATCGATGCCGACAAGACGCCCAATCCGGCAGGCCTGCCCATTGGCGGTGTTACCATCATCGATCTGCCGAACAATCACCTGCAATATGCGGTGACATGGTATGGGTTGGCAGTGGCGCTGGCGGCAATCGTGGCGATATCCTGGTGGCGCAAGCGCCATCCGGACGCACCCTCACAATAGAGACATGCAATAGAATAGCTTCATTTCGATGGAATATTCGGCTAGAGCATGATCCCGAAAGTGCGCAGCGGTTTTCGATAAAATCATGCGGACTGAATGGAGCAGGCGGCAGGGGAGCCCTATCTATGGCTCAGCCATTGTCGCGCATTTCGGAAGAGATATGAACATAGCCGTTTCCAAACCTGACCTGACCATCCGGCTTTGCGGGCCGCGCGGCTTCTGCGCCGGCGTCGACCGCGCCATCCAGATCGTCGTTCTGGCGCTGAAGGCCTATGGCGCGCCGGTTTATGTTCGCCACGAAATCGTTCACAACCGCTATGTCGTCGAGGGGCTGGAGGCCAAGGGCGCCATCTTCGTCGAGGAACTGGATGAAATCCCGGCCGAGCATCGCGCCCAGCCCGTCGTTTTCTCGGCCCATGGCGTGCCGAAATCCGTGCCGGCCGATGCCGATGCGCGCAATCTCTTCTATCTCGATGCCACCTGTCCGCTGGTCTCGAAGGTGCACAAGCAGGCCATGCGCCATAATCGCCTTGGCCGCCACGTCGTGCTGATCGGCCATGCCGGTCACCCGGAAGTGATCGGCACCATGGGCCAGCTGCCCGAGGGTACCGTGTCGCTGATCGAGACGGTGGAGGATGCCGACGTCTACGAGCCGGCTGATCCCGACAATCTCGGTTTCGTCACGCAGACGACGCTTTCGGTCGACGATACCGCCGGCGTTATTGCAAGGCTGCAGGAGCGCTTCCCCAATCTCACGGCGCCGGCCGCCGACTCGATTTGCTATGCCACCACCAACCGCCAGGAAGTGGTGAAGGAGGCGGCTCCCGGCTGCGATCTTTTCATCGTCGTCGGTGCTCCGAATTCGTCCAACTCCAAACGCCTCGTCGAAGTGGCGCTCCGGGCAGGGGCGAAGAAATCCGTTCTCGTCCAGCGCGCCTCGGAGATCGACTGGGACAATATCGGCGATATCGAGACGGTCGGCCTCTCGGCTGGTGCATCTGCGCCAGAAGTCATCGTCAATGAGATCATCGAAGCCTTCCGCGCCCGCTACAATGCTGTGGTGGAACTTGCTGAAACTGTGAAGGAAACCGAGAATTTCCTCGTCAATCGCGAGCTTCGCAGTATAGAGCTGACGACAGCAGACATGGCTTTCGTCAACGGCGAATGAGAGGGCCATCTCGCCCTTCGAGGCCTTGCCGCTTGCGCTACGCTGCATCGACAAGGCACCTCAGGGTGAGAGGACAAGAGTTTCGCCACCTAGCGCCAAAGATCAGCCCTCATGGTGAGGAGGCCCTCCTGAGCTTGTCGAAGGGGCCGTCTCGAACCACGAGGGCTGATGGTGACGGTGGACAGCGTGTATCAAGGAATAGTTCGTGGCCGTTTATACCGATATTACCGAAGACGATTTGAAGTGGTTCCTGACCGAATATGATGTCGGCGAGTTGCTCTCCTACAAGGGCATTGCCGAGGGCGTCGAGAATTCGAACTTCCTGCTGCATACGAGCCGCGATCCGCTGATCCTGACGCTCTATGAGAAGCGCGTCGACAAGGGCGATCTGCCGTTCTTCCTGGGGTTGATGCAGCACCTGGCAAGCCGCGGCCTGTCTTGCCCACTGCCGCTGCCGCGCCGCGATGGCGCCCTGCTCGGCCATCTCTCCGGCCGCCCGGCGGCTTTGATCTCCTTCCTCGAAGGCATGTGGCTGCGCAAGCCGGAGGCGCATCATTGCCGCGAAGTTGGCAAGGCGCTGGCCGCCATGCACATTGCCGGCGAGGGCTTCGAGATCCGCCGCCCGAACGCACTGTCGCTCGACGGCTGGCAGGCGCTCTGGGAAAAGTCCGAGGCGCGCGCCGACGAAGTCGAAGCCGGCCTGCAGGATGAGATCCGCGGCGAGCTTGATTTCCTCGGAAAGCATTGGCCGAAGGATCTGCCCGAAGGCGTCATCCATGCCGATCTTTTTCCGGACAATGTCTTCTTCTTAGGCGACATGCTCTCCGGCCTGATCGATTTCTATTTCGCCTGCAACGATCAGCTCGCCTATGACGTCTCGATCTGCCTCAACGCCTGGTGCTTCGAGAAGGATCACGCCTACAACATCACCAAGGGCATGGCGTTGCTCGAGGGGTATCAGAGCGTGCGGCCGCTGAGCGAGGCGGAAATCGCCGCCTTGCCGACGCTGGCACGCGGCTCGGCGCTGCGCTTCTTCCTGACCCGCCTCTATGACTGGCTGACGACGCCGGCCGGCGCGATGGTCACCAAGAAGGACCCGATCGAATATCTGCGCAAGCTGCGCTTCCACCGCCAGATCGCCTCATCAGCCGAATATGGGCTGAAGGCATGAAGCACGTCGATATCTTCACCGACGGCGCCTGCTCCGGCAATCCCGGTCCCGGCGGCTGGGGCGCGGTGCTTCGTTACGGCGAGGTGGAAAAGGAACTGTCCGGCGGCGAGGCGGATACGACCAACAACCGCATGGAGCTGATGGCGGCGATCTCCGCACTATCAGCCCTGAAGAGCCCTTGCGAAGTCGATCTCTACACCGACAGTGTCTACGTCAAGGATGGCATCACCAAGTGGATCTTCGGCTGGAAGAAGAACGGCTGGAAGACCGCGGACAAGAAACCGGTGAAGAATGCCGAGCTCTGGCAGGCGCTGGACGAGGCCTATAACAGGCACAAAGTGACGCTGCACTGGGTCAAGGGTCATGCCGGCCATCCGGAGAACGAGCGGGCCGACGAGCTGGCGCGCAAGGGCATGGAGCCTTTCAAGCGGAAGTAGATCCGCTTGCGATAGGGTGGAAATTGCTGCGTCGCGCCGAAGCGGTCAAGTCAGAATATGATCGAGCGCGCTTTTCACTCGCGGCTTTTCGGCTGCAGAGAGCGGCAGGATCGGGCGCGGTGGATCGACCCGGCAAAGGTCGAGCGCTTCCGCAATCGCATACATGACACGGAAGCTGCCGAACTCTTTGAACAGGTTCCATAGCGGCTGGAACTTTTGATCAAGCCGTTCGACCTCGGCGGTATCGCCGGCTTGGGCCGCCCTTGTGAGCGCCAGTGCCTCGGCGGGCAGCAGGCCGGCGACCACGCTGTACCAGGCGTCCGAACCGGCCAGCAGCCCGGCCGCCGCTCCCCAATCGCCGCTATAGCCGATGGCGAAGCCCTTTGGCGTTTCCTGGCGCAGACGCGACATCTCTTCCTTGAAATCGCCCCGTTGCGGCAGAGGCATCTTCACCGCCACGATATTCGCCACCTTTGCCAGCCGGGCAATCAGTCCATCGCTGAATGTGAATTTCGTCGTGCCGGGATTGTTGTAGATGCAGAGCGGCAGGTCGCCGGCTTCCGCGACGGCAACGAAGTGCTGGTAGACCTCTTCCTCAAGCAATGGCGTATAGGACACGGGGGCTAGCAGCAGCCCGTCCGCTCCGGCGGCCTTGGCATCGCGCGCCAATGCCTGCGCCTCGTCGGTTCGCAGCGCCCCAACCCCGACAATGACGGGGATCTTGCCGCCGACGCTGGCAATTGTCGCCTGCACGGCGCGACGGCGCTCGTCGCGTGAAAGAAAAGCGTAACCGCCGGTACTGCCGAGCAAGCCGATGGAGTCGGCGCCAGCGAGACGGATGCGCTCGAGCAGGCGCGTGAGCGCTGCAATGTCCAGGCGGCCGGAAGTATCGGTCGGGGTAATCGGAAAGGCTGAAAGGCCGGTAAAAAGCGTCACGACTGTCTTCCTTCTCTGTCAGGCTCCGGACAATGGCGGGGATAGAAAGCCGGTTGTCCCGAAAGGCAGGGGCCGAATTCGCCTATGCCTAACATCGCACAGCCGCCGATGATAGCCATATGTCCTCGATCGGAATATCGGATGTTCTCAAGCCGCTTCATGCGAATGCGCATCCATGAAGCCGTCGCAAATCTCATACTCCGCTCAGCAGCTTGGTGGCGATCATCCACATGGTAAAGGCGATGAGTGTTTCCAGAATGCGCCAGGACGAGGGTTTCGCGAAGATCGGCCTCAGCCATCTCGCGCCAAAGCCGAGCGAAAAGAAGAACAGGAAAGAGCCCGTCATGGCACCCGCCGCAAATGAAACCTCATGTCCCGGAAACCGGGTCGAGATGGTGCCAAGCAGAGCGACCGTGTCGAGATAGACATGCGGATTGAGCCAGGTGAGCGCCAGGCACATGGCAAGTGTCTGCCGAAAACTGGATGATTTCGTCTCTCCGGCAGCAAGCACCGCGGATGAACGAAAGGCGGAATAGAGGCTCTTGGCTCCATACCAGACGAGGAACGCCGCTCCCGCATAGCGCATCACTGGATCGAGCCAGGGCAATAGCGCGGAGATCTGGCGGAAGCTCGTCACCCCGAGGACGATGAGCGCGGCATCGGAAAGCGCACAAGCAAGGCAGACTGCGAACACATGCTCGTTGCGAAGACCTTGACGCAGGACGAAAGCGTTCTGCGCGCCGATCGCGACAATCAGGCTGAGCCCCATCATCAGGCCCGTCATATAGATCGAAAAATTCATGCCTGCCGAAATGCTCCAAAACCAATGAGCATTTCCGGTATCGACATAAGTGGATGTAGGCTAATTAATGTTGCTAATCTTGATTAAGAGAAACTAATCCATGCTTGACTATTCCGCTCTCCGTGCCGTTTCCATCGTCGTCCAGACAGGTAGCTTCGAAAAGGCGGCCACCATTCTCAACGTCACGCCTTCGGCCGTCTCGCAGCGGGTGAAACAGCTCGAAGAACGCCTCGGCATCGTCCTGATCGTCAGGGGCAGTCCCTGCACCGCGACGGAGAAGGGCGAATGGCTCTGCCGCCATATGGAGAATGTCGGCATGCTCGAAGACGAGCTGTTCGGGCACCTGCCGGCCCTCGTCGATCCGGGTGAACCAAAACAAAGGGTCACGCTTCACATAGCCACGAATGCCGATAGCCTCGGGACGTGGTTCGTGCAGGCCATATCGGGTTTTGCCAAACGCTCCCCCTATCTGCTGAATATCGCCATCGATGATCAGGATCATACCGCCGAATGGCTGCAGCGCGGGCGGGTCATTGCAGCCGTCACCGGCCTGGAGAAGCCGATCCAGGGATGCCGGCGCACATCCCTCGGCGCGCTCCGGTATCATGCGACGGCAAGCCCCGATTTCATGGCCCGGCATTTTGCAAGGGGCGTTACCCCTGAAGCGATCCGGAACGCGCCGGCCTTGACCTTCAATCAGAAGGACAGGCTTCAAAGCCGGTGGATACGCCAGACATTCGGTGAGGACTTCGCCTATCCGAGCCACTGGCTGCCTTCGACCCAAGGCTTCGTTGACGCCAGTCTTTCAGGCATGGGATGGGGGATGAATCCCATCCAGCTGATACGGGAGCATCTGGAGACCGGGCGTCTGGTCGAGCTGATCCCGGGCACGCCGTTGGACATTCCATTATATTGGCAAGTGAACCGTTTCGCGGCCGACCGGCTTGCCGAACTGACACGCGAGATCACTGCGACAGCCAAAGCTCATCTGCTGGGTTGAATGAGGTCGCGCCGCAGCCGTTGCGGCACAGAGGTCTGAAATCACTGCCGCAGCGCCTTGCCCCGCTGCCCTTTCCCTTTATGCTGGCCGCGATTTTGGAGCAATTCCAGGAAAAGTGCGTAGCGGTTTTCCGGCCGGAATTGCGTAAAAACAAATGGACAGAGCATTTTCGCATTCAAAGAAAAGCGGAAAGGCTCCAAAGGAGGCTCACCTATGATCCTGCATTGCGTTTTCCTTCGGCTCAAATCCGCCATGACATCGGAAGAGAAGAGGGCTCTCTTCGACTCGGTGGTCGCACTGCAGAAGGTCATTCCCGGCATTGTCGATGTGAAACACGGGCCGAATGTCTCGCCGGAGGGCTTGCATGGCGGCTTCGCCGATGGATTTGTCGTCACGTTCGAGAGTGCGGAAGCGCGCGATGCTTATCTGGTGCATCCCGATCACGTCGCCGTCGGCGAGCGTATCGTTTCGTCCACGGACGGCGGTCTGGCCGGCCTGATGGTCTTCGACTTCAACATTTAAGCGGTGGGATCGCCGGCAATCCATGCCTGCGACCACACTCATTCCATGGTCAGCTCGACTTCGCCATCGCTGCGGCGAGCTGGTCAACGTTATAACGGAACATTTTTTCGTAAGTCGAAGCCGGCCCGTTGGACTTGGAGAGAGCCTCGACATAAAGCTCGCCGCCGGGCTCGGCGCCGGTTGCCTTGGCGACCTGCTTGACGAGGCGGGGATCGTTCGAGTTTTCGAAGAAATAGGTCTTCACATGCTCGGTCTTGATCTGCTCGATCAGCTTGGCGACGTTGGCGGCCGAAGCTTCCGTTTCCGTGGAGACGCCGAGCGGCGACAGGAAGCTGACCTTGTATTCGCGGCCGAAATAGCCGAAGGCGTCGTGGCTTGTCAGCACCTTGCGGCGATCATCCGGGATCTTGTCGAATTTGCCGTGCGCATAGGTGTCGAGCTCGGTCAGAACCTTCGTATAGCGTTCGGCATTGGCCTTGAAATCGGCGGCGTCGGCCGGATCGGCAGCGGACAAAGCCTTTTCGATATTGGCGACCCAGATTTTCACGTTGACCGGGCTGTTCCACACATGCGGATCGGTGACCGTCTTGCCGTCGTCGACCATCGTGCGGGTGTTGATACCCTCGGAAGCGACAACAGGCGTTCCCTTGTAGCCGGAGGCGCTGATCAGCCGGTCCATCCAGCCTTCCAGGCCTTCGCCGCTGACGAAGACGACCTTGGCGGCGTTCAGCGTCTTGGCATCGGCCGGCGAGGGCTCGAATTCATGGGGATCGCCGTTCGGGCCGACGAGGCTCGACACTTTCACATGGTCGCCGCCGACATGCTTGACGACATCGGCAAGCACCGTGAAGGACGCGACGACATCGAGCGTCTCGGCGGAGGCCGGACGGGCGATGCCGAAGGCGACGAAGGCTGCCGCAGCGGCGGAGAGGAGCAGTCTCTGTTTGTTCATGCGAGTCTCCTTGTTTGGATTAGCCCCGGAGATGGGGACGGGGGAAGAACCGTCGGGCAAGGCCCGAGGGTGCGAAGAGAATGGAGAAGCCGTAGATCAGGCTGGCGGTGATGATGATCGTCGGGCCTGAGGCGAATTCGAGGTGATACGAGGCGATGAGGCCGATATAGCCGGAAGCCATTGCGGTGCCCGTGGCGATCGCCATCATGGCGGGCAGGCTGCGCGACCAGAGCTGCGCCACGGCCGCCGGCAGCATCATCAGGCCGACGGCCATCAGCGTGCCGAGCGCCTGGAAGCTTGCGACGAGGTTGAGGACGACCAGCAGCAGGAACAGGAAGTGATAGAGCGGTCCGCGACCGCCGACGGCACGCAGGAAACCCGGATCGAAGCATTCCATCACGAGCGGCCGGTAGATGACGGCAAGCGCCAGCAGTGTTGCGGTTGTGATGGCGCCGATCTGGTAGAGGGCGGGCGCGTCGATCGCAAGGATGGTGCCGAAGAGCACATGCAGCAGGTCGATATTTGAGCCGCGCAGCGACACGATGAGCACGCCGAGCGCCAGCGAGGTGAGGTAGAAACTGGCAAAGCTCGCATCCTCCTGCAGCACGGTCGCGCGGCTGACGAGACCGGAGAGCAGCGCCACGGAGAGGCCGGCGACAAGGCCGCCAAGCCCCATCTCGGTGAGCGATAGGGATCCGGCAATGAGATAGCCGATGGCCGCTCCGGGCAGGACGGCATGGCTCATAGCGTCGCCCATCAGGCTCATGCGCCTGAGCATCAGGAAGACGCCGATCGGCCCGGAGCCAAGGCCGAGGCAGACGCAGGCGACCAGCGCGCGACGCATGAAGCCATAATCCGCAAAAGGCGCGAGGAATATATCGTAGGCGGTCATTCGGCCGGCTCCCGCTTCACCAACTCACCCTTGTCATGCTCGTCTTCCGGTAGGCATGCCCCGGCCTCCTCATCCCAGCGCTCGGCCATGGCGCGCGCCTTGATGAGATTGGTTGCGCTCATGACATCCTCCGTCCGGCCCCATCCCACGAGTTCGCGGGCGATCAGCAGCGTTTCGGGGAAATAGCTTCGCACCTGCTCGAAATCGTGCAGCACGGCGATGACCGTGCGTCCTTCCCGGTTCCATCGCAGCACGAGGTCGAGAAGATCGCGCGTCGTGCGCTGATCGATCGCGGTGAAGGGTTCATCCAGGAGAATGACGTGGGCATCCTGCAGCAGCAGCCTTGCGAAGAGTACACGCTGGAACTGCCCGGCCGAAAGCGCGCCGATATGCCTGTTCTCGAAGCCGGAAAGGCCGACGATGCCAAGCGCCTCGTGCGCTCGCTTCGCATCTTTCCGGGAGAACTGACCAAAAGCGCCTGCATTTTTCCACGCACCGAGCATGACGGTGTCGGCGACGGAAATCGGAAAGCGGCGATTGATATCGGCCGCTTGCGGCAGATAGCCGAAATCGTTGCGCGATAGCGCGCCACGATCGATCGATCCCTCCGCCGGCCGCAATTCGCCGACGATTGCCTTGAGCAAGGTCGATTTTCCCGCTCCGTTCGGCCCGGCAATCGCCGTCAGGCTGCCGGCAGCAAAGCCGCCCGAGATATGGTGCACGGCCGGATGACGCTCATAGGTGACGGTGAGATTGTCGAGGCGGATGATATCGCTCATGCCAGCGCCACCGCCCAGCCGATCGCTGCCCAGAGTATCGCTATGCCAACGACCACATAGGCAAGACGCATCAGAGCTGAACGCCCCATGAGGGACGACGCGAAAGGATCACGGTCAAAAGGCATCCAGAGGCTTTCAATTATGTAATAACATTACACGTAGTAGCCGATGAAATGCGGCGAAAAAGAGGCGGTAAGTGAATTGATGGCAGTTGAGCACCAGCAATTGGCGCTCTCCACCATTGATGCTATATATAGTGCATTATCTGTTATTCGGCAGTTCGCTGAGGCAGCGGGAGGCGACACATATGAATGTTTCTATCGGTGAGCGCTGGGAAAAATTCGTTGAGAAAACGGTGGAAGAGGGCCGCTATAGCTCTGCCAGCGAAGTTGTTCGAGAAGGTCTCCGGCTCGTGGAGGAGCGTGAGGCGAAAATAGCAGCCTTGCGGCGCACTCTGGAGGTATCGATCGCTCGTGGCGGCGACATATCTGACGAGGAACTGGGGGCTGCTTTGGAAGCCAAGGCTGTGGAACTGTCAGCGGAAGGCTATTGAGTGCCCCGGCTTCGTTATACAGCCGCAGCGCAGGACAGCATTCTTGATATTTTCGTATTTATAACCCGGCAAAGCGCCAGCCAAAAACTTGCTGTGCAGTTTACCGGGCAGCTACGTCGCAAATGCGCGCATCTCGCGGCTTTGCCGGGTCAAATGGGTCGCCTGCGGCCAGAGCTCGGAGACGATATGCGCAGCTTTGCATTTCGCGGCTATGTGATCTTCTTCCGCTATATCGATGATGTTTTCGAGGTTTTGAATGTGCTCGAAGGGCATCGCGATTTCGATGCCCATTTCAACGAAGAAGAATAAGGAAAGAGCGCCCATGAGGCGCTCTGCATTTTCCATTTGAACAATCTCAGAGCTGCTCGATCATCGCCGCAGCACCCGAAACCGTTGCCTGGCCTGGGCTTTCTTCGATGTTCAGCGTCTTCACCACGCCGTCTTCCACCAGCATGGAATAACGCTTGGAGCGGATACCAAGTCCACCGGCTGAGAGGTCGACGTCGAGACCGAGTGCCTTGGTGAAGGCGCCGTCCCAGTCGGCGAGGAAATGGATCTTGCCCATACCGCCGGACGATTGCGCCCAGGCGCCCATGACGTGCCAGTCGTTGATCGCGACGACGGCGATGTCATCGACGCCCTTGCCGAGAATGGTGTCGCGGTTTTCGAGAAAGCCCGGCAGGTGATTGAGCGAGCAGGTGGGCGTAAACGCGCCGGGCACGGCGAAGAGTACGACGCGCTTGCCGGCAAACAGCTGCTCGGTGCTGATCTCAACCGGGCCGTCGGCGGTCTTTTCCTTGAAGGTGGCGGCAGGCAGCTTGTCGCCGATTGCGATGGTCATGGCTCTCTCCTTGGGTCGTGGTTCCGGGGCCGTTCGAAGGGCCGCCGATGGTATGAAGACGGTTCGGGGAACTATAGATCCGGCCTATTCGAGCGCAAGAGTGGTTTCCATCGCCCGATCGCCGTCGACGATAAGGATGCTCCAGTTCTTGCCCTTCGGGTCATAATTCTTCGGCAGTTTGCCGATCTCTATATCAGCCGAGAAGGTAGTCCCGTCCCGCTTTGCATTCGCTTGCTGAAAGAACACATAGCCCGACGGACCCGTGACATAGATGTCTGGCGCCTTCCCGCTTGCTTCCGGCAGCGTCAGCTGCAGCGAAAGGCTCTTGGCGTCGGCGGAGATCCTATGGCTTTGGACGGTGAAATCCGGGGAGGGGGCCTGCGGTAGCTGGGCCTTCGCGGCATCGAGTACCGCCAGCTCGTGCGATGTCGGCTGTTCGTTTGCCGGCAGCGGCAGCGAAAGGTCGGCCTGGAACGGAATGCAGATATCCTTGCAGAGACCGATAAAGACCGTCAGATCGAGATTCGCCGGTGCCTTGCCGGCGACGCGAAGATCAAGCGGGAATGTGACGGGCGCATCGTAACCGATTTCCCTGATGGGACCGACGCTGATCGGCTTCGGTGTCGGATAGCCGGTGTTTTCCACGGTTACGCCGCTGCCGGGCGCCGGCGTCACCTGCGGCGGAATTCCACCCTGGCCCGGCTCGCGCCAATAGGTGATCCAACCCGGTTCCGGTTCGATCTGCAAGGCAGCGCGGACGTGCCCTTCGGCGTCCGGAGCCAAGGCAATCAGGCGCATTCTGCCGCCCTCGTTGTCCACCCAATCGCTCGTTGCGGCATGGGCCGTTGTGATGGTGAGCAGGAGAGTGGCGACGAGGGCCGACAGGCGGGCGGTGGTCTTTATTTCAATCATGAAACAAGGATTTAGCGGATTGGAGCGCGAGGAGCCAGCACGACCGAGAAGACAAATGATCATTTTCAGTTGATTGATTTATGACATTGCCCCATCTTGGTATGAGGCGGTGCAGTTGCGAACTGCGGTCAGGAGGCACGATGTCCCTATCGACGCTGAAGAATAGACGCGAAAGAGGTTTTCTCGACGGTCAGTTCCTGATCGCCATGCCCGGCATGGAGGATCGGAACTTCCATCGGACTGTGGTTTATATCTGCGCCCATTCCGATGCCGGTGCCATGGGCTTCGTCATTAACCGAGCCCAGAAGCTGACATTCACCGACGTCCTTTTGCATCTCGATATGATCAAGGACGACGATGCCATCGTGCTTCCGCAGATGGCCCGCGATTTTCCGATCCAGACTGGCGGTCCGGTCGAAAGTGGTCGTGGCTTCGTCCTGCATTCCGATGACTACATCAGCGACAGCAGCATCCCGGTCAGCGATGATATCAGCCTGACGGCGACGCTCGATATCGTCAGGGCCATTTCCAAGGGGAGCGGCCCGAAGCGTGCTACGATGCTGCTCGGCTATGCCGGCTGGGGTGCCGGCCAGCTCGAAGCAGAGATCGGCAACAATGGCTGGCTGAATTGCCCCGCAAACGAAGAATTGATCTTCGATCGCAGCCTTGAGAACAAGTATGATCGTGCGTTGGCGCTCATGGGCATCAATCCGGTCATGCTGTCGCCGCATGCCGGCCATAGCTGAGCCGATTTGCGTTATTTTGGAACGAAATAGCGTACGTGACGTTTTCCTAGCAGAGCGATGGCAATTCCGCCGTCGCAGCCAAGGAGGCGTCAGACATGAGCAGCACGACCGACAAGGTGTCCGGTAAGGTGAACGAAATGGCCGGCAAGGCCAAGCAGATGGCCGGCAAGGCAACCAATGACAAGGAAATGCGCGCCAAGGGCGCTGCCCAGGAAGCCAAGGGCAAGGTTCAAACAGCCGTTGGCAAGGCCAAGGATAAGGTCAAGGGCGCAGTCGACCGGATGTGACCGGTCGCCCGTATCCACGAATCCATGGTCGCCGCTCCGTTGAATCGACGTTGAAGCAGCGATGTTGGGAGGAAGAGCCTGTTACGGAAACGTGGCAGGCTCTTTAATATTGAGTATGGGGCAATCATCCTTTGCGAGGGGGCATGCGGCTTTTCACCTGCGATCATTGCGGCCAGCCAGTGCATTTCGACAACAGGCAATGTGTCCGTTGCGGACATCAGCTCGGCTTCGCCGCGGATCTTATGGCGATCCATGCGCTGGAACCCGATGAGAGCCCGCATTGGCATCTGGTTTCCGAGCCAACCAGGCACCTGCGCTTCTGCGCCAATGCCGAGCTCGATATCTGCAACTGGCTCATCGATGCCGAGGATCAGCAGCCCTATTGCGTCGCATGCCGGCACAATCGCCTCGTGCCGAACACCGACACGGAGCAGGGCATAGATCGCTGGCGACGCATCGGCCAGGCGCAGCGGCATCTGTTCTATTCGCTTTTGCGCTTGAACCTGCCCCATCCTAACCGGACAGAGGACCAGCAAGGCGGGCTTGTATTCGACTTCCTTGAAGATGAAGTGCAAGGTGGCACCGTTGTCCCAGCCATGACTGGTCATGAGGAGGGGTTGATCGCCATCCGTGCCGCCGAGGCGGATGACGTGACACGCGAGCAGGCGCGGACCTCCATGAACGAGCCCTATCGCACCTTGCTCGGTCACTTCCGCCACGAGACCGGTCATTTCATCTGGAACAAGCTCGTCCGCGACCGCGGGCAGTTCGATGCCTTTCGCGCCGTCTTTGGCGACGAGCGCGCCGACTACGGCGCTGCCCTTCAAGCCCATTATGATAATGGTCCGCCAGCGAACTGGCAGGAAAGCTTCATCAGTGCCTATGCCAGCTCCCACCCCTGGGAGGATTTTGCAGAGTGCTTCGCGCACTATCTGCATATCGTCGATACGCTGGAAACGGCGCGCTCCTTCGGTCTGGCGATTGATCCCCATCGCTATCACGACATGGCGGCCGAGGTGGATTTCAATCCTTACAAGGCAGAGAGCGCCGAGCGGCTCGTCAGCGCATGGATCCCTTTGAGCGTGGCGATCAATTCCATCCAGCGCAGCATGGGGCAGCCGGACTCCTATCCCTTCGTCCTCTCGCCGCCGGTGGTCGCAAAGCTCGACTATATAAGGGAATTGATCGACAGCGCCTGATCGGAACTCAGGCGCGCTTCGTCAACGGAAAGCGTTCCTTCAGCAGACGTATCACCGAATCTGATCCCATCGGCGGCCCGAAGATGAAGCTTTGCCCGTAGCTGCAGCCGATCTTGGCGAGCTCCAGGGCGTCCTCTTCCGACTCGATGCCCTCGGCGACGACGCGCATATTGAGTTCGCGCGCCATGGAGATGACCGAGCGCAGCAGAACGGCCTTCTTGTCGCTGTCGTCGCGGACCATGGCCTTGTCGAGCTTGATCGTGTCGAAGGGGAAGCGGGTGAGATAGGCGAGCGACGAATAGCCGGTACCGAAATCATCGAGCGCCAGACCGATGCCGGCATCTCGCAGCTTGTCGAGTACGAGGCGTGCCTGTTCCGGATTCTCCATCACCTGCGATTCCGTCAGCTCCAGCTTGATGCGGCCCGGGTCGCAATGGGTCTTGGCGAGCAGGGCGCGGATATCGTCATAAAGCTCGTTGTTGAGCAACTGCACGCTGGAAAGATTGATGGAGACGAACAGCGGCAGGTCGCCGGTCTGTCGTTGCCATGCCTTCAGATCGTTCGTCGCTTGCTCCAGCGCAAACATGCCAAGTGGACCGATGATATCGGAGGCCTCTGCAATCGGGATGAATTCCGATGGCGGAATATTGCCACGTTTTGGATGCTCCCAGCGCATCAGCGCCTCAAAGCCTGCAATCTCTGCATCCTCAAGCCGAACGATCGGCTGATAGACGAGCGAGAGTTCCTTGCGTTCGACGGCGCGGCGCAGATCGGTTTCGAGCTGCAGCCGGTCGGTGCCGAAGCTGCGGAACGCCGGCTGGAAGGGCTCGACGCGATTGCCGCCGGCGCGCTTGGCGCGGTACATGGCAAGTTCCGCATCGCTCAGCATGCCGGCTGCATTTTCCTGCTGGTCGACCCACGACGTCAGGCCGACTGAAGCCGTCAGAATGATCTCGCGATTAGCGAAATTGATTGGCACCATGATCGCCTTGCTGATCGCATCGGCAAAGTCCGCGACTTTGGCGGGATCGCGCTCGGAGACGAGGATAAGGCCGAACTGGTCGCCCGAAAGACGCGCCAGCGTATCCTGCGGCTTCATCAGGCGGCGAAGGCGCCGGGTCAGCGCGATGAGAATATTGTCACCCGCCGCGAAGCCAAGCGTATCGTTGACGAGCTTGTAGCGGTCGATGTCGATGACCATCACCGTCGGCCGCAATTGATTTCCGTCGGAAGCCAGCGTCAGAACGGCCTGCAGGCGATCGAGAAAGACCTGGCGGTTCGGCAATCCGGTGAGATTGTCATGGACGGCGTCGTGCAGCAGCCGTTCGACCGAATTCTTCTGCTCGGTGATGTCGACGATCGTGCCGACGCAGCGAATGATCTCGCCATTGGAGCCGAGCACCGGCCGGGCGCGGATCGATAGCCAGTGGAAATGGCCGTCTTCCGCGCGAATGCGGAATTCATGGTTCAGCCGGCCGCGCCGATGCTCCAGGAGCACGTCGAGCGTTGCGCGGAAGCGGTCACGATCGTCGGGATGCAGCCGCGGCAGCCAGTTGCGAGCAGCCCCATGCATGCTGCCGGGCGAAAGGCCGAGCTTCATCGAAATATCAGGCGTCGTCACCACACGGTCGCGTGCTACGTCCCAGTCCCAGACAGTGTCGCCGGAGCCTGTCAGCGCCAGGGACTGCCGCTCCAGATCCGAGAACAGGCCCTGCTGGAAGGCACCGCCGGCAAAGGCGTGCTGCATGACCGTGAAGCCGATCAGCAGGACGATGAGCACGAGGCCGCCGCCGAGCGCCGGCTGGATGATGTCGTTGTCGAGCTTGCCCATGACCGTCATCCAGGCCCCGAACAGCCAGACGAGGATCAGCGCCCAGGCGGGCACGAGCAGGATGGCACGGTCATACCGGCTGAAGCCGAGATAGATGATGAGCAGCAGGCCCGCTGTGGCCGTCAGCGCCAGCGACAGTCGCGCAATGCCAGCCGCGATCGACGGATCGTAGATCGCCACGCCGAAGAGCAGCGCCAGGCCGAGCACCCAGGCAAGCGTGACATAGCCGAGATGGGCATGCCAGCGATTGAGGTTGAGATAGGTGAACAGGAAGATCACCAAACTCGACGCGAGCGCCACCTCCGCACAGGCGCGCCATACTCGCTGATCGCTTGAGGTTATGCTGATGAGCTTGCCGAGGAAGCCGAAATCGACGCAGATATAGCCGAGCACCGCCCAGGCGAGTGCCGCCGTCGCCGGCAGCATCGAGGTGCCCTTGACCACGAAAAGGATGGTCAGGAACACCGCCAGCAGACCGGCAATGCCAAGCACGATGCCGCGATAGAGCGTGAAGGCGTTGACCGTATCCTTGTAGGCGTTGGGTTCCCAGAGATAGAGCTGCGGCAGGTTCGGTGACGAAAGCTCGGCAACGAAGGTGACGACGGCGCCGGGATTCAGCGTGATGCGGAAGACGTCTGCCTCGTCGCTCGGCTGACGATCGAGCGCGAAACCTTCGCTCGGCGTGATCGCGACGATGCGCTGCGAGCCAAGATCGGGCCAGAAGACCTTCGAATTCACGAGGCGGAAATGCGGGGCGACGATGACGCGCTCCAGCTGTTCCTCGGAGACGTTGGCGAGCGCGAAAACCGCCCAGTCACCCTGATGGTTCGGAGAGGAAGAGCGAACCTCGATGCGGCGGCGGATGCCATCCGCGCCGGCGGCGGTCGAAACCTGAAAGGCCTCGCCCTGATTGGTGTAGATTTCCGTCGTCGCCGTCAGGTCGAGCGCGGTATCGTCGCGCGAAATCTTCACGGGCTCGGCTGCGTGCGCCATTCCGGCGATCAACAGCATCATGGTGGCCGTGAGCGTTGCGATCAGCGCGGATAGCCGCCGGGTCATCGGCCACGTCTGCATGAATCCGGCGATCATCGCTGGTCTAAGCTTCGGTTCAGGTTGGTATCTGATGCCAACCTTGAAAACATCACATGGTCGCGCCACTGACCGTTGATTTTAAGATAACCGCGCAAATGACCTTCCCGCTGGAAACCGGCTTTTTCCAAAAGCCGCATGCTACGCTCGTTATCCGGAATACAGGCTGCTTCAATTCGGTGCAACTCAAGTCCGGAAAAGATATAGGGTATAACCAACTGAAGTGCGGCGAACATGTGGCCCTGACCGGAATAGCGTTCGCCCATCCAATATCCGATCATGCAGCTCTGTGCAGCACCTCGGCGAATATAGCCGATCGTGATGCCGCCAACCAGCGTCATGTTTTCCCTGAGAAAAATGAAGAGCGGTATGGCCTGGCCGGAGCTGTATTCCTGTTTTCCGCGAATGATGCGCGCCCGATAGGCGCCTTCTGTCAGCTCATCATGCCGCCAGGTCGGTTCCCATGGTTCAAGAAAACGGCGGCTCTCCGCCCGAAGCTTGTGCCACTGATTGAAATCGGAATAGCGCGGCAGGCGCAGCAAATATGTGTCGTTTTCGAGTTCAACCGCGTCCGGATGACGTGAGAGAAACCGAAAGACAGATTTTTGCATGCCGCCAAGCACTCCCCCGAGAATTGAACCCATAGGCCCGCGGCGTGCCCTTAGCCGCTTGCGCTTTTGGAAGCAGGTGCCGGCGACGACAGCGAGGTGACGATGTCTTCCATCGGCGCGAGCTGCTCCAGCGGTCCGATCGCCGAAAGCGTCGGTACTGTATCGAAGAACAGCCGGCCGGCAAGATCCGTCAGGCGCTCGATCGTGATGCCTTCCAGGCGCTCCAGCATCTCCTGGTTCGGAATGGGGCGGCCATAAAGCATCATCTGACGCGCGACCTGTCCGGCGCGAGCAGCCGGGCTTTCCTGACCCATCAGCAGCTGTGCGCGAATCTGCGCCCGGGCGCGCTCGATTTCCTGCTGCTGGATGTCATGCGACGACTTGTGCAACTCGTCGACGATGACGGGCAGCAGCTCCGGCAGGTTCTCGCCACCGGTTGCGGCATGGATGCCGAAAATGCCGGTGTCGGAGAAGCCCCAATGGAAAGCGTAAACCGAATAACAGAGGCCGCGGAACTCGCGCACTTCCTGGAACAGGCGCGAGGACATGCCACCGCCGAGGATGTTGGCGAGAATCTGCGAGCAGTAGAAATCGCGCGTGTGATAGGCGCGGCCTTCGAAGCCGAGCAGGATCTGCGCGTCCATCAGGTCGCGCGTTTCGCGAATGTTGCCGCCGATGTAGCGGGCAGGCTCGATAACGGGCGGAGCGGACGGTTTGGTCGGCAGGCTGGAGAAGCGCTCCTCGACCTGCCGCACGAAGCTTTCATGATCGACTGCACCGGCCGCCACGACGAACATGCGGTCGGTCGTATAGTTGCGGCTGAGATAATGGCGGATCTGTTCCGGCGAGAAGGAGAGAACGGTTTCCGGCGTGCCGAGAATGGCGCGGCCGAGCGTCTGGCCGCGATAGGCGACTTCGGAAAACTTGTCGAAGACAACATCGTCGGGCGTGTCGTTCGCGGCATTGATTTCCTGCAGGATGACCTGCTTTTCGCGCGCCAGCTCTTCGTCGTCGAAGGCGGATTCCGTCAGGATATCGGCCAGGATATCGACGGCGAGCGGCACGTGGTCCTTCAGCACACGGGCATAATAGGAGGTGGTTTCGGTCGAGGTGGCTGCGTTGACTTCGCCGCCAACATTCTCGATTTCCTCGGCGATCTCCCGGGCGCTGCGCCGCGCCGTGCCCTTAAACGCCATATGCTCGAGCAGATGGGCGATGCCGTGTTCTGCTTCGGTCTCGTTACGCGAACCCGACTTGATCCAAACGCCGAGTGCCACGCTTTCGAGGTGTGGCATCGATTGGGTCGCTACTGTCAGCCCGGACGCTAGCCGGGTGCACTCCACTGTCATCGCCTGTCTTTCCGCGTCTGTTATTCGCCGGTCCGGGTATGCTTGCCGATAAAGCTTTCAACGGCTTTAAGTTCCGGATCGAGAATGTCGAAACGCTCCTCCCTGGTCATCAGACCAGCAAGCCACGTCGGAAGCGCCGGGTCAATACCGGATGCGGATTTTACTGCGGCGGGGAATTTTGCCGGGTGGGCGGTCGCAAGCGTCACCATCGGGCTCGTCGGACGCTCGTTCTTTCCAGCGATGAAAACGCCGATCGCCGTATGCGGGTCGAGCAGATAGCCCGTATCGGCAAGGGTTTTGCGGATGGTTTCGGCTACCTGCTTTTCGCTGGCACGGCCGGCGCGAAAGTCCTTCTTGATGAGCTTCAGGGCCTCCTCGCTGATCGAAAATCCGTTCGACTGCTTCAGGCTTTCCATTGCGGCGCGCACCTTGGAGGCATCGCGGCCATTGGCCTCGAACAGCAGCCGCTCGAAGTTGGAGGAGATCTGGATATCCATCGACGGCGAGGTCGTGGCCTTGACCGAGCGCATCTCATAGCGGCCGGTCTTCAGCATGCGTGCGAGGATATCGTTCTCGTTGGTGGCGATGATGAGCCGCTCGATCGGCAGGCCCATGCGCTTGGCGACGTAGCCGGCGAAAATATCGCCGAAATTGCCCGTTGGCACCGTGAAGGAAATCTTCCGGTCCGGACCACCGAGCGCGACGGCAGTGGTGAAATAATAGACCACCTGCGCCATGATTCGCGCCCAGTTGATCGAATTGACGCCGGAAAGCTTGACCTTGTCGCGGAAGGCGGCGTCGTTGAACATGGCTTTAACGAGGTTCTGGCAATCGTCGAAATTACCCTTGACCGCCAGCGCGTGCACGTTCGCCGCCGTCGAAGTCGTCATCTGCCGCTGCTGCACCGGCGAGACTTTTCCATGCGGGAAGAGAATGAAGATATCGGTGCGCTCGCGGCCGGCAAAGGCGTCGATCGCCGCACCGCCGGTATCGCCCGAGGTCGCGCCGACGATGGTCGCCCGCTGTCCGCGCTTTTCCAGCGCATAGTCCATCAACCGGGCAAGCAGCTGCATGGCGACATCCTTGAAGGCGAGCGTCGTACCGTGGAAGAGCTCCATGACGAAGCTGTTCGGCCCGGTCTGCACCAGCGGCGCCACTGCGGGGTGCCGGAAGGTGGCATAGGCATCGTCGATCATGCCGCGGAAGACATCGGCCGGGATCTCGCCATTGGTGAAGGGCGAAAGCACAGCGAAGGCGACATCCTGATAGCTCTTGCCGCGAAAGCCGCGGATTTCCTTTTTCGTCAGGACAGGCCATTCATGGGGAACATAGAGCCCGCCGTCGCGAGCAAGGCCGGCCAGGAGGGCGTCGCAGAAGCCAAGGGCAGGGGCTTCTCCCCGCGTTGAAATGTAGTCCACGGTCTAGAATTCCTTTGGTCGCAAAATTGCCTGAGTGATCGATTGATAGGGTAGTGGAACGAAACGACGGCGGCCTGTCTTTTTGCGTCGGATCAGCCGCGTGGTTTTCGCGTTTGCGCAAGGCGCGTGGGATCAGCGCCGGGCGGAGGCCGTTTATGGCAATCTGTCGATCTCGAAAAGTGAGCCAAAACGGTGTCTACCCAATCGATTTTTCGCTGCGTCGCTGGTATAGACCATCGCCAAGTGTCATAAAAGGCCCGTTTGACAGGCTGTGGGCCGATAATGTGAAATATATGGAGAGGGTGGAAGTATAGTGTTTGGCAAGGTTTCGCGTCGTCTTTTCTCCGCCTCGCTTCTGGCATTGCTGACGAGCTGCAGCACTCTCGGTATCGGCGGCAACAGTGAAAAACAGCCGGCAACGGACGTAACCGTCGCGCCGCAAACCGGAGCCACGACTGCCGCGCCCACGGGCGGTCAGACCTATGTCGCCGGTAAATGCCCGCAGGCTGTCATCCGCGATGAGGATTCGGTCTATCGCACCTACGCCAAGGGCGCCAAGGACGATGCCAGCCAGTTGATGTATCAGGCCTCGCTGGCACAGGCGACCCGCCAGTGCACGTCCGACGGCACCAGCCTCGGCATTCACGTCGTGGCGCAGGGACGCCTGGTTGCCGGGCCGATGGGCAGCGCCGGCAAGGTGACCCTGCCGATCCATGTTGCCGTCATGGACAACGACAACGCGCTCTATAGCAAGACCATTATGTACACGGCGGAAATCCCGCCGGGCGAGACCACGGCGCAGTTCCTCTTCACCGATGACGATATCCAGGTTGCCGGCGGCTCCGGCGGCTTCACCATCGTCCAGATCGGCTTCGATCAAGGTCCGCAGAAGCCTGTGAAGGGTGCGAAGCCGGTACGCAAGAAGCGTCACTAAACTTTTGATTGCGGCCTGTACCCAAGCGGCGCAGGCGTCTGCGATGAGCTGAAAAGAAAAGGCCCCGCCGATTTGCGGGGCCTTTTCTTTTGGTCTGTGTTTCAATCCGTCCTAGAGGACGCCATCCCATTCGGCGAGTGCCATGACGACGCCAGGCAGGTCGGCCATGCGGCTAACGACGGTTTCGGCACCGGCATCGGTCAGCCTGTCGGCATGCGAGGGATAGCTGTGCGATGCGCCGGTGAAGCCGATGACGCGCATGCCGGCAGCCCGCGCCGCCTGGACGCCGTGAACCGAATCCTCGACGACGATCGTGTTGGCCGGGCTGACATTCATCTGCTTGGCGCCATGCAGGAAGATGTCCGGTTTCGGCTTCACGCGGTCGGCGCCGAGGTCCTTGGCGGAGTAGATATGCGGCGCAAACAGCTTGATATAGCCGACCTTCGTCAGCATCATCTCGAGACGGGCGGCGCTGGAATTCGAGCAGATGCAGCGCGGCATCGGCAGCCGTGACAGCGCCTGCGGCACGCCCGGGATAGCCTGAACATCACTGGCAAGCTTCAGGTCAAGCAGCTTCTCGGATTTGTCGAGCAGCGATGCGGAAAGCGGAATGCTCGCCTCGCGCTCGACTTCGAACAGGATGTTGCGCCAGGTCATGCCGGCGAAGCGCTCACCCATTTCCTCGGTGCTGATCGGGTAGCCAGCATCGGTCAGCAGCTTCGATTCGACCTCGGCCGCGATGATTTCCGAATCGACCAGAACGCCGTCGCAGTCGAAGATGATGAGGTCGAAGCCATTGCTCATGAAATTACTGCCTTTGATGTGGCTGGGTTCGGCACGCTCCAGGAAACCATTGGTGTTTCGGGACATGCTCTGAAAAATGACCGCCGGGCTTTACACGATATGTCGACAAAGCTCAACCAATTGGCAGGCATGGCTGCGCTGCAGTGAGCGAAAGGGTCGAAATACGCAAAAGAGGTGATGACCGTTGCTTGTCGATCGCCATCGGGCCTCGACATCGGATAGGGCCGCCTTTAAGGATCGGCCATGGCCAAGGATCGCGACGACACCATTGCCAGCCGCATCAGCCGGGTGCTTGCCGACCGCATCATCCGCGGCGAGATCGCGCCCGATGCGCGTCTGCGGCAGGATCACATTGCCGAGGAGTTCGGTACCAGCCATGTGCCCGTGCGCGAGGCGTTCCGGCGGCTGGAGGCGCAGGGGCTGGCGATCAGCCTGCCGCGCCGCGGCGTACGCGTCGCCTCCTTCGATCTCAAGGAAGTTCGTGAGGTTGCGGAAATGCGCGCAGCCCTCGAGGGGCTCGCGCTCAAGCACGCGGCCCCGCATCTGACGGCGGCCATTCTGGACGAGGCCGAACAGGCGACGCGCGATGGCGATGCTGCCGGCGACGTTCATGCCTGGGAGGAGGCGAATCGGCGCTTCCACCGCCTGATCCTGGCGCCTTGCGGCATGGCGCGGTTGCTCGCCGCGATTGACGACCTGCATGCCGCAAGCGCCCGTTTTCTCTTCTCTGCCTGGCAATCCGGTTGGGAGAAGCGCACGGATCATGACCATCGTGCCATCCTGGCGGCGCTGCGCCAGGGGCGCGCCGAAGAGGCCGCCGCGATCCTGCAGAAGCATGTGCAATGGATCGGCCGCGCGCCGGTGCGCACGCCTTCGGGATCGACCCGCGACGCCTTCGCAATTGTCGGCTAAAAATTATAGATAATTTTGAGGTGAATGGTTGAGCGCGCCTAAGGGCTGCGCTCTTTGACGGGCTTTTCGCTCAGGAACCGTCGCGCCGCGATCAGCACCCGCTGCAATTCGCAGCGTTTCCCGGGCTTTTATTGCGCTTATTTTTCAATGGAGTTTTGCGCTTGGTCGAAATATCGGGCGCTTGCCACTTGCCTGATTTCGCGATCTCTCTCATAAAATAGATGAGACTCAAAAATTATCTATAATTTTAAAAGGAGAGCCCATGTCCCTGTTGCAACATCATGATGAAGTCGCTTTCGATCCGCTCCGCCTCGGGCAGCGTTCGCTTGTTATCAAGGCTGTGTTCGTTCTTGCGGGAACGCTGATCCTGGCACTGGCATCGCAAATCGCCGTGCCGATGGTGCCGGTGCCGATCACCATGCAGACATTCGCGATCACCATGATCGGTGCGCTCTACGGCTGGCGCCTTGGTGCGCTCACTGTTCTTGCCTGGCTGGGCGAAGCTGCGATCGGTTTTCCGGTGCTGGCCGGCGGGGCAGGCGGCATTGTGCCGTTCATGGGGCCGACAGCCGGCTATCTGGCATCCTTCCCGATCATTTCAGCCCTTGTCGGCTTTCTTGCCGAGCGCGGCTGGAGCGGCAACCGCGTCGTGCGCAGCTTCCTCGCCCATCTCTCGGCCAACATTCTCTGCCTCGCGATCGGTGGCGCATGGCTTGCAGCGCTGATCGGCGCAGAGAAGGGCTGGCTGCTTGGCGTGGCACCCTTCATCCTCGGCGCCGTGCTCAAGTCCGCGCTTGCGGCTACGGTGCTGAAGACCGTTCAGGTCTATAGCGGCAAGGCGCGTCTGAATTGACCGTCAGGCTTCGCGCCCACCATCTGCTCTGTATGCTGACTTTCGTCGGTGAAGGTTATACCTCGGCCTTCACCGACAACTATCGCCGCATCGCCGAGCGGCTGTCGGAAGGGGAGGAGATCAAACTGGTTTCCGGCTCCGACGACATCTGCGCGCCGCTCCTGAATGGGGAGGAGCCGCACTGCTTCAAGGCTTCGGTCATCGAGCGGGATGCGGCTGCCCTTGCGGATATCATGGCATTGCTCGGCGAGGAGATCGGCCCGGGAACCGTGTTGGTGCCGGATGCCAGGCTGCTTTCCAAGCTCCGCCGAAATTTCGCCAGCGGTGAAATCCGTCACGCCTGCCTCGGCTGCGAGTGGGGTGACCTCTGCAGCCGCATTGCTAAGAGCAATTTCAGTGGTGTCCTGATTAAGGCAGCCTAGAGCAATTCCAGGAAAAGTGCGCAGCGGTTTTCCGTTCGGAATTGCGTGAAAACAAAGAGATAGAGCGGTTCAGAGATTCCGCGAAGAGCTGAACCGCTCTAAGGTCTGTCATCCGGCTCGGGTTGTGTGATGTCGTCACTCAACTCGAGCGGAAAGAGCGCCAGAAACCGGCGCTCGCCTTCGGGCGTAAAGAAGATCGAGCGGCTGTTTTCGGTTCGCCGCGCCCAACCCTTGTCGAAGAAGTTCGAAAGCAGCGCCTTGCCAAGGCTGCCGGCCAGATGCGCCCGTCGCTCGCTCCAGTCCAGGCAGGAGCGGCAAAGCGGACGTCGGCTGGAGCGAAGGCCGGAAACATCGATGCCGATCGATCCCAGATGCTTCTCGCCATCGGTCGTCAGGCTCAGGCCTTCTCCCATGACAGAAATCGATCCCGCCTCTATCAGGCTGTCGAGCATCCGTACGCCGTAATCGCCGGCAAGATGGTCGTAGCAGATACGCGCCTTGCGCAGGGCCGGCTCTTTCGGGCCGGGACGATGGCGCAGATGACCGCGGCTTGCGGCAAAGCCCATGATGCCCTCAAGCAGCTTGCCGACGCGATCGTCCGCCAGCGTGAAATAGCGATGGCGGCCCTGCTTGCGTTGCGCCAGCAGGCCGCCCGCTTCGAGCTTGGAAAGATGGGCGCTCGCGGTCTGCAGCGTCACACCGGCCGCGGCCGCCAGTTCCGTTGCCGTCAATGCGCGGCCGCCCATCAGCGCCGTCAAGATATTCGCTCGCGCGGGATCGCCGATCAGCGAGCCGATCTGGGCTATGTCTGGACCTTCTTTCATACTTCGATCGTAACCGAACCATCTCCGTCCCGCAATGTGCGAAAACCTCCGCATCAGCAAAGGAGAAAGCCAATGATCACCTGTTTCATCCGCTATCAGATCGATCCGTTCAAGCAGGAAGCCTTCGCGGAATATGGCAAGGCCTGGGGCCAGATCATCCCGCGCAACGGCGCCGATCTCATCGGTTATTTTGCGCCGCATGAGGGGTCGCTGACGACGGCCTATGGCGTCTACAACATCGACAACCTCGCCGCCTACGAAGCCTATCGCAAGAACCTTGCCGCTGACCCTCTGGCACAGGCCAATCTCGATTTTGCCCGCCGCGAGCGTTTCATCTTGCAGGAAGACCGCATTTTCCTGAAAAATGTCTCTCTGCCGCATGCTCCGAGGATATCGCCATGATCGCAGTTATTTTCGAAGTCATTCCCCATCCCGACGAACGTCAGCACTATCTCGACATCGCCGCAAGGCTGCGCTCCGAACTCGAAACGATCGACGGTTTCGTCTCCATCGAGCGTTTCGAAAGCCTCAGTCAACCGGGCAAGATCCTCTCTCTGTCCTTCTGGCGGGACGAGGCCGCCGTTCGCGAATGGCGAAACCGCGAAGCACACCGCGTCGCGCAGAAAGCGGGGCGGAAGACGGTCTTTGCCGATTATCGCTTGCGTGTCGCGCAGGTGCTTCGCGACTACGGGATGATGGAACGGGCCGAAGTGCCTGATGATAGCCACGCGGTTCACGACATGTGAGGTAACTCACCGCCATGTCGCTAATCCGTGAGCCCTGCATTCCCGGTGGTTTCGTCGGGAATGCGGAAAATATGACGCCGCTTTAGCCTTTGGTAACCAAGTTAGGTAACCATAACACTCAGTTAAGAGCACCGAGTAAGTGTAACAGCGAGTATCAAATGGCGTCAGTTTTCCCGCTTGCCGACCTCAGGACTTCAGCAGTTCCGGGGTCCTGGATCGACACGATCATCAAGGGCGATTGCGTGGCCGCTCTTGAGGCACTGCCCAATCAATCCGTCGACGTCATCTTCGCCGATCCGCCGTACAATCTTCAGCTCGGCGGCACGCTGCATCGTCCGGACCAATCGCTGGTCGACGCCGTCGATGACGAGTGGGATCAGTTTGCATCCTTCGAAGCCTATGATGCCTTCACCCGCGCCTGGCTGCTCGCCTGCCGCCGCGTGCTGAAGCCGACGGGCACGATATGGGTCATCGGCTCCTATCACAACATCTTCCGCGTCGGCGCGACCATGCAGGATCTGAATTTCTGGATCCTCAACGACATCGTCTGGCGCAAGACCAACCCGATGCCGAATTTCAAAGGCCGCCGCTTCCAGAACGCGCATGAGACGATGATCTGGGCGAGCCCGAACGCCAAGGCGAAGGGCTACACCTTCAACTACGACGCCATGAAGGCCGCCAATGACGACGTGCAGATGCGCTCGGACTGGCTGTTCCCGATCTGCAACGGCAATGAGCGGCTGAAGGGCGATGACGGCAAGAAGGTGCATCCGACGCAGAAGCCGGAAGCGCTATTGGCGCGCGTCATCATGGCCTCGTCCAAGCCCGGCGACATCATTCTCGATCCCTTCTTCGGGTCGGGCACGACCGGCGCCGTTGCCAAGCGTCTCGGCCGCCACTTCGTCGGCATCGAGCGCGAGCAGGATTACATTGACGCCGCAAGCGCCCGCATCGCCGCCGTCGAGCCGCTCGGTAAGGCGGAACTGACCGTCATGACCGGCAAGAAGGCCGAAGTGCGCGTCGCCTTCAATACGCTCATCGAAAGCGGCCTCATCAAGCCCGGCCAGGTGCTGACCGATGCGAAGCGCCGCTATAGCGCCATCGTCCGCGCCGATGGCACGGTTGCCTCGGGTGGCGAGGCTGGCTCCATTCATCGCCTTGGAGCGAAAGTTCAGGGCCTTGATGCATGCAATGGGTGGATGTTCTGGCATATCGACGACGGCCGTTCCCTGCGTCCGATCGATGAACTCAGAGCCATCATCCGCAGCGATCTGGCGAAGGTTGAGTAGTCTCAACCGCTGAACGGGTCCGGTTTCAAAGCCGCCCCACGGCTGTCGGACGCCCGTCGGATCGACATATCCGTCTTCTTCCGTCGTGTACCTCCAGTTGGGAAGAAGGCGAGACACCCAGGGCCTTACCGGACATATTGTACGGTAAGGCCCTGGGTGTTTTCAGCTTCGGATCTTAGAAGTCCTGATAGTCGGTGACGTCGACGCGTACGACGCGGCCATCTTCGTTGAAGGTGATCGTTTCCTCGCCTTCACGAATGAGCGGCTTGCCCGTCTTGCTGTTGGTGGCGCGCACGGACCAGACGGCCCGGCCCGACAGCGGCGTCAGCGTTTCCACCAGGGAGTTGGATGCGGTCTGGTCCGGATAGGTATCGAAATAACCGCGGAAGGCTTCCATGATCGCATCGCGGCCGGCGAGGTCGCCGACACCGTTGGAAACATAGGTGGCATTCTCGGCGAAGAAATTCTCGATCTCTTCATAGTTGATACGATTGATGGCGTCGTGAAACAGCTCGATACGTTCTGCGGGATCGAAGATCATCGGCTCAAACCTTTATGCCGTAGGCGGCGAGATCGCTGCGCAGCTTCTCGGCGCCGGTGAAGTGAACTGCATGCCAGCCGGCAGCGCGCGCGCCTTCGACATTCGGATAGGAATCGTCGATGAAGATCGTCGTGGCAGGATCGAGATCGAAGCTTTTGGCATGGGTGTCGTAGATCGCGACATCCGGCTTGATCAGGCCGATATCACCGGAAACCGTCACGCCGCGAGGCTTCTTGAGGAAGGGATAGCGTTCTTGCGCCTCGCGAAAAGTGTCGGAGGCGAAGTTGGTCAGCATGGTGACGTCGCGTCCCTCAGCGATCAATCCTTCGAAGATCGCGACGCTATCGTCATAGGCATGCGGCACCATCTCGTGCCAATATCTGCGGAAAGCGCGGATCTGTTCTTCACGCTCCGGATGGTTGGCAATCAGCAATGCCTCGGCATCACCCCAGGTGCGGCCGCGATCCTGCTCGATGTTCCAGTCGCTGGTGCACACATTGGTGAAAAACCATTCGCGCTCGGCATCGTCAGGAATGATGCGGCTGTAGGGGAGGCTCGGATCGTAGTGAAGCAGAACCTTGCCGATATCGAAAACGATGTGCCGAATTTCCGTCGTCATGAATGAATTCCTGATTTTTGCTCTAAAGGCATTTTTGTGAACGCACTGGGAATAGCCTGAGCGATCGCTTTTTTCATGACTGTCGGCAGAGCCTGCTCTTCAAGATTTGTAACCGGCGCCCACCATCCGTCATGGTTGTCCGCGTGTGAGACGGATTTCGCGCGCCAGATCGACAGCCGCAGTTCGAAATGGGTGAAAACATGCGTCACCATGCCTGCCGGCTGCCAGTCGGCCGGGAAGGGAGCCGCCTCGCTGCCGGTCTCGCCGTCGATACGCGCTGTCCAGCTCGTCGTCGGCACTTCCGTCATGCCGCCCAGCAGGCCACTCTCGACACGGCGGCGCAGGAAAATCTCGCCCTCGTCATTGACGGCAACGAAGGCCGCCCCCTGGCGCACCGGCTTCTCCTTCTTGGTGGCCTTGACCGGAAAACGCTCGGGATCATGCCCGGCCAGCGCCTGACAGGCACCGTTGAAGGGACAGAGCGAACAGACGGGGCGTTTCGGCGTGCAGATCGTCGCGCCGAGATCCATCATTGCCTGGGCGAAATCGCCCGGCCGGTCCGCAGGCGTCAAGAGGGCGACCTTCTGTTTCATCTGCGGCTTTGCGCCGGGCAGGGGCGTCGAAATCGCATAGAGGCGAGAAATGACGCGTTCCACATTGCCGTCCATCACGGCCGCCTGGCGATTGAAAGCGATGGCAGCGACGGCAGCGGACGTGTAATCGCCGATACCGGGAAGCGCCCGCAGCCCATCTTCGGTATCGGGAAAGCTGCCGCCATGATCTGCAGCCACCGCCTCGGCGCATTTCTTCAGGTTGCGGGCGCGGGCGTAGTAGCCGAGCCCGGCCCAGGCCGCCATGACGTCGTCATTTGCCGCCGCGGCGAGATCGTTGACCGTCGGCCAGCGCTCCAGGAATTTCGCGAAATAGGATTTGACTGCCGGCACGGTCGTCTGCTGCAGCATCACTTCCGACAGCCAGATGCGATAGGGATCAGGCTTGATGCCGCGCGCGGCCATGGGTGGCGAGACTCGCCAAGGCAGGTCGCGATGGTGTCGGTCGTACCAGGCAAGCAGGGATGCTGCCGTGGGAGATTCTAAAGTCGAGGTCATGATTTGCCGCGTCGAGGGGAAGTACTCTATACTTGGCCAAGCTGCGTCGGGCGATCAAGGTCCGCGATGCACAAAGCACGCACCGGAAGCCGATTGAGATGAGTTATCCCCGAAAAGGCGAGAAGCAGATTTCCGAGCTGACCAACGGCATCGTCGATCCGGTGCTGGCGAAGCGCGCCGGCATCAATACGACGCTGCTCGGATGTTGGGACGAGATCGCCGGCGAGGACTTTGCCGATTGCACGCGGCCCGAAAAGATCGCCTGGGCCAAGCGAACCGGCTCCGGCATGGACGACCGCTATCAGCCGGGCGTGCTGACGATCGCCTGCGAGGGCGCCCGTGCGCTCTTCCTGACCCATGCGCAGGGCGAGCTCATCCAGCGCATCAACAGCTTCTTTGGCTTCTATGCCGTCAATCAGATCCGTATCGTGCAGAAGCCCGTCTCGGTCGCGTCCAGACGTTCCCGTACGCCGCCGCCCTTGAAGGGCGAGGCGGCGCGCAAGCTGGCTGATATGATGGACGGCATCGAGGATGAGAAGATCAGGGCCGCCGTTCAGCGCCTGGGCACGGCCATGGCCTGGAAGCGGCGATAGGGCCAGACCAAACCGCAGGTTTTGTGAATTATCGGCAGAATTTAAGTTGTCTGTCTTTGCCAGGTCACAATTCTTTGAAGAAAGTTGGCCAACCGTGCCTTGTTAGCGGCAAGCAGCCGTTATATCGCATGAAACATTCGAAGACCTCTTTCAACGACGGGTGACTCTATGCCGATGTCCGACATGCTCTTGACCAAACGCCATCTGCTGGGCGGCTCCGCCTTTGCAGCCCTTTCCGTGGCGTTCTCTACCTTTGCCGACACCGCATCCGCCGCGTCCGCTGAAGACGAAGTGCCGCCATCCGACGGCAATGTCGACATGAACGAGGTGCTGAAGCCCGGCCCGCTGCCGGAAATCGCACTCGGCAAGCAAGACGCGCCCGTCAAGATCGTCGAATACATGTCGCTGACCTGCCCGCACTGCGCGCATTTCGCGGTTACGACCTTTGACACGATCAAGCAGAAATACGTCGATACGGGCAAGGTTCTCTTCATCATCCGCGAATTCCCGTTCGATCCGCGCGCCGCTGCCGCCTTCATGCTGGCCCGTTGCGCTCCGCAGGAACAGTACATGCCGATGGTCGAAATGCTGTTCAAGCAGCAGATCGCCTGGGCTTCGCCTGACGTCGACGGCCGCGCTGCACTGCTGCAGATGTCGAAACTTGCTGGTTTTACTGAGGATAGCTTCACGAAGTGCTTGACGAACCAGAAGCTTCTGGATGATGTCAACTCTGTACGGGAACGCGCAGCCAAGGATTTCGGTGTCAATGCCACGCCGACCTTCCTGATCAATGGCAAGCGCTATGCAGGGGACATGTCTGTTGCTGCCATGTCGAAGCTTATCGACAGCCTGCTCTGATCCGCGCCTTTTTCGATCACAGGCGGGCGGCCGAGGTCGTGCGCCTGTTTTCTATTACCTCCTCCTCAAGGCGAGGGTGGAGATCAGCTTATGAAGTTCAACAAGCTTAGACTCGTCGGTTTCAAATCTTTCGTGGAGCCGGGAGAATTCGTCATCGAGCGCGGCCTGACCGGCGTCGTCGGTCCGAACGGCTGCGGCAAGTCCAATCTTGTCGAAGCGCTGCGCTGGGTGATGGGCGAGAATTCCTACAAGAACATGCGTGCCTCCGGCATGGACGACGTGATCTTCTCCGGTTCGGGGAATCGCCCGGCCCGCAACACCGCCGAAGTCGGCCTCTATCTCGACAATAGCGATCGCACAGCACCAGCCGCCTTCAATGACAGCGACGAGATCCAGGTCACGCGCCGCATCGAGCGCGAACAAGGCTCGGTCTATCGCATCAATGGCAAGGAAGCGCGCGCCAAGGATGTGCAGCTGCTGTTTGCCGATGCCTCCACCGGTGCCCGCTCGCCCTCCATGGTTGGGCAGGGACGCATCGGCGAGCTGATCCAGGCAAAGCCCCAGGCGCGCCGCCAGCTCTTGGAAGAGGCAGCCGGCATCTCCGGCCTGCATTCGCGCCGGCATGAGGCGGAGTTGCGCCTGCGCGCCGCCGAAAGCAATCTCGAACGGCTTGACGATGTGACGTCGCAGCTCGAAAGCCAGATCGAAAGCCTGAAGCGTCAGGCGCGGCAGGCCAACCGCTTCAAGATGCTGTCTGCCGATATCCGCGCCCGCGAGGCCATGCTGCTGCATATTCGTTGGGTGCAGGCGAAGGAGGCCGAAGCTGAGGCCGACAGCGCGCTCAACCAGGCAACCGTGCTCGTCGCCGAAAAGGCGCAGAACCAGATGGAGGCGGCAAAGGCCCAGGGCATCGCCAGCTTCAAGCTGCCGGAGCTGCGCGACGACGAGGCGAAGGCCGCCGCCGCCCTGCAGCGTCTGCAGATCGCCCGCTCGCAGCTGGAAGAGGATGTCAATCGCATCCTGCGCCGCCGCGATGAGTTGATCCGCCGTCTGGCACAGCTCGCCGAAGATATCAGCCGCGAGCAGCGCCTTGTCACCGACAATGCCTCCATCCTTGCCAAGCTCGATGCCGAAGAGGCCGATCTGGCAGACATCCTCGCCGATTCCGGCAGGCTTGCCGAGGAGACGCGTGTCGCCTTCGAGGAGGCCGCTGCCAAGCTCGCCGACAGCGAGCGGATCTTTACCACTCTGACGGCGGAGCGCGCCGAAGCCGCCGCCGCCCGCAACCAGCTGGAGCGTGCCATCCGCGATCTCGCCGATCGCAAGATGCGGCTCGAGCGCCAGGCCAGCGAAGCGAATGGCGAGCTTGCCGCCATCGATGAGAAGATGGCCGATCTGCCCGACCCCGGCGAAAAGCGCGACATGGTCGAGACGGCCGAAAATGTTGTTGCGGATGCTGAAGGCGAGATTCAGCGCGTTGAAACCGTTCTCGCCAAGGCGCGCGAAACCGAGGCGCTGTCGCGCGGGCCGGTCGAGCAGGCGCGGGCACGTCTGAATGCGCTCGAAACCGAAGCGCGCACTATTTCCAAAATGTTGGCGGCGGGCGATACCTCCGGTGCCTTTTCGCCCGTGGCCGAGGAGCTGCGCGTCGACCGCGGCTTCGAGACGGCGCTAGGTGCCGCGCTTGGCGACGATCTGGAATCCTCGCTGAATTCCGAGGCGCCGGTCTACTGGTCCGACAATGGCAGTGGCGCCAACGATCCAGCCTTGCCGGAGGGCGTCGCCCCTCTGATTACCCATGTCGGCGCGCCGGCCGCGTTGACGCGGCGCCTTCGCCAGATCGGCATCGTTTCAGCCGAAGACGCGTTGCGGCTCATGCCGGAACTAAAGCCGGGACAGCGGCTGGTGACAAGGGATGGCGCCGTGTTCCGCTGGGACGGTCATGTCACCGGCGCAGATGCGCCGAGTGCCGCCGCCCTGCGGCTCGCCCAGAAGAACCGCCTTTCCGAGCTGGAAGCTGAAGCCGAGCTTGCCCGCGATGTGCTTGTCGAGGCAGAAGAGCGCCTTGCGGCAGCTGCCGAAGCGATCAGAGGTGAAGAGGGGCGTTTGGCGACCGCCCGCGACGCCAGCCGGCTTGCCGCCCGGCATCTGGCCGAGGCGCGGGAAGCGCTCGCTGCCGCAGAGCGCGCTTCCGGCGATCTCATCCGCCGCCGCGACGTCATCGTCGAGGCCGTCAGCCGGCTGCAGGAGCAGCTGGAAGATGTGGCCATGCAGGATGAAAATGCCCGTATCGAACTGGAAGATGCGCCGAATCTCGACGCCATCGATCTGAAGCTGCGTGACCAGCAGGCCGAAGTCGCGACGGATCGCGGCGTTCTGGCCGAAGCCCGCGCCCGCCATGAAGGTCTGAACCGTGAGAACGAGGCGCGTCAGCGCCGTCTCCTCGCGATCCGGCAGGAGCGTGACACCTGGCGCCAGCGTGCTACCAGCGCCGAGGAACACATTCAGACGCTGCGCGACCGCGAAGAGGAAGCGCGCGAGGAAGCGGCCGAACTCGATCTCGCTCCGGACGAATTCGACGACAAGCGCCGCGCCTTGATGAGCGAGCTCCAGAAGGCCGAGGATGCCCGCCGCCGAGCCGCTGATCGCCTTGCCGAAGCCGAAGTCGTGCAGCGCGAGGCCGATCGTCATGCGGCGACTGCACTCTCCGAACTGGCGGAAAGCCGCGAGAAGCGCGGCCGTGTTGAGGAGCGGCTGGTGTCTGCCCGCGAACGCCGTCAGGAAAGCGAACTACGCATTCGCCAGTCCTTGAATGTCGAGCCACATGAGGCGATGCGTCTGACCGGACTGTCAGCCACCCAGAACGTGCCTGACCTCCGCGAGGTCGAGCGTGAGCTGGAGCGGCTGAAGATCGAGCGCGAGCGTCTCGGTGCCGTTAACCTGCGCGCCGAGGAAGAGAGCAAGGAGCTGACGGAGCGGCTGCAGGCGTTGATCAAGGAGCGTGATGACGTCATCGACGCCATCCGGAAGCTGCGCGGTGCTATCCAGAGCCTCAACCGCGAAGGCCGCGAACGTCTGATCGTCGCCTTCGACATCGTCAATGCGCAGTTCCAGCGCCTGTTCACCCATCTTTTCGGCGGCGGCACAGCCGAGTTGCAGCTCATCGAGTCGGACGATCCGCTGGAAGCCGGTCTGGAAATCCTTGCCCGGCCACCGGGCAAGAAGCCGCAGACCATGACGTTGCTTTCGGGCGGCGAGCAGGCGCTGACGGCCATGGCGCTGATCTTTGCGGTATTCCTCACCAATCCCGCGCCGATCTGCGTTCTGGACGAAGTGGATGCGCCGCTCGATGACCACAACGTCGAGCGCTATTGCAACCTCATGGACGAGATGGCGGCCTCGACCGAGACGCGCTTCGTGGTTATCACCCACAATCCGATCACCATGGCTCGCATGAATCGCCTCTTCGGCGTCACCATGGCGGAGCAGGGCGTCTCGCAGCTCGTCTCGGTCGATCTGCAGACCGCCGAGCGGCTGCGCGAAATCGCCTGAGAGTAATTCCGCGCAAGGATTGTGAAAACTGTTCCCGTTTCGACAAGAAATTGTTGCGTCAGCTGCCGCACTTCACCAAAGCGTGCTAGTTTTGTTTTTCGATCAACAACATGGGCGCTGATCCGCCCGGAAGGGACGTATGTCTGACTCGACTGGCGGTATTTTCGATGTCCTCGGAATACTCGCCGTATTGCTGCTCGTCGCCGCCAACGGCTTTTTCGTTGCGGCCGAGTTCTCCCTGGTTTCCGTCCGCCGCAGCCGCGTGACGGAGCTCGTTGCCGAAGGGCGGATGAATTCCAAGGCGCTGCAGAAGGCGGTCGACAATCTCGATGCCAATCTGGCGGCCACGCAGCTCGGTATCACCATCTCCTCCCTCGCGCTTGGCTGGGTCGGCGAACCCGCACTTGCTCATCTGCTCGAGCCGCTTCTCGATTTTCTTCCCGGAGCATGGGCTGCGGCCAGTTCACATGCGATCGCTGTCGCTATTTCCTTCATCATCATCACCGCGCTTCATATCGTGCTTGGCGAGCTTGCACCGAAGAGCCTTGCCCTGCAGCGCAGCGAAGGCACCGCGCTCGGCGTCGTGCGGCCGCTCGGACTGTTTCTCTTCCTGCTGCGCCCGGCAATCACTGTACTCAACGGTCTCGGCAATCTTGTGCTCCGTCTTTTCGGGCTGCGCCCGGGTGCTGGCGAAGGCTCGCTGCATTCGCCCTCTGAAATCAAGCTGTTGATCGCTGAAAGCCAGGAAGCAGGCCTCTTGGAACAGGCGCAGCAGGATCTGGTCGAACGCGTCTTCAATATCGGCGACCGCGATGTCTCAGATATCATGACGCCGCGGCTGGAGGTCGAGTGGATAGACGCCGAAGACCCGCCGGAGGAAATGCAGAAGACCATCCGCGAAAGCCGCTTCGAGCAGCTTCTCGTCGGACGCGGTTCGATCGACGAGCCGATCGGTATGATCCTGAAGAAGGATCTGCTCGATCAACTTCTGAACGGCGAGCCGCTGAACCCGATGGCCGTCATCCGCCAGCCGCTGGTCGTTCACGAATCCACGGCAGTCTTCAAGGTGCTGGAAAACTTCAAGCGCGCGCCGGTCCGCCTCGCCATGGTCATCGATGAATATGGCAGCCTGGAAGGCATCGTCACGCAGACGGATCTGCTGGAAGCCATCGCCGGCGATCTGCCCGACATGGACAACGACACGCCCGATGTCGTCGAGCGCGCCGATGGATCGCTGCTGATGGAAGGCATGATGCCGGTCTATGACGCCTTTGCGCGGCTCGGGCTGCGCTTCAGCGAGGAGGAAGTCAATTTCCACACGCTCGCGGGCTTCGCTCTCTACCAGCTCGGCCATCTGCCCGAAGTCGGTGAAAGCTTCAATTTCGGCGGCTGGCATTTCGAAATCGTCGATCTCGACGGCATGCGGATCGACAAGATCCTGGCCCAGCGCGAGCCGAAAGCTTAGAGCAATTCCAGGAAAAGTGCGCGGCGGTTTTCCCGTCCGGAATTGCGTGAAAAGCTGAACCGCTCTAGCCGTCAAGCCGCTCTGAATTGACCCGGAAGCTCCTGGTTTCGATCAATCGATTGAAATCGGGAGCCTTCGGATCTTATTTATTGTGCGGCGCAACATTTTGCCATATTTGTCGATTTTCATTTGTGCCTCAATGAATTAAGTTCAACCGGAGGAGTTGGACGGAGACAATGACGAATTGGGTCTATACATTCGGCGACGGCAAGGCCGAGGGGGGCGCCGGCGATTTTGAGCGGCTCGGCGGCAAGGGCGCAAATCTTGCTGAAATGTGCAATCTCGGCCTGCCGGTTCCGCCGGGCCTGACGATCGTCAGCGATGTCTGCACCTTCTATTACAAGAACGGCCGTAAGGTCCCCGACGAGCTGAAGCCGCAGGTCATGCGCGGGCTGCAGCGGATGGAAGCCATCACCGGCCGCAAGTTCGGCGATACCGAACGACCGCTGCTGGTGTCCGTGCGTTCCGGCGGCCGCGCCTCGATGCCGGGCATGATGGATACCGTCCTCAATCTCGGCCTTAACGACGCCACCGTACAGGCGCTCGGCCATGATGCCGGCGACGCCCGTTTCGCCTGGGACAGCTACCGCCGCTTCATCCAGATGTATGCCGATGTCGTCATGGGTCTCGACAATGAAGTCTTCGAAGAAATCCTCGAGGATGAGAAGGCCCGTTTTGGCCATGAGTTCGATACTGATCTCACCGCCGTCGAATGGCAGCACGTCGTTTCGATCTATAAGACTGTCATCGAAGAGGAGTTGGGCGAAGCCTTTCCGCAGGAGCCGGAGGTTCAGCTCTGGGGTGCCGTCAGCGCCGTTTTTGCGAGCTGGATGAACGCCCGCGCCGTCACCTACCGTCAATTGCACAACATTCCCGAGGCCTGGGGCACTGCCGTCAATATTCAGGCGATGGTTTTCGGCAATCTCGGCAATTCGTCAGCGACTGGTGTCGCCTTCACCCGCAACCCATCGACCGGCGAGAAGGAGCTTTACGGCGAATTTCTCGTCAATGCGCAAGGCGAGGATGTCGTTGCCGGCATCCGCACGCCGCAAAGCATTACCGAAGTCGCCCGCATAGCCTCCGGCTATGACAAGCCGTCGATGGAAAAGCTGATGCCCGAGGCCTTTGCCGAGTTCCGGGGCATCTGCGCACAGCTGGAAGCGCACTACCGCGATGTCCAGGACCTGGAATTCACCATCGAGCGCGGCAAGCTCTGGATGCTGCAGACCCGCAATGCCAAGCGAACCACCAAGGCGGCGATGAAGATCGCCGTCGATATGGTCGACGAGGGGCTGATTACCGAGGACGAAGCTGTCTCCCGCATCGAACCGTCGACGCTGGACCAGCTGCTGCATCCGACGATCGACCCGCGCGCCCGCCGCGAACTTATCGGCTCCGGCCTGCCTGCATCGCCGGGTGCTGCAACCGGCGAGATTGTCTTCACCGCGGAAGAGGCGATCATTGCCGAGGAGGAAGGCCGCAAGGCGATCCTCGTGCGTATAGAGACGAGCCCGGAAGACATTCACGGCATGCACGCCGCTGAAGCGATCCTCACCACGCGCGGCGGTATGACCAGCCATGCGGCTGTGGTCGCTCGCGGCATGGGCATCCCATGCGTCGTCGGCGCCGGCACCATGCGCATCGACATGCGCAACGAGAAGCTGATCGGCATCGGCGTCACGTTGAAGAAGGGCGATATCGTCACGATCGACGGCTCGGCCGGCCAGGTGCTGAAGGGCGAGGTGCCGATGATCCAGCCGGAGCTGTCGGGCGATTTCGGGCGCATCATGGCCTGGGCCGACCGTTCCAGGCGCATGACGGTACGCACCAATGCCGATACGCCGGCGGATGCGCGTGCGGCCCGCTCCTTCGGCGCCGAGGGCATCGGCCTTTGCCGCACAGAGCACATGTTCTTCGAAGGCGATCGCATCCATGTGATGCGCGAGATGATTCTCGCCGAAGACGAAGAGGGGCGCCGTGCCGCCCTTGCCAAGCTTATGCCGATGCAGCGGCTCGATTTCACCGGCCTGTTCACCATCATGCACGGCCTGCCGGTGACTATCCGCCTGCTCGATCCGCCATTGCACGAATTCCTGCCGAAGACGGATGAAGAGATCGCTGAAGTGGCGGGGATCATGGGCATGGAACCGGCCATGCTGCGCCAGCGGGTAGATGCGCTGCATGAGTTCAACCCCATGCTCGGTCATCGCGGCTGTCGTCTGGCGATTTCCTATCCGGAGATCGTCGAGATGCAGGCCCGCGCGATTTTCGAGGCAGCGGTCCTCGCTGCACGTGAGACCGGAGCAGCTGTCGTGCCCGAGATCATGGTGCCGCTCGTTGGCCTGCGCTCGGAGTTGGACTACGTCAAGGCCCGCATCGACGAGGTGGCGCGCGCCGTCATGACGGAAGCCATGATGAAGATCGACTATCTCGTCGGCACGATGATCGAGCTGCCGCGCGCGGCCTTGCGCGCCCACATCATCGCCGAGGCTGCGGAATTCTTCTCCTTCGGAACGAACGACCTGACGCAGACGACATTCGGCATGTCGCGCGATGACGCGGCCGCCTTCATCCCGACATACCAGCGCAAGGGCATCATCGAGCACGATCCCTTCATATCCTTGGATTTCGACGGGGTCGGCGAGCTCATCCGCATTGCGTCGGAGCGCGGCCGCCGCACCCGCAACGACATGAAGCTCGGCATCTGCGGTGAGCATGGCGGCGATCCCGCCTCGATCCATTTCTGCGAGGATATCGGGTTGGACTATGTGTCCTGTTCCCCCTTCCGCGTGCCGATTGCGCGGCTTGCCGCGGCTCAGGCGGCGATCAAGGGGCGAGCCTGATTCTCTAAAGTGGAATTGAGCTCGTTACCGGCACTGGTATCAGCGGCGCCAGTAGCCGCGATGATAGTAATATCCGGGACCGCCGACAACGACCGTCGGACCCCAGAAGAAATCATCGTTGCTTTCCATGAAAGCCCGTTGGTCGGCGCGCCGGCTGAGGTCCTGGTTCATGAGGCAATTGGCGAAGTTCTGGGTGCCTGGCCTAAAACCATAGCCGCTGCATCTGGCCTGGTCGGCCGCGCGTATCTCCTCGGCTGTCTGGCAGGAGGAGAGCACAAGCGTAATAGCGAGAAGAGAGAAGGCGGAAGCAGCGATACGCATGACTTGGTGTCCTGATGCAGATGTGCAGGCACGAATTATAGCGCTGCGCGTGATGGCGCGAAAGGCGTATTACCGCCGCAGGCCGGGTTGCTTATGCTGCTTCCTTCGGCTTTGCCGGCAGCCTTTGCAAGAGATCGACGAAGGCATCGGCAAAGCGCAACAGGTGGTCGGTCTCTTCATCCGGCTGCAGCAAACGGATTTCCGCGCCGTCTTCGTCCAGCGCGGCAAAGAGTGTGCGCATCGTCGCATCGCCTTCGGGAATCCGGATGACAGCCAGTCTGCGGCAATCGGAGATCAGTCCTGCCGCGGGGAGATCGAATAGGAAGTCGCCGTGCACCGCCGAGGCGGCATGCCGCACGGCCTCGCAAAAGCCCGGTTCCCCGCCGGAAAAACCTTCGAGTGAGAGCTCCAGCTCCAGGAGCTCCAACGGCAGAATGGGATCGCCCGTATCGGCTCCGGCAATCGCCGCGCCCGGCAGCGCCTTGGCAGCGACGTCTTGAGAAAGCATCGGTTCCATCTCATCAAGTCCTTTCAAAGCCTCGATAAAACGCTAAAGAATGGCCTTTTTTAGGAATTTAAGCAAGCGCTCACATTTTTGGTCTAGGCGTTACTGGTTTGAGCCTTGAGAGAACATTGCATGTTGGTGCCGTGACATTCGATTTATTTTCGCCGTTTCTTGATCTAAACATAGGTCGTATTTTGGGATTCGGTGCATCCGGCTTCCGACCCGACGCGCCGACGAGCCCTTGATGACCATTCGCTTCGACCGTCCAGTTTCTCATGCCGCCCGCGCCGCGCGTCTGATCGCTTCGTTTGCCTTGGTGCTCTGCGGGGTGACGCTGATCGGCCACCGCTTCGCGCCGCTGGAAACGCCTTATTTTGTGCTGCTGCTCCTGATTTCCGCCGGCTGCGCCATCCTGGCGGTTCTGCTCGCGCTGGTCGGCCTTGCTCAGCTCTGGCAGAGCGCTGCCATTGGTGGTGTCTCCGCCGTCAAGGCGCTCGTCTATGCCGCCCTGCCGCTCGCCATTTTCGGCTTCGGCGCCGAACGCTACTGGACCCGGCCGCATATCTACGAGATTTCGACCGATCTCAACGACCCGCCGGAATGGCTGGCAACACCGGATGCGCGGCAGCTGTGGCTGCCGCCGCGCCATCTGGTGACGCAGCAGGAACGCGAGGCGCAGTTCGATGCTTATCCCGCTTTGATCAGCCGCCGCTACGAAGGCGCTGCCGATCGTGTTCTCGAGGCAGTGCGTAAAGTCGCGCATGATTATCACATCACCATCGTCAAGGCCGAAGGCGCCGATGTCGCCGATCCGAACGGCAACGTGAAGCCAAAACGCCGCACACGTCCGCAGACGGCTAATCCGGCGCAGGATGACAGTGCCGTCGGCGATGTGCCCGCCATCGTTCCTGTGCCGACGCCGCGCCCCCTCCGCGACGGAGTGGCGGAACTCATTCGCCAGAATACCGACGTCATTCTGCAGGGCGAAATGCGAACTCGCATTTTTGGCCTGCCATGCGACATACTGATCCGTATTCGCGAAGAGGCGGAAACAACGCTTGTCGATATTCGCGTTGCTTCCCGCTACGGCCAGGATGATCTCGGCGTCAGCGCCGATCTGGCGGATAGCTATCTGAAGGCGCTGGATGCGGAATTGCTGGGTATCGCTGGAAGCTGAGGTGGCTCAAGCCGGTCGATAGGTCCCCAGCAGCGCCGGCGGTCCATCGGTCTCCACCTGACCCTTCTCGACCAGATCCTCCAGATGCGCCAGCACAGAAAGCGCGGCCGCCCCATGCAGGCGTGGGTCCGTGTCGCGATAGATGGCTTGCACCATGTCCGGGATCAGCCGGTCGCCGGCCTTGATGCGCTCCAGCACGGCACGCTCGCGCATGCGGCGGTGGGTTCTGAGGCCGCGCATGAAGGACGCCGGCTCCTTCACCGGACCGCCATGGCCGGGCAGGAACAGCCGGTCGTCGCGGGTAAGAAGCCGCTCCAGCGAGGCCATATAATCCGCCATGGAGCCATCCGGCGGCGCGACGATCGAGGTCGCCCAGGCCATGACATGATCGGCGGAGAAGACAATGCCGGTGCCATCGAGCGCGAAGCAGGCATGGTTTGCCGTATGACCCGGCGTCAAGAGCGCCGTCATCTGCCATCCGTCTCCCGAGACGCTTTGACCATCGGCAAGCACGATGTCAGGCTGAAACTCCATGTCGGAGCTTTCGGCGAACGGATTAATCTCGCCCTGATGGAGCGGCCGAGCGGCCCGATGCGGCCCTTCGCCGACGGTCAGCGCCCCCGTTGCCTCCTTCAGCCGCTTGGCGAGCGGCGAGTGATCGCGATGGGTATGGCTGACGAAGATATGCGTGACTTCGCGCCCCTCCAGCGCCGCCATCAGGGCGGTGAAATGGGCCTCGTTCTCCGGGCCGGGATCGATGACCGCGACAGACGAGCCGCCGACGATATAGCTGTTGGTGCCGTGAAAGGTGAAGGCACTGGGATTGTTGACCGTCATCCGCTCGATGCCGGGCGCAACGGGAACGGCGCGGCCATAGCCGGGTTCGAAGGCAAGATCGAAGTCAGGCGTGCTCATGATTGCTTGTATTCGATTTCGATAAAGGACATCGGCTCGGAGCCGGCATTGACGACATTGTGCTCGACACCGGCCTCGCGCCGATAGGCGGCGCCCTTGGCGATATCGACACGGCGGCTGCCGCCAGGCTCTTCCAGCAGAAACTGGCAATCCGTCATCGGTACCACGACATAGCCAAGACCATGGACATGATGTCCGGTATCGGCGCCCGGCTCGAAATCCCAGCGTGTGATGCGGCAGACGGCATCATCGAGAAGTACGGTGGGCACTGCCGGCGGGCGGGCGCGAAACTGGCTCATCGGACCTCCTGATTTCAAATGCAGTGCAGCAAGACCTATCATAGCCGCCCGGAAAGCACACAGAAATATGCATTCGCGCATCACTTAGTCATTGTAGCGGCAAGCGACCTTTGCTAATCAGACGCCGATTTGGCTGGTATAGCAGGCCATTTCCTCTGTTGGGGCGTCGCCAAGCGGTAAGGCACCGGTTTTTGGTACCGGCATTCCCAGGTTCGAATCCTGGCGCCCCAGCCATATCCACTGACTGAAATAATGTTGGAGTTATTCCGGGTGAGACCTGCCTTTAGTCGGGATGCATTGTAATGGGTTGTTTGCCGCCATTTCTCCTGCTTCTAATCGGAGGTGCTATCGGCGCGCTTGCAGGTGGAAGGCACGGAGCGATCTGGGGAGGCAGCGCGGGATTTGTCCTTGGTATTTTATTGATGGTAGCGCTCGTTGGGTTGTTACGAGACGCGCGCCATAAATGATGCCGCTTGGATCGGCTCGGAGACGCCTTGCATCAAGGTAAGATACGGGTCGCGTCTGCAGTCTGCTCTGCAATCATAACACTTCGACTGCTGCTCAACCTTGTCACGCCATCCTTCTGGTCGAGAGCTTTCCATCAATCAAAACAAAAAAGGCCCGCCATAAAGCGGGCCCCCTGTTCAAAGGATCTTCGCCAGAAAATTCTTGGTTCGATCCATCTGGGGATTTGAGAAGAGCTCCTTGGGGGCGCCTTCTTCCAAGATCTGGCCGTGATCCATGAAGATCACGCGGTGGCCTACCTCGCGGGCAAAGCCCATTTCGTGGGTGACTACGACCATCGTCATGCCTTCGCGCGCCAGATCGTTCATGACCTGCAGCACTTCGCCCACCATTTCGGGGTCGAGCGCCGAGGTCGGCTCGTCGAAGAGCATGACGTCAGGCCCCATCGCCAGCGCGCGGGCGATCGCGACACGCTGCTGCTGACCGCCGGAAAGCTCGTCGGGATAGTTCGCTTCCTTGCCGCGCAGGCCGACTTTCGCCAGCAGTTCGTGCGCCACGCGATCGGCCTCTTCAGGCGCGACCTTTTTGACCTTGCGCGGGCCGATCGTGATGTTCTCCAGGATCGTCAGATGCCTGAAGAGATTGAATTGCTGGAAGACCATGCCGACATGCTGGCGCAGCTTGTGGATGTTGGTCTTGGGGTCGGTCAGCATCATTCCGGCGATTTCGATATCGCCGCTGGTTGGCGTTTCCAGCCCGTTCAGGCAGCGCAGGAAGGTGCTCTTGCCGCTTCCCGACGGTCCGATGACGACGACGACTTCGTTGTTCTCCACATGCGTGGTGATGCCTTTCAGGATCTCATGGTGCCCGAAGGACTTGTGAAGCTCTTTAACGCTTATCAACTTGAAGCCTCCTCTCGATATAGGACGAGCACTTCGACAAGGAGAAGATCATGATGAAATATAGCACCGCGACGAAACCCCATATCGTGAAAGATGCGAAGGTTTCGGCGATCACGATTTCACCCTTGTAGACCAGTTCGGCAATGCCGACCGGGGCCAGCAGCGAGGTATCCTTGATCGTCTGGGCCGCCTGGTTGACCAATGGCGGAATCATGCGCTTGAAGGCCTGCGGCAGAACGATGTAGCGCATCGTCTGAAAGCCGGTCATCGCAATGCTTGCCGCTGCCTCTTTCTGCCCGCGATCAACGCCGAGAATGCCGGCGCGTACAATCTCGGTGACGTAGGCGCCCTCGTTCAGGCTGAGGGTGAGGGCGGCTGCGAGGATAGGGTAGGTGAGCTGCCCGAACCACGCATTGACAGGCAGAATTGCCGGCAGTCCGAGCACTATGAAGAAGAGTTGGACCAACAGAGGCGTCGATCGGAAAATCTCGACATAGGCTGTGGCGATCCATCGCAGCGGCGCAACCTTCGAAAGACGCATGAGCGCCGCAACCAGTCCGATGATGACCATCAGGATAATTGCGACGATCGAATATTCGATCGTCAGGAGCAGACCGTTGAGGATCACAGGTAAATTTTGCCAGATGGCGTCCATGAACCGTGCCTTGTTTGTTTCTTTTATTTACTGGAGAATTGATGCTGCTGCGCAACGCAACTATGCGCCGCGCAGCCTGCGGATCAATCACGTAACTTTCGGGAAGCCTAAAATATCTTCGGCCGATCTTATTCCGAAAGCGCGACCTTCGCCGGGTCGATCACGTCATTGACTTCGCCGCTCGTATCGCCGCCAAAATACTTCACGAACAGCTGATGATACTCGCCGCTCTTGCGGATCTTGGCGAGGCCGTCATTGATCTTGGCAGCGAGATCGGGCTTCGTCTTGCTGATGGCGATGCCGTAATATTCGCCCGTCAGCAGCGGGCCGACGGTCTGCACGCCGCTGTGCTTGGCCTTGAAGTCGATATTGACGGGGTTGTCGAAGATCACCGCGTCCGCACCGCCGGTCATAAGTGCCTGATAGGCAGCGTCGATGCTCTGGAACTGCTTGATGTAATCGGATGAGAAGCCGTGGCCTGTCAGGTAATCGACCGAAGACGTTGCCTTCTTCGTGGCAACGACATGACCCTTCAGATCGTCGAAGCTCTTGATGCTGGAGTCCGCCTTCACCAGAACCGACAGGCCGGACTTGTAATATGCATCGCTGAAATTGGCGTTCTGCAACCGGCTGGTCTTGATCGTGATGCCGGCGACCGCAGCATCGATCGAGCCTGCCTGCAGGCTTGGGATGAGCCCGTTGAACGGCAGGGTCTTCAGAGTGACCGTCATATTTTCGGCCTTGGCGATCGCATTGATCATGTCAATGTCGAATCCCGTAACGACGCCGTCCTTCTCGGTTTCAAAGGGCGGGAAAGTGGTATCGGCTCCGACCACGATGCTGGTTGCTGCATCCTGCGCGATGGCAATGGAAGTTCCGCAAATGGTGGTTGCAAGACCGGAAGCCACTGTGGCGACCAATACGATAAGTGCTTTGTTTTTCAAGGGGGCTCTCCTTCTGACGGGAGATCATGGGTTTGGGCCGCCGCAACAATTTAGATGGCGCGTAACCTTAGACTGCAAGCATCTCCCAGGACGCATATTCAACGACAATCTTTCCGGGTCAAGGGTTGAACCGAAACATTTTTGAAGATGCTAAAGTATTTGTGTTTCGCCTGAAACGAGGATTTCCCTGCGGATGGACGATGATTGATGATGCTGGCCGAGAGGCCTTCGGCATCGATAGAGGCGCCTTCTTCGAACGATTGAGGCGAGGCCGTCGTCGCCCCGTGATGCCCGCTGAGAGCGGCCCGTCGACAGTGGTGATTTCAATTCTTCGTGAAACCGTTGCGCGAGATTGGGTGTGCCGCCATTCGCCCATCCTTAAAGCTTGTTTGACCTTTTTCCTGCACTCTGACCGCCGTCATCTCGATGCGGACGATCATGAACCAGAAACCCCAGGAACTGCTGCTTTCCATCGTTGCCCCTTGCCACAATGAGGAGGAGGGGCTCAGCGAATTTTGCCGGCGCGCGGAGGCAACGGCGCGGGGCATCGCCGGCGAAGCCTTCGAGATCGTCCTGGTGGATGATGGGTCCACAGATGGCACCTGGGAGGTCATCGCCTCGCTTGCTGCGAAGGTGCCGCAGGTACTCGGCGTGCGCCTCATGCGCAACCACGGACACCAGCTTGCCGCCACCGCCGGCCTTGCCGCCTCGCGCGGCGAGCGGGTGCTGTTGATCGATGCCGATCTTCAGGACCCGCCGGAACTGTTGCTGATGATGATGCCGATCATGGATCGTGGTGCGGATGTCGTCTATGGCCAGCGCATGCGCCGACAGGGGGAAAGCTGGTTCAAGCTCGCCTCCGCCTCGCTCTTCTATCGGCTGCTGTCGCGGCTCGCCTCGGTGGCGATCCCGCGCGATGTCGGCGATTTCAGGCTGATGCGCCGACGTGTCGTCGATATCCTGCTGGCGATGCCGGAGCGGGATCGTTTCATCCGCGGTATGGTGAGCTGGATCGGCGGGCGGCAGGTGGCGCTCCCCTACGAGCGCGATGCGCGTTTTGCCGGCACCACCAAATATCCGCTGCGTAAGATGATCAATTTCGCGATCGACGCCATCACCAGCTTTTCAACCGTACCGCTGCGGATCAGCACCTGGCTTGGCCTTGCGAGTGCCGGCTCTGCGGCCTTGCTGCTCGTCTATACGCTCGTCCGTTGGTTTGCGGGGGAGACGATCGTCGGCTGGTCCAGCATCATGGCGGCTATCACTGCCTTCAGCGCCATCCAGCTCATCTGCATCGGCATCATCGGCGAATATGTCGGCCGTCTGGTGCAGGAGAACAAGCGGCGGCCGATCTTCATGATCGAAAGCCTGCTACAGAGCGGGCGCTCCCTCGATATTCCCAGCGGCTTTTCCGATATGGACGCAGCAGGCAAACGCCGCGCGCTTGATGACGCCCTGCATAATCTCGGGGATGGGGCTGGTAGCGCGAAGCAGGTGAGGGCGGCCCGCTGATGCCGCAAGCTTCCGCGACTTCATCGTCGACCGAGGGCGTCGTCGTTTCCGATATTGTTTCCGCGCACGACGCGGTTGATGCGAATGCCGCCATCGTCAGGCAGAGGCCGGGCATCGCCATCGCTGCCTTCCTCATCCTGGTCGCCGTTTTCGTCACCATCTTCAAGTTTCCGCCGATCCTCGATTACCCAAACCATTATGCGCGCATGTGGTTGCTGGCCGGCGGCATCAACACGCCGCCGTTTCATGAGATCTATGCGATTGACTGGAACAGAACGTTCACCAATGTCGGCATTGATCTTGCCGCATATTGGCTGGGGCCGTTGATCGGCGTTTCACTGCTGGCTCGCGGCCTTCTTTTCCTGGCGATCGTACTGCCGCCACTCGGGGCGATCGCTTTACACCGGCGCTTGCATGGCGGCGGCCATTACTGGCAGATCGGCATATTGTATTTCGCCTGGTGTGCGACGCTGATTGGCGGCTTCATCAATTTTCAGATCGGGCTCGGCATGGCGCTGTTCTTTGCGACCGCCGATCATGCTCTGCAGTCCCGCAATCCGGGCGCGCTGTTCTGCTGGCGTCTGCTGGCGGGCCTGCTGCTCACCGTTATGCACCTCTTTTCGCTCGGCTTCTACATGGCGCTCGTCTGCGGTCTCGAATTCTCGCCGACGACGGCAGCATTGAGGTCACCTCGCGATTTCCTGCGCTTATGCGGCAGGCTTCTGCTTGCGATGCTGGCCTGCGCCCTGCCGGCGATCTGTCTTTTTCTCTATCAGCCTGTCTTGCCCGATGGAGGCGGCAGTCTGGATGCATCCTGGAACGATTCACCCATTCTGCTCGTAGCCAACCTGATGTCGGCATTCTGGAGCTATGGGCTGTCGGCGGACATGCTGTTCCTGATCCCGTTGATATTCGTTGGAATCTATGCGGCTCTCACGCGCCGTCTGAGCGCGCATGCCGGCATGGCGGTGACGGCCGCCGGCCTGCTGCTTCTGTCCTGCGTCGTGCCGCGTCATATGCTCGGGACGGGCTGGATCAGCTGGCGTTTTCCGATCATGATGGCGCTCGCTGCCATGGTGATGATCTGTCCCTTGCCTCGCGTGCCACGCCGGCAAGCTTTTCTGGTCATGCTCGTGCTCTCGACGGTCGTCTTGGGCAGAACGGCCTGGATCGGTGTCAATTGGTGGCAGGGTCAGGCCGATGCCGCTGATGTCAGCACTGTCCTGGCGGCGGTGCCCGAAGGTGCAGCCGTCCTGCCGGTCATGCGGCAGCAGAGCGAGCGCGGCACGGCGGATCATCGCTACTTCGCCTGGAACCAGGACACTTTCCGGCATTTGCCCACGCTTGCGGTCCCTTACGCCCATGCCTTCGTGCCGACGATCTTCACCGCCAGGGGTAAGCAGCCGCTGACCGTGTTGCCGCCCTGGAGCGACATCGCCGTGCCGGAAGGCAATCTGTTCCCCATAAGCCTGCTGGATTGCCCTGACGAGATTTCGGCCTTCAGCGGCATTGCGCCCTACCTCAAGGATTGGCGGCATCGCTTCGACTTCATTCTGCTCGTCAACGCCGATGTCGAGGACCGTTTTGGCGGCGTGGTTCCGCAAGGTGTGAAACTTGCCGCCGAAACGTCCTTTGCCAGGCTTTATGCCATCGACAAGACTTTCATACCCGCTGGCGATGTGCCGCGACCGAAAAGCTGCGCCGAGCTCGCCGATGCCAACGGCTAACGCCCGCAAACGCAACAGGCGGCCTTTGCAGGCCGCCCGCTCATATTGTTCCGTGATGAAGCTTTGTTATCAGCTCGCCTTTTCCGGCGGAGCCAGAAGCTCGGCGCAGTAGGACGGGCCGCTGACACCAGGCTGGTCGCCGAGGATTTTAACCGAGCGGATTTCGTAGCTCTGGTTGGTGACGATGTCGGCCTTGCAGCTGAGGGAGCGCTTGCCGCTCTTCTTGCCGTCCTTGGTGACGACGGTGACGTTCTTGTAGCCGCCGCGCCAAGTATAGACGCGATTGCCGCTTTCGTCGCGATCTGAGATCGGCGGGCCGTAGGCGGCGAAGAAGCGGCCTGCGGACTGGCCCTGCCAGCGATCCTGAACCGGGTTCTTCGCAAGCAGCGGAAGGGCTGCTGTCGTTGTTGTCGTCGTGGTGCTGCAACCGGCCAATGCCAGCAACAGTCCAGCCGCGGTGATCATGCGGATATTCATCGTGTCGTCCTTGAGCTTCTGTCACGCATAAGGTTGCGGAAAAGCCGTGCTGTCCCACGACGTTTCCACCTGTCCCGCTTAGGGCTTTAGCGCCAAAGCCGGCAAAAGAAAATTCCCATCCGCGTGTACAAGCGGGATTTTACTTGATCTGTTGCGTCTTTTGCACGCCGGCATTTTCGACAGCTGTTTCCTGCCAATTTTACAGGCAGATACGACTGTAATTTTTTCGTCAAAAATCAAAAGGTTTTTTGAAATTGGTGCTTGTGCATCAAAAATGGCTGGTCTATAGAAGCGCCGCTGGTCACGGAGTGTAGCGCAGTCTGGTAGCGCACCACGTTCGGGACGTGGGGGTCGAGTGTTCGAATCACTCCACTCCGACCAGCTTAAAACACTGATCTTTTTCCCGAAAAGCCCCCCACCGAAAAACGCTATTTGCCAGATTTGCGCAAGGCTCGGCCGTGTTTCGTCGCTATGCGATGGCGGCGTTTCCGCCTCAATTGTCGGCGGCTCAAGGCCGAGCATTTGTGGCTTTGCAGAAGCCGTTCCGACGCCGCTAAGCCATTCCCGATCCACATCGACCAAGATCTAAACCACGCTTCAAATATGCTTTTACAAAACCGGCTCTTTTTGTCGCCCGAAGCACCATATACAAGGAAGAGGGACGTGCCTCCGACTCATGGAGGAGTTCGGCTGGCAGGCGCTGGAGTGGAGTAACGGAATGGATCTTGTTGACGGGGTGGCCAGATTGGCTGGGGAGACGATCATAGGGCGGCGTAGCGGCGTTTTGCGCGGTAGTGCCGTTGGGAAGAGATTGGGGATCACCACCGGCTTTGGCGTGCTGGCGTTGAGCGCCGCATTTCTTCTGGGCTCCAGCAGCAATGCCCTGCGTGCGGCCGATTGTGGCAATGTCGCCGGACCCGGGCTCGACTGGAGCGGCTGCAGCAAGACCAATATCATGCTGCAGAGTAGCGACCTCCACGGTGCCAACCTTGCCGGCGCCCATTTCGATAGCACCGATCTCAGCGACACCAATCTGACCTCGGCCAATCTCGAGAAAGCGACTCTGGTGCGTGCCTGGCTGAAGAATGCCAAGGCCGACGGCGCCAACTTCGCAAAGATCGAGGCATACCGCTCCGATTTCAGTAATGCCTCCGCCAATGGCGTGTCTTTCGCCAATGCCGAATTGCAGCGCGCCGAATTTGCCGGCGCACAGCTGAAGAACGCCGATTTCCAGAAGGCGGAACTCGGCCGTGCCGATTTCGACAAGGCCGTGCTGACGGGTGCGAATTTCTCCTTCGCCAATCTCTCGCGGGCGACCTTGAATGGCGCGGTGATGGACGGGGCAACCTCCTTCAGTGGCGCTTTCATGTATCTGACGCGCATCGAGGGCCTTGATCTGTCGAAGGCAAGCGGTCTGCAGCAGGCGCAGATCAACCTGGCCTGCGGGGACAACACGACCATATTGCCCTCCTGGCTGAAAGCGCCTTCCAGCTGGCCTTGCCCGCCTGACGACAAGGACTGATATCTCCGCAAGACAGGAACTTCGAAAGGGTAAGCCCATGTTCGTAGAAAAAGCGATCCGATATGACAGCAAGCCCGAATTCTATCGCGAACTGGCCGATCAATTGAAAGCCCTGCTTGATGGCGAGCATGATCCGATTGCCAATGCGGCGAATACGTCCGCGCTGATCTTCCAGATGCTGCCGGATCTCAACTGGGCTGGCTTCTACTTTTTGCGGCAGGATAGCGAGCTTGTGCTCGGGCCATTCCAGGGCAAGCCGGCCTGCGTGCGCATTGCCGTCGGCCGCGGCGTCTGCGGCACGGCGGTCGAAAGGGCCCAGTCGGTCCTCGTCGAGGATGTGCACGCCTTTTCCGGACACATTGCTTGCGATGCCGCCTCGCGGTCGGAGCTGGTCGTGCCGCTCTTTCGCGATGGAAAGGTCTTCGGCGTCATCGATCTCGACAGCCCGCTTCCCGGCCGCTTCGATGGTGACGATCAGGCCGGCATCGAGGCGCTTGCCGCTATTTATACCGGTTCGAGCGAGATGCATGGGTAAGGCGCGGGAAGGGCAGAGCGTCACGCAGTCGTGATCGATATGGCAAATCGATCGCGCGATGCCTATATTGGCCCTGCAACCACTCCCTTAGCGCTGATCGAGCTTCATCCGGCCTTCCCGAGTCCTCAGTGAGGACGTCAGGCCAAGCTCGGAAGGCGTGCCAAGGGGCAAGGAGAACAACAATGGGCAAATACAGCAAGACGGCAGAGGCAGTAGCCAAGCTCACCCCTGAGCAGTATCGCGTGACGCAGCAGAGCGGCACGGAACGTCCCGGCTCCGGCGAATATCTCTACAACAAGCAGTCCGGCATCTATGTCGACATCGTCTCGGGCGAGCCGCTTTTTGCCTCCGCCGACAAGTTCGATTCCGGCTGCGGCTGGCCGAGCTTTACGAAACCGATCGAGCCCGCCAATGTCAGCGAATTGACCGACATGTCGCACGGCATGGTGCGCGTCGAAGTGCGCTCGGCCGGTGGCGACAGCCATCTGGGCCATGTCTTCCCGGACGGCCCGATCGATCGCGGCGGCCTGCGCTATTGCATCAATTCCGCCTCGCTTCGCTTCGTGCCGCGTGACCGCATGGAAGCAGAGGGCTATGGTGCCTACATCGATCAAGTGGAGGATGTAAGATGACAACGGAACGTGCAGTTCTCGCCGGCGGTTGCTTCTGGGGCATGCAGGATCTCATCCGTCGCTATAACGGCGTTATCTCGACGCGCGTTGGCTATAGCGGCGGCGATGTCCGCAACGCCACCTATCGCAACCATGGCACCCATGCCGAGGCGATCGAGATCATTTTCGACCCGCAGAAGATCAGCTTTCGCGATCTGCTGGAATTCTTCCTCCAGATCCACGATCCGAGCACGCGCAACCGCCAGGGCAACGATGTCGGCTTGAGCTATCGCTCGGCGATCTTCTACACCAGCGAAGAGCAGAAGCAGGTCGCCTTGGATACGATCGCCGATGTCGACGCTTCCGGCCTGTGGCCCGGCAAGGTCGTCACCGAGGTCACACCGGTCGGCGACTTCTGGCAAGCCGAGCCGGAGCACCAGGATTATCTGGAGCGCTATCCGAACGGCTATACCTGCCACTTCGTCCGGCCGGGCTGGAAACTGCCCCGCCGGCAGGCCGACGCAGTGCAGCGCGCGGCCTCCTGATGAAAGAATCGGCCGCCATCGGCCGGCTGAGTCTTTTCCTCGGCGCATGGGAGGTGAAGCGGCGGATCATCGATCGCTTCAACCGTTCCCTGATCACATTCGAAGGACAGGCGTTTGTTACGCCTGTCCAGTTCGAGGAATACGGCGATACGCGAAGCGACCACGCGACGCTGAGAAGCAGCCGCACCTATCGACTCGATCACGCAGACGACGATCTCGTCGTGCATTTCCCCAATCTTTCGGAATTCATTCGCATCGGTGAAGGCGCCTCGCAGCGCGTCACCCATCATTGCAGTCCCGATCTCTACCGGGGCCGCCTGTTCTTTCGCTCGCCCGATGCCTGGGCCGAGATGTGGCATGTGCGCGGGCCGAGAAAAAACTATCTGAGCCTCGCGCACTACCGACGTATTTGACCCGAACCTGTTTCCCGAATGGGAGACGGTGTTAGCGCGCCTGACGCCGTGCCCGGATAGCCTTTGCCAGATCTTCCAGCGTGCGGACCGAGGTCGGCCAGTCGATGCAGCCATCGGTGATGCTCTGGCCATAGACCAGCGGCTTGCCGGGCACGAGATCCTGGCGGCCAGCCACCAGATTGCTCTCCATCATCATGCCCTTGATCCGCCGGTCGCCGGCTGCAACCTGCTCTGCGACTGAGGTGACGACGAGCGGCTGATTTTCCGGATTCTTGCTGCTGTTGGCATGGCTGGCGTCGATGATGATGCGCGGCTCAAGCCCGACCTTGAGGGACTGTTCCGCTGTCGACTGCACGCTTGCGGCATCATAGTTGGGCTCTTTGCCGCCGCGCAGGATGATATGGCAGTCCTCGTTGCCGCGGGTGGAGGCGATCGCTGCAAGCCCTTCCTTGGTCACGGCCGGGAAGTGATGCGGCTGCGATGCCGCAACGATCGCGTCAAGCGCGATGCGCACGTCACCATTCGTGCCGTTCTTGAAGCCGACGGGGCAGGAGAGGCCCGATGCCAGCTGCCTATGCACCTGGCTCTCGGTCGTCCTCGCGCCAATCGCGCCCCAGCTGACCAGGTCGGAAATGTACTGAGGCGTGATCGTATCGAGATATTCACAGCCCGCCGGCAGGCCGATCTCGTTGACATCGAACAGCAGCTTGCGGGCGATGCGCAGTCCTTCCTCGATGCGGTAGCTGCCGTCGAGATGCGGATCGTTGATGAGACCCTTCCAGCCGACAGTCGTGCGCGGCTTCTCGAAATAGACGCGCATGATGATTTCGAGATCGTCGGCGAAGCGGTCGCGCTGTTCCTTGAGGAGTGCTGCATATTCGTGGGCCGCAGCCGGATCATGGATGGAGCAGGGGCCGATCACGACGATCAGTCGGTCGTCCTCGCCGTGTAGGATGTTGTGAACGGCATTGCGGGCGCCGCTAACGGTCGCCGTCACGGCCTCGTCGCGGGGAATTTCATCTATGATCCGAGAGGGCGGCGTCAGCGCCGTGATCTCGACAATGCGCAGGTCATCAGTGGAATTCAACACGGTATCGGTTCCTTTTGGGGTCATACCGTGGCGACAAAAAAGCCGCCAGGTAGACTAGCGGCTGGTTCGGGTCTTTGCTGTCGTGTCTCTTTTAACTACGCACAGGCCCGCCTCCGCTGAGAGCAGCGGTACGAATAAAATCGCGCGGCATATGCGAAGGTCAAAGACATGAGTTGTCTCTACGATAAAAAATGCCTGGTGTCGATGAGGGAGAATGATAATTGAAGAGGCCGCGCTACGGCGTCGCCATTCGGCAGCCAATTATCTGTCCGCCGGGCTTCCGCTCGCGTTTCGCCGAAGTCTCCTGCCAAAACAATCCCTGATCGGCCCTCAGAAAAATGACTAACCCCTGCCTCGGAAAGACCGGCCCGACTTCGCTGGAAGTAAGGCCGGCCCCCATCCGATCAGGGGTCAAGTCAGATCAGATCTCGTAAACGAGCTATTAGAAGCTGCGATGGAAGCGCAGCACGCCCGACCACTGGTCCTGATTGATGGAGTCCCAGTTGGTGTAGGATACTTCCGGCGTGATCTGGAAGTTCTTGACCGGGGTGAACTTGAGGTTCGCCGTGGCGGCAAAGATCTTCGAGTCGGTGTAGGCAACCTGAGCGTTTGCCTGCAGCTTTTCGTTGATCGGAACGGTTACGCCGCCCCAGGTAGCCCAGTCGCCCCAGCCGATGTTCTTGGCCGGACCTGCACCGTTCGCGCTGGCGTACTTGTTCAGCTGGTCGCCGTCGGTGTTCCAGCCAGCCATGAGGAAGGCCTTGAAGATGCCGAAGTCGGCATCGACGCGAGCCTTGATGGCGCCTTCTTCGACGATGGAGTCATAACCGCCGACGATCTTGAAGCCGAAGTTGCCGGCCTTGTAACCGAGACCCGCAACGACGTCCGGCGTGTAGTGGTTGGTGCTGCTGCGGCCGTTTACGCCCGTGGCGCCAGCGCCGGAGTTGCTGTCTTCGAGCGAGACGACAGCGGTGAAGCCGTTGCCTGCGTCGTAGTTGTAGGTCAACTGGTTGAGTTCGTACGGACCGTCATAGACCACGTCGTCGTTGATGACGCCGCCAGCATAACCCGTGTAGAGGTTGTACTGAGAGTCGAGCTTACCGACGGTGAAGCCGCCGAGGCTGATGTTGGCGAAGATCAGCTTGGTGGTGGTCGCGCCGCCATCGTTCCAGTCGAAACGCAGAACGGTGTTGGTCTTCAGCGCACCGTATTCCGTGTCGGATGCAGTGTCGACGGTCAGGTGTGCACGGCTGCGCCAGTAGGTGCCGTTGGTCGAGCGCGGGTTGTAAGCGTCGTACCACTTGCCTTCGGTACGAACATAACCGCCGATCTTGAGGCAGGTTTCGCTGCCCGGGATGAAGAAGTAACCAGCGCCGAATGCGTCGCAGATGCGGACATATTCCAACGGTTCCGGCTCGGCAGCTACGATAGCGTCAGCCGCCTGGGCGCCAGAAACTACTGCGAGAGCAGCAGCGGAGCCGAGAAGAAGGCTCTTGATGTTCATAAATACTCCAATCCAATATAGATTGGGCACAGGCAATCGCGCCGAAAAATCGACGTGCCTTAACCCTATCCCTGTTTAAAAACCCCGACTCGGGAGAAACGGGCCCCACCCGCTTCTGGTCGCCATTAAAGACGAATTCCTGCAAAGTTATATGATATATTTTTCTGCAGATGACTTTTTCGTGAAATTTAAGTTTTAGTTGCAAGAAAGCAACATATACAAACAAAGATGGTAAGTACTGCATAATATTGGCTGCCGAATAGTCATTTTGGGGTAGAATATGGAGTTTTATTTTATTCGAATATTAGTTGATAATATTTATCGTCACGCGGTCAGCCAGACGCAATTGCCCATTTGATTGTTTATACGGCGATCATCACCCTCCCGCGGCAGCTGAGGGGTGTATATTCGAGCGATCGCTGGCTCTTGCGGTATGGTTAGTATGAGGCTGGTCGCTTGGAGGCCGTGATGATGAGTTTGCTCAGCATCGAGCCGATCATAATGCCCCAGAGCCCGCTGGTCATGCCGACGATGATGTCGAGCGTCGAGCCAAAATTGCCGTTTGCCAGCAAATGCGACACGGAAAGCAGCAGCACGCTGCCAATCATCAATAGGCAGGTGAAGGAGGGAGATTGCGGGTAGGCGAGCCGGGCAAGCATTCCTGCTATGCAGAGTGCGGCGGCGCGAAAGATATCGAACGGATTGCCGAACGTCGCCTGCCAATTGAGATGCGCAAAGGTCACGCCGATGAGCGTCGCAATATAGGTCCAGGCTATAATCTTCAAAAACCGGTCTGATATCATGGGGATATGATATAGCAGCGGTGAATATAAACGCCAGTCTGATGCCGCTGCGAAGATCGTTCGCGCATGGATCTGGTGCGCACATTTTATGTGGTTTCGAAATATTCTGTTGCGACGCGGTAGGATTTTCGGCCGTGCCCGGCCTTCGATTCGCCTCGTTGCTATGCCGCCGACGGTGGTCGGACTGGCCGGAAAATTGCCCAGCCAGTCATCAGTGCTGCTTAAGCTTTCGATACGCGGAGCGTATCTTCGTCCTCTTGCAATTGTTCCGCATCTTCTGCGGCGGCGGTCGATGACGAGCGGCCGAGGAAGGAAAAGACGACGACGGCTGTCAGAACGGTGATGGCGGTCAGAAGCCAGAGTAGCGCACTGAAGGCGTCACTATAACCCTGAATGAGAGCGTCATGCCCGATCGCCGGTACATTCGACGTCGCGGCGGTCAGATTGCCTGTCACGAGCTGCTGTGCAGCCATCGCGGCGTGCTCACCAGCGGCTGCGCCGAGGTTCGATTGAATGAAGGCGGAGAGGATGGCGCTGACGATTGCAAGCGCGACACCTTCGCCGGCGACGCGGGTGGTGCTGAAGATGCCGGTTGCCATGCCGGCCCGCTCCTTGGGAACGACGCTGACGGCAAGCCCGTCCATCAGCCCCCAGGGCAGGCTGATGCCGACGCCGATCGTTAGCAGCGGACCGATGAGAGCGGCTGGGGCCGAACCGGTGGTAAAGTGGCTGAGCCAGAAAAGGCCTGCCGCCGAGATGATGAGGCCTGTGCCGCAGATCGTTGCAGGGCTGAACCAGCGCGTCAGAAGCCCGGCGACGATGGGCAGGATGAGCAGTGGCGCCGAGAGCGCGACCATCATGCGCCCGGCGGCGATCTCGCTCATGCCCTCTATGCCGACGAAACGCACGGGCAGCAGGATCAGCAGCACGACGAAGGCATAGGCGGGTGCGGCCGCCAGAAGCTGCACGCCGACGAAACGCGGATAGCGAAACAGACTGAGATCCAGCATCGGTCGCTTCACGACGCGCTCGATGATACCGAAGGCGAGAAAGAGCAATGCAGCGCCGACCAGCAGGGCGATGACGAGCGCATCGCTCCAGCCGGTTTCCGGCGCGCGCAGCACGCCATAGGTAAAGAGCGTCAAGGCGAGCGTGAAGCTCAGCGCGCCTGGCCAATCCAGCCCTGCCGCATCGGGATCTCTGGATTCGCGCAGAAAGCAGGCGCCGAGGCCAAGTGCGAGCAATGCCAGCGCAACAACGAGAATGAAGATAGACGGCCAGCCGAAGGCATCGATCATCAGGCCGGAGGCGATCGGTCCGAAGGCGAGGCCGACGCCGAAGCTGGAGCCGACAATGCTGAAGGCCCGCATCCGCGCCGTGCCGTCGAACTCCTGAGCCAGCGAGGCCATGCCGCCGGAAAAGGCGGCTGCGGCGCCAAGGCCTTGTAGAGCGCGCAATATGTCGAAGCAGACGATGTTGCCGGCGAGCGCCAATCCAGCGGAGAATAGCGCGAAGCAGCCGACGCCGGTCAGAAAAATGCGCCGCCGGCCAAAACTGTCCGCCAGCGCGCCCGATGCCATCAGGCAGCTGCCGAAGGTCAGCATGAAGGCATTGGTGACCCAGTTGAGCGCGATCGGGCTGTCGCCGAGCGCGCGGCTGATGGCCGGTAGGGCAACGGCCGGGCCGGTGAAAGTGAGCGGCATCGCCGCCGCCGCACAGCAGACGGCGACGAGGACAAAGAATTTCTCGGTCGGATTTGCGACCTTTGTCTGGGGAGAGGTCATCGGATTACCGTGAGGTTCGAGCAAAGGGGAAGCGGCGGGCAATCCTGGGAGTGGTGGTGGCCAAAGGCCGGCGTCCGCGCGCTTCAAATGACCCAAGCAGGATATATTTGCTGTAATCAGATGATAATTGCGCTAGTTTTCCATATATACCGGAATAAAACTCTCGAATGGAGTGCGCTATGGATCGTTTGAGCGGCTTGACGGCCTTCGTTCGCACAGCGGATCTTGGCAGCTTCGCGGCCGCCGGGCGCGTGCTCGATCTTTCGGCGTCCGCCGTCGGCAAGGCGGTTAGCAATCTGGAGCATCAGCTTGGCGTGCGGCTGCTGCAGCGGTCCACGCGCAGCATCCGGTTGACCGAGGAGGGGCGTCTCTTTCACGAGCGTTGCCGGCGGGTGCTCGACGATCTCGACGATGCGCAGGCCTCGCTTGCGCAGGCGGTCGCCGTGCCACGCGGGCGGCTGCGCGTCAGCGTGCCGATCGTCAGCTACCACTTCCTTTTGCCCGTCGTGCCGGAATTCGTCGCCCGTTATCCCGAAGTCGAACTCGACATCGATTTCAACGACCGCATCGTCGATATGATCGAGGAGGGGGTCGACGTCGCGATCCGCAGTGGCGACCTGCCGGATTCGCGGCTGATATCGCGCACCTTGCGGCCGTTCCAGATGCTGCTCTGCGCAGCGCCCAGCTATCTCGAACGCTTCGGTCTTCCCGATTGCCCGCGCGATCTCAACGAGCATCTGGCAATCCGGTTTCGCTTCCCAAACAGCGGCAAGCTGCAGGATTGGCCATTGAAAATGTCGGAGGGTGAGCTGGATCTGCGAATGCGGACGGCCTTCTCCTGCAACAATATGGAGGCGGTGCGCGGCGCAACGGTCGCCGGCCTCGGCATCGGCTGCATGCCGGATTTTCTCGTGCGCAGTACACTTGTGGAAGGAAAACTGCAGACGGTTCTCGATGATTTCATCGACGAGCCCGGCCACTTCCATCTGCTCTGGCCGTCCAATCGCCACATGTCGCCCAAGGTTCGGGTTTTCGTCGATTTTCTGAGCGAGCGGCTTTTCGCGAAGAGCTGTGATGTTTTGCCGGCGACGACTGCTGCCTGAGACAGAGGTCTTTGGGCCAGTCCGAATAACGTCTGTTTGATCGGAGAGATAATTTCTGGAATTGCCTGAGAAGCAGTTGTCGTCGGAGTTCGATTTTGCGACGGTGTCGGCTTGATACGCAGATTTGCCGCGCTGATCCGCGGCTTGTGCAGCCAAATTTGGAAATCACGATGAGCCGCTTCTGGAGCCCGATTGTTCATTCCTTGACCCCCTATGTCGCCGGCGAGCAGCCTACCGCGGGCGGGATAACCAAGCTCAACACCAATGAGAGCCCCTACGGTCCTTCGCCGCTTGCCCTCGAGGCGATCTCGAGGGCCACGTCCAATACGCTTCGCCTCTATCCGGACCCGACGGCGCGAGAACTGCGCGTCGCAATCGCCGAGAGTTTTGGGCTCGACAAGGATGAGGTCTTCGTCGGCAATGGATCGGACGAGGTTCTGGCTCATACCTTCCAGGCACTCTTGAATCACGAAGAGCCCCTGCTTTTCCCCGACATCACTTACAGCTTCTATCCGACCTACTGCCGCCTCTTTGGCGTTCGGTTCCAGCAGGTCCCGGTCGATGCCGAGATGTGTGTCCGCGTCGATGACTATCGCCAGCTCTGCGGCGCGATCATCCTGCCCAATCCTAATGCGCCCACAGGCATCGGCCTGCCTCTGGCTGATATCGAGAGCCTTCTTAGGGATCATCCCGATCAGGTTGTGGTGATCGATGAAGCCTATGTCGATTTCGGCGGCGAAAGCGCCGTTCCGCTTGTCCGAAGCAATCCGAATCTCTTGGTGATCCAGACCCTGTCGAAGTCGCGCGGGCTTGCCGGTTTGCGTGTCGGTTTCGCTGTCGGCCAGCGGCCGCTCATCGAGGCTTTGGAAAGGGTCAAGGACAGCTTCAATTCCTATCCTCTCGACCGGCTCGCTTTGGCCGGCGCCGTCGCCGCCTGGAAGGATCGGGACTGGTTCGAGCGTCATCGTGCCATGATCATCGCCAGCCGGGAACGGCTGGCCGCCGCGCTCAAGGAGCTCGGTTTTCACGTCCTCCCGTCATCCGCCAATTTTCTGTTCGCTCGGCATCCGAACCGGGCAGGTGCGGAGCTTGCGGCGGAGCTGCGGAGCAGGGGGATTTTGATAAGACGGTTTTCGGCAGAGCGTATCGGCGACTTCCTGCGCATCAGCATCGGCACGGATGAGGAATGCGATCGGCTGGTGGCGGCGCTTGGCGAGATATTGCATTGACCGGCAGCCTCGGACGATCGTTCCGAGGCTAGTTCCAGCGAACCGGGAGTGGTTTCAATCAAATCGAACAGCGGTCGTGTTGGCGCCGCAAAGCAGCACGGCCACACGCTCGTCCGGGACCGGGACATATTTGCCGGCAAACAGCGCGGCAAAGGCCGTTGCGCCACCGGGTTCGGCGACGATCCTCAGCCGATCCCACAAAGCCTCCTGCGCTTGGCGGATCTCATCATCGGTGACCAGCACGGGACGTTGCGCATAGGCCCGGGCGATCGGAAACATGAGCTCGCCGACGCGTTTTGGCGCCAGTGAATCGGCGGCGATGCTGCCGGCGGGAGCATCGACCGGGTGCCCTGCCTCAAAGGCTTGCCAGAGTGTCGGTGCGCCTTCCGGCTCGACGGCAACGACCCGGACGCGGCCCTGAAACCAGGCAGCGATGCCGCCAATCAGTCCACCGCCACCGACCGCGACCAGCAGCGTATCGATATCAGGAATATCCGCCTCGATCTCGACCCCGATCGTCCCTTGCCCAAGCAAGGTCTCGGGCTGGTCATAGGCGTGGATCGCCATGGCGCCGCGCTCCTCCACCCAATGCTGGCTGGCGGCAAGCGCATCGGCATAGCGTTCCCCGCCGATGATCAGGTTCGCACCATAGCCGCGGATACGCTCGGCCTTGGCCGGCGAGGTCACGCTCGGCACGAAGATCGTTGCGGGAATGCCGAGCCGCATCGCTGCATAAGCGACTGCTGCACCATGATTGCCGCCGGAGGCCGCAACGACACCGGCCGCCGGCACATCTCTGCCGAGCAGACTGGAAAAGGCGCCGCGCGCCTTGAATGAGCCGGAATGTTGCAGAAATTCAAGTTTGAAGCCGAGATAACCCGGAGCAAGGCCGAAATCCGCCAGGTCCGAATGCAGAACCGGCGTGTGGCGGATATGCGGGCGGATCCGCTTTTCGGTCTCTGCAATGCGGGCGGGGATGATCATCGTGTCGGAAAGCATTGGCATCTCGCAGACGGAAGTTGACAATAACTTTGTTACTTAGCAAAGTGACGAAATGCAAGAGCTCGATCTCATCAAGGCTTTGGCCAACGAACGCCGTCTCACCATTCTGCGCTGGCTGAAGGATCCGTGTGCCCATTTTGCGCCGCAACTCGACGGCGATCTTGTGGAGGATGGTGTCTGTGCGCTCCTCATTGCCGAGAAGCTGAAAATATCCCAGGCAACGCTGAGCGAGCACATGCGCATTCTGGTGCAAGCGGGCCTAGTGCGGCCGAAGCGCATCAAACAGTGGATTTTCTACAAGCGCGATGAAGCTCGCATGGCAACGCTGGCTGCCGTTGTCGCGAGCCTCTAAGCACATCACCAAGCTTTCGCTCGGAGCGGCTTCTCCAAATGAAAAAGGCGGCTGAGCCGAGCCCGCCGCCTTACTTTTTAGACGCAGTAGCGATCAGATGTCGCTTGCCGCATTCGCCCAGATTTCCGCTGCCTGCGCGGCGGTGACGCGGCGCACATCCGTTTCATCACGGCGGCTGACGAAGAGCTCGCTTGCCATGATCTGCTCGGCGAGATCGGCCGGCAGGGACAGGAGAACCCGCTGGCCATCCTTGTGGATGCCGCCGAGATCGGAGCGCTTGCCAGTGATCATGCCGCCGGCAACCGTGTTGTTGCTTTCGGGGTCGATCAGGATGAAGGAGCCGGTCGAGCGGTTCTGCTCATAGGGGTCGAAGATGGCGCTTTCGTCGAAGGTCAGGCGAACCTTGCCGATGGCGTTCATCCAGAGCGCCTGCGCCGGTGCCCATGCGCCGGTCTTCAATTCAAGCTGGGCGATCGGCTGTACCTGGACGCGCTGGCGGCGGCTGCCGCTCTTCAGCCAGTAGCGCTTGCCCGGCTCAATGCCTTCCGGCTGCAGCGCAACGATCTGGGCGTCGAAGGAGAGGCCTGTCTGCGGCTGGCTATCGATGGCGACAATCATGTCGCCGCGCGACACATCCACCTGGCGGTCAAGAACGAGCGTGATGGCGTCGCCGGCAACAGCCGCGTTGCGTACGAGATCGAAGGTTACGATCTTCGAGACGTTGGCGACCATGCCCGACGGCAGGATCATGACGCTGTCGCCCGGCTTCACCGAGCCGCCAGCGACCGTGCCCTGATAGCCGCGAAAGCTCTCGCCAGGGCGGGAGACGCGCTGCACCGAAAGACGGAAACCGACCGTCTGCGCCGAGCGCACGGTCGCGAGTTCCAGCGTCTCGACCAGCGTCGGGCCAGTGTACCACGGCATGGCAGCCTGGCCGGAATAGACGACGTTTTCGCCCTTCAGCGCCGACATCGGAATGGCGGTGATCTGCTTGACGCCGAGCGACAGCGCGAATTCGCGGAAGTCGTTGGAAATCTTCTCGAAACCGGCGCGGTCGTAATTCGTCAGGTCGATCTTGTTGATGGCCAGTACGAACTGCTTGATCCCGAGCTGGGAGGCGATGGTCGCGTGCCGGCGGGTCTGCTCGAGGATGCCCATGCGCGCATCGACCAGCAGCACGGCGAGATCGGCGGTCGAGGCGCCGGTTGCCATGTTGCGGGTATATTGCTCGTGGCCGGGCGTATCCGCGACGATGAAGGAGCGCTTATCGGTCGAGAAATAGCGATAGGCGACATCGATGGTGATGCCCTGTTCGCGCTCGGCCTGGAGGCCATCGAGCAGCAATGCGAAATCGGGCAGGCCGAGATCGTTCTGCTTGCCGGTGGAATCGCGCTGGAGCGTGGCGGCCTGGTCTTCCTTGACCGCTTTGGTATCCCAGAGAAGTCGGCCGATCAGCGTGGACTTGCCGTCATCGACGCTGCCGCAGGTGATCAGGCGAAGCGGGCGCGAATCGCGAAGTGCCTTGGCCGGTTCGGCTGCGGGAATGGCGACGACGTTTGCGTTGACGGTCATCTCAGAAATATCCTTCGCGCTTCTTCTTTTCCATGGAGCCGGACTGGTCGCGGTCGATCGCGCGTCCCTGCCGTTCGGAAACCGTGGCGATTTCCAGCTCTGCAATGATTTCTTCAAGGGTTGTGGCGGTGGAGCGGATCGCGCCGGTCAGCGGGAAGCAGCCGAGCGTGCGGAAGCGGATGAGCTCCTCGCGCTTGACTTCGCCGGGTAGCAGTTCGAGCCGCGGATCGGCGGCCATGATCATCATGCCGTCGCGCTCGACAATCGGGCGCTTTGCCGCGAAATAGAGCGGCACGATCGGAATATCCTCGGCCTGGATGTAGCGCCAGATATCGACCTCGGTCCAGTTGGAGAGCGGGAAGACGCGAACGCTTTCGCCCTTGCGGATCTGGCCGTTATAGACATTCCAGAGTTCCGGGCGCTGGTTGCGCGGATCCCAGCGATGGTCCGGCGTGCGGAAGGAGTAGATGCGCTCCTTGGCGCGAGAGGCTTCCTCGTCGCGGCGGGCGCCGCCGAAAGCCGCGTCGAACTGGCCGGCATCAAGCGCATGGCGCAGCGCCTCGGTCTTCATGATGTCGGTGTAGCGCGCCGAGCCATAGGTGAAGGGCGTGATGTTCTCCGCCTTGCCGCGCGGGTTGATATGCTCGATCAGATCGAGATCGTATTTCTTCACGATCTCGTCGCGGAAGGTGATCATCTCGGCGAATTTCCAGCCGGTGTTCACATGCAGCAGCGGGAAGGGGATGCGGCCGGGATAGAAGGCCTTGCGCGCCAGATGTAGCAGCACCGACGAATCCTTGCCGATCGAATAGAGCATGACGGGACGCTCGAATTCGGCCGCAACCTCGCGGAAGATGTGAATGGCTTCGTTTTCCAGCGCTTTCAGATGCGGATCGAGCGGTGGCTTGACGCTTTGCGGATTGGAGATTTCTGTATCCGGACGGCTATCGGGCATTTATCACTCCAGAACTTTCAAATGTCCCGACCGAAGCTTGGCCGGAAAGAATGGATGCGTTGGTTCCCTGGATATCGGCGGCGTAGGTGACGCGCTTCACATCGATGCAGGGAACCGGCGGGTGCTTTATTGTGCTGTTGCGGCAGCGCCTTCTTCGTGGACATGCAGACCGCATTCGCGCTTTTCGTCGTTTTCCCACCACCAGCGGCCGGCGCGCTCGGGCTCGCCCGGCTTGATGGCGCGGGTGCAGGGCTCGCAGCCGATCGAGGGATAACCGCGTGCGTGCAGCGGGTTTACCGGAACGCTGTTGTCGGCGACATAGGTGCGAATGACGTCGATGTCCCAATCGGCAAGCGGGTTGACCTTGATGAGATTGCGCTCGGGGTCGAACTCGGCAAAGGGCGTATCGGCGCGGTTGGCGGATTGGCCGCGGCGCAGGCCGGTGATCCAGATGCTGGCGCCCGAAAGTGCACGCGCAAGCGGCTTCAGCTTGCGCACGCCACAACAGGCATGTCTGGCTTCAACGCTCTCGTAGAAACCGTTCAGACCGTATTTTTCCGCGTAAGCATCGATATCGGCCTGCTCCGGCTCGTAGCGGACGATATGGATATCATATTGGCTTTCCGTCTCGTCGATCAGAGCGAGCGTTTCCGGAAAGAGACGGCCGGTCTGCAGGGTCGCCACTTCGATCGGCAGGCGGTGATTGCCGATCTCCGCCGTGATCACCTGATCCTCGATCCCGAGCGAGGTCGTGAACACGGCGCGGCCACCGAGGCCGGCCACGAGAGACAGACGGCCGGCAAGATCGAGCGATGCGAGCTGGCTGTTAAGCGTCGCGGCATCTTCAATGGATGTAATGGCAGTCATGGGGGGTCCTGTCCTGATGTTGCCCGGAGTATCGCAGTTAGTCAGGGCAGCGGACAGAAAAATAGATTTCGAAAGGGAGCGGCTGGAGGGTAAATATCTCCATGAAGCGGCGCCGATAAGGAAAAGCGACCGCCTCGGCTGTTAACCAAGACGTTTTGCCGCCGGACGCGGCCTTTCGGAAGCACCTGATATGGCGGGCCATGTTTAAGTGCTTGCTTTAATGTCTATAGAAATAGTAGAGTTACACATAGCTTGTCAAACGGAAATCGGAAGTGATGCCCAAAATGATGCGCTGCGGTGAATTTTGCGCTAAACTATGGGCATAGCGACGAAGAATGATAACAAGTCTGGGTTGCTAGCGTTTCCTGGCATTGCGCCAAGGGTGTGAGTGCTTCGAAATTGCCCCGGGGACGAGGGCTGAGGAGTTCTATAGCGGACCGGCCGAATCGATCGGCCGAACGTATCGCATGTGTGTGTGAAGCGGTTCGAAATGATTACTCAGAAAGCAAAATATGCGCTGCGGGCGCTGTCTGCCTTGGCCCAATCCGAGGCGGGCGAGCCGATGATGATTTCCGACATCGCAGCCCAGCAGAAGATCCCGAAGAAATTCCTGGAACAGATCCTTCTCGACCTGAAACATCAGGGTATCGTCATCAGCCGACGTGGCAAGCAGGGTGGCTATCTCCTGCGCAAGCCGGCAAACGAAATCACCTTCGGCGAGATCCTGCGGGTCATCGATGGACCGTTGGCGCCGCTGCCCTGTCTGTCGCTCACCGCCTATCGTCGCTGTGACGATTGCGATGGTGAGCAGACCTGCGAAATTCGCCACGTCTTTGCCCGGGTGGCGGATGCGACCCGCAAAGTGCTGTTCTCGACGACCATCGCCGATGCGATCGCTCAGCCCGAGGGTGCGGAAGTTGCCAGGCTGATGGCCTGACGATCAAGTTCAAGGAAGTCCTTTGGAGGGCTCCCTTCGGCCATTGCAGGGCTTCGGTACTCAGTGGGCGGGGTGTTCCTCGCCGCTTTCCTTTTCCATGGCGCGCCGGGCGCGGATCGCCGCTGCAATGAAGACGCGCGACAGGCCATGGTACAAGGGCTCGCGCGACAGCAGCCGTGAGGTCACATAGCCGATCATCGATACCGCCATGATCGGGATGACGGCCTGATGGTCGCCGGTCATTTCCAGGATGATGACGAAGGCGGTCATCGGTGCCTGAACGACGCCGGCGAAATAGCCGGCCATGCCGAGGATCGCCGCAAGCGCCACGCCGCCGCCGACCAGCGTGCCGACCGTGCTGCCGAAGCCGGCGCCGACGGCAAGCGAGGGCGCGAAGATGCCGCCGGGAATGCCCGAGATCATCGACAGGAAGCTTGCAAGCAACTTCTCGAAGAAGAAGAACGGCGGCAGCGCATGTCCTTCCACTGCGCCGCGTGCCTGTTCATAACCGGTGCCGAAGGTCTGGCCGCCGGAAATGACGCCGACGGCCGCAACGACGAGGCCGCAGAACCCGGCAAGGATCAACATGCGTTTCAGCGGCTGCGGTTGCGCCCAGCGGCGGATGCGGATGCCGGCATAGAGCGCCAGCCCGCTGAAGGTGGCGCCAAGCGCGCCGCCGCCGACACCACAGATCAGCATGACGATCCAATCCCGAAACATCGTTGGGGCGGCGTCGGCCGTGCCGAAATAATTGTAGCTGCCGGAAAGCCCGAGTGCGGCGAGGCCGGAAAGAATGACGGCGGTCAGGACCAGGCCATTGGCGCGCGCTTCATAGGTGCGGCTCATCTCCTCGATGGCAAAGACGATACCGGCGAGCGGCGTATTGAAGGCCGCCGCGATGCCGGCGGCAGAGCCGGCGAGGATCAGCCCCTTGGCCTGCGCCATGCCGCCGAACCGGGCAACGGCCAGCATGAAGGAAGCGCCGACCTGCACTGTTGGTCCCTCGCGGCCGATGGAGGCGCCGCTGAGTAGCCCCAATATGGTCAGCACGATCTTGCCGAAAGCCAATCGGAGCGACAGCAGCTTCGTGCGATCCTCGTCATGATGCAGGTGCCGTGCGGCAATTGCCTGTGGAATGCCGCTTCCCTGCGAGTTAGGAAACAGCGTCGCTGCGAGATAGGCCGAGAGAATGAAGCCGAGCGGCGTCAGCAGCAGAGGCAGTAGCCACATCCACTCGCCCGATTGTGTCACGCCGGCAAAAGCCCGTTGCGCCAGATCCGCCAGTTTGGCAAAGCCGACACTGATGACGCCGATCGCCAGAGCCCCCGTCCAGAACACCAGGCGCGGCCGCCAAAGATTGAAAGAGCCCCAGATGACACGGGAACGACGAAGCAGTTTGGACTTGCGGTAGATTGGGGGCATGGGACGTATGACCGGCAGGCTGGCCCGCATGTCTCTTGAAGACATTCCTTCGGGTGGCTCGGATTGCGATATCGGCCTTTCTTACAGAATTTCCCATTATGGCCAAGACTTAATCCGCGTGTTGACGCTTGTCCGTGATCGAATAAAATGCATCGCAATTGCAACGCAAAGGAGCTGATACATGAAATCCGCCTCCATTCCTTCCTTGCGAGTTGATCCAGCCTTGCGTGCCGCAGCTGAAAGCGTGCTGCAGGAGGGCGAGACCTTGTCCGCATTTGTGGAAACTTCGCTACGTGCTCAAATCGAGCATCGGCGGACAACGGCCGAATTCATCGCTCGCGGTCTTGCCGCGCGTGAGGAGGCACGCAGAACTGGTGTGTATCACAGCGCAGATAGTGTGCTCGGTAGGCTGAGGAGCAAGCTTGAAGCCGCGAAAGCTTCCAAGCATAAATGACATTTGCCGTCCGCTATTCTCAAGGTGCACTCGAAGATCTCGAGCGGCTCTATGACTATTTGCTTGAAAGAGATATCGAGCTTGCGGAAAGGGCCTATCAGGCAATCGCCAAGGCAACGGAACTTCTGGAGAATTTTCCGTTCAATTGCCGTAAGGCGTTGGCGGACAACGCACTGCTCCGCGAACTCGTCATTTCGTTCGGATCTTCGGGCTATGTAGCGCTATTCGAGATCGAAGATAGCGAGACGGTCACGATATTGGCGCTCAGGCATCAGCGAGAAGAAGATTATCATTGATGCTCGCCAATTTTACCGATCACTCGTCTCCCACCGCGGATTGATCCACGGCTCCTGGTTCGAGCGTGCCAGCCGCGGCTTGCCGAGGATATGATCGGCGGCCTTTTCGCCGATCATGATCGAAGGGCCGTTCAGGTTGCCGTAGGTGACGTGCGGGAAGATCGAACTGTCGGCGACGCGCAGGCCGTCGACGCCGATGACGCGAGTATCGGGATCGACCACCGCCATCGGATCGTCCTTTGAGCCCATCTTGCAGGTGCCGCAGGGATGATAGGCGCTTTCCAGGTGCTCGCGCAGGAAGGCGTCGATCTCGTCGTCCGTCTGAACATTCGCCCCCGGCTGGATTTCCGCGCCGCGATAGTCGTCGAAGGCCCTTTGGCTGAAGATTTCGCGGGTGAGGCGCACGCAGTGACGGAATTTTTCCCAGTCTTCCGGATGGCTCATATAGTTGAAGCGGATGACTGGATCGGCTTTCGGGTCAGAGGAGCGGAGCGTGACGTTCCCGCGCGATTTCGACAGGTTGTAGCCGACATGCACCTGGAAGCCGTGGCTCTTGGCGGCGGCCTTGCCGTCATAGCTGATGGCGACTGGCAGGAAGTGATACTGAATATCCGGCTGCTTGACGCCCGGCGCGGAACGAAGGAAGGCACAGGCCTCGAACTGGTTTGAGGTGCCAAGCCCCTTCTTGAAGAACAGCCATTGCGCGCCGGCGATCCCCTGCATGTACCAGGGCAGCCAGGAATAGAGCGACACCGGCTTCAGGCTCGTCTGCTGGAAATAGAATTCCATATGGTCCTGCAGGTTGGCGCCGACGCCGGGCCGGTCGACCTTCACCTCGATCCCCATATCGCGCAGATGCTGGCCAGGTCCGATGCCCGAAAGCATCAGCAGCTTCGGCGAATTGAACGAGGAGGCGGAGACGATCACCTCGCGGTTCGCCTTGATCACCTCGATCTTGCCGTCCCGCTCGACTTCGACGCCGGTCGCGCGGCCGTTGTCGATGACGATCTTGCGGGCATAGCAACGGATGAGCTGCACGTTCGGCCGCTTCAGGGCGGGCTTGAGATAGGCAGTCGCCGCAGACCAGCGCCGGCCCATCCAAGTCGTCTGCTCCATCAGGCCGAAGCCTTCCTGCTTGCCGCCGTTATAGTCTTCCGTCGCCTCGAAGCCCGCCTGTTTGCCTGCCTCGATGAAAGCGTGGAAGAGCGGGTTACGGGCATCGCCCCGGCGCACATGCAGCGGGCCGTTCGTGCCGCGCCACCCCTCTTCGCCGCCATGCGAATGCTCCATCCGCTTGAAGTAGGGCAGCACGTCGGCATAGGCCCAGCCCTGGGCGCCGAGCTCCTCCCAGCGATTGAAATCCTCGGCGTGCCCGCGCACATAGACCATGCCGTTGATCGAGGAGGAGCCGCCGATCACCTTGCCGCGTGGCGCGGTGATGCGCCGATTGTTGAGCTGTGACTCGGGTTCTGAAAGATAGCCCCAATTGTAGCGATCCATGCTCATCGGCCAGGCAAGTGCTGCCGGCATCTGGATGAACGGGCCGAAGTCGCTGCCGCCGAACTCCAGAACAATGACCGAATGCTTACCGTCTTCCGACAAGCGCGCAGCCATGGCGGAGCCGGCCGAACCAGAGCCAACGATGACGAAATCTGCTTGCATGACGATGTGCTCCAGGTGGCAACAGGCATAAATCGAAGTGGTCTACACCCCCCTCAAGGGGGAGGTGGATCAATAAGGCGCCTGTACCGGCCCCATGCCGACATAGACGGTCTTCAGTTCCGAATAGTGCTCCAGCGCCGCCAGCGAGTTTTCGCGGCCGAAACCGGATTGCTTGGAGCCGCCGAAGGGAATTTCCACCGGCGCGAGATTGTAGGCGTTGATCCAGAGCGTGCCGGCCTCGAGCTGGTCGACGACGCGGTGGGCGCGGGTCAGATCAGCAGTGAAGACGCCGCCGGAAAGGCCGAATTCGGTGGCATTGGCGCGGGAGATCACCTCGGCTTCGTCATCGAAATCGAGCACGCACATGACCGGCCCGAAGATCTCCTCGCGGGCGATCGTCATATCGTCGGTAACGTCGGCAAAGACGGTCGGCTGAATGTAATAGCCTTCGCCGGAGACATTGTTCGGGATGCCGCCGCCGGTCAGCAGCGTCGCGCCCTCGGCCTTGCCCTTTTCGATATAGGCGAGCACCTTCTCGCGCTGCGCCCAGGACACCATCGGGCCGATCTGGGTTGCCTCGTCCATCGGGTCGCCAATGAGCATGGCGTCGGTGCGGGCCTTCAGCCGCTTCAGGAATTCGGACTTGATCTTACGGTTGACGAAAACGCGCGTGCCGTTGGAGCAGACCTGGCCCGTCGAATAGAAATTGCCGAGCATCGCGCCGCCGATGGCGCTGTCGATATCGGCATCTTCGAAGACGATGAGCGGCGACTTGCCCCCGAGTTCCATGGTGACGTGCTTGAGGTTGCCCGCAGCGGAGGCCGCGACCTTGCGGCCCGTCGGCACGGAGCCGGTCAGCGACACTTTGGCAACGTCGGGATGGTTGATGAGGAGCGGCCCGGTTTCGCGGTCACCCTGGATGACATTGTATAGGCCTTTGGGCAGGCCGGCTTCGATGAGGATCTCGGCGATCTTCAGCGCGCCGAGCGGCGTGTTCTCCGAAGGCTTGAACACCATGGCATTGCCGGCGACGAGAGCCGGTGCACCCTTCCAGCAGGCGATCTGCTGCGGGTAGTTCCATGCGCCGATGCCGACGCAGACACCAAGCGGCACGCGCTTGGTATAGGCGAAGTCGCCGCCGAGCGGGATATAGGAGCCGTTGAGGCCGGCGGCCGCGATGCCGCCGAAGAATTCGAAGCTGTCGGCGCCCGAAGTCGGGTCCGCAACGATGGTTTCCTGGATCGGTTTGCCGGTATCCAGGGTCTCCAGTTCTGAAAGCTCGCGGTTACGCTCGCGCATGATATCGGCGGCCCGCTTCAGGATACGGCCGCGCGCCGTCGGGCTCATGGCGGCCCATTCTGGCTGCGCACGCTTGGCGGCAGCGATTGCCTGTTCGACGATGGCTGGCGTCGCGGCGTGCAGGCGGGCGATCACCTCGCCGGTCGCGGGATAGATGCTTTCGATAAGGGTGCCTTCGGTGTCCTCGACATATTCGCCGTCGATGAAATGCGAGGCTTTCGGTTGTGCGCGCATTATAGAACCCTCAATTCTTCGTAGGACACCATGACATGCTCTTGGAAAGCAGGCCGCTCGGTCAGGTTTTCGTAGTAGCGCTCAAGCCGCGGATGGGCAGGGCGCTGGATGTCGATGTCGAAATAGCGATAGAGAACGTGCCCGAACTGTATGTCGGCAAGCGTCAGATTATCGCCGGCGAGGAAGCGATGTCGTCCGAACTGCGACTCGGCGATGTCAAGCTTCGCAGCGAGCGCGGCAACCGCCGCGACGATTGCCTTCTCGTCCTGGAGAGCGGGGGCCGTGCGCACCACGCGCCAGAACACCGGACCGGTGAAACCTTGGGCGATATTGATCTTGGCCCATTCCGTCCATTTGTCGATCTGGGCGCGATCGCGGGCATCCTTCGGCCAGAAGTCGTCCTCGCCATATTGGGTGGCGAGATAGCGCAGGATCGCGCCGGTTTCCCATAAGGGATCCCCCTCGCCGTCGCGCAGCACCGGAACGGTGCCGTTCGGGTTCATCGCCAGGAATTCAGGTGTGTCATTGACGCCGTATGTGAAGCCTGCATCGATGCGCTCATAGGCGAGACCCAGCTCGCCGATGCACCACATCAGCGCCTGCACGTTGGATGATGATTTGCGGCCCCATACGGTCAGCATGGCGTCAGCCTTTCAACGCGTTGAGATGGGTCGTCAGATAATCCTCCGTCAGCGCGATCGACGCCTCGGTGCTGATCGGCGCGGATCTGAGACCCTGGCGGATATAGAGCCCGTCGATCATCGCAGCCGCACCCTCCGCAATCCGTCCGGCATCGCCGGCTGGGCACAGAGCCTTGAGATTGGCAACGAGATTCGAATGCAGGCGGCGTGCATAGATGACGAGAAAGCGGCGCGTCTCTTCCGAGCGCTGCGCCTCGGCATAGAAGGCGAGCCACGCAGCGATCGTTTCCGGGGCGAACTGATCGGCCTGGAAGCTGACGCGGATGACGGCCGAGAGCTTTTCGCGCGGCGTTTTTGCCGCGCGCAGCGCCGTCACGACGCTGTCGCGCAGGCGCTGTAGATGCACACGGACGGTCTCGATGAGCAGCTGTTCTTTGCTGCCGAAATAGTGATGCGCAAGGGCAGGGGAAACGCCGGCCTGCTTGGCGATTTCGGACATGGTGACGGTCAGCGAGCCGTGATCGCCGATCACGCGCATCGCAGCATCCACCAGCGCCTTGCGGCGCACCGGTTCCATTCCGACTTTCGGCATGCATCAATCCCCAAGGCTGGGCCTGAGTGTATTTTTGATTGACTGATCAATCAATAAAAAAATCAGGCGCCGTACGCTCCACGGCGAAAAAACCGCAACCTCTTTCCGCAAAGCATTTCTGTGCCATACTTCCTCATAGGAGGAGGTGCAGTCATGGTTGATATTCTTGATGAAGTTCCCCCATCCGCAATGCGCGACAAATGGGGCTGGTTTGTTGCGCTCGGCATATTGCTGCTGATCTGCGGCGGTATCGCGCTTGGCAATCTGTTCATCGCTACGGTGGCGTCAGTCTATTACGTCGGCATGCTGATGCTGATCGGCGGCATCGTGCATCTGGCCCATGCCTTTCAGGTGAGGGGCTGGGAGCATATCCTGTTCTGGGTGCTAAGCGGCCTGCTCTATACGGTTGCCGGTATCCTTGCCTTCGCCAATCCGCTGTTGGCCTCCGAAGCATTGACCCTGTTCCTTGCCATAGCACTCCTCATCGCCGGCACGTTCCGCGTTTGGGTCGGCCGCAAGCTGAAGCCGGAGCGTGGTTGGGTCTGGATTGTTGTCAGCGGCCTTGCGACTGCTGTCGCCGGCATCGCCATCGCTCTTGGCTGGCCCGTCAACAGTCTTTGGATTCTCGGTCTTTTCCTGGCATTTGATCTGATTTTTCAGGGTTGGACGCTGGTGGTCTTCGGTCTCGTGCTCAGGCGGTAGGGCACCTCCCAAAAGGGGTAACGGACTGCTACTTTTTGACAAGAAGCGTGAGCGGCGCTACTCTTCTGCTTTCCGTCTTGCGAGGCGGAGCGGCGTTGAGTTGATGTAACGACAATACCTTCATCTGGATACGCATGTCCGAGGACATGCCATGAAGGCATTGGTCGAAGCCGCGGAACATGCTTCCAGCCAAAGTTCCGCGTGGCAACGTCAAGGGAGGAATATCATGCCGATGGTAACGGTTTCCATCTCTCCGCTTCAGGCAGCCGGCATTCGGGCAGCCGTCGATACCGGCACCTATGCCTCGAGCAGCGAAGTCGTGCGGGAGGCCTTGCGCATGTGGGATGCAGCCCGCAAACGCGGTGACATTTGCGAGGTGCCGCGAGCCGCCAACGATGGCGGCGAGACGGCAAAGAGCGGCCGCTGCGTTGCCGATATGTTTGCCGACTATGAGGCGGAGCGGCACTCAAGTAATTAGCCCAGAACTCTCACGTATCACGGCAGCCGCTCGGCTGCCGTGTGTTGGTCTTGCGCCCCGGCGAATGGTTAACATTGCTTTACCATTCATCAAACTTTCACATAGGGGAAAGGTTTCGTTGACGCCTTATGGCGCATCTTAGGTTGAAAACGCGGTAAATCCAAAGTTTTACTTAAATAAATTAGATTAGAATCCGCAAGTGGAGATGGGCATGTCCCTGACTGCCGCAGTCGAACCGGGCGTATTGCGCCGATATGCCAGCGACCAGATCGTCACTCTCGCCAAACTCGTGATCGAAAACGCATTTCAGCCGATCGTGGAGGCCGGCACCGGCGCGGTTTTCGGCTATGAATCCCTGATGCGCGGGCAGGAACGTATCGGCTTCGGCAGCCCTGTGGAGATACTCGACGAAGCCGAGCGCACCGGCCAGCTTCTCGGGCTGGAGCAGATGGTCACGAGCCGCGCGCTGGCGAAATTTGCCACTCTGGCCAACATCGCCACCACGACGCTTTTCCTCAACCTGGATGTCCGCTTGATTGCGCAAGGCGCCGCGTTGGTCGACGGCCTGCTGCAGCATATGAGAAAGGCCGGCATCGCCCCGTCCTCCGTCTGCTTCGAATTCTCCGAACGTTTCGACAATACCATCGTGCCAGAGTTCTCGGCGCTGGTTGCCAAGATGCGCAACGCCGGCTTCAAGCTCGCCATCGACGATTTTGGCGTCGGTCGCGGTGAAATGAAGCTGCTCTCCGATTATCCCGTCGATTATCTCAAGATCGACCGGCACTTCATCGTCGATATCGACCGCAGTGCCCGCAAGCGGCATATCCTCAGGAATCTCGTCAATATCGCCCATGTCCTCGGGACGCGCGTCATCGCCGAGGGCATCGAGACCGAGGCGGAGTTCCTGACCTGCCGCGAATTCGGCGTCGATCTCGTCCAGGGCTGGTTCATTGCCCGCCCGACGGTGCTCGTCAACGAGCTCAAGTCGAGCTTTCCGCATCTGCAGGATCTCGGCAAGACGGCGCGCAACAGCCAGTCGCTCGATGAGATCCTCATCCGCAAGCAGATCGAGGTGCTGCCGACCATCCGCGAAAGCGACAGTATCGACAGCGTCTTCGAGCTATTCCGCCGCAATCCCCGCCGCGCCTATTTTCCGGTCGTCAACGCCAATGATGAGCCGCGCGGCATCATCCACGAATATCAGCTCAAGGAATATATCTATCAGCCTTTCGGCCGCGACCTGCTGAAGAACAAGGTCTATGAGCGCTCGATATCGCATTTCGTCGAGATGGCGCCGATCGTCGGGCTTGATTCCGATGCCGACACGCTGATGACGATCTTCGCCAACATGGAAAGCAGCGATTGCCTGATCGTGACCGAAGGCACGCATTATGCCGGCATCGTCTCGGCGGCCTCGCTCATCAAGGTCATCAACGAGAAGCAGCTGAAGATCGCCCAGGACCAGAACCCGCTGACCGGTCTTCCGGGCAACAGGGCGATCCATGATTTCATGCAGAGTGCCGGCCGCGATGGCGATGAAATCAGGCATTTCTGCTATTGCGACTTCGACAATTTCAAGCCGTTCAACGATGCCTACGGCTTCCATCTCGGCGACCATGCCATCTCGCTGTTTGCCGCGCTGATGCGTCGCTATTTCTTCGCCGAAGGCCATTTCCTCGGCCATGTCGGCGGCGACGATTTCTTCATCGGCGTCACAGGCTGGAGCACGCAGGAGCTTCGCGAGGTTCTGGATCGGCTGCTTGCCGATTTCCATGCCGACGTCCTCGAACTCTATTCCGCCGAAGACCGTGCTGCCGGGCGCATCCATGGTCACGACCGCAGCGGCGCAGTCGCGGAGTTTCCACTGATGCGCTGCTCGATCGGCATCCTGCAGCTGCCGGAAGGGTTGGTGATCGACAACATCAACCGCGTCAGCACCTCCATCGCGGGTATCAAAGCGAAGGCAAAGGAAAGCGCCATCGGCGTCGCATTCCTCGGCTTGGCCGAGACGAATTGACGCCCTCTCGCACTCGGTCCTTTTCAAGCGCGCTGCGCTAAACTATCTCCACTGCTTTGCTGGGAGAGGAGATTGCGCCATGCCCTTGCCGTCTGAAATGCGTTTCGTGGATTTGCCGTCCTTTGGCGGACCCGAGGTCATGACCATCGCCCGCAAGCCCTTGCCGGTCTTGAAGCCGGGCGAGATCCTGGTCCGTGTCGAGGCCGCCGGCGTCAACCGGCCTGATGTGGCGCAGCGGCAGGGTACCTATCCGCCGCCGAAGGAAGCAAGCCCAATCCTCGGCCTCGAAATATCAGGCGAAGTCGTTGACGTGGCACCTGGCGTCACGGAATTTGCGATCGGCAACAAGGTCTGCGGCCTTGCCAATGGCGGCGGCTATGCGGAATATTGCGTGCTGCCAGCCGGCCAGGCGCTGCGCTTCCCGAACGGCTATGACGCCGTGCGCGCAGCGGCTTTGCCCGAGACATTCTTCACCGTATGGGCCAATCTCTTCCAGATGGCGGGCCTCACCGAAGGCGAAAGCGTGCTGATCCACGGCGGCTCCAGCGGCATAGGCACGACGGCGATCCAGCTTGCCCGCGCTTTCGGCGCAACGGTCTATGCGACCGCCGGATCGAAGGAAAAATGCGAGGCCTGCGAGAAGCTCGGCGCCAAGCGGGCGATCAATTATAAAGAAGAGGATTTCGCCGAGGTCATCAAGGCCGAGACGGGTGATGGCGTCGATATCATCCTCGACATGATCGGTGCTGCCTATCTTGAAAAGAATCTCGCCTCTCTCGCCCGCGATGGCTGCCTTTCGATCATTGCTTTCCTTGGCGGAGCGGTGGCGGAGAAAGTCAACCTGGCGCCGATCATGGTCAAACGCCTGACGGTGACCGGATCGACCATGCGTCCGCGCACGGCTGAGGAAAAGCGGGCCATCCGCGACGACCTTCTTTCGCAGGTCTGGCCGCTGCTCGACCAGGGCACAGTCGCCCCGGTCATTTATCGGACCTTCTCTTTCGACGACGTGGTCGAGGCGCATCGGTTGATGGAAACCAGCGACCACATCGGCAAGATCATGTTGAAGCTGGCTTGATCGTGAAGGACAGGATGATGGCGAGCAGGCCGGGTATCGCCATCAGCGTGTAGAGCCAATTTGCAGCCGAAAGGCCGCCGGCAATGCCGCCCGGATGGGTTAGGCCGGCGCCGTTGACGATGACGCCGGCAAGGGCAGCGCCGAACGCGCCGCCAAGCGACTGCGTCATCGAAATGGCGGCCGAGGCCTTGTCCTCATCGGCTTTCCTGGCGATGCCGATGATCCTGGTTACGAGGTGTGCCCAGCCCAGGCCGACGCCGAAGCCCATCAGGAACATGGCAATAACAGCCGGCGCAAATTCCGCGAGTACGGTGAAGGGCGTCGCGGTCGCCAGGAATGGAATCAGCGAGGCCGTGGCTGCGGTTTCAAGAATGCAACCGGTCACGATGGCGATGGCTGCCTGCCGGCCCGAGAACGAAGCGCTGAAGAAGGCCGCGGTGGTCCAGCCAAGCGCGACAAGCGCGACGAGATAGCCCGATATCAGTGGCGTCACGCCGTGGAGCGTCTGCAGGAAATAGGGAATGTAGATGTCGCTCGTCAGCACAAGCATCATCGTGAATATCGTCAGGTAGAGCCGCGCGATCGGATTGCTGAGCATGACGGCCCCATAGGGGAGGAGGCGCACCCCGCTCTTGCGCTCGATCAGCACCGTCGCTGCAACGAGAGCGATGGAAACTGCGATCAGCACGGCCTTATAGGATCCATGTTCGATCGTGCCGGCAATGCTGACGAGTAGGACTGCGGCGAGCAGCAATATGATCTGCAGAAGCGGCGTTCTGGTGTCGGTCCGATCATCCGCGACATCGGGCAGCAACCGGCGGGCCGAAAACGCCATGATGACGGCCAGCGGCACCAGAATGATGAAGGCCTCCCGCCAGGCGCCTCCGGCGGCGAAGAGGCCGCCGAGGGTCGGTCCAAGTACCGTCGCCACCCCCCATATGGCGGCGTAGAGTGTGGACGCCCTGCGCCACAGGGGCTGGGGATAGATGAAACGGATGAACGCATAGGCAAGGCCGGACAGCATGCCGGAGCCATAACCCTGAACCGCACGTCCGACGAGCAGCACCGGCATGGTCGGCGCGATGGCGCATGCCAGGCTACCGGCGCCGAAAGTGAGCGCCGCCACGACATAGACGGCACGCAGGCCCATGCCTTTCGGCCGGGTTGCGACCGTGATCGAGCCGAGCACGCCAGCGGCGACGAAGAGCGTCGTCATCCATGAAAAGAGTTCGAGACCGCCGATATCCCGGACGATCGACGGCGCGATCGTAGCCGTGATGTAGGACTCGACGGCATAAAGCGTCACGCCGCCGCCGAGCATCAGCGTTGCCGGCAGAAGTTTCGGCGAAAACAATGTGAAGACGGAGGAGGATGGGGTGGGGGCGGTGTTTTCGATGCTGGACATCGGGCGATCCTCGGTATTTTCCCTAGCGGTTGATTATTTTCCAAGTTATAATTTGGAAAATTACATCCTTGTCGGATTAAAACAAGAGAAAACTTGGAAAAATGCGCCAGTCACCTGCTAATCGAATCCTGATCCTGTTGAAAACCGATGGGCCGCAATTGGCAGCGGCCATCGGCGATGCGCTCGGCATATCGTCGGAGGCGGCCCGTCAGCAGCTGACGAAGATGGCTGAAGAAGGGTTGGTCGAGCCGGTGGCGGAGGCTGCCGCCGGCCGGGGCAGGCCGCGTCAGTTCTGGCATCTGACGGCTGCCGGCAACAGGCAGTTTCCGGATGGCCATGCCGATCTGACCGCTACCCTGCTTGCGACCATGGTCAGCCAATTGGGGCAGGGTGCCGTCGATGCCGTCATTTCCGCCCGTGAAACGGAGACGCTCCGACGCTATCGCAGCGAGATCGATCTTATGGCCGATCTGCCGTCGCGCGTCGCGAGCCTCGCGGCGATCCGCACGCAGGAAGGCTACATGGCCGATCACTGGCAGGACGATGATGGTTCGCTGATGCTGGTGGAGAATCATTGCCCCATCTGTGCGGCCGCATGTGCCTGTGCCGGCTTCTGCCGTTCCGAGCTTGAAACCTTCCGCATGGTGCTCGGCGCGGAAGTCGAGCGGGAGGAGCACATCCTGCTCGGCGCCAGGCGCTGCGCCTACAGGATCCGCGACGCAGCCTGAGAGGTCGCTTTTTGATGCTGCCCGCCAGCATCGGCGATTGGCAATGCGCAGTGCAGCGGCTATCACTGGCCATCCCGCAAATCAAAGGCTGCCTCCCGTCATGTCCAATCCCGTCTGCGTCGAAGTTACCCGTGGCAATTTGGTCGAAAGCCGCCATCGCGGCTCTGTCGTCGTTGTCGATGGCGATGGAAAGCTGGTTTTCTCGCTCGGCGATATCGAAAGCGGCGTTTTTCCCCGCTCTGCCTGCAAGGCGATGCAAGCCCTTCCGCTGGTCGAAAGCGGTGCCGCGGACGCCTATGGCTTCGACAACAAGGAATTGGCGCTCGCCTGTTCCTCCCACAATGGCGAGGACGAGCATGTTGCCCTCGCTGCCTCGATGCTGGCGCGCGCCGGCCGCGATGTCGGCACGCTCGAATGTGGCGCGCATTGGTCTTCCGACCTGAAGACGACAATTCACCAGGCCCGCACCATCGACAAGCCGACGGCGCTGCACAACAATTGCTCCGGCAAGCATGCCGGCTTCGTCTGCGCCTGCTGTCATCAGGATATCGATCCAACCGGCTATGTCGGCTACGATCACCCGCTGCAGCAGCAGATCCGCGAGACGATGCAGAGCCTGACCGGCGCTGTTCTTGCGCACGACAATTGCGGCACGGACGGCTGCTCGATCCCGACCTATGCCGTGCCGCTCAAGGGGCTGGCGCATGGCTTTGCCAAAATGGCGACCGGTGTCGGGCTGGAGCCGTTGCGCGCCAAGGCATCGCGCCGTCTGTTCGAGGCCTGCATGGCCGAACCGTTTTACGTGGCCGGCACCGATCGCGCCTGCACCAAACTCATGCAGATCGCTCCCGGCCGCATCTTCGCCAAGACCGGCGCCGAAGGCGTGTTCTGCGCGGCGATCCCGGAACAGGGCATTGCCGTCGCGCTCAAATGCGATGACGGTACCGGCCGCGCGGCCGAGGTCATGGTAGCGGCAACGCTGGCTCGCTTCTTCGAAAAGGACGGCGCCATTCACAACGCTCTCACGGCAATGGCCGACAGGTCGTTCAAGAACTGGAACGGCATTCATGTCGGCGATATCAGGCCGGCAGCGGCGCTGACGGCATAACTCCGCGTCTTGTATCAGCCCCCGACCTGTCGCGCCGGCACATGTTGCCGGACGACCTTATATTCCTGCCAGATCAGGATCATGACCACGAGGTCGAAGATCGTGAGGATGATGAGCCCGATGCCATGCGTGTCGGTGAAGCGGTAAAGTTGGTAGGCGATGAAAAGCCCGAGTGCCACCAGCGATGCCGGATAGGCCCACATCTTGCCCCGGAGCAGGCCGATGACCAGCAGCACCTTCACCAGCCCATGGCTCAGCAGGTAATAGGCATAGAAGTTCTTGGTGCCGACGGAAAAGTCCCGCGCCCAGGTCAGCAGGTGCGTCGCGATGAAATCATGGGGATCGTTGAGCAGCTCGGGCTGCGCAATCCTGTTTGCGAGACGCAGGATGGATTCCGTGCTGACCAGCGCCAGCACAATGCCGCCAAGACATTCGATCAGGGCATGCGCGCCCTTCAACAGAACGCTGATTTCGAAGAGCTGGTGAATGCGGCGTTCGTTCATGGTCGATCATAACCTCTTGGACATAGTGAGGTAGGCCTGATCGGCGATGACAACAAGGCAGGCCGATATCCTGCCTGCATAGGATCAATCTTCGACCGCATCATGATGACGACGCTGCAGATCGCGGTGTGGATTTTGCTTTGCTCGCTGTCGCGCTGGCGGCCTCAGGCCAGGAAGATCGGCATGTCGGTGTCCCGGTAAGGCGCCAGACTTTCGTCCGGAGCATCCGACGGCACGATCAGGCCGGAAATGCTCCTCAAAGGCAGGATCTGGCATGGCGAGGCAGCATCGAGCTTCTCGACCGTCGCCAGCACATAGGTTTCCGCCGAGCATTGCGCGATATGCCGCTTGATCGCCGCCTCCTCGAAATCACCGGTCGAAAAGCCGCGAGCCGGGTGGATGGCCGTGACGCCCAGAAAGAAGATATCGGCCCTTATGGAGGAGATGGCCGCCATGGCGACAGCGCCCGTCGCCACCATCGAATGCTTGTAGAGCTTACCGCCTATCAGAATCACCTCGGCCAGAGGATGATGCTCCAGCTCGCCAGCGATCGTCGGGCTATGGGTGACGATAGTGACGGCAAGATCTTTTGGAAGCTGACGGGCGATCTCGGCATTCGTCGTGCCGCCATCGACGAACACGGTCTGGCCCGGCTCGATCATATTGGCTGCATAGGCGCCGAGTCGCCGTTTCGCGTCGGATGAAACCGCCTGTCGCGCTGTAAAATCGGGCAGCTCCGGTGACAGCGGCAGCGCGCCGCCATGCACCCGCTTCAGCAGTTTTTCAGCTGCCATCTCCCGCAGATCCCTGCGGATCGTGTCTTCGGAAAGGCCGAGATCGTCGGCCAGCGCCTTGGCGATCACCTGGCCGTCCCGGCGCAATCTGTCGAGAATGAGGGTTTTGCGTTGGCTGGTCAGCATGTCGATCTCTGCACGATAGTTCACGAACAATCGTGAATTTATCAGAATCGATTCGACATTCAAGAAAATATGCGCATATTCGTGCAAATTCCTGCAGGATGCGGGAAGGAAAAAGGAGATATGACATGTTGATCTTGATTGCGGGACCTTATCGCTCCGGCACCGGCGATGATCCGAAGAAGATGGCCGAGAACCTCAAGCGCCTGGAGGAACCGTCCTATGCCCTGTTCAAGGCCGGGCATCTGCCAATGATCGGCGAATGGGTTGCCTTGCCGGTCTGGCACGCCGCCGGCGGCAAGAGCATCGGCGACGGTCTCTATGAAGAGATCTTCCACCCGACAGCCGGCCGGCTGCTGCAGCTTTGCGAGGGTGTTCTGAGGTTGCCTGGTGATTCCAAGGGCGCCGACAACGATGTCCGCATCGCCCGCGAGCGTGGCATTCCGGTCTGGCACAGGCTGGAAGACGTGCCCGGCTGCGCCTAAGATCGACCGCCCATCCCCACTAAGCCAGCCGATGGGGATGGGCATGGGGATGCGGTCCGACCGATCAAAACCTTTTGTAGCGCCCATCAGCATCAGCCACTTCCGTATTGGCCGGGTTCGCTTTAGCTTCCTCGCAGAATTCAATCGAGGAACGGAACATGCTGACATTCTATTTTGCGCCGGGAAGCTGCGCGCTCGCCAGTCTCATCGCCCTGGAAGAGTCGGGTCTTGCTTACGAACACCGACGCCTCAACCTCGCCAATGGCGATCAGCGCCAGCCGGATTATCTGGCCATCAACCCCAAGGGCCGGGTTCCGGCGCTGGTGACCGATCGCGGCGTCATCACCGAGAATATCGCGATCATGACCTATATCGCCCAGATTGCGCCGGCCGCAAAGCTGGCACCGCTCGACGACCCCTTCGAATTCGCCCAGATGCAGTCCTTCAACAGCTATATCGCCTCCACCGTTCATGTGAACCATTCGCACAAGGGTCGCGGCTATCGCTGGACCGACGATGCCGCGGCCATCGAGACAATGAAGGCCAAGGTGCCGCAGACCATGACCGAGGCCTTCGCCTTGATCGAAGACAAGATGCTGAAAGGCCCCTGGGTGATGGGTGAACAATATACTGTTGCTGACGGCTATCTCTTCACCATGGAGACGTGGCTTCCGGGAGACGGTGTCGATCGCAGCCGGTTCGCCAAGGTGGACGCCCACTACCAGCGCATGCTCGAGCGCCCGGCCGTCAAGAAGGCGCTCGCCATCGAGGAAGGCTGATCCCGTCAGCCGAATGTTGCCAGGAGCTTTTTCGGGGCGCGGTATTGCCACGCCTCGATCAATCGCTCCAACAGTTCCTCGTCGCCGATCGCGCCGATGCGTAAGGGCAGGGAAGGCCAGCCGACATAGTGATCGGTCTGGAAATAGATCTCCGGCGCCATTTCCATCAGCTGTTCCTTGCGGTCAATCGGCAGCGACAGCACGACGGTTTCGTTGTTCTTCACCGTGACGAAGGCTTTGCCGCCGACCTTGAAGGCCGGCAGGCCGTAATGCAGGCCAGGTTCAACCGCCGGCAGCCGGGCTTGAGCTATAAGCCGCTGCAATCGTTCGGCGATGGCGTCCATATCGATGGTCGATGTCATGTTTGCGCGTGTGGAGCAGGTCTCTCTTAGGCGCATTCTTCCGGCTGAACGGTCCGCTTGTCCATGGGGCGCCCGAGATTTTCCGGCATCAGCGGCAGGTCGGCCAGTTCTTCCAGCGACATGGCGGCGAGCATTGGGTGCAGCAGCGGATCGTTTTCCTGTTCGCGATCCTCTTCCAGCAGATGACTAAAGAAAAGCTTCAAGATCGACATGCAATGCCTCCTTGGATTTCCGCATCGATGCAACCATAAGGGCGTCTACCGGCGGAACAGCGGTGGTTTTCAATTCCATGCTGCAATAATCGCGCGTATTCGCGCTTTGCGCAATTGAGAATGACGAGATGCTGTTATAGATATTCTATAATGAGAAACCTCAATAACGTTCATCTGAATGGCTTGCGCGCCCTTGAGGCGGTTGGGCGGCTCGGTTCACTGCAGGCGGCGGCCGACGAACTTGGCGTGACGGTCGGCGCGGTCAGTCAGCAGGTCATCAAGGCCGAGGCGCAGCTCGGCCGGCCGCTGTTCGAGCGCACCTCCAAAGGCATGATGGTCACTGCGTCGGGATTGGCGGTTCTGGCGAGGCTTGGCGAAGGTTTCCAGTCGCTTTCGGCGGCAATCGCGCTTGCGCAGCACAAGGATGAGAACATTCTCACCATTTCGGTCGCGCCGGTTTTCGCTGCCCGCTGGCTGGTGTACCGGCTCGACCGCTTCGCCAGCCGCCACCCGGATATCCGCCTGCGCATCGATGCCACCACACGTCTGATCAATCCGGCGACATCGGATGTCGATATCGGCATTCGAGTTGGCAATGGGCAATGGCCCGGGGTCAGGTCCGAGCTCTTGCTGGCGCAGGAGGTGTTCCCGGTCGTTACCCCGCAGATCGCGGCCACGCTCCGGGAGCCCGCTGATCTCCTGAAAGTCCCCGCCGTCATCGACGGACATGCGATGTTCGGCTGGGAGGTGTGGCTGCGCAAGGCGGGACTATCGGGCCATTGCATGGAGGAGCGGCACATCTTCAACGATGCGTCGCTCTGCCTGGATGCCGCCATAGCGGGGCAAGGGGTGATGCTCGCCTGGCAGACGCTGGCGGCCTATGCCCTCCAGCAGAAATGTCTCGTCGATCCCTTTGGCATCCGCGCCAAAATCGGTTTCGGTCACTACTTCGTCACCGCCGCAGGCGTGCGTGAGCCGAAGAAGGTCTCCGCCTTCAAGGCCTGGATACGCGAGGAAATGGAAGAGAGCATGCGTCTCTTCCAATGATCCATGTCAGGTCGGCTCCTTGCCGCGGGTCGCCTGCATTGCCTTGTAGGCATCACGCGACTGGCAGCGCTCGATCCAGGCCTTCATCTTCGGACGTGCATCGAACAATTCCTGTTCGGTCTGGGCGTAGCGCATCACTTCGGCCAGGTTGAGGTCGGCGACGGTAAAGCGATCCCCGAGGAGGTAGTCCTGATTCTGCAGGTGCTTCTCCAGTACGTCGAGCGGTTTCTTCAGCGAGCGGCAGGCAACCGTGATCCCGGCCTTACCCTGCTCGCTATTTTCCTTGGCATTGTCATAGATGCGCACGAGCGCGACGCTGTAGGGCTCGACTTCGGTCGCCGCCCACATCGTCCACATCGCCAGCAGCCCTTCTTCTTCGGCCGTCTTGCCAGCCAGCGGGCCGCCATATTTGCGCGCGAGGTAGAGATTGATGGCGAGCGACTCGTGCATGGCGAGATCGCCATCCTTGATGCAGGGGATCATGCCCATCGGATTGACGGCCAGAAACTCCGGCGACATCGTATTGATCGGGGCGTCGGCGGCGAGTGGGTTGGCAAGCCGGCTGGCCTGGATCACAGGCACGGATTTGAACTCGACGCCGATCTCCCTAGCCATCCAGTAATTGCGCGAGGCGCGCGAGCGATAGACACCGTAGATCGTCAGCATGAGGGTCTCCCAGATTCGAGTCGGCGCGACATTATTGGGCACTCGGGGACAGCGGAAGGCCCTGCCGTTGATATCTCGATGAAAGCTTGTGATGGATGGCGGATGGCCGGCGCCGCGCAAGCACGAAAATATCCACCAACCCGCCGCAATCTTTGCAAATCATGCTGCCGAGGCCTAGCCTTCGTTCAGAAATTAGCGTCGCTGCATGTTACCGTTCGATTACGGCTTTCGTCGGATGCGGTAGGAGGCATTCGGTGAAATGCACATGGGCAATCGGTAACTGCGATCTCGGGAGGAGAGCAGATGCTTGCGACCGGCGTTTCGCTAGACGACAAATATACCGCTGAGGATGGCCGCGTTTTCATGACCGGCCTGCAGGCGCTGGTGCGGCTGCCCATGACCCAGATGCGGCGTGACCGCGCCGCCGGGCTCAATACTGCAACGTTCATTTCAGGCTATCGCGGCTCGCCGCTTGGCGGCTACGACCAGCAGCTTCTGAAAGCCAAGACTTACCTCGACACTCATGACGTCACCTTCCAGCCCGGGATCAATGAAGACCTTGCCGCCACCGCCGTCTGGGGCTCGCAGCAGGTCGGCCTTTCCCCAGGCGCCCGCAAGGATGGTGTGCTCGGCATCTGGTACGGCAAAGGCCCCGGCGTCGATCGATCTGGCGACGTGCTGAAACATGGCAATGCCGCCGGCACCTCCAGGCATGGCGGCGTCCTCTGTTTTGCCGGCGACGATCATTCCGCCAAATCCTCGACCATTCCGCATCAGACTGACCATGAATTCATGTCGGCGGTCATGCCGGTCATCTATCCCTCGTCCATCCACGAATTCCTGGAATACGGCCTGCTCGGCATCGCCATGTCGCGCTACTCCGGCTGCTGGGTCGGCATGAAGTTTATCGCCGACACGGTCGAGACGACGGCGGCCGTCGATCTCTCCGGCGAGCGGCGGCAATTCGTCCTGCCGACTGATTTCGAGATGCCTCCCGGCGGCCTCAACCTGCGCTGGCCCGACCCACCCTTGATGCAGGACGACCGCCTGCAGAACTACAAGGCCTATGCGGCCATCGCCTTTGCCCGCGCCAATCGCGTCGATGAAATCACCCATGACGTACCCAATGCCCGCTTCGGCATTATTTCTTCAGGCAAGGCCTATGAGGACGTGCTGCAGGCGCTGCGCGAACTCGAGATCGGCCCGAAAGAAATGGCAGCGATCGGCCTGCGTATCCTGAAGGTGCGCATGCCCTGGCCGCTGGAGCCGGAGGCCGTGCGGCATTTCTCCGAAGGGCTGGACGAGGTGCTCGTCGTCGAGGAGCGGCGCGAGATCATCGAAAACCAGATCAAGCAGCAGCTCTTCAACTGGCGCGCCGATGTCCGCCCGCGCATTGTCGGCAAGTTCGACGAGCACGACAGGCCCTATCTCAGCCTGTCCTCGGCATTGACCGTCGGCGCGGTCGCCAGAGCCATCGCCGGCCGCATCGTCAAGCTCGATCTCGATCAGGGCCTGCATGATCGGATAGCTGCCAAGCTTGCCTATCTTGCCGAGCGCGGCCAGATCAGCCGCAGTCATGTCGCGCCGCTGAACCGCACGCCCTTCTTCTGTTCCGGCTGTCCGCACAATACCTCCACTCGCGTCCCCGAAGGCAGCCGCGCCATCGCCGGTATCGGCTGCCACTATATGGCCACCTGGATGGACCGCAGCACCGAGACCTTTACGCAAATGGGCGGGGAAGGCGTGCCGTGGACGGCGATCGCGCGCTACACCGACGAAAAGCACATGTTCGTTAATCTCGGCGACGGCACTTATTTCCATTCCGGCATTCTCGCTGTCCGCCAGTCCGTCGCTGCCAAGGTCAACGTCACCTATAAGCTGCTCTATAACGACGCCGTTGCCATGACCGGCGGTCAGCAGATCGATGGCCATCTGACGCCGCAATTGGTGACGAAACAGCTGCATGACGAAGGCGTCAGGCCGATCTATCTGCTCTCCGATAATCCTGATGCCTATCGCGCTTCCGAGCTGGCGCCCGGCGTCAAGATCCTGCATCGCGATCATATCGACCAGGTGATGCTGACGCTGCGCGAGACCGAAGGTTGTTCGGCGATCGTCTATGTCCAGACTTGCGCGGCCGAGAAACGCCGTCGCCGCAGCCGTGGCTTGATGGAAGATCCGGCCAAGCGTGTCTTCATCAACAAGGCTGTCTGCGAGGGCTGCGGCGATTGCTCGGTGCAATCCAACTGCATTTCCATCGAGCCGCTGGAGACTGAGTTTGGCCGCAAGCGCCAGATCAACCAGTCGAGCTGCAACAAGGATTTTTCCTGCGTCAAAGGCTTCTGCCCATCCTTCGTGACCGTTCATGGCGGCAAGCGCCGCAAGCGGAAGGCGCTGGACCATGGGAATGTTGCGGTGCCGATGCCGGAAATCCCCGTCATCGCCGATCGCCCTTGGAATATCGCGATTGCCGGCGTCGGCGGCACCGGCATTCTGACCATCGGCGCCATTCTCGGCATGGCCGCGCATCTGGATGGCAAAGTGCCGATGATCCTCGACATGGCCGGCCTCGCCCAGAAGGGCGGCGCGGTCATGAGCCATCTTCGCATCGGGCATAGTCAGGCCGACGTCACCTCCTCGCGCATCGTCAATGGCGGCGCTGATCTGCTGTTATCAGCCGATGAGGTCGTGGGCGCGTCCAAGGATGCGATCACGCTCTGCTCACCGGCGCGGACGACGGCCATCGTCAACACCGGGCTGATGCCGGTTGCCGATTTTGTCCGCAACCGTGATTTCGATTTCAAGACCGGATCGATCCAGCACACGATCGCCAAGACCGTCAGCGACAAATCCGTCTTCCTCGATTTTGGCCATGTCGCGACAGAAGTGACCGGCGATGCCATATCGACCAATATCCTGCTGACCGGCTTTGCCTGGCAGCGCGGCCTGCTACCGCTGTCGCTGGAGGCAATCGAAAAGGCGATCGAACTTAACGGCGTCGCCGTCAAGCCGAGCCTCTCCGCGTTTCATTGGGGCCGGCTTCTGGCGCATGATCCGCAGGCTGTTCATGCCCTGATGGCCGCGCCCGATGCAGGAAAGACGCTGGCGGACATGAGCCTCGATGAACTCATCAAGCATCGTTCGGCGCATCTGACCGCCTATCAGGATGCAGCACTTGCCGATCGCTATGCCGCATTCGTCGCCCATGCCAACGCGCTGGCGATAAGGGAGCGGCTTTCGGACAAGGTGCCCTTTGCCGTCGCCGTCACCTATGCGCGGGTTCTGGCCTACAAGGATGAATACGAGGTCGCCCGGCTTCTGATCGATCCCACATTTGAAGCGCAGCTGCGCGAGGAGATGGAGGGCGATTTCAAGCTGGTCCTCAATCTTGCTCCGCCCATCCTCGGCGGCAGGGATCCGAACGGCCGGCCGAGGAAGCGCGAGTTCGGCGCCTGGATATTGCCGCTGCTGCGGGTGCTTGCACCAATGAAACGGCTGCGCGGCACCCCCTTCGATCCCTTCGGCTACATGGCGGAACGCCGGATGGAGCGCCGCCTGATTGCCGATTACGAAGGGATCGCCAAGCGCGTGCTTGCCGGCCTGCGCCACGACAACGAGGTCGAAGCCCTTGCCATCCTCTCGCTGTTCGATGAGATAAGAGGCTTCGGACCGGTCAAGGAGGAGGCTGCCCGGAAAATCATGCTGACGATCGCGGACAGGCTGAAAGCCTACGAGATGACGCGGGAGAGACAGCACGTACCCGCGGATGCGGCGTGATGGCCGCAGTGGAAACTTGAAGCAGGCACAACGAGACATACGTTCAAAGTGATTGGACGTTCGGGAAGATCGGGAGGAGAAAGCCGGATGTTTTCTGGGGGATTGAACTTCGCGCTAGGCGAGGACATCGATGCACTGCGCGAGCAGGTGCGCCGTTTTGCCACCAACCGCATCGCACCATTTGCCGACGAGATCGATCGCAACAACAATTTCCCGATGCATCTGTGGCGGGAGATGGGCGATCTCGGCCTGCTCGGGGTCACCGTCGATGAGGCTTATGGCGGTGCCGGGCTCGGCTATCTGGCCCACACGGTCGTCATGGAGGAGATCAGCCGTGCGTCCGCCTCTGTCGGCCTGAGCTATGGCGCTCACTCCAACCTCTGCGTCAACCAGATCCATCGCAACGGCACGACCGCGCAAAAGGAGCGCTATCTGCCGAAGCTGATTTCGGGCGAGCATGTCGGCGCCTTGGCCATGTCGGAGCCGGGTGCGGGCTCCGATGTCGTCTCCATGAAGCTGCATGCCGAAAAGCGCGGCCATCATTATGTGCTGAACGGCAGCAAGATGTGGATCACCAACGGCCCCGATGCCGATGTCCTTGTCGTCTACGCCAAGACCTCGCCGGATGCCGGCCCGAGAGGGATCACCGCATTTCTCGTAGAGAAGGGTTTCAAAGGGTTTTCGGTTGGCCAGAAGCTGGACAAGCTCGGCATGCGCGGCTCGAATACATCCGAGCTGATCTTCGTCGATTGCGAAGTGCCGGAGGAAAACGTCCTGGGGCAGATCGATGGCGGTGTTCGCGTGCTGATGTCGGGCCTCGACTATGAGCGCGTCGTACTCTCCGGCGGCCCTGTCGGCATCATGGCCGCCTGCATGGATGTGGTTCTGCCCTACATGCACGAGCGCAAGCAGTTCGGCCAGTCGATCGGCGAGTTCCAGCTGATGCAGGGCAAGCTTGCTGACATGTATGTGACGATGAATGCGTCGCGCGCGTATGTCTATGCTGTGGCCGCCGCCTGCGATCGCGGCGAGACCACCCGCAAGGATGCGGCCGGCTGCATTCTCTATTCCGCCGAGAAGGCGACGACGCTGGCGCTCGAATGTATTCAGGCGCTCGGCGGCAATGGCTATACCAATGATTATCCCGCCGGCCGGCTGCTGCGCGACGCCAAGCTCTATGAGATCGGCGCCGGTACCTCCGAAATCCGGCGCATGCTGATCGGCCGCGAATTGTTCGGCGAAACGGCCTGATTTCGAATTCCATTTTACTTGACCGGTGAGGCCGCATGACCGTCCTGAAATCAGAGATATCGACGCATTCGGACCGCTTTCGCGACAACCGCGCCGCGTTGCTGGAGGCGATCGGTGTCGCCGAGGCTGCGGCCTCGAAGGCGGCAGAAGGCGGCGGGGCGCAGGCGCGCGAGCGGCATGTGAGCCGCGGCAAGATGCTGCCGCGCGATCGCGTTGCCGGATTGATCGATCCTGCCACGCCGTTTCTGGAAATCGGTGCGACGGCGGCCTATGGAATGCATGGCGACGAGGCGCCGGGTGCCGGCCTGATCGCCGGCATCGGCCGCGTTTCCGGCCGCGACTGCATGATCGTCTGCAACGATGCTACGGTCAAAGGCGGCACCTACTATCCGATCACGGTGAAGAAGCATCTGCGGGCGCAGGAGATTGCGACGGAAAACAACCTCCCTTGCATCTATCTCGTCGATTCCGGTGGCGCCAATCTGCCGAACCAGGATGAGGTCTTTCCGGACCGCGATCACTTCGGCCGCATCTTCTACAATCAGGCCAATATGTCGGCGGCCGGCATTCCGCAGATCGCCGTCGTCATGGGCTCCTGCACGGCGGGCGGCGCCTATGTGCCGGCCATGTCGGACGAAACGATCATCGTCGAGAAGCAGGGAACGATCTTTCTGGCCGGTCCGCCACTCGTCAAGGCGGCGACGGGGGAGGTGGTCTCGGCCGAAGATCTCGGCGGCGGCGATGTCCATACGCGCCTTTCCGGCGTCGCCGATCATCTGGCGCGCGACGATGCCCATGCTCTTGCGCTTGCCCGGCAGGCAGTTGCCAATCTCAATCGCCGCAATCCCGAGGGTGTCGAGCTTCGCACCCCGGAGGCGCCGCTTTACGATCCCGAAGAAATCCTTGGTATCGTCCCTTCCGACCTGCGCACGCCCTATGATGTGCGCGAGGTCATCGCCCGCGTGGTGGATGGCTCCCGCCTCGATGAGTTCAAGGCGCGCTATGGTACGACGCTGGTCTGCGGCTTCGCCCATATCCACGGCATTCCCGTCGGGATCATCGCCAACAACGGCGTCCTGTTCTCGGAATCGGCTCTCAAGGGCGCGCATTTCGTCGAGCTCTGCTCGCAGCGCAAGATCCCGCTGGTCTTCCTGCAGAACATCACCGGCTTCATGGTCGGCCGCAAATACGAGACCGAGGGCATCGCCAAGAACGGCGCCAAGCTGGTGACGGCGGTTGCCACCACCAAGGTTCCGAAAGTCACCATGCTCATCGGCGGCTCCTTTGGTGCCGGCAATTACGGCATGGCCGGTCGCGCCTATTCGCCGCGGTTCCTCTGGACCTGGCCCAACAGCCGCATCTCCGTCATGGGCGGAGAACAGGCGGCGGGTGTGCTCGCCACGGTGCGCGGCGAGGCGCTGGCGCGTGCCGGCAAGCCCTGGACGACCGAAGAAGAGGCGGCCTTCAAGGCGCCAACGCTCAAGATGTTCGAAACCCAGAGCCATCCGCTCTATGCCTCGGCCCGCCTCTGGGACGATGGTATTATCGACCCGCGCAAGAGCCGCGATGTGCTGGCTCTGTCGCTTTCAGCAGCACTCAACGCGCCGATCGAAGACACACGCTTCGGTCTGTTCAGGATGTGAGGAGACGGAGATGAAACGCGATGCCATCAATGCCAAGAATGCGCCGCAGCCCCGCGGCGGTTATGCCCAAGCCGTAAAGCTTGAGAATTTCGAGCGATTGCTGTTTGTCAGCGGTCAGATCCCGATGACGTCGGATGATACGCTTCCCGAGGGGTTCAAGGCCCAGGCTCGCCAGGCCTGGCTGAATGTCGATGCCCAGCTGAAGGCGGCCGGCATGACCAAGGACGATATCGTCAAGGTCACCACTTTTCTCGCTGATCGACACCATACGATGGAGAACCGCGAGATCCGCGCCGAATATCTAGGCCCGCTCACGCCAGCCATGACTGTCGTAATCGCTGGCATTTTCGATACCGCCTGGCTGCTCGAAGTCGAAGTCATTGCCGCGCAATAGGGTCTGCCGATGTTTTCGAAGATACTGATCGCCAATCGCGGCGAAATCGCCTGCCGTGTCATCCACACTGCAAGGCGCCTGGGCATCCGCACGGTCGCCGTCTATTCCGACGCCGATCGAGATGCCCTGCATGTGGCACTGGCCGACGAGGCCGTTCATATCGGCCCGGCGGCGGCGAGCGAAAGCTATCTTTCGAAGGAAAAGATCATTGCGGCGGCAAAGCGCACCCAAGCGGAAGCCATCCATCCGGGCTACGGCTTTCTCTCGGAAAACGCGGGCTTTGCCGAAGCCGTCGAGGCCGCTGGCCTCGTCTTCATCGGTCCGTCGCCGGCCTCGATCCGGGCGATGGGGCTGAAGGACGCCGCCAAGGCGCTGATGGAGCGGGCAGGGGTGCCGGTCGTGCCAGGCTATCACGGCGATGGGCAGGAACCCGGCTTTCTTGCCGAGCAGGCCGCTGGCATCGGCTTTCCCGTTCTCATCAAGGCGCGGGCAGGCGGCGGCGGCAAGGGCATGCGCCGCGTCGACCGGCCGGAGGAATTCGCTGCCTCGCTGGAAGCGGCAAAGCGCGAGGCGAAATCCGCCTTCGGCGATGATGCCGTGCTGATCGAGAAATATCTGATCAAACCGCGCCATATCGAGATTCAGGTCTTCGGCGATATCAATGGCAATGCCGTGCATCTCTTCGAGCGCGACTGCTCCCTGCAGCGCCGGCATCAGAAGGTGATCGAGGAGGCGCCTGCACCCGGTATGACAGAGGAAATGCGCAGCGCCATGGGCGAAGCGGCCGTTCGTGCCGCCCGCGCCATCGACTATCGCGGCGCCGGCACCGTCGAATTCATCGCCGATGTCTCCGACGGCCTATCGCCGGATCGCTTCTTCTTCATGGAGATGAACACCCGCCTGCAGGTCGAGCATCCCGTCACCGAGGCGATCGCCGGCGTCGACCTTGTCGAGTGGCAATTGCGCGTCGCCAGCGGCGAGCCGCTGCCGAAATCCCAGGACGAACTCACCATAAGCGGCTGGGCCTTCGAAGCGCGCATCTACGCCGAAGACCCCTCGCGCGGCTTTCTGCCGGCAACCGGCACGATCTCGCGCTTACGCTTTCCCGAAGGCGATGTCCGCATCGATGCCGGCGTGCGTGAGGGCGATACCATCACCCCGCATTACGATCCATTGATCGCCAAGCTGACCGTGCATGCGCCGGATCGAGCCGCCGCCCTTGCCAAGCTCACGCGTGGTCTTGAGCAGACGCAGGTCGCCGGAACCACGACCAATCTCGATTTCCTCATTCGCCTCAGCCGCCAGCCGGATTTCGCCGCTGGCCACCCGGACACTGGATTGATCGACCGGGAAGTGGAGGCTCTGACCTCGGCGCGGCAGCCGGACGACGCGGCTCTTGCCATCGCCGCCATTGTCGAGGCGGGCGGATTTGTTCGAACAGCCGCCAATGATCCCTGGCTCTCGCTGGGTGCATGGCAGCTCTGGGGCAATGCAAGTCGTCCCGTCACGCTGCATTTTGCCGGCGGTCAGAGGAGCTGCCGGGTGAGCGCTGCGGGGCATTCGCTTTTCAGCGTCGCCTTTGATGATCACGCCATCCCGGTTCGGCTGCTTGCCGATGAGGGAGGTTCTCGACGCGTCGAAATCGACGGCCGGCAGTCCCACATCGATATCTTCGAGACATCGTCGGACGTGACGCTGTTCCTCGACGGGCAGACACATCACTTCCACCGCCTCGATCCGCTCGACGGCGGTGAGGAGACGGCCAGCGGCGGCGACCGCGTGATTGCGCCGATGCCGGGCCTCGTCAAGATCGTGCGAGTGCGTGAGGGCGATACGGTGGCGAAGGGGCAGGCGCTGATCGTCATGGAGGCCATGAAGATGGAGCTGACCTTGACGGCCGCCCGCGACGGCATCGTCGAAAGCCTGCATGTCGGCGAGGGCGATCAGACCAGCGAAAGCGCCGTGCTTCTGTCGCTTCGCCCGGAGGATGCTGCATGACCGACCAGCCTTCCAACCACGTCACCATCGTCGAGATGGCGCCGCGCGACGGGCTGCAGAACGAGAAGCAGCAGGTCGATACCGCGCGCAAGATCGAGCTGGTCGACCTGCTCTCCGATTGCGGTTTCGAGCGTATCGAGGTTACCAGCTTCGTCAGTCCGAAATGGGTGCCGCAGCTTGGCGATGCCGCTGCCGTGATGGCCGGCATAGAGCGACGTCCCGGTGTCCGTTACGCGGCCCTCGCGCCCAACATGCAGGGCTTCGAAGCGGCGCTTGCAGCCGACGCCGATGAGGTGGCGATCTTCGCGTCGGCTTCCGAAACCTTTTCCATGCGCAACATCAATTGCTCGATCGCCGAGAGCATCGAACGCTTCCGACCGGTTGCCGCCGCCAGCCGGGATCGCGGCGTTCCATTGCGCGGCTATGTCAGCTGCGTCGTCGAATGCCCCTACGAGGGTGCGGTGCCGCCGCAAAATGTCGTCAGCGTCGCCTGGCAATTGCGGGCGCTTGGTTGCTATGAGATCAGCCTCGGCGACACGATCGGCAAAGGCACGCCTGAGGCCGTCGACCGGATGCTCGCCGCAGTTCTGGGCGAGCTGCCCGCGGCAGTCCTCGCCGGCCATTTTCATGACACGTCCGGACGGGCGCTCGAGAATATCGGCGTCGCCCTGGAGCGCGGCCTGCGGGTGTTCGATGCCTCAGCCGGTGGCCTCGGCGGCTGCCCTTTCGCGCCCGGCGCCAAGGGCAATGTCGATACCGTTTCGGTTCACGATTATCTATCGGCGCGGGGTTTCGAGACGGGTCTCGGCAAGGACAAGCTTGCCCGCGCCGCCGCTTTTGCCCGCAACCTCAGGAGCGCCTCATGATATCGCAAACGATCCGCATCGCCACCGACGCGCGCGGTGTTGCCCATCTGACGCTGGCACGCCCGGAAAAGCACAATGCTCTGTCGGCGGAGATGATCGATGACTTGACGGCGGCGGCGGACGATCTTGCCCACGACAAATCAGTCCGGGTCGTCGTGCTGACCGGCGAAGGCGCCAGCTTCTGTGCCGGCGGCGATCTCGGCTGGATGCGTGCCCAGTTCGACGCCACGCGGGACGGGCGCATGGCCGAGGCGCGACGGCTTGCCATGCTGTTCAAGGTGCTGAACGAGTTGCCGAAGCCTCTGATCGCCCGCGTCCAGGGTAACGCTTTCGGCGGGGGTATCGGCATCCTGAGCGTTTGCGACATGGTAATCTCGGCATCGACAGCCCGTTTCGGCTTGACGGAAGTGCGCCTCGGCATCATCCCGGCCACCATCAGCCCCTATGTCGTCGCCCGCATCGGCGAAGCGAATGCGCGTCCGCTCTTTCTCTCCGGCAAGATCATTGACGCCTGGCAGGCGCACGCGGCGGGCCTCCTGTCGCGGGTCGTTGCGGAGGAGGCACTGGATGAGGCCGTGGAGGCCGAAGTCCGTCATTTTCTGGCGGCGTCTCCACAGGCGGCCGCTCGTGCCAAGGCCCTGGCGCGCTCTGTCGGCAGACCCATTACCGATGATATGATCGATCATGTCGTCGAGCAGCTGGCGGATGCCTGGGAGACTGAAGAGGCGAAGGAGGGCATTACCGCCTTCTTCGAAAAGCGGCAGCCGAGCTGGCGAACGGCTTAAACGAGTCTGTTGTTTTCAATGGTCAACTGCGGGAACTGCGTACTTCCCTTGATGAGATCGCCGGATGCCGGCTTGTCCCAGCGAAAGCCCATGATTGCTGCCTGCTCCATCTCCTGAAAGAGATTGCCTGTAATCACTGCCGAGCCGGCGCCGTCGGCGACCGAGATGACGCAACCGATGCCGGCCTGCCTGACGATATTGCCTGTTGCGACGACATTGCGGAGATATTGCCCCCAGCCGAGCCGCATGCCCCAGAGCGGCGCATTCTCGATGATATTATCGGCAACAAGCGTATCGGCTTCGGCAGAGATGCCGATGCCAAAGCCGCCATCCTGCGCGTAAGGGGCAGTGAGCGACAGGTTGCGGATGACATTGCCCGTCACCGAAGCGAGCCTGCCTCCCTTGTCAAAATTCGTGACCGAGATGCCGTTCGCTGCGCCATCGACCAGATTGTTATTGATCGTGGCGCCGACGAATTCGAATTCGCAGTAGATGGCGGTTTCGCCCGAGCGCAGGCACTGATTGTTGGAGATCTGCACATTCGAAGCCGAGTTGGCGCGAATGGCGGTGAAGGCGCAATCGGTGATCTGGTTGCCCGAAACCGTGACGCCATCGGCTCGGAAGACATTGATGCCGTTGCCGTTCTGGCCGGTGCCGCCGCCATTGGCGCGGATGCGGGCAATGCGGTTGTTGGTGACGCTGCTGCCATCCTCCGCCTTGTCCCAGCGATGGATCAGGATGCCGCCATTGCCACAATCCTCGACGCGATTGCCTGTCACCGTCAATCCGGTTGACTGGACGGAATAGATGCCGGCCTCGGCAGCGCCGGAAATGCGGCTGCGTTCGATCCGGCCGCCACAGCGCTCCAGCTGCAGCCCGTGCTTGCGGCTGCCGGTAACTTCGCAATTGTCGATGAGCACTTCGTCGACGCCGCTAAATTGCAGGAGGCCGCCGGCATAATCGGCAAGCCAGCGATTGCCGCCATCAAGGACGAGGCCGGAAAGCTCGATACGCCGGGCCTTGTCGGCATTCATCAGATGGCCGTCGCCGCTATAGACGAGCCGCGAGGCACCGGGAACGCCGGTGATGCGGGTATTGTCGGGAAGTGTCAGGTTGGAGATGTTGTATGTGCCCGGCGGCAGGAACAGCGGCATGTTGGTGCGCGCCGCATTGTCGATCATCGCCTGCAGCTTGCCGCTCTTGAAATCGCTCGCTCCCGGCGTGGTTTTCAGTGTGATGGCATCGATCGGCCCCCGCAGCTCGGCGCCGGTCATCTTGGCAAGCGGCGCGGCGAAAACGCGGGGCGCAAGCAGGCCGGCCGCCGCCGAGGCAGCGAGGGAAACGATGAAGGCGCGGCGTTGGATCATGGCGAACTCCGTAGATGACGCCGACGAAGCAGAAATCATGCCAAGACTATCTGTTTCATTTTGATACAGGAGTAGGTCTCTAACGGCGTTCGGACTGCGGAACGCTCAGACATCCTCCCATTTCATTTACCAGTTCGGCGCAGACGGAACTTCGCCAGCGGTCGATCGGCACTAGGGGCGACTCGGCGCACATGATACCCCTGCCGCATGCGGATAGCGGCCTTTCAACGTCTGGCACTTTTCGATGCCGTCGAGCAGACGGCCAAGGTTTTGGCGCGCGATTTGGCCTGGGCGGAGGCTGAAGGAATCGATCTCGCCCTCTTTCCCGAATGCTACCTGCAGGGGCACAGCTACGATAAGGCCATCGCCAAACGCCGCGCTATGTCTTTGGACGATCCGCATCTGAACGCTCTCATTGGCCGCTTTGCTGCCGGGAAAACGACCGCGATCGTCGGCCTTTTCGAGCGCAGGAGCGATGGGGTCTACAACAGCGCCATCGTCGCCAAGTCCGGCCGGATCAACGGGGTCTATGCCAAGGCACATCCGCTCGAGAAGGGCTGCATGCCCGGCAGGGATTTTCCCGTCTGGGAGGAGAGCCATTGGCGCTTCGGCATCAATATCTGCGCCGATCTCAGATATCCCTATACCGCACACCGTCTGGCCCGAAAGGGAGCAGGCCTCATCTGCAATCCCATCAATCTGATGCTCCGGCCTCACAAGGCGGAAAGGTGGCACAGGCCTGGCATTTCGGGCCTGCAGATATGCGCCCGGCATACGGGATGCTGGGTCATGGCATCGGATGTGGTTGGCAGCAACGAGGACGGCTGGGTAAGCTATGGCAGCAGCGCCATCGTCGATCCGAATGGCGTCGTCGTCGCCAAGGCCAAGCCCTATTGCGAGGATGTTCTCCTTTTTGATCTCCCCGATCGGCAACCCGAGCGCGGTTTCAATCGAAAGACTACTGTTATCGCTACCTAATCGAGCAAATCGCGCTATCCTCTTCACTCATGAGACCGGAACAACTGCTTTATCCCGCGCCCGAAGGATTGTTCTGCCCGATCGGCGGCTTTTACATCGACCCCGTGCAGCCGGTCGAGCGCGCGCTCGTCACGCATGGCCATTCCGATCATGCCCGCTCCGGCCACGCGCATGTGCTCGCTACACGCCAGACGCTCGATATCATGCGCATCCGCTACGGCGATGGCTTTGCCGGATCGGAGCAGGCGGTCGCCTTCGGCGAGGAGGTGACGATCAATGGCGTGAAGGTGCAGTTCTATCCGGCCGGCCATGTGCTCGGCTCGGCGCAGATCGCCGTGGAGACGGATGGGCTGCGTATCGTCGTCTCCGGTGACTACAAACGCCGGCCGGACCCGACCTGTGAAGCCTATGTGCCAGTTCCCTGCGACGTGTTCATCACCGAGGCTACCTTCGGTCTGCCGGTCTTTCATCATCCCGATCCCATGGCCGAGACGTGCAAGCTGCTGGCCTCGCTTCGCCAGTTTCCGGAACGGACACATCTGGTTGGCGCCTATGCGCTCGGCAAGGCGCAGCGCGTCATTCGCCTGCTGCGCGATGCCGGCTATGACAAGCCGATCTATATCCATGGCGCTCTGGAAACGCTCTGCGACTATTATGTCAGCCAGGGCATCGCGCTTGGCGAACTCAGGCCGGCTACCATCGAAAGCCGTGATCAGTCGATCTTTCATGGCGCCGTCGTCGTCGGCCCGCCCTCGGCATTCCAGGATCGCTGGGCGAGGCGGTTCCATGATCCGCTGCCGGCTTTCGCCTCCGGCTGGATGATGGTGCGCCAGCGCGCCAAGCAGCTCGGCGTCGAGCTGCCGCTGGTCATATCGGACCATTGCGACTGGCCGGAGCTGACCGAGACGATCTCCGATCTGAAACCGAGCGAAGTCTGGGTTACCCACGGACGCGAAGAGGCCCTGGTGCGCTGGTGCGAGCTGCAGGGCATCGCGGCCAAGCCGCTGCATCTCATCGGCTATGAAGACGAGGGCGATTGATGAAAGCCTTTGCCGACCTTCTCGACCGTCTGGTGCTGACACCGAGCCGCAACGGCAAGCTGAAGCTGCTGACCGACTATTTTCGCGACACGCCCGATCCCGACCGCGGCTATGGCCTGGCCGCCATCGCAGGCACGCTTGAAGTGCGCAACGTCAAGCCCGCCATGCTGCGTGAGCTCGTGCTCGAGCGCATGGACGAGGTGCTGTTCCGCTATTCCTATGATTATGTCGGCGATCTCGCCGAGACGATCTCGCTGGTCTGGGACAAGGAAAGCGACATTGAACGCCCTGCCGGCGAACAGCCCAGGCTCGGCGACGTCGTGCGCCGCATGAATGCGCTGGGGCGGACCGAAGTGCGCAGCTTCGTCCGGGATCTGCTCGATAGGTTGGATACATCAGGCCGTTTCGCCTTCCTGAAGCTTGCAACCGGCGCCATGCGCATCGGTGTCTCGGCGCGGCTTGCCAAGCAAGCTTTAGCGGAGCTGAGCGGCAAGGATGTGACCGAAATCGAAACGCTGTGGCATGGCCTGCAACCGCCCTATGAGAGCCTGTTCCGCTGGCTGGAAGGCGAGGCCGAACGGCCGATATTGGCGACGCCGGCGATCTTCCATTCCGTCATGCTCGCCAATCCCGTCGAACCCGGTGATCTCGACGGGCTCGACCCGAAAGACTTCGCCGCCGAATGGAAATGGGACGGCATTCGCGTCCAGCTTTCGCGCTCCGGGGAAACGAGCAAGCTCTATTCGCGCTCGGGCGATGACATATCCGGTGCCTTTCCCGATATCGTGGAGGCGATGAGTTTCGAAGGCGTCATGGATGGCGAGCTGCTGGTTGGCGGCACCGTTCGTTCCAACAGCCCGACGCGCAGCTTTTCCGATCTGCAGCAGCGCCTCAACCGCAAGACCGTGACTTCGAAGATGCTGGAGGAGTTTCCGGCCTTCATCCGCGCCTACGACCTTCTGTTCGATGGTGCGGAGGACGTGCGTGCCCGTGGCTTCCTCGATCGGCGCGAGCGGTTGACCGAGATTGTCGAGGCAGCACCGCACGACCGTTTCGATCTGTCGCCACTCGTCGATTTCACCTCCTGGGAGGAGCTTGACCGGCTGCGCTCCTCGCCGCCCGATCCGGTGATCGAAGGGGTGATGATCAAGCGCCGCGACAGTTCCTATCTCGCCGGCCGCGCCAAGGGACCCTGGTTCAAGTGGAAGCGCGATCCTTATAATGTCGATGCGGTGCTGATGTATGCGCAGCGCGGCCACGGCAAGCGATCCAGCTACTATTCCGATTTCACCTTCGGCGTCTGGGCGATGACGCCGGAAGGCGAGCAGCTCGTGCCCGTCGGCAAGGCCTATTTCGGTTTCACGGATGCGGAGCTGGAAGTGCTCGACAAATTCGTGCGCAACAACACCGTCGATCGTTTCGGCCCCGTACGGGCCGTGCGTGCCGACCGCGATTTCGGCTTCGTGCTCGAGGTGGCCTTCGAGGGCATCAACCGCTCCACCCGCCATAAATCCGGCGTTGCCATGCGTTTTCCGCGCATCGCTCGGCTGCGGCCAGACAAGCCTCCCTACGAAGCCGACAGGCTGGAAACTTTGATCGCGATGATTGACGCCAAGGCTCCCGTTGTCGATGAATAGGGCAGGGCGATTCCTCACCACAAAGTGAGTTGGCCTTGCCTTTCAACCCGTGCAGATTTGAGCTGCGCCGGGATATTTGGACAGAGCCTATGACCATGTCTGACGACAACGTATTTCGTCCCAATCGCCGCGGCGTTCTTGCCGGTATCGCCGTCACGCTTTTTGCGCCCTCCATCGTCAGGGCCGCTGACGACAGCACGACAGGGAGCAAGCCCGCCGAGACCAAGGGTGCGATCGCCCGGAGCGATGAAAAGGCAGAGGATGCGCCGCCGCTGCTTTCGGGCGACTACGCCAAGGAGCGCCATCTGTTTCGCACCGATCTCCTGAGCAAGGGGCCGGCCCCCGATATCTACGAGCGGCTGGTTACGCCGTCGACCGCCGAACGGCTTTTTTATCGTAGCGGTGTTGGTGAAGAACTGGAGCTCGTCGCCTGGGTTTCCCGTTATACGCGCTCGGAGAAGCCGAAGCCGGCGGTGCTGTTCCTGCATGGCGGCAACGCCATCGGCCAGGGGCATTGGCAGCTGATGAAGCCCTATGTCGAGGCCGGCTATGTTGTCATGATCCCCTCGATGCGCGGGGAAAATGGCCAGAAGGGCAATTTCTCGGGCTTTTATGATGAAGTAGCCGACGTGCTGGCCGCATCCAACCGGCTGCGGCATCTGCCGGGCGTCGATCCGCACCACATGTTCCTGGCGGGTCATAGCATCGGTGGTACGCTGGCCATGCTCGCCGCTATGTCGACCAAGCGGTTCCGGGCGGTCGCACCGATATCCGGCAACCCCGACGCCTATGCCTTCTTTAGTCGCTATCCGCAGGATATTCGCTTCAACACCAGGAACCCGCGCGAATATCAGATGCGGTCGCCGCTCTGCTATGCGCACAGCTTCAAGAGCCCGATAAAGCTGTTCCACGGCACCGAGGAAGCCCATTTCGATTCGCGTCTGGCTCTGCTCGCAAAGCGGGCGACGGGCGCCGGCGTGAAGATGGAAATGGCGACTGTAACGGGCAGCCACAATTCGGCTCTGCCGGGCGAAATCGAACAGAGCATCGAATTCTTCAAGAGCGTGGCCGTCTAAAGCAATTCCAGGAAAAGTGCGTAGCGGTTTTCCGTCCGGAATTGCGAGACAACAAGGAGATAGAACGGCTCAGAGATACCGTGAAAAGCTGAATCGCTCTAAAGCCGGGCCGTCATGCCATCAGCTTTTGCATCAACGCCGCCGCCGCTTCGGCGATCACGGTTCCGGGCGGAAAGATCGCATCGGCACCGGCTGCTTCCAGTGCCGCGAAATCCTGTGGCGGAATGACGCCGCCGACGGCGATCAACACATTGCCGGCGTGACGGCGGGTGAGCGCCTCCTTCAATTCCGGCACCAGCGTCAGATGGCCTGCAGCCAGCGACGACGCGCCGAGGATGTCGACCCCCTCGCGCACGGCGACATCGGCCACTTCTTCCGGCGTCTGAAACATGGCGCCGACGACGACATCGAAACCGAGATCGGCGAAAGCCGTCGCGATGACCTTCTGGCCGCGATCGTGTCCGTCCTGACCCATTTTGGCGATAAGGATGCGGGGTTTTTCGCCACGTGCCCTGCGGAAAGCTTCGACTTTGGCCACGGCCGCATTGAAGACCGGATCTTCGGAACCGACTTCCTTGCGGTAGACGCCGGAGATGGTTCGGATCTCGGCGACATGACGGCCATAGGCTTTTTCAAGCGCCAGAGAGATTTCGCCGACGGTGGCTCTGGCTCTTGCTGCCTTGACGGCAAAATCGAGCAGATTGCCGGTGCCGTTTCGCGCCGCATCCGTCAGCGCATCCAATGCGCTTTCCACCGTAGCGGTCTCGCGGGTGCCCTTCAGCTGCTGGAGCTTGGAAAGCTGGCGTGCCCGCACCTCGGAATTCTCGACCTTCAGGACATCGACCTCGATATCCTGTTCCGGCTTAGAAAAATTGACGCCGACGACGGTCTGTTGGCCGCTGTCGATGCGCGCCTGCGTGCGGGCCGCTGCCTCTTCGATTCGGAGCTTGGGGATGCCTTTCTCGATCGCCTTCGCCATGCCGCCGAGCGCCTCCACCTCCTCGATATGGGCCATCGCGCGGGCCGCAAGATCATGGGTCAGCCGCTCGACATAGGCCGAGCCGCCCCAGGGGTCGATGATCCCTGTCGTGCCGGATTCCTTCTGCAGCAGGATCTGCGTGTTGCGGGCGATGCGGGCGGAATGATCGGTCGGCAGGGCGAGTGCCTCATCGAAGGAATTGGTGTGGAGCGACTGGGTATGCCCCTGCGTTGCAGCCATCGCCTCGATCATGGTGCGGATGATGTTGTTCATCGGGTCCTGCGCCGTCAGCGACCAGCCTGATGTCTGGCTGTGGGTCCGAAGCGCCAGTGATTTCTGGTCCTTCGGCGCGAAATTCTTCTGCATCAGCGCGGCCCAGATCAGCCGTCCGGCCCGCATTTTGGCGACTTCCATGAAGAAGTTCATGCCGACGGCCCAGAAGAAGGAAAGACGGGGGGCAAAACTGTCGATATCAAGGCCTGCGGCGACGCCTGCGCGGGCATATTCGACGCCATCGGCGATCGTGTAAGCGAGCTCCAGATCCGCCGTCGCACCGGCTTCCTGCATGTGGTAGCCGGAGATCGAAATGGAGTTGAATTTCGGCATCCTTTGGCTGGTGTAGCTGAAAATGTCCGAAACGATGCGCATTGAGGGCTGCGGCGGGTAGATATAGGTGTTGCGAACCATGAACTCCTTGAGGATGTCGTTCTGGATCGTGCCGGACAGCTTGTCCTCGGAGACGCCCTGTTCCTCCGCCGCAACGATATAGAGCGCCATGACCGGCAGCACCGCGCCGTTCATGGTCATCGACACGCTCATCTCATCAAGCGGAATTCCATCGAAGAGCTGGCGCATGTCGAGAATGGAATCGATCGCCACGCCTGCCATGCCGACATCACCCGCCACACGCGGATGATCGCTGTCATAGCCGCGATGGGTGGCAAGATCGAAGGCGACGGAAAGGCCCTTCTGCCCGGCCGCGAGGTTGCGGCGATAGAAGGCGTTGGACTCCTCGGCCGTCGAGAAGCCGGCATATTGCCGGATGGTCCACGGCTGCTGGACATACATTGTCGGGTAAGGGCCGCGCACGAACGGCGCTGCACCGGGATAGGTGTCCAAAAAGTTCAGGCCGGCGAGATCGCTTTCGCTGTAGGCACGCTTGACCGCAATGCCTTCGGGGGTTTCCCAGGCTGGGGCGGTGGTCGTTGGTGCCGTTGCCTGTAGCTTGGCCCAGGGGATGGTGCGGAAGTCGGGGATTTTGGTCATGGAGCTGAAGTCTCCGTGAGTGTAGAGGGCGCGATACCCCCCTCTGTCGCTTTCGCGACATCTCCCCCACAAAGGGGGAGATTGGAAAAACGAAAAACTTGATCTGTGGCCATCAAGGCTGTGGCCGCTGATGGGATTAGATTTTGGCGCGGAATGATCTCCCCCCTTGTGGGGGAGATGTCACGAAGTGACAGAGGGGGGTGCGCGACCTCCTGAAACACGATGTTCATCCTCATGCCTTCACCACCTCATCCAGCCGCACCGGCATCAATCCCATGCTACCCTCAATCGGACCCAAAGGTCCCGAAACGGTTACCGGCCGCTCCGCCTTCATCGCAAACAGCGTCGTACCGACGATCGGCTTGGCGACACGCTTCGCGCGCGCATCGGCGATCATCGCTGCCAGCTCACCGCTTGCGATCACCTTTGCCAATCCGCCCTTGCCATCGATGCCGGTGAAAATCCCCCAGGCCCGTTCAGCGAGCGCGTCGGTCAGCGCCTCGATGCCACCCGCACCGGCAGCGGGATCGAGGACATGATCGAGGTGGCTTTCGGCAATCAGAATTGTCTGCGTGTTGCGCGCCAGCCGTCGCGCCAGTGGGTCGGGTATGCCATGCGTCAGACTGTGCGGCAGGACGGAAATCTCGTCGGCGCCGCCAACCCCGGCCGAAAAGACCGCGATCGCATTGCGCAGGATATTCGTCTCGGGGTCGAGGCGGGTCAGCATGCGATAGCTCGTCTCGACAAAAAGATGCGCCGGCGCTGGATCGGCGACGCCGCAAGCTTCGGCGATCCGGGCAAAGATTAGTCGCGCTGCACGGATCTTGGCGATCGTCGTGAACTGGTTCTGATCGGCCGAGAGGCAGAGGCTGGTTGCCGCAAGCGCTGCTTCCGGCGACAGTCCAGCCTCCTCAAGCAGTCGTAAATGGCCGACGAGGCTTGCGGCCATGACCGCCAACTCCTGCGCCTCGGTCCCGCCGGCATTATGCACTATGCGGCCGTCCGCATTGACGATCGTGTCAACCGGTTTCAACTCTTTTAAGTATTTGATATCGCTATTAAAATTGGTAAAATGTACGGCTGACAAGAAAGCGTCGAGGCCAAGGTGCAATCTCTGGGAGCCCCCACCCGAAATTGAAGCTGCTACCGTTTTGGCAACACCGGACGAAAAGCCATCGAGGCGCAATGTCGCAATCCTGCCTGATGCTGCCGCCAGCACCTCGGAGAGGGGCGGAAGCGGCGCATCCATGCCGGTGCCGAAGGCCGAACCGGAATCGGCGGAGACGAGGCAGATGCCGCTGGCGCCATTGGCAAGATCGTCGCGGAGCTGCACCATTGCCCGCTCCATATCCGGATCGTCCATGCGTTGGCTCACCGTCCAGGGCCGATCGTCCCGTTGGCGGAAAAGCGGCGCGCCATCGCGCCGCCGCTCGTAAAGCGGTTCGATGGCGATGCCATCATCGGTTCGCGATACCAGCGTTTCCTGGAAATCCTTACCTTTCAGCGCCCGTTCGACAAGCTTCAGCCAAGCCTTCTGATCGCTCTGGCCGAAGATGCCCGGGTCGAGACTGTCGATATTCATGTGCTCCTCCGTACCGCATTGGTCTAGCCCATGATGCCGCAAGGGAAAACAGGAGTTTGGCCAATCGGTGCAATATCTTCGTTGGAGCTGTCTGGCGATCGACGCCAGCCTCGCTCCAGCCGCGGCAGTCATTATGTGGACGATCCGATATCTTCCAACTGGTTTCCGATGATGGCCGATCTGCTGCCTGCTTCCCGCCACCTGCTTACCGCTGCTGCGCTGGCGACATTGTCTGCCTGCAGCATCATTCCCGATACGGGCGCGACGGATCCGGACCGGTTCGTGCAGGAGACCACGCCGGTCTTCTATCGTCCGGAAGGTATCGAGCCGAACCGGGTAAAGCGTCTGCCCGTGCAGCCTGTGCCGCAGGCGCGCGATCTCTTCCAGACACAATTCCATCAGACCTATGGTTTGCCGACCTTCAATCCAGTGCATCAGGCCATGTATGCGCAGCGCAGCGAAGACGACTTCACGTTACCTGCGATTCCCTACAAGCGCATCGATCCACGCTTCCTGCGGCAGGAGGTGGATTACCAGACCAAGGAGCGCCCCGGCACCATCGTCGTCGATACGCGCGACCATTTCCTCTATTTCGTCGAGCCGGGCGGCAAGGCGATGCGTTATGGCGTCGGCCTCGGCGCGGCAGGGTATGCCTGGCACGGCAGAGGCCTGATCCAATGGAAGCAGAAATGGCCGCGCTGGACGCCGCCTGCCGAAATGGTGGCGCGCGATCCGCAGATGAGGCCGCTATCGGCCGAGCGCGGCGGCATGAATCCAGGGCCGACCAACCCGCTCGGAGCGCGTGCGCTCTATATCTATCAGAACGGCCGGGATACGCTTTATCGGGTTCACGGCACGCCGGATTGGCAGTCGATCGGCAAGGCTGCATCTTCTGGATGCGTGCGCATGCTCAATCAGGACGTGATAGATCTCTACAACCGGGTGCCCGATAAGGCGGAAATCGTCGTTCTGTAGCAGTATTTTACCACAAATTTTCGTGATGTTGCATAAGTGCGATAGTCGGGGTGGTTTGCGCTCTTTAGTTTTGCGTCTGTCTCTGCGAACCTCTCGGGGAACCGAATCAGCCTGTTGTTACGGGTTTTCGCTTCCTCCACAAAAGGAACTATGCTGTCGACATGAGCCTTCCTTCATCCCTATCCCGACGTAATTTTCTCGCGCTTGCTGGTCTCGGCGCCGTTTCGACGCTTGCCAGCTGCGCCTCCACTATCGACAACGGCCCCGTCGTCAGCCCGGTTCAATATACCGGTTCGCCGAGGCCGTTCCGCACCTGGTTCTCCAGCTATGATGGCGAGCAACCCGATCCGGCCGAAATCTATGCGTCCGTCGAGGACGGCGGCTTCGTTGTTCCGGCGGTTCCCTACAAGCAGATCGATCCGCGCTTCTATCGCCAGCGGGTGGTCGATCCCACAGGCGAAGCACCCGGCAGCGTGGTCGTCAACACCACCCAGCGCATGCTCTATGTGACCGAGCAGGGTGGCACGGCGATGCGCTATGGCATCGGCGTCGGCCGCGAAGGCTTTGCTTGGCAGGGCCGCGGCGTCATTCAGTGGCGCAAGAAGTGGCCGCGCTGGAATCCGCCGGACGAAATGGTCGCCCGCCAGCCGGAGCTCGTGAAGTATTCCATCGCCAATGGCGGCATGGCTCCGGGCCTGATGAATCCGCTCGGTGCCCGTGCGCTTTACATTTTCGAGGACAAGCAGGACTCGCTCTATCGCCTGCACGGCAATCCCGACTGGCGCTCCATCGGCAAGGCCGTTTCTTCCGGCTGCGTCCGTCTGCTGAACCAGGACGTCATCGATCTCTATGATCGCGTGCCGGAGCGTGCGCCGATCCTGGTTACTGCCTGATATCGCACCATCGAAAAAAGGGGCGCCGTGGGCGCCCTTTTTGTTTTGTAGTTCTGACCGGAAGTATCCGGCGTCCTGAATCGGTTTCAAATCGTCGTCAAATTGACCTTCAGTTGCTGCAACCGGTCTCGCAGATTGGCCATTTCCGCCATATCGCAGCCCGTCGCCTGGCCGATGGCATCCATGATCGTGGTGAGCTGACACTTCATGGCGATACCTTTTTCCGTCAGTGAAATGATGACCTGACGCTCGTCCTTCGGATCGCGGGCGCGGCTTATCAGGCCGGCCTGTTCGAGCCGCTTGAGAAGCGGCGACAGCGTGCCGGAATCCAGATCGAGCTTCTCGCCGATGGTCTTGACCGGCAGATTGCTCGTTTCCCACAGCACGAGCATGACGAGATATTGCGGGTAGGTGAGGCCGACGCGATCGAGGATCGGCTTGTAGGCACGGTTGAAGGCATGTGCTGCACCGTAAACGGCAAAGCAAAGCTGTCTTTCCAGCCACTTTTCCTCATCGGGGATCGTAGGGTTCCCATCCGCCTTGTCCGTCATCGCCAATTCGCATCCGCCATCTTTTGTTGGTGGCATTGTCACAAATTCATTTTCCGAAATCAAATTGCGAAATATCTATTGTGCACGATTAAATCGTGATGTATATAAAATTCATCCAACCGAAGGGAGACATGACATGCCTATTCTCTACACGACCAAAGCTTCCGCCACCGGTGGCCGCGCCGGCCATGCAGTTTCCGAAAATGGCGTCCTCGACGTCACGCTGACCGTGCCGAAGGAACTCGGCGGCGACGGCGCCACCGGCACCAATCCCGAACAGCTCTTTGCGGCTGGCTACTCGGCCTGCTTCCTGGGTGCCCTGAAATTTGTCGCAGGCCAGCAGAAGGTCAAGATTCCGGAAGACGCAAAGGTTACGGCGACTGTCGGCATCGGCCCGCGCGCAGACGGCACCGGCTTCGGAATCGAAGTTTCGCTGGCCGTCCACATTCCCGGCATGGACAAGGCCGAGGCTGAAAAGCTCGCCGCCGCCGCCCATATCGTATGCCCCTACAGCCACGCCATGCGCACCTCGACCGAAGTGCCGGTTGCTGTCGTCTGACGCGAGGCGCGCCGCCGGCCAATCGAGGGCCGGATATCAGGATATATTGAAAAGGAGCGACAGTTTTATCTGTCGCTCCTTTTCTTTTGCAAGAAAAATGCTATATCTTTTCTTAGGAAAGGACGTAGCCATGATAAAAGCCCAGGTAATAGGCCAGACGATGCCCGGCGAAGCACTCGTCATCACTAAGGCTGTCGTCAATGCCGCCGAGAGGCTGGGCCTGAATGCCCGTATCCTCGCGGCCGTCATCGGCGTGTCGGAGGCGACCGTTTCGCGCATGAAGCGGCAGGATCATCTGCTGGAGCGCGATAGCAAGCCGTTCGAGCTTGCCGTGCTTCTCGTCCGTCTCTTCCGTTCACTCGATGCCATCGTCGGCGGAGATGAGGCTGTGGCGCGGCAATGGCTCCGCAACGGCAATCTCGCCTTTGGCGTAGCGCCAATCGACAAGATCATCTCGATTTCTGGATTGACCGATGTCCTTGCCTATCTGGACGCCCGCCGCGCTCTCGTCTGAGGCAAGGGCCATTTCCGGCCAATATTGGCGGCTGGTGGAATCGCAGCATCAGGTTTCGACGCTGAAGCTTGTCGACACGCTGGAAGAGCAGGCTCTTCTCGAAAGCGTGCTCGAGGAAAGCAAGCCGGTTCTGCCGCCGGAATGCGCCGGGCTCGATTATCTGCTCGCCACACCCTTCCGGTATGGAGCCATCTATCCCCACGGTTCCCGTTTTCGGCGTGCCGGTCGCACACTTGGTGTTTTCTACGCCTCCGAGAAGGTGGAAACGGCGCTGGCGGAGATGAGCTTCTATCGGCTGCTCTTCTTTCGCGATTCTCCTGACACGCCGCTGCCCGCCAATGCTGCGGAATATACCGCCTTTGCCGCTGCGATTGCGACGAAAGCGGCAATCGATCTGACCGCGCCTCCCTTGGATCGAGATCGGCAGCTATGGACCGATCCTGTCGATTATGAGGCCTGTCAGTCGCTTGCCGAAGCGGCGCGGACCGGCGGTATCGAGGCAATCCTCTATCGCTCCGTCCGGGATCCCCGCGGTGGCAGCAACATCGCGCTGCTCACGGCCAAGGCCTTCTCCGCCCGCGAACCCGCCGAGCGTCAGACCTGGCGCATCCGGCTGTCGCGTGTCGGCGTACAGGCGCTGTGCGAATTCCCCCGGCGTCGCATCGGCTTCGAAAGACAGGATTTCGACGGTGATCCGCGGCTGTCTGAACCGCAATTCAAAGCAGAATAGCAAGATCGCTGCGTAGGCGGTCGCCATTGCCGTCGGGCAATCGCTCTTCAAGGGCCGCATGCGTCGTCTTCCAGATCGGCACGGCGGCGGCGAGCGCTGCCTTGCCTGATGGGGTGAGGCTGAGCAGGCGGGCACGTCGATCCCTCGGATTAGGCACGATGCTCACCCATCCCCGCCGTTCCAGCGGCTTTAAGGCGGCCGTCAGCGTCGTCTGGTCTATTGCCAGGAGTGCCGTGACCGATCCCATGGACGCCGGCACCGGCCTGTTGAGCGACATCATCAGGGAGAACTGGCCGTTCGTTAGCCCAAACGGCCGCAATGCCTCGTCAAAGCGACGGGCAAGCGCGCGCGCCGCGCGTTGAACATGCAGGCATAGGCAGGTATCGCGTACTAACAGCGTGGTTTCAAAGGGGATTTCGACTGCGTTTGACATGATTCATTAATATTGATATCAATGCATTTGTCAAGATTTGGGACTGAAAACGCCAGAGGAGGGCGCGGACAATGAACCAGGTCGTTTCCAGGGAAGTGTGGCTCGAGGCCCGCCGTCAACTGCTCGCCAGGGAGAAGGAGGCCACGCATCTTCGCGATCGCGTCAATGCGGAACGCTTGGCCTTGCCCTGGGTAAAGGTCGATAAGGACTATGTTTTCGACACGCCAGCTGGCAGCAAGACGCTCGCCGATCTCTTCGACGACCGCAGCCAGCTGATTGTCTATCATTTCATGCTCGGCCCGGATTGGGATGCTGGCTGCACCGGCTGCTCCTTCCTTGCGGATCATTTCGATGGAGCGCTTCCGCATCTCAATCACCACGATGTCACGCTGGTCGCTGTGTCCCGCGCGCCGCTGGAGAAGGTGGAAGCCTATAAGAAACGCATGGGCTGGGGTTTTCCCTGGGTGTCGTCCTTCGCCAACGATTTCAACTTCGACTACCATGTCTCCTTCTCGAAGGAGGAGCTCGCCGGGGAAAAGGTCTTTTACAATTTCACGCCCATGGATGCGGCCGAGGGATTCGATGAGCTGCCGGGCCTCAGCGCCTTCTATAAGGACGAGGCCGGCAATGTCTTCCACACCTATTCAAGCTATGCCCGCGGCCCCGAGGAATTGATCGGCACGCTGATGATCCTCGACCGGGCGCCAAAGGGCCGCAACGAAGACAGCACGATGAACTTCGTTCGCCGCCATGACGAATATGAGGATGCGCCAAAGGCACAGTCCTGCTGCCATTGACGCATATCAAGGCGGCGGAATTCGCCATGTGGGGAACAGCGGGCGGAATTTCGCGTTTTGTGTCTAGGCGAGCTGTCGCTTGCCTGCCGGGGACGGATGGGCCAGGCGATCGACCATCGTTTGGCCGTCATTTTCATCGGCCATGATGTGCCTGCGCCGACATCCGGCTCAGGAGGAGACGGATGACCGCAACAACCACAATAGGGAGAGCGATGCTATGGCTGAGAAGGGATATTTTGTCTGGTACGAGCTGATGACCACGGATATGAAGGCGGCCGAAGCTTTCTACACCAAGGTCGTCGGCTGGGATGCGGCGGATGCCGGCATGCCCGAAGTCGGCATGGATTACACGCTCTTCAGCGCCGGGGCAGGCCCCGTTGCCGGTTTGATGATCTTGCCTGAGGAAGCAAAGGCCATGGGCACGCCGCCCTGCTGGACCGGCTATATCGGCGTTCCCAATGTCGATGAAGCAACCAAGGCGGTTGTCGGCAAGGGCGGCAAGACCTATCGCGAGCCCATGGATATTCCAGGCGTCGGCAGGTTCTCCGTCGTCTCTGATCCTTATGGCGCTGCCTTCTGTCTGTTCACGCCGCTGCCTGGCCAGGATTGGGAGCCTGCGGCTCCCGCAACACCAGGCTATTTCGGCTGGCATGAGCTTTATTCCAACGACGGCCCGAAGGCCTTCGATTTCTACAGTGAGATGTTCGGCTGGGAGCTGAGCTCCGATTTCGACATGGGGCCGATGGGCAAGTACAAGATCTTCAAGATCGGCGATCGCGACTTCGGCGGCATCATGACCAAGCCGGCGGAAATGCCGATGGCGGCCTGGAACTTCTACATCAACGTTCCGGCAATCGACGCGGCGATTGCCCGCATCAACGAAGGTGGCGGCAGGATCGTCAACGGCCCGATGGAAGTCCCCGGCGGCAGCTGGATCGTCCAGGCCACCGACCCGCAGGGGGCATTCTTCTCGCTGGTTGCGCCGGTGCGCTGATTTTTACCCTCCCCTTGAGGGGAATAACACCTCCCCCTTGAGGGGGAGGTCGCCGCAAAGCGGCGGGCGGGGGTGACATTCCGAGATTTTGAGAAATCACCCCACCCCGGAGCTTCGCTCCGACCCTCCCCCTCAAGGGGAGGGTGGTTTTCTACCTCTTCAGACTGCCGAGGATGCCACGGACAATCGCGCGCCCGACCTGCGTCGCCACCGTGCGCGCCATGCTTTTCATCGTTGCTTCGAGAATCGTTTCGCGCTGATAGCCCGAACGGCGGCCGGTGGGTTTGCTGCTGTCGCCACCGAAGCCGGGCAGCGTCCAACCGTCGCCGGCACTTTCGTTTTGCGGTGCGGCTGCCTTGCGTGCCCGCTCTGTCAGGATTTCGTAGGCGGATTCACGGTCGATCGTCTGGTCGTAGACACCGGCAACCGGGCTGCCATTGATGATGGCCCGGCGCTCGTTATCCGTGACCGGACCGATGCGGCCTGATGGCGGGCGGATCAGCGTCCGCTCGACGATGGAAGGCGCACCCTTGCCTTCGAGCATCGACACCAGCGCCTCGCCGGTGCCGAGCGTCGTGATGACTTCAGCGCAATCGAAAGCGGGATTGGGGCGGAAGGTCGAGGCCGCCGTCTGTACGGCCTTCTGCTCGCGCGGCGTATAGGCGCGCAGCGCGTGCTGCACGCGGTTACCGAGCTGGGCCAGCACCGTTTCCGGCACGTCGAGCGGGTTCTGCGTGACGAAATAAACGCCGACGCCCTTGGAGCGGATGAGGCGCACCACCTGTTCGACGCGCTCGATCAGCACCTTCGGCGCATCGTTGAAGAGCAGGTGCGCTTCATCGAAGAAGAAGACCAGCTTCGGCTTGTCCGGATCACCGACTTCGGGCAGTTCCTCGAACAGCTCGGAGAGCAGCCACAAAAGGAAGGTGGCGTAGAGGCGCGGGTTCATCATCAGCTTGTCGGCGGCAAGCACCGAAACCTGGCCATAACCGTCATTGCTGACCCGCATGATGTCGGAGATTTTCAGCGCCGGCTCGCCAAAGAAGTTTTCCGCACCCTGCTGCTCCAGCACAAGCATTGCGCGCTGGATCGAGCCGACGGAGGATTTCGAGATCAGGCCGTATTTGCTGGAAAGTTCGCTGGCATTTTCGCCCATATAGTTCAGCAACGCCTGCAGATCCTTGAGGTCGAGCAGCGCCAGGCCGTTTTCATCGGCGATCTTGAAGGCGATATTGAGTACGCCCTCCTGCGCCTCGGACGCATCCATCAAGCGTGCCAGCAGCAGCGGCCCCATCTCGGCGATGGTGGTGCGCACGCGATGGCCTTTTTCGCCATAGAGATCCCAGAAGATGACCGGGAACTGATCGAACTCATAGGGCGAGAGGCCGATTTCCTCGGCGCGCTTGAGCAGAAAATCCTTCGGCTCTCCTTTCACGGCGATGCCGGAGAGATCGCCCTTGATATCCGCGCAGAAGACGGGCACGCCGGCCTTGGAAAATCCCTCCGCCAGCACCTGCAGCGTCACCGTCTTGCCGGTGCCGGTCGCTCCGGTGACGAGGCCGTGACGGTTGCCGAATTTCAGCGTCAGGAACTCGTCCTTGTTGATGCTTTCATCCGGATTGCGGCTCGCGCCGACGAAAATCTGTCCATCCTGCTGCGGCATGGTGTCGTCTCCCTTAGAGCACTTCCAGCAAAAGTGCGAAGCGGTTTTGCGTCCGGAATGCGTAAAAACAAAAAGATAGAGCGTTTTCGCGATTCGAGGAAAAACGGAAATGCTCGAGCATGATGCCGAAAAGTGTCCCCGGTTTTCGGACGACATCATGCTCTACCTATTTGATTCTAGTACCGGATGATTTTGGATCGATTCGATCCAAAATCATCCGGTACTAGGGCGGCGGCACAACAGCTTTTAAGGGCTGCCAGGGCCATTCATCGATTTGTCCTGACACTGTTATAAGAACTCGCATGAAGAGGGACAACCATTCGCGTCAAGGTTCCGCTTCTGGTAGAATGTTGGCCTCCGGCGCGGCTTGTGTCGGTTGCTTCATTCAGTTACGTTGACGTTAACGTCGTAAAAGGCAGGAGGCCACAGTGAACGAAGTTATTGATCAGATCGCGACCAAAGCCGGCATCGCTCCCGACCTCGCGGAGAAGGCCGTCGGCATGATTCTCAGCTTCCTGCAGCGTGAGGCCCCGGATGGCCCCGTCACCAAGATGATCGAATCCTTTCCCGGCGCTACCGATCTTGTCGCCCAGTATGGCGGTGACCAGGCAGGCGGCGGCCTCCTCGGCGGCCTGCTGAGCGCAGTCGGCGCCGGCGGCGGTATCATGGGCCTCGGCCAGCAGCTGATGAGCAGCGGCCTCAGCATGGGCGATATTTCTTCGCTGGCTAAGGAAACCGTCGCAACCGCCCGCCAATACGCCGGCAACGACGTCGTGGACGAGGTGGTGAATTCCGTTCCGGGCCTGAGCCAGTTCATCTAAGCTGCAAAAGCGCGCTCTTGGTGACGAGGCAAGCGATTGGCCAATACGCATCGGTTCATTCGTCGAATTCGCGGATGTGCTCGGTAGTATAGGCATTGATTACTTCGATTTCCCGGCCTTCGCCCCTTGGGCGAGGGCCGTCGCTTTTGAGGAGGCCGCTTCGTGTCCGACTGCCCCATCCCGGCCCTTATGCCAAGCAGGTCCGGTCACCAATTCGCTCTCTATGGCGATTCCTGTTCCGGCATTCCCGGCGCACTGCATGAAAGGACCTTTGCCAGCGTCAATCAGATCCTGCGCAGGCTCGATCCGCCGCCTGAATTCATTCTGTTTCCGGGTGATGAGATTATCGGGCTGACGGCTGATCCGGACGCGCTGCGGGCGCAATGGCGGCATTGGCTCGATCATGAGATGGCGTGGCTGGATCGCCAGAAAACGCCGCTTTGGCACACGACCGGCAACCACACGACCTACGACGAAATGAGCGAACGGGTTTTCCGGGAAGTGCTTCGCCCGCCGGAGAATGGGCCACCGGGGCAGGAGGGATTATCCTACTGGGTTCGTCGCGACGATCTGCTGCTGGTCTTCGTCCATACGTTGTGGACAGGGCTCGGCGGTGAAGGGCATGTCGAAACGGAATGGTTGGAAGCAACGCTGAGGGCGCATTCCGATGCCAGGTATAAGATCGTGCTGGGTCATCACCCAGTTTTCCCCGTAAACGGCTATTCGGGCACATACCAACGGGAGATCGGTCACGAATACGCAAAGCCGTTCTGGGATATTCTCGTGGATGCCGATGTCCTGGCTTATGTCTGCAGCCACATGCTTGTTTTCGACGTTCAGGTTCATTGTGGTGTCCTGCAGCTTTGTACGGCGGGAGCGGGTACCGCTCACCGGATGCCGGAAGGTGTCGAGTATCTGCATTGCATCCAGGCTGCGCTGGATGCGCAGGGTTTACGCTATCAGGTGCTGGATACCGATGGCGTGGTCCGCGAACGCTTGCAATGGCCGTTCAAAGCCGCCGAAACCTGGCAGGATCTGTCACCAGGATGGAATGAAGCGAACTTTGGCGGTCTCAAGGGCGACAACCATATCGTTCATCTCAGAATATCAGGGGATATGACGAACGAGGCTCATTCGCCTGCGCAAACTTTGTTTTCCGCCTTCGATACTCGAGGTCTTGCTCCGATATGGCTTGGTTTGCGTGGCCCGCGGCAGACGCTTACTTTGGTCCTCGGCCGCGATCCTGGCCGTAGTCCGCATTATTGGTTCGGGCCTGATTTCGCTCCCGGTCGCCCATTGGATATTGAAATTGCTCTACACGCCGGCATGGGGCCTGGCGGCATGCTCTACCGCAGGTCGACCGACCGCGGATGGAACTCGCTCAAGGCTGCGTCAGCAACCGGTCTCGAGCACACTGTCTGGCCAGAGCGATTGAGCGTGGGACATGGTCAAGGCGGCACGATGGACCGCCCCTTTATGGGCAAGGATCTGGCCGTTCAGCTTGCGGTGTCAGCATGACCACCTTCACCGCAGCTGTCGGCTTTCAAACCTAAACCTTTCTGCCGCTCGATTTTCCATCGATCTCGTGCCATTTGCGGCCGTCGCGTTCAATGAGTTCGTCGGCGGAGGCCGGGCCGGTGCTGCCGGGGGCGTAAGGATCGGGCTTGCCGCCTTCGGCCCAAAGGTCGAGGAAGGGCTGCACGGCAGCCCAGCCGGCCTCGATGCCGTCGGCGCGCTGGAACAGCGTTTGGTCGCCGACGAAGAGTTCGTAGAACAGGCTTTCATAGCCAGTCTGCTTGCCGATGTCGAAATTGTCGGCATAGCGGAAATCGAGCGAAACTGGCGCGGTTTTCAGCACCAGACCTGGCGACTTGATCGAGATTTCCATATCCAGGCCCTCGTCGGGCTGCACTTGGATGATGAGCCTGTTCGGCGGCAATTCGGGACGGGAACCGTGGCGCGGGAATTGCGCGAAGGGCACCGGCCGGAAGGTGATGACCACTTCCGTATCGCGCGCTTTCATTGCCTTGCCGGTGCGCAGATAGAAGGGCACGCCGGCCCAGCGCCAGGTGTCGACGAAGAGCTTCAGCGCCACGAAGGTTTCGGTGCTGCTGTCCGGTGCGACGTCGGCTGTCTCGGTGAAGGCAGGCAGGTCCCTGCCGGCGATCGGGCCGGCCGTATAGGCGCCGCGTACGCCATTCTTGGCCGCTTCCTCACGCGAGTAGGGGCGCAGGGCCTTCAGCACCTTGCCCTTTTCGTTGCGGATGGATTCGGCGTCGAAGCTGTTCGGCGGTTCCATCGCCACCATCGCCAGCAGCTGAAAGAGGTGGTTGGGCACCATGTCGCGAAGCGCGCCGGTCGCGTCATAGAATTTGCCGCGCGTGCCGACGTCAACCAGCTCGGCTGCCGTGATCTGCACGTGGTCGATATAGTTGTTGTTCCACAGCGCCTCGATCATCATGTTGGCGAAGCGCGTCGTCATGATGTTCTGGACGGTTTCTTTGCCGAGGAAATGGTCGATGCGGTAGATTTGGCTTTCGTGAATGTGGTTCAGCAGCCGGGCGTTCAATGCCTGTGCCGAGGCGAGATCATTGCCGAAGGGTTTTTCAATCGCAATGCGGCGGAAGGCGCCGGTTGCCTCGTTCATCAGCCCGTTTTCGGAAAGCTTCTCGGCGATATCGCCGAAGAAGCGCGGCGGCACGGCGAAATAAAAGGCTGCATTGGCGGTCGGCGCATGCGAGAGATAGTCCGAAATCTCCTTGTAGACGCCATTCTGGGTGAAATCGCCGGAGATGTAGCTGATGCGCTTGCGCAGGCTGTCCCACGCCGCCTGCCGCTCCGGATCGTCCATGTCACCGGAGGTCTTCAGGAATGATTCCAGACGGTCCAGCAGCATCTCGACGCCACCGGTCTCGATGCCTATGCCGAGGATATGCAAATCCTCTCCGATAAGCCCGCTGCGGGTCATGTTGATGAGCGTCGGGATCAGCAGGCGCCGGGTGAGATCGCCGGCGGCGCCGAAGATCACGAATGTCAGCGGTGGGGCTGGTGCGACGTCTGGGGTGGTCATGCACGGATCTCCTTCTGGCGGCCATACTCGGGGCTTCTGGACGACATCGACTATCTCCTCGGAGCTGTTGCTGTCTCAGCTTTGGTTATAGGTGTTCTAGCGCGGGCCGACGTCGGTTGTCGATGGGATCGACGCACCGCCGTCAGCCGGTATTTCGGGATTGGCAAGTAGTCTATTTCTTCACGGCGACCATGAAGAGCCGCGGGAAGCGCAGCAGCACCCTGCCATCGACAAGCGGCGGATAGGCTTTTTCTATGCGCTTCAGATATTCGGCGGCGAAGGCATCGCGATGCTCGGCGCCGGCATGGTCGAGATAGGGGCGCAGGCCCGTGCCCTTCACCCATTCGACGATCGCTGCCGCATTTTCCAGCGCGTGATTGTAGTTGGTGTGCCAGATATCGACGCGCTGCGACTTGCCGATCAGCCTGTTGTAATAGACCGAAGGTGCCGGCAACGGGTTGCGACGTACGCTCTTCTTTGCGAAGGCATCGCTCCAGGGGCCGTTCTTCGCGGTCTCTTCCATCATCAAATGGCTCTGCTCGGTCAGATTGTCAGGCATCTGCACGGCAAGCACGCCGCCCGGCTTCAGCCCATCCATCAACTCATCGAGAATGTCGAGATGGTTCGGCAGCCACTGGAACACGGCATTGGCAAAGAGCAGATCCACGGGCTCTTCCGGTCGCCATGTGGCGAGATCGGCCTTTTCAAAGTGTGTGCCGGGCATGCGCTTGCGCGCGGCCTCCAGCATATTGTCATCGCTGTCGAGGCCGGAGACGCCGACAGCGCCATAGCGCTCGACGATCAGCTCGGTCGAGTTGCCGGGGCCGCAACCGAGGTCGATCGCGCGCTCGACGCGCTGCAGCGGCACTTGTGCCAGCAGGTCGCGCGCCGGGCGCGTGCGTTCATCCTCGAATTTCACATATTGGCCGGCAGACCATGCCATAATCGTATCCTCTTCCTAGATTGCATATTCCAACGGTTGAATCCGCACTTTGTCGATATTTCGGCCATTGAGCTTGACCACTTCGAAAGCGAGCCGGCCGGAGTTGAAGCGCTCGCCCTCATGCGGCAGATGGCCGAGGCCCCACAGGATGAAACCGGCAAGCGTCGAATAACGATCCGTCTCATCGACAAGGTCTATGCCGACCAGCTTGGAGAGGTGGCGAATGTCGATCCAGCCGTCGACGGTCAGCGATCCGTCCTCGCCCTTGTCGATCGTCAGCGGCTCGTTGTCCTCGTCGGGGAATTCGCCGGCGATGGCCTCGAAAAGGTCCGTCGTCGTCACCAGGCCTTCGATCTCGCCATATTCGTCGAGCACCAGCGCCATTGCCTGGTTCTGATGGCGCAGCCGCTCCATCAGCTTCAGCACGTTGATGCTTTCATGCACGGCCAGCGGCTGGCGGATCGAGCGCTCCAGATCTATCTCGCCCGTCTGCGTGAGATCTCGCAGGACGTCGCGCGCGCTGGCGACGCCGACGAAGTCGTCGAGGCTGCCGCGCACGACCGGAAAGCGCGAATGGCCGATCTCGATCACGCGGCGCTGCTGTTCCTCGCGCGGCTTGTCGAGATCGAGCCAGACGATATCGGTGCGTGGCGTCATGATCGAGCGGACAGATCGATCCGCCAGCGTGAGTACGCCGTGGATCATGTCTTTCTCTTCGGCGGAGAAGACCTCTTCGCTGATGCTTTCCTGAGTGCTCTTCTCGGCCGCCTCGCCATGCGCGCCCTGCGGCCGTTTCGCCCCGAGCAGGCCGAGGACGGCGTCGGCGGTGCGATTGCGGATATTGGTCGGCGTGATCAGCCGTTCCTTGTTGCGCCGGGCAAGCTGGTTCAGCGCTTCGATGATGATCGAGAAGCCGATGGCCGCATAGAGATAGCCCTTCGGCACATGGAAGCCGAAGCCTTCGACCACAAGTGAGAAGCCGATCATCATCAGGAAACCGAGGCAGAGGATGACGACGGTCGGATGTTTCGAGACGAAGGCCATCAGTGGCTTCGACAAGAACAGCATGACGCCGACCGCAAAAACCACGGCGACCATCATGATGGAGAGCTCCTGCACCATGCCGACGGCGGTGATGACGCTGTCGAGCGAGAAGATGGCATCGAGCACGACGATCTGCACGATCACCTGCCAGAAGACGGCATGGACCACCTTCTTTTCGCCCTGTGATTCATGTCCCTCCAGCCGCTCATGCAGCTCCATCGTGCCCTTGAACAGCAGGAACAGGCCGCCGAAGATCAGGATGAGGTCGCGGCCGGACAGGCTGAAGCCCCAGATTGAGATCAGCGGCGCCGTCAGCGTCACGACCCAGGCGATGGAGGCAAGCAGCGCGAGGCGGATAATGAGGGCCAGCGCCAGGCCGATCATGCGCGCCGCGTCACGCTGGTGGGGCGGCAGCTTGTCGGCCAGAATCGCGATAAAGACGAGATTGTCGATACCGAGAACAATCTCGAGAACGATCAGGGTAGCAAGACCGATCCAGGCGGAAGGGTCGGATAGCCAGTCGAAGATCATTAATGTGCAAGCTTGGCGCTGGCCGTTGCGGGCCTGCCAATTCTTTCCTTCTGTTTGTCGGGTGAGATGCCGCGCGCCGACGTTACCGCGCGGCTCATACAGCCGTCGCTATCCGGATCGCTATTTGTCGGGCCGGCTTTCCTGGAGCAGGAACTATAAGGCTCGCTTTCGGGCATGGGCGGCAATCTGGACACGAAATGACATTTGCGCAAGGGCATCGGATAAATCAGTCTATCCGGATTGCATGACACTTTTTCGAAAATGCCTCCGCAGCGCCCGGTTGAGTCGAGCGGTGCAAGCAACTACTGGGATTTCTTCAACGAGGCCGGCAGAGTTCAAAATTTCGTGATGACGCTGATGCCCTTGCCCTCGGCCTTGTCGAGCGACATCAGCGCCGGGACGGCCTCTTCCAGGCTGATCCTGCGGCCGATGAGCTTCTGCGGCGCGATCTTGCCGGCCGCGAGCATGTCGAGCATGGCATCATAGCGCCAGGCCTGCATGCCGTGGCTGCCGTAGATTTCGAGCTCGTGACCGATGACCTGCGCCATCGGGATCTGCGGTGTCGCGTAATCGCCGAGCATGAGGCCGACCTGCACATGCCGGCCGCGTCGGCGCAGGTTCTTGATGGAGTTGAAGCAGGTGGCGGGGTGGCCGAGCGCGTCGATCGAGACATGGGCGCCGCCCTTGGTGATCTCGCGCACTGCCTCCGCCACATCGGCGACCTCAGCCGCATTGATGGTCGCGACAGCCCCGCATTCGCGCGCAAAGGCCAGCTTCTCGTCGGAGATATCGACGGCGATGGCATTGGCGCCGAGGGCGCTCGCGATCATGATGGCAGACAGGCCGACACCGCCGCAGCCATGCACGGCGATCCACTCGCCCGGACGGGTCTTCGCCTGGTCGGCAACGGCGCGGAAGGAGGTGGCGAAACGGCAGCCGAGGCTTGCCGCCGTCGCGTCATCGACCGCATCAGGCAGATGGACGAGATTGGTATCGGCGTAGTCGATCGCGACATATTCGGCGAAAGAACCCCAATGGGTGAAGCCGGGCTGGAACTGGCTGGGGCAGACCTGCTGGTTGCCGGAATGGCATTCGGCGCAATGACCGCAGCCGGAAACGAAAGGAACGGTGACGCGATCGCCGACCTTGAAGCGCACGACGCCGCGGCCCGTCGCGACCACCTTGCCGGCAAGCTCATGGCCGGGCACATGCGGCAGCTTGATATCCGGATCATGACCCATCCAGCCATGCCAGTCGCTGCGGCAAAGGCCGGTCGCGCCGATCGCGATCACAACGCCGTCTTCGCCCGGTGTCGGGTCAGGCAGGGTACGGATTTCGGGTGTTGCCTCGAAGGCCTCGTAATACATCGCTTTCATGGGGGATCTCCCTCTCTCCTGACGATCCGTGCCGCTCATCACTTTTGCTGATGGACCCATTCGTCAAGTTGTTGTTTCGACGCATGAAAATTGCGCTATGAATGCGATATCGGGCGCTTTGTTGCAAATGGATTTTGCCGTGCAGTTTCTGCTTGACCCTCGGGTTGTGCGGTTATTTGCTCTTCGCCACCCAGAGCAATCCCAGGAAAATTGCGCAGCGGTTTTGCGTCCGGAATTGCGTGAAAACAAAAAGATAGAGCGGTTCAGAGATTCCGTGAAAAGCTGAACCGCTCCAAGAGAGGAAACCACCATGTCCGTCGATACGTCGCCCCGCACCACCACCTGGACCTATGTCGAGGGAGAATGGCTTTCCGGCAATCCGCCGCTGATCGGGCCGACCTCGCATGCCATGTGGCTGGGCTCGACCGTGTTCGACGGCGCGCGCTGGTTCGATGGCATCGCGCCCGATCTCGACCTCCATTGCCAGCGCATCAATCGCTCGGCCGTCGCCATGGGGCTGAAGCCGGTCAAGACGTCTGAGGAGATCGAGGCGCTCGCCTGGGAAGGCATCAAGAAATTCGACGGCAAGACGCCGATCTACATCAAGCCGATGTATTGGGGCGAACATGGTTCGCCGGGCAGCGTCGTTGCCGTCGATGCGGAATCGACGCGCTTCGCCCTCTGCCTGTTCGAGGCACCCCTTGGCGGCACCGGCGGCATCACGCTGACGGTCTCGCCCTTCCGCCGCCCGTCGCCGGAAACAGCAATGACCGACGCCAAGGCCGGCTCGCTTTATCCGAACAGCGGTCGCATGATCCTTGAGGCGAGAAACCGCGGCTTCAACAATGCGCTGGTGCGCGACATGAACGGCAATGTCGTCGAGACGGCGTCGTCCAATGTCTTCATGGTCAAGGATGGCATCGTCTATACGCCGATCGCCAACCGCACCTTCCTTGCCGGCATCACCCGCGCTCGCGTCATCGGCCTGCTGCGCCAGGAAGGTTTCGACGTGCGCGAGGAAACCCTGTCCGTCGAACAGTTCATGGCCGCCGACGAAATTTTCACGACCGGCAACTATTCCAAGGTCGTCAGCGTCAACCGTCTGGATGATCGCGAATTCCAGGAAGGCCCGGTCGCCCGCAAGGCACTGGAACTTTATATGGATTGGGCTCACGGTCGCAGCGCCAGCGAAGAGTGAGTTTTGGCTGGCCACCGAGGCGATGGGATCATTGCCTCCGGCTATCAGCCTCGAAGGCAGCCCTCGTCATGCTGTAGGAGGCGAATGGCTCGTCGTGATAGGTGGTCCGGCGCGGCTGCGACAGGCCGAGCTTTTGCGCGACGCGGATGGATGCAGCGTTTCCGGGCGCGATATCGGCAATCACACGGTCGAGTTCAAGTGTCTGGAAGGCATGGGCAAGAACGGGCTTTGCCGCTTCCGTCGCATAGCCTTTACCCCAGGCAAGCCTGTTCAGCCGCCATCCGATCTCGATGTCAGGCCCGATGGCGTCGGCGGGTATCAGCAATATCCAGCCGAGGAATTGCCTGGGATTATCTTTGGCGCGGATCGACCAATATCCGAGACCGTCACCGAAGCTCGTTTCGATCCGACCTTTTACGAAGGTTCGATGCGCGATGATGTCCTGCCACGGGCCGGGAATGAAGCGCGTCACGTCCGGGTCGCGATCCATGGCGATGCAGTCGTCAAGGTCGGCCATGATGCGAGGCAGAAGCATCAGTCGCGCGGTTTCAAAGCTTGGAAGCGCCATAGAGATATCCCCACAACTGCCAATGGTGAGAGAATAGCAAAAGCGCGTTTGAGCTCAACATGGCTTCAGTAGAATCGCGGCTATTGGGCCGCGATTCGGATTTTCAATGCCGGGCATCAAGCGCGAGCGAAGCAGGCTATTCCGCTTCTTTCTTCGGGCTAACCCACCAGCAATAAACGGCTCCGAGCGCCAGCAGCACGCAGGTTCCGAGGAACACGGCGCGCATGCCGATATGGCCGCCGACGAAGCCGCCCATGACCGGGCCTGCCACCTGACCGACATATTGGGACGAGATGGAAAGGCCGAGAATGCTGCCCGTCGCTGCATCGGGCACGTTATGCCGGATGACGGCGGTGATGCAGGGCAGAAGACCGCCGAGCGCCACGCCCATCAGGAAGCGCAAGCCGATCAACTGCCAGGCCGAGGTCACGAAAGCCTGCGGTATCAACAGCAACGCCGCGACGGCAAGGGCTGCCATGATGACGCTCCAGTAGCCGATGCGGTCGGCGAGCTTGCCGAGCCAGGAGGACGACAGGATGCTGCCGAGCGCTGCAGCCGCCATGACGACGCCCGACACCATCGTCACGTTGGCGTCTGTGACGAACTGCGCGACATAGACGGTGATGATCGGCTCGATCGACATATTGGCGAGCATCAAAAGCAGGCCGAGCGACAGCATGGCGATAACCGGGCGCTTGTCCGGAATGGAGGCCCAGCTGCCGCTCGCCTTCGCGGCCTTCTTGCGCGCCGTGGATTTCTCCTCCTTGATCAGAAACGTCGTCGCCAGAAACGTGAAGAAGATCACGCCGCCGGCAAGCAGAAATGTGCCGCGAATGCCGATAACAGGCGGCAGCGCGCCGCCGATCAGCGGTCCGACGAGATTGCCGGCCATGATGCCGGCCGATAATGTGCCGAGCGCCCATGCCGAGCGGTGCTTCGGCGTCTGCGCCGCCACCAGCACCATCGATCCGGAGGCATAGCCGCCGGCAAGGCCGGTGAACAGGCGCAGCGCCACCAGCTGCCAGACATTGCCCGCCATGCCCATCAGCGAGATGGCGATCGTCATGCCCAGGCTCGCGCGGATCAGCATCAGCTTGCGGCCATAGATATCGCCGAGCCGCCCCCAGAGCGGCGCGACGAAGGCGGCAGCAAAGAAGGTGGCGCCATAGGCGATGCCGGACCATTGCACGATCGCGGCCTTATCGCTGACGCCGAGTTCCTCGACGTAAAGCGGCAGGAAGGGGAGCAGCAGCGTCATCGCCACGATTGTTGTGAACGAGCCGACGAGCGCGACAATCAGGTTGCGCATCCAGTGGGCGGTCTCCGGCTCGGCCGGTGCGGCTGCATCCCATCTCGTCTCGGTCATTTCTCGGCCTTTGCATTCAATGTGTAAAACAATTCCTGGCTACCCGATGCCAGGATATGACCCTTCGCGGCGGCGATGAGATCGGCGCGGGTGAAGAGATCGGGAAGATTCAGCTGGTCGACGTCGAGCGCATAGACGGTGACGTGGTAGCTGTGGATGCGTTCGTCATTCCAGGGCGGGCAGGCGCCCATATAGCCGCCATGCGGCCCGTTCTTCAAATTGCCGCCGCCGGCTCCGTTCTGACCGCGTCGCCCATAGGCCGTGCGTTCAAGCGGCAAGCCGGTGGAGGAGGGGCCGTTTCCATCCGTGCCTTCGGCAAGGCTGGCGCGTGACGCCGGGATATCGGCCAGCACCCAATGGACGAATTCCATCCGCTTGAAATCCTTCGGAATGGTCTTGTCGTCCTTGTTGAATAGCGAAAAATCCGTGGGAACGTCGGGGTCGACCATGGTCAGCGCATAGGAGCGGGTTCCCTTCGGCCCCTTCGACCATGAGACGCCCAGGCTCTTGTTCGGTCCGGATGCCGACTTGTCGGACCCTGTCGAAATGCAGGAGGCGTTTTCCGGCAGCAGCATACGTCCATCGCTCTTTGCAAAGGTCACCTTGAGATCGGCCGATAGCGCCGGCGTGGCGACGGCTGTTGCGATGACGATGGCGTTCAGAACTTTGAGCATGGTTTTCATGATGTTGCCCTTTCGTGTTGCGGCTCCTCTGAGCCTTCGAGGGCAGGATCTAACAAATTCGTGCCGAGCGGCTGCGCACGCAAACGCTCAAAATGCGGTCGGAAACGCTCACGCGCTGCGAAGTCGATCGGCGAAGCGGCGTGGCGAGCGATAGCCGGTGGCAAGGGCCGCTTCGCGCAGCGACAGCCCGTCTTCGGCAAGAAGGGTCGTCGCCAGCGCCACCCGCTCGCTTGCCAGAACATCACGCAACGCCGTGCCCTCGCGCGACAGGCGGCGGCGCAGCGTCGCATTGCTGGTGCCGAGCTCGGCGGCGATGAGATCGGCCGTCCAGGGGCGATCCGGCTGCCAGCGCACCAGCGCACGCACCGCTTCGGCTGTTGTCTCCGGCGAGCCGGGCAGGGCGCCGCGCATGCCGAGCACCATGAGGATTTCGAGAAGCCTGTGCTCGATGAGCGGGATCGGCATATTGCCCCCGGCAATGCCTTCGCCTGCATGATTGATGGCGGCCGCCAGCAATGGATCGAGCGGCAAATCTGCCTGTGACGCGATTTGTGCGGGCGGAAAGGCTTTCGCTGCCCGCCGGGTCAGCTCCTCGGGAAAGGTAATGAAGATCGCCCGGTAAACGCCGGTCTGCGGATCGGGATCGTTGACGACATCGCCGCTCCAGCCGGCTGGCAGCACGATTACGGTCCCGGCTGAAAAATGCCGCTGCCGCCCCATGCTGACGATTTCCTTGGAACCTTCGAGCACGGCGACGATTGAAACCTGTGAAAAGGCCGAGCCGGCAATGCGCTCGCGTTCGCGGGTGACGAAGGTGAAGAGCGTGGAATAGCTGCCGATGCCGCTCGGCGCGATCGCCGGGCGATTATCCTTTGCCGCCAGGCGGCGCAGCTTTTCCAACATGTGGTGATGAGCCTCGGACACTGCGATGGCTTCCTGTTGATTGGGGATTGCCTGAGGAGTTTGGACCACACGGATGACGATGCCAAGCCCGCAAAGCGCCTTGTTGGTTCGCATGCTTTATGTTACTTTCTGATTGCATTTCGCAATCAGTTTGCGGTCGAGCGACAGAAGCCGCTTTGCTACAAAAGAGGAGGCAAATCATGAACGCTCTCGAAAATGCCCGTTGCGATACGGTCAAGCGCCTGTTTGCAGCCTACATCGGACAGCATCCCGATATCGTCGATCCGATGCTGACCCCGGATTTCACCTTTTCCAGTCCGCGCGACGATCACATCGACCGGAAACGGTACTTCGAGCATTGCTGGCCGAAGGAGAAAGCCTTTCGTGACATTCACATCGAACATCTGATCGCGGATGGCGATGACGTGATCGTCGGCTATCGCGCCGAGAAGATGGATGGCGGCAGCTTTCGCAATGTCGAGCTGATCCGCTTTGCCGGCGACCGTATCGCCGAGGTGAACGTCTATTTCGGGCGGAATTTGTAGAGCAATGCCAGGAAAAATGCTCAGCGGTTTTCCATTTGGAACTGCGTAAACAAAGTTTCATTCAGCCGGCTGCGATCGTCGCCACTGCCGCCGCAAGCGCCGTTGCGGGGCCGGTCATCGGTTGCGGATGACCTTCTGGAAGAAGGTGAGCGGCATCCGTCATGGAAGCCTGCGCGAAAGCGATCGTAACGGGACCTTCGCTATTGGCCGCGCTAACCGCATCGGCAATGGAGGCGAGATAGGCCGACAGATCGCCTGCGCGAAAATGCGCCCATGCGCCCGGCACCAGCCGAACCTCGATTTCGGCCCCTGTCGCCTTCGCCGCCGCTTCGAATAGAGCTGTCGTCGGTGCGATAGTCGTCTCGACTGTGCAGAGGACGACGACCTTGCCGCCGTCCTTGACGGCCTCCTCGGCAAGCATGGCGTCGGCTCTGATGACCGGCGCTTTCGCACCGGAGGCGACCTGCGATGCTGCCGGGCCGAGTGTCGAGCAATTGAGCACGACGGCATCCGCATCCTCTGCCAGACGCCAGAGAAGGGCTGCCGTTTCCGTTGAAATCTCATCCGTCAATCGCCCGGCTTTTTCGGCGGCGAGAAGAAGGTCGGCGCGGACATGATGACGCAGCATCCCGGAGGGCAGCCCGAGTGCCTTCGCCGCTGCTTCATAGACGGCAATGTTGCTCTCGGCGGTGTGCAGGCAGGCTATCGTCACGGGCATTCCTCGTAATAGCAGAAGGTCCGCGAACCTAGCCTCGACAACGTGCTTTGTCGACATTTCGGCGCTGAGCCTCACCATCTATCCAGGCGTCATCCTATGCAATAAGGTTAATTTCTAAGTCGATGCTATACATGATTGAAAAATAGGGCAATTTTTGCTCCCGCATGCAACTTTTTTGGCACGTCGCCGGTTGCTCTTCCAGGCGACCGCTCCTATGTTCCGGTTCACCTGCCGACCGCAATTTTTTGCCAAGAGGAGATATGACCATGGCTTTCGAATTGCCTGCACTTCCCTACGATTATGATGCTCTTTCGCCGTTCATGTCGCGCGAGACGCTCGAATATCACCACGACAAGCATCACAAGGCTTACGTCGACAACGGCAACAAGCTCGCTGCGGAAGCAGGTCTTGCCGATCTGTCGCTCGAGGAGATCGTGAAGAAGTCCTTCGGCACCAATGCAGGCCTCTTCAACAACGCAGCCCAGCACTACAACCACATCCATTTCTGGAAGTGGATGAAGAAGGGCGGCGGCGGCAACAAGCTGCCGGGCAAGCTCGAAGCAGCCTTCGCTTCCGATCTCGGCGGCTACGACAAGTTCAAGGCCGATTTCGCCGCTGCCGGCGCCACGCAGTTCGGCTCGGGCTGGGCATGGGTTTCCGTCAAGAACGGCAAGCTCGAAATCTCCAAGACCCCGAACGGCGAAAACCCGCTCGTTCATGGTGCAGACCCGATCCTCGGCGTCGACGTATGGGAACACTCCTACTACATCGACTATCGCAACCTGCGTCCGAAGTACCTCGAAGCCTTCATCGACAGCCTGATCAACTGGGACTATGTCCTGGAGCGCTACGAAGCCGCTACGAAGTAAGGTTTGCCGCATAGGCTGGCTTTCGCACCCGGCGTCCTTCTGGCGTCGGGTGTTTTCTTATCTGCCAGCTTTTATTGATGTGTCCCTGTCCGCCTGGCGGCCCCAGGAGATCGTCCAAGGAGGCTGAATGTCGTCAGCACCGCTCTTCCGCTTTGGTGTCATCGCCGATCCGCAATATGCCGATCTTGAGCCCAATCTGACCCTCAATCGCTATCCGGCGAACAGTATCGACAAGCTTCGCGAGGCAATTGAGGAGTTCAATCGGCACGATCTCGCTTTCGTGGTGACCCTCGGCGACATTATCGATCGCGAATGGAAGAGCTACGACGCCATTTTGCCCGTCTATGAAGCCTTGCGTCATCGCAAGCATTTCCTCCTCGGCAATCACGATTTCGCCGTGGCATCGCAACATCTCGGCGGCGTATCAGCCCGCGTGGGCATGCCCTCGGCCTATTACGATTTCGATCATTCCGGCTATCGCTTCATCGCACTCGACGGCAATGAAATCAGCGTCTTTGCCCCGCCGGAAGGCGACCCGCGACGGCAGGAGGCGAAGGAGTTGATGAAGCGTCTGGGAGATTCGGGCGCGACGAACGGCCAGCGCTGGAATGCAGCCATTGGCGACGCGCAATTCAACTGGCTTGCCGCAAAGCTGCGGGAGACGAAGACGGTGGGCGAAAAGGTCATTATCCTGAACCATTATCCAGTCTTTCCGGAGAATGCCCACAACGCTTTGAACAGCGACCGCATGCTTTCGCTTCTGGCTGAACACGACCATGTCGTCGCCTATCTCAATGGCCACAATCACGCCGGCAATTTTGGAGTGTCCGACGGAATCTATTTCGTCAACTTCAAGGGCATGGTCGATACCGAAGATACGAGCGCCTATGCGATCGTTGCCATCTACAATGATCGGCTGGAGGTTACGGGCTTCGGGCGCGAGGATAGTCGGGTGCTGACGCTGCCGGGCACTTGATGAATCTCTTGTATCGTTTGACATGCGGAACGATCCGCACCGCTGGAAGTTTAGGAACGGAGGCTGCTGTGAGGCGGAGCCGATGTTTCCGGCATTGCAAATTCTGACAATCCTGGCCGTGGCAATCGCCATGGCACTGGCGCTGGCGCATCTGCTGGAGCTGCCGGGCAAAATGCGACTGTCGAAAGAAGACTATCTGACGGTTCAGCGGATTTATTATCCCGGATTTACGATCGGCGGCGTTGCCGAGCCGATCGGCGCTCTTTTGCTTCTGCTTCTCCTGTTCCTGACACCAGCCAGCATCATCGCATTCTGGCTGTTTGCCGCTGCCTTTGCCGCCATGGCTACCATGCATGCAGTCTTTTGGTTACTGATACAGCCGGTAAATAATTTCTGGCTCAAGGATGCTGAGCTGAAAGGGTTGGGCGCGGGCTTCTTTTCCCATGATCCAGTCGGTGGTCATAGGATCGAGACCGATGCCGAAGCGGACTGGACCATGCTGCGTGATCTCTGGGAATGGTCGCATGCCGCGCGCGCTGTCCTAGGATTACTCGCTTTCATCCTGTTGGTGACCGCGATCGCGCTATAGCGGTGCGCAAAGCCGAGAGTTGATCTGCTATTATTCTGCCGCCATCCGCATTTCGGTCACATCCCTTTTCGGCGGCGTGCCGAACATGCGGGCATATTCGCGGCTGAACTGCGAGGCACTTTCATAGCCGACGCGATAGGCGGCACTCTCCACATTAGCCTGGCCGGCGACCATCAGGCGGCGAGCTTCGAGTAGCCGCATCTGCTTCTGATATTGCAGCGGGGTCATTGAGGTCAGCGTCTTGAAGTGCTGATGGAAGGAGGAGGGGCTCATGCGCGCGGCGGCCGCCAGTTGCTCGATGCGCACCGGCTCCGCGAAATTGTCGCGCAACAGGCGAATGGCATTGGCGATACGTCGCGTCTGTCCATCCGGCAGCACCAGCTTGCAGACCTCGCCGCCATTGGGGCCGGTGAGCATCCAGAAGCAGATTTCCCGCATGATCGCCGGATAGAGCACCGGAATGGCGCTCGGGTTCGAGAGCAGGCGGGTCAATCGCACGAGGCAATCAGCAAGCTGGTCGCCAAGATTCTCGACGAAGATGCCAAGGTGGGCGCCGCCTGTCGGTTTCGGTGGCTTGTCGAGCTGTTCCATGACGTCGCGCATCATGCCGACATCGAATTCGAGGGAGATGGCAATATAGGGCTTCTCGACACTCGCCTGGATCACCCTGCCGGCTGCAGGCAGCTCGATGCTGATGATGAGAGCCTGCATCTCGGCGTAGTCGATCACCTTGTCATTCAGCATCAATTGCTTCGCACCCTGCAGAATGACGCAGAGCGCCGGTCGATAAATCATCGAATGCGGCATCTTCGGCTCGGTCGAGCGCATGATGTGCAAACCATCGATGCCCGTGGAAAACACGTTATTGCCACCGCAGTCATGGGCTTCGATGAATTGTGTGATCGCGTCTTTAAGGGCTGACGACATCGGCGGTCTCCGGGGCAGGGTGCCTTGCGTCATCATAGCAGCGGGATGCGAGGGAACAAGGCAGTTGGAGGAATAGGCAAGAAATTCGAGAATTCCGGCATTCAAGGACATGGCATTGCGGGCGTAGTTTTTCATCATCAAGCATTCCTTGGAGACGCTGCAATGACGACTGAAAATATCGATAAATCAAAGACAAAGATTGCAATCATCACTGGTGGCAGCCGTGGTCTCGGTCGCAACGCCGCCGTTCATCTCGCCAAGCGTGGTGTCGATGCCATCCTGACCTATCATTCAAATAAGGCAGAAGCCGATAGCGCCGTCGCCGAGATCGAAGCGCTCGGCCAAAAGGCGGTTGCCTTGCAGCTCGACGCCGGCAATGTCGCATCCTTCGACGCTTTCGTTGCCGAGGTCGGCAGCGCGCTGGAACGGCATTGGAGCCGCGATCGCTTCGATTTCCTCGTCAACAATGCCGGCACTTCCTATCATGCCTCCATTGCCGAAACGACGGAAGCCGAGTTCGACAAGCTTTACAACGTCCATCTCAAGGGCGTGTATTTTCTGACGCAGAAGCTGCTGCCGCACATCAACGACGGCGGCCGTATCGTCAATGTCTCCTCGGGCCTTGCCCGTTTCAGCAATCCGGGCTCATCTGCCTATGCGGCGATGAAAGGGGCTGTCGAAGTGCTGACGCGCTACCTCGCCAAGGAGCTCGGCTCGCGCGGCATCACCGTCAACACGGTGGCGCCGGGCGCGATCCAGACGGATTTCAGTGGAGGCATCGTGCGCGACAATCCCGAGGTCAACCGAATGGTCGCGTCCATGACGGCGCTCGGTCGCGCCGGCCTGCCCGATGATATCGGCCCAATGATTGCTTCGCTGCTGTCGGACGACAATCGCTGGGTCAACGGCCAGCGCATCGAAGTTTCGGGCGGCATGATCCTTTAACTCGCCATCGTCTCTGGAATCCATAGCACCTCAGCCGGCAGCGGCTGGGGTGTTTATCTGCCAGCCATTCACCCAAATCTGGCGCAGGCCATCTCCTTCGCCCTTGAACCAGAGCCCGGTCGGCTGACAATCCTCGATCCGATCGCTGCGGAAATTGCGGATTGCCTGACGCAGCTCGCACCAGGCGACGATATTGGCCGTCTCGGCATAATAGATCAGCGCGATCGGCCGGATGATGCGTTCCGTGGCACGGCCGAGCTCGTCGCGATAGGCAAGGTCGAGCTTTTCCTCGTCGCGGATGGCGCGGCGCACCAGTGCAAGGTCGATTGCCGAGGCTGAAGGTGCGGCAAAGCCCCAGGCATGCAAGGCATTGGCATCGAGGGTCTGGCGCAGCGGCGGCGGCACGGCGCCGGCGATCTTGGCAGTGACGCGCTTGGCCGCCTGCTTCAGCTCGGCGTCGCCGGTACGTTCCAAGAGCGCCAGCGACAGCACGATCGCCTCCATTTCCTCAATGGAAAACATCAGCGGCGGCAGGTCGAACCCGGGCCGCAGGATATAGCCGATGCCGCGTTCGCCTTCGATCGGCACCCGCATCGCCTGAAGTGCTGCGATGTCGCGATAGACGGAGCGTACCGTCACCTCCAGCCGGGCGGCGATATCGGCTCCCGTCACCGGCCGCTTGGCCAGCCGGAGGATCTGGATGATCTCGAATAGGCGCGATGCCTTGCGCATTTCTTGCCTCAAAGATGAAGGCTACTGACAATACCCCGTCAGTTGGCTCGCTTTATAAGACTGCCTATCAACTTGAAAATCAACCATTTCCTCTCCTGCTTCCCTGGAGAGGGCGATAGACAACTGACATGGGTTACGCAGAAAATCTCTGGCTCTTCTTCATTCTTCTCCTAGGCATTATCATCGTGCCGGGCATGGACATGTTGTTCGTGCTCGCCAATTCCCTGACCGGCGGCAGCAATCGTGGCCTTGCCGCAACGGGCGGCATCATGCTCGGCGGCGCGGTGCATTCGCTGAACGGTGCTGTCGGCATCGGCCTGCTGATGCATTTCGTGCCCATACTCTTTAATCCGCTGCTTGTGATCGGCGGGGCCTACATGGCCTTCATCGGCTACACGCTGATGCGCAGTTCCATCACCGTTGGGGGCCAGGAGCCGGCCGGCAGCCGTTCCGCCTGGAAAGCCTTCCGGCAGGGAGCGGTGACTTGCCTCATCAATCCCAAGGCCTATCTCTTTATCTTCGCTGTCTATCCGCAGTTCTTGAAGCCGGATTACGGCCCGATGTGGATACAGGCCGTCATCATGGGAGCCATGACCATCGCAACGCAATTTGCCGTCTATGGAGCCCTTGCCATTACTGCCGGGCGTAGCCGCGATCTGCTGGTTGCCAATCCGGGGGCAACCGCCTTTGCGGGCCGTGCGGCGGGGCTGCTGCTGGTCGCGGTTTCGGTGTTCACGGTCTGGGAGGGCCTGAAATTGGCGTGAGAGCTGATGCGTCGAATGAGTGTGTCGGCAGCATGACACTGATTTCACTCGGCTCTCACCACTTTGTGACTTCATTGCCGGAAAGGAAACCGGCAAACATGTCGCCCGTAATCATGCGCCGGCCGCGTAGGCGGTCCTGATCACTCGGAGAGGTAGGAGAACGAAATGAAGTTGAAAGCGATTGTGATGGCAACGGCTCTGGCCGGCATCGCACTGGGTTCGGTCGTCGCAGCCGATGGCACGCATGACTCCCGCATCGGGATGATGAAGAAGATCGGCGGCGCTACCGGGGCTCTCGGCGCGATTGCCAAGGGCGACAAGCCCTATGATGCCGATATCGTCAAGGCGTCGCTGACGACGATCGCCGAAACGGCCAAGGCCTTCCCGGATCAGTTCAATCCGCAGAGCGATAAGAGTGATGCCGAGGTCAATCCGAAGATCTGGGACAATCTCGATGACTTCAAGGCGCACGCCGCCAAGCTTTCCAGCGATGCCGAGACGGCGCTCGCCCAGCTCCCCGCTGACAAGGCCGGCGTCGGTTCGACGCTGAAGACCCTTGGCGGCAGCTGCGGCGCCTGTCATCAGGCCTACCGCGTCAAGAAGGACTAAGCGGTAGGTCGGCCTCGTCTAGAGCAATTCCAGGAAAAGTGCGCGGCGGTTTTCCGTCCGGCATTGCGCGAAGGCAAAAGCATCGAGCCTTTTTGCATTTCGAAGAAAATCGGCAAGGCTCTAGAAATCGATTTTGGCATCCGCACCGGTTTCCCGGTGCGGAGCCTTTTGGTTTTAGAGCTAAGGCTTGGGGGTAGGTGTGATGGCACGGTTTGTCCGGTGGTTGCTTTGTCTGTTCGGCGTGATCATCCTTGGCTGCGGCGCATTCTACGTCATCACCGCGCCGTCGCCCCTGCCGGCGAGCCATTGGGCCAATCTCGGCGATCCCGATGTCAAGAATGGCGAGATGATCTTCTGGGCCGGCGGCTGCACGAGCTGTCACGCGGCTCCTGGCGCGCAGGGCGATTCCAAGCTGGTACTTTCGGGCGGTCTCGCCCTTGCCAGCCCCTTCGGCACCTTCCATGTCCCGAATATCTCGCCGGATGAGAAGTCAGGGCTTGGCAGGTGGACGCTTGCCGATTTCGGCAATGCCATGAAGCGCGGCGTCGGTAAAAACGGCGAACATCTCTATCCTTCCTTTCCCTACGGCTCCTATACCCGCATGAGCGACAAGGACATCAACGATCTCTGGGGCTTCCTGAAGACGCTGCCGAAGAGCAACAATGTCGCGCCTCCGCACGAGCTGCCCTTTCCCTTCGACATCCGGCTGGCGCTTGGTGCCTGGAAATTCCTTTATCTTAACGATCAGCCGCGCGTCGTGCTTGCCAGTGCCGACGAGAAGATCAAGCGTGGTCAATATCTCGTGGAAGGGCCGGGCCATTGCGGCGAATGCCATACGCCGCGCGACAGCCTCGGCGGCTTCGTGAGCGGCCAATGGTTGGCGGGAGCGCCCAATCCGGAAGGCAAGGGCCAGATCCCGGATATCACACCCGGCTCCAAGGCAATCGGCAGCTGGAGCGCCGGCGACATCGCCAATTACCTCGAAACCGGCTTCACCCCGGACTATGACTCGGCCGGCGGCTCGATGGCCGAAGTCCAGCAGAACATCGCCCACCTGCCGGCAACCGACCGGGAGGCGATCGCAGCCTATCTAAAGGCACTGCCGGCGAAATAAGTCGCAGGAGGCTCAAGCCGCGATTTTGCCTTTGGCGAGATAGAGATGCGTTTCATAACGTAGCTCGAATTCACCGCCATGCGCGTTGATCGCATCGGCAAGCGCGGAAAGCAGCGCTTCTCGCTGATCCTCGGCCAAAAGCCGGTAGCTTGAGAGCGTGCGCGGCAGATCGGTATAGCTTTGTGCCGTGTGCAATCGACTCCAGCGATAACAGTGATGGACCGGTGTTTCGAAATGGTCGGACTGCCGTAGTTCCCGGGCAAAAGGGCCATCGGGTAGATACCAGGCTTCTGCAGGTGGGCCTGCAAGCTGCGGAGCATAGCGGGCATAGATTTTGGCGAATTGTCCAGCAAGCGGTCCCTCGGGCGGCATCGGCACATTGCCGAAGACGGCGAGTGTTCCTCCTGGCGAAAGGAGAGCGGCCGTCCTGGCGAAACGCAGCTCCGGCGAAACCCAGTGGAAGGATTGTGCCGCGGCTATCAGCCTGAAGCTTCGCGGCTCGCCCGACCATGCTTCGAAGGTGGTTTGCTGGAGTTGCAGCTGCGGAAATTGCGCCAGTCTTTCCCGCGCGACCGCAATCAGCTCGGCGCCGGGGTCGAGCGCAAGAATGGAAAGGTCGTGGCGGGCGAAGCCCTCCGTTGCCTGTCCGGTGCCGCATCCGATTTCGAGGACCTTATCTTTGGGTTCCAGCCCGGCGAAACGGATGATGTCGGTAAACAGCGCATCAGGATAAAGGGGGCGGGAGATGTTGTAGAGGCTGGCGACGCCATCGAATGTGAATCGCTGTTCCAAGTCGCATCTCCAGTTGCAGGCCTAGGTCGATAGCCATTTTTCTAGCGCATTTCCCGTCAAGCTTACAGCTTCGGGATTCGGCAACGGGAGAGGGCGGTCGTGGACGCAAGGGTGACGCAAAAGGTTCCTTATTTCAGCCAGTGGGAAACGCCTGATATGACTCTGGCGGTCGTGGCCGAAGGTGCGCAATCGGCCTTGCTCAAGGACCCGCTTTGGGCCTCTTCCGGCGCCGGCAGCGTTGAGGATTATGCGCGCTGGGCCGGTAATCTCTGCGGCATGGCCTGCCTGAAGATGGTGCTCGCCAACCGCACCGGCAAAGCCGTGCCGATCATGGATCTCGCTATGGGCTGCCGGGACTATGGCGGCTATGTCGAGGAGGCGGATGGCCGGATCAAGGGCCTGATCTATGCGCCCTTCGTCCCCTTTGTTAAAGATCACTTTGATCTGAATGCCAGGATCGCCACCGGGATTTCAGTCGCCGACATCGCCGATATCCTCGCACAATCCGAATTTTTCATCGCGTCGGTGCACCACTCCATCCGCTGGCCTGAGACCGAGCCGCCGGCCAAGGGCGGCCATCTCGTGCTGGTGACAGCCGCCGACGGAAGCACGATCCGCTTCCACAATCCGTCCGGTCACATCGATGCGACGCGCGAGAATGCGGAGATGCCGTTGGAGACATTCGAGAGATTCTTTGCAGGCCGCGGGATCGCCATCGATCACTGAAGCATTTCCAGGAAAAGTGCGCAGCGGTTTTCCGTCCGGAATGCGCAAAACCAGAAACACTCGAAAATCAATATCGGATGGCGATCCTGTTAAAGGCCGGCATCAGGCCAGAGCCTGCAGATAGCGCATGCCGGTGACCGGACGCGGCTTGAAATCCATGTTTTCGTAGAAGCGATGCGCCTGGAAATTGCCCGTCGCGGCACCGACCGAAAGGTAGCTGCAGCCGGCCTTGCGGGCGATGTCGCGGGCACGGTCGACCAAATGCTGTCCGACGCCGTGGCCACGGTGGCCGTCGCGCACGAAGAGATGATGCAGATCCATGCCACGCTGGCCTTCCTGCGCCTTGTAGAGCGGCACGAGGATGGCGTAGCCGAGCAGGCCATGTTCGCCTTCGGCAACAAGCGCCGTGATCCAGGGCACCGGACCGAAGAGATCGCGCTCGAGCTGCTCGGGCGTCGTGCCTGAGGGGTCGCCATGATGGGCGGCAAGCAGCCGGATCATGTCGTTGAGCTCAGGCAGGTCGCGCGGCTGCGCATTGCGGATTGTGAGCACCGGCGGGCGGAGAAGTGAGATGTCGCTGTCGTCTAGCATGGCATTTTGCGTCCTTGTTTTTCAATGAGCCGTCAGGACGCTGCCGATACAACAAAGCCGCCTGACGGCGGCTTGTTGACATATGATCTGTCTTGGCCGCCCCTTACAGGTACAGCCAAAAATACGAGCAATTGTGGAGCGCGTTCGTGATCATGGGCGCATCAATGATCCGGTTCAGCGCATTTGTCAATGGGGCCTTAGTGCTCGTGTTCGCATAGTCCGTGATCGGAAAGCGCGCGGATCACATAGCAGTCTTCGATGCTGTGCCCGTCGCAATGCGAAACGATGCGCTCCAGTTCATGCTCCAATCTTTTAAGCTGTGCGATCTTGATGCGCACATCTTCCAGATGTTCCTTGGCAATGCGATCGGCGCCGACGCAGGGGCGGTCCGGATGCTGGCTGAGAGAGATCAGTTCCTTGATGGCATCGATCGTCAGGCCCAGATCACGGCCATGTCGAATGAAGGCAAGGCGCTCCAGATCCGTCTTGGAATAGCGCCGCTGGTTGCCTTCGCTGCGTTCCGGCTCCGAGATCAGTCCCATCTGCTCGTAATAACGGATCGTCGGCACTTTCACGCCGGTCCGCTTGGATAGATCGCCGATCGTCAGCATTGCATGGCCTCCAATACCTCTAGTCTCTAGAGCAACATATGAGGCCATTCGTGGAAATTGCAAGGCCAGGTAGCCGCGACGGCCGGCCGTGATACTCCGTCGGCTACCTCATCGCCCGGTCGTCGCCACAAAAAGGTGGCTTCCAATTCCTCGTCACAAATAGTATACCCCCCTATATTATAATCGAGGCTACGATGTCCCATACCATTCGCCAGCAAGCCAAGCTCCTCTCCCGCGTCCGCCGTCTCAAGGGGCAGATGGAAGCGGTGGAGCGCGCGCTCGAGGCCGAGCGCCCCTGCGGGGAAATCCTGCAGCTGCTCGCCTCCATTCGCGGCGCCCTGACAGGGCTGACCGGGGAGGTTCTGGAGGACCATCTGCAGGAACATATACTGCATGCCGAAAGTGAAGAGGCACGCCGTCAGGCGGTCGATGAGATAGCCGACGTGCTGAAGACCTATCTGCGGTGACCAAAGCAAGTCGCGCAAAAGTGTGCGGCGGTTTTGCGATAACGACATGTGAAAAATCGAAGACATAAAACGCCAGGAGTGCATCTGAAAGATCGCGACGCGTTTTATGGTTTCAGGCGTTCAACGAGAGAGTAATGTCATGAGTATTTCCTCCGAAATGGGCCACAGCCATGTTTTTCTGGGCTCCGATCACCAGCGCAACGAACGCCGCATCTGGCTCGTCATCGCGCTGACCGCTGTCATGATGGTGATCGAGATCGGCGCGGGCACGATTTATGGTTCGATGGCACTGCTCGCCGATGGCTGGCATATGTCGACCCATGTCAGCGCGATGCTGATTTCGGCGCTTGCCTATCTCTATGCACGCCGGCATGCGCACAATGCGCGCTTCACCTTCGGCACCGGCAAATTCGGCGATCTCGCAGGTTTTGCCAGCGCCATCGTGCTCGCATTGATCGCGCTGATCATGGGCTGGGAGAGCATTTTGAGATTGCTCGATCCGGTGGCGATCAATTTCCGCGAGGCCATCGCAATTGCCGTTGTCGGCCTCGTCGTCAATCTCGTCAGCGCCTGGTTGCTGCGCGACGATCACAGCCATCATCACCACGGCCATGCCGGCCACGGGCACAGCCATGGCCACGCTCATGATCATGACCATCACCATGATCACGATCATGACGACGGTCACCACCACGATCATGGCCAAAAAGGTGGCAGGGATAACAATCTGCGCTCCGTCTATGTCCATGTCATCGCCGATGCGATGACCTCGGTTCTCGCCATCGTCGCCCTGCTGCTCGGCAGCCGTTTCGGCTGGACCTTCCTCGATCCCGTCATGGGCATGGTTGGCGGCCTGGTGATCCTGCAATGGGCATGGAGCCTGCTGCGTGCCTCCGGCGCCGTTCTCCTCGATTTCATCCCGCAAGGTGAAGATCTGCCCGAGGAGATCCGCGAAGCGATCGAGACGGATGAGGACCGCATCACCGATCTGCATGTATGGCAGGTCGGACCCGGGCATCATGCCGCGATCGTCGCGGTCGCAACGCCGGTCTCGCGCGATCCGTCCTTCTACAAGGCGCGGCTTGCCGAGATCCATGAACTCTCCCACGTCACGGTCGAAGTTACCGTCGACAAGGCGGCATAGAATCCGTTAGCAATCGGTGAGGTCAGAGGCTTGCCATATTCCTCGCATAGCCCAAGACCTGCCGATTCTGCTGGAGGCCCTCGACATGCCCACATTGCTCACTCGCCGCCACCTCATGGCAGGTTCGGCGTTGCTTCTTCCCGCCCTGACACTCGGCCCCGATAGTCTTTTTGCTGAGGATAGTGGTGCGCCGGTGCAGACACCTCCCGCAACGGACAATTCGGCAATGCCCGATGCCGGCAGTCAGAGCCCGCAAGGCGACAGTGGAGCGCAGGACAATTCGCAGCTTTCCGACGATGTCGACAAGCAGCTCGCCGATCTGGAAAAGAAGACTGGCGGTCGTCTTGGCGTCTCCGTGCTTGACACGGAGACCAACATTTCCCTCGGCCATCGGGAGGAGGAGCGCTTTCCCCTGTGCAGCACCTACAAGGCGCTCGCTGCCGGCTTTGTGCTGGCGCGCGTCGACCAGGGTGTCGAGAAGCTCGACCGTCGCATCACTTACGGTAAGGACAAGGTCGTCACCTATTCGCCGGAAACAGAAAAGCACGCCGACGGCGATGGCATGACCATTGCCGAACTTTGCAGCGCCGCGATCACGCTGAGCGACAACACGGCCGGCAATCTGCTGCTCGAAAGCTTCGGTGGCCCGGCAGCGTTGACCTCTTGGCTGCGTACGACAGGCGACACCGAAACCCGCCTCGACCGCAACGAACCGGATGTCAACCAGGCGGTGAAGGACGATCCGCGCGACACCACCACGCCGGATGCGATGCTGGATACGATCGGCCTCCTGACGCTCGGCAATACGCTGTCGGAAACATCGAGGGATCAGCTGGTCAACTGGCTGGTCGCCAATACCACGGGCAACAACCGCCTGCGCGCGGGCCTGCCGAAGGAGTGGAAGGTCGGCGACAAGACCGGCACCGGCAATAATGGTTCCTATGCCGATATCGCCGTCATCTGGCCGCCGGACCGGGGTGCGATCCTGGTCACGACCTTTGTTGCCGAGGCGACCGCGCCGGCAAAGGACGTCGAGGCTGTCTTTGCCGAAGTCGGCAAGATCGTCGTCGACATGGTCGGGCAATAGCGGAATATTTATAATAAAAACAAGACGATACGGGCAAGATGTGAATCGGGTTCGTATCGTCTTCATGTAACCTGGCAGCTTGCTCAGACGAGCGCCAAGGCCGCGGCTGCGCTGTCCGTTTCCTGATCGCTATCACCATCGGCGTTGCCGGCGCCGAGCTTCTGTTTGATCTCATCGGCAATCTGATCGTTGATTGCCTTCTGGTCGTCGGCCGACAAGGACTTGAAGGAATCTTCCGTCAGGCCATGCGCCTGCAGATATTGCGCCCGGATTTTCTGGGCAGGCGTCATATTCGCCCATTTGGCAAACTCGTCGAGAATATCCTGATCGGACTGCTCGCTTGACGATGCAGAGCTGCTTCCGCCCGACGCCGTTGCGCTGTTCTGATCGCTGCTCTCGTCCGATGTCGAGGACGACGCGCTGCCGAACTGGCTGAGCCACAGGCCGGATGAAATGGAGGAGGGGACGCCGCTGGACGAGATGGAAGGCCCTTGCGAATCGTCCTGCTGGCCGCTGCTGTCGCCCGGCAGCGAGAAGGGTGTGCTGTCGTCGCCGTCGCTGCTCTGCGAGCTGCGGATCGGCGTGCTGAAATAGTTTTGAGTGCCGCTATGCACTTTCATCGTCATATCTCCCGATGGGTTGCGGGGACGATGACTCTGCAAGCCTGTCTGGGGCTTATGCGCTCGAGCTTTTTCAGGTGCCGCAGAAGGTCTGTAGCACCCGCTCCGCCGGCAATGGCGGCTCGGCATAGGGCGCAAAGGCGGGCTGATCCTCGTAAGGGGTCGCGAGCACCTTCAGCAGGGCCTCGAACAGCGAGAAATCACCATCCTCGACGGCAGCTTGGATGGCTTGTTCGATTCGGTGATTGCGGGGAATGAAGGCCGGGTTGACCTTGCGCATCGCCGTCGACCGCGCTGCCGGCGTCTGCGGATCGCGAGCGAGCCGCTCGCGCCAGCGTTCGAGCCAAGGTGCCGCTGCTTGCGGGTCGTTGAACCCAGCGGCAAAATCGATCACGTCGTCGTCTGCGGCGAGAGCCGCAAGTCGGCGGAAGGTGAGGGTAAAATCAGCGCCCTGCTGCTGCATGGTCGCTAGCTGCGACTGGATCAGCTCGAGATCGCCGTCTTCCTCGCCCGCAAGCCCGATCTTGGCGCGCATGCCGGCAAGCCAATAGGTCTGGAAGCGCTCGCCATAGGCCTTGATGACGACATTCGCCAGCTCGATCGCCGTATCGACGGAGGGGTCGATCAGCGGAATCAGCGTCTCGCCGAGGCGCGCCAGATTCCATTGGCCGATGGCCGGCTGGTTGGCATAGGCATAGCGCCCGTTGCGGTCGATGGACGAGAAGACGGTCGCCGGATCATACGTATCCATGAAGGCGCAGGGACCGAAATCGATCGTCTCGCCCGATACGGTCATATTGTCGGTGTTCATCACGCCGTGGATGAAGCCGACATGCAGCCAGCGGGCGATCAGCGCCGCCTGACGGTCGGCAACGGCTTCCAGCAGCGCAAGGTACGGATTTGCGCGGTCCCTGATGTCGGGATAGTGCCGGCCGATGACATAGTCCGCCAGGATCTTCAGGCTATCCGTGTCGCCCCGCGCCGCAAAGAACTGGAAGGTGCCGACGCGGATATGGCTTGCCGCTACCCGTGTAAACACCGCGCCGGGCAACACTTCTTCGCGATAGACGGGCTCTCCGGTTGTCACGGCCGCGAGCGCCCGCGTCGTCGGAATGCCGAGCGCGTGCATTGCCTCGCTGACGATATATTCGCGCAGAACTGGGCCGAGTGCTGCGCGTCCGTCGCCCCGGCGGGAGAATGGCGTCGGTCCTGAACCCTTGAGCTGGATATCACGGCGCCTGCCATGGCGATTCTTGACTTCACCGAGAAGGATCGCCCGGCCATCGCCGAGCTGCGGCACGAAATTGCCGAACTGATGCCCGGCATAGGCCATGGCGATCGGCTGCGATCCCGGCAGCAGCTCGTTGCCGGAAAAGATCGCCGCCGCATTTTGCTTCAGCGCCTCCACATCCAGTCCGAGTTCCCGCGCCAGCACCTCGTTGAACCTGATCAACTGCGGCACGGCAACCGGCGTCGGCGCCTGGTCCGCGAAAAACTGCGGTGGCAGGCGCGCGTAGCTATTGTCGAAGGCGATCGGCGGCGCCCGAAGCGCGGTATCATCGTGAAGAGGAGAGCTCATGTTCCTAAGGTAGGGCCGACAGGGAAGCGGCGCAAGGCGCTTGCTCCGAGTAGGAAATTATCCTACTTTATCCTACCGGACGTGAGGACTTTGCAATGAACGAGAAGCTGAGCATTTCGCTCCCCAGTGAAATGGTTGCCGCCATCAAGGCGCGCGTCGATGCGGGCAGTTATGCCTCCACGAGCGAGGTGCTGCGCGCCGCCGTGAGGGTTTGGCTGCGGGAAGAGGAGGAATACCAGCAACGGATAGCAGCGATCAGACAGAGAGTGAAAACATCGCTCGATGATCCCAGGCCGGATCTGAGCATGCAGGATATCGACAACTGGATCGAGACGCTGGCGGCGGAAAAACAGTAACCGCATGAAGCGATACTCAGTCGTATTTCGCGAAACGGCCAAAGCCGATCTTCTGTCTATATTCAGCTACGTGCTGGACCAAACAAAAGCAGGGATAAAGCGCTCGCCTATATCAAGCGCATCCGGAACAAATGTGCAAAAATCGGCGATGCGCCTCTCGGTGGCGTCGCTCGCCCCGATCTCGGCGCTGGAATACGGATGGCCGTCTTCGAACGCAGCGTCGTCATTCTCTATGTTGTTGAAGAGGAACGCGTGCGGATCACCAACATCGTCTTCGGAAGGAGAGATTACGCAGCTCTCATGACGCGCCCTTAGTTGCTTTCCAGCTCCCGCGCCATCTCTGCAAGCTTGCGCACCGTATTGAGATTTCTCGACGTTCCCGCCTTCAGCGCCGGCAGCTTCAGTTTCGAGCGTCCCGAGCCATCGGGATAATGCACGTAGATTTCGCGGCCGGCGATATGCACTTCCTCGCCGCCGGGTGCGACGAGCTTGGTGAGTGCATCCTCCGGCGCCTCGTCCTGCAGGAAGGTCACAAGCAGGTAGTTCGGCTTGGCGCGAGGGAAGGGCGAATGTTCTGCGACCTTTTCCAAAGCCGCGCAGCTGCGCAGGATCACGCCCGGAGACTTGCCCATCTTGTCCGCCAGCGCCTTTTCAAGCCAGGCCAGCACCGTTGCCTCGTCCTCCCCGGTGCGAAAGACCACGTTGCCGCTCTGGATATAGGTACGCACATCCTGAAAGCCGATCTCCTCGCAGAGTGCCTTGAGGTCGGCCATGGACAGCATTCCCGTGCCGCCAACATTGACGGCACGCAGTAGTGCGACGAAGACGGTCATGGCTTCCTCCGTTGTTCGGCCTACATCTTCTCAGCGACCTTGACGGCGAAGGAGTATTCGAACGCCACTTCTTCCAGACGCTGGAAGCGGCCAGAAGCGCCGCCGTGGCCGGCATCCATGTTCGTCTTAAGGAGAATGGGTGCTTCGCTCGTCGTCTTCTCACGCAGCTTGGCGACCCACTTTGCCGGTTCCCAATAAGTGACGCGCGGGTCGGTGAGGCCGCCGAGCGCCAGGATCGGCGGGTAGGGCTTTTCGCCGACATTGTCATAGGGGCTGTAGGCGGCGATCTGCTCGTATTCTTCCTTGCTGTCGATCGGGTTGCCCCATTCCGGCCATTCCGGCGGCGTCAGCGGCAGGGTGTCGTCGAGCATCGTGTTGAGCACGTCGACGAAGGGGACGGCGGCGATGATGCCGGCGAATTTCTCCGGCGCCATGTTGGCGACGGCGCCCATCAGCATGCCGCCGGCCGATCCGCCCTCGGCGATGATCTTCGCGTAAGAGGTGAACTTCTCCTGATTCAAATAGTCGGCTGCAGCGATGAAGTCCTTGAAGGTATTGGTCTTCTTTTCCATCTTGCCGTCTTCGTACCAGGCAAAGCCCTTGTCCTTGCCGCCGCGGATATGGGCGATGGCATAGATGAAGCCGCGATCGGCGAGCGACAGGCAATTGGTGTTGAAGCCGGCGGGAATGGTAACACCGTAGGCGCCGTAGCCATAGAGCAGGCAGGGTGCGGAACCGTCGAGCGGCGTGTCCTTGCGATAAAGCAGCGTGACCGGCACGGTCTCGCCGTCCCAGGCGGGTGCGAAGACGCGGCGCGTCACGTAGTCTGCCGGATTATGGCCCGAGGGCACTTCCTGCGTCTTTAGCAAGGTGCGCTCGCGCGTCACCATGTTGTAGTCGTAGAGCTGGCTCGGCGTCGTCATCGAGGAGTAGGAGAAGCGGATGATATCCGTGTCGTATTCGGCGGCACCCTGCAGGCCGAGAGCGTATGCTTCCTCTTCGAAGGCGATCGCATGTTCCTCGCCGCTGCGGCGGTCGCGGATGATGATGCGCGGCAGGCCGTCCTTGCGTTCCAGCCAGAGGAGATGGCGTGCATAGGCGAGGTGGCTGAGGATCAGCGTGCCCGGCTTGTGAGGTACGACCTCGCGCCAGTTTTCCTTGCCCGGCTCCTTCGCCGGCGTCTCCATGATCTTGAAATCCTTGGCGTCGCCGTCATTGGTGAGGATGTAGAAGACGTCGCCGCCTTCGGTGATTTCATATTCGATCTCGGTTTCGCGCTCGGCGACGATCTTGGGCTCGGCGGTCAGGTCCGAGGTCGGAATGATGCGGTATTCGCTGGTCTCGTGATCGTGAATATCGATGAAGATATAGTCGTCGAGCAGCGAGCCGCCGACGCCCATGAAGAAGCCCGGGTCCTCCTCCTCATAAACGAGCCGGTCGTCCGACTGCGGCGTGCCGATGATGTGATGGAAGATCTTCGAGGGGCGGTGGTTCTCGTCCTGCAGCGTGTAGAAGAAGCTCTTGCCGTCGGGCGCCCAGACGGCATCGCCGCCGGTGTTCTCGATCACGTCGGCCAGATCTTCTCCAGTCTCGAAGTTGCGGATCTTCAGCGTGAAATATTCCGAGCCCTTGTCGTCATAGCCCCAGATGCCATGGCTGTGGTCGGAGGAGTGGTCGAGGCCGGAAAGGCGAAAATAGGACTTGCCTTCATTCTCCTTGTCGCCGTTCAAAAGCAGCTTGCGTTCGCCGCCGTTGCGCGGCTCGCGGAAGAAGCGGGGCTGCTCGCCACCGGTGACGAAAAACGTGCCGTAGGCGTAAGGACCGTCCTTCATCGGTATCGAGCTGTCGTCTTCCTTGATGCGGCCCTTCATCTCGCCGAAGAGAACCTTTTGCAGCTCCTTTGTGTCCGCCATCGCGGCGTTCATGTAGGTGTTTTCGGCTTCCAGGTGCGACCGGATTTCCGGCGCCAGGATCGACGGGTCCTTGAACATCGCCTGCCAGTTGTCGGCGCGCAGCCACGCATAATCGTCGGTGCGGGTAATGCCGTGGCGGGTATCCGTAAGTGGCTTTTTCGGGGCGGCGGGCGGAGTGGGGAGATTCTTGAAAACTGACACGGGGAGCACTTTCTCTGGAATGAAAGTCGGATGTGAAGTGAAGAGAGAAATAGAGGGCAGCGAGGTGAGGTTCAAGCGGCAAGTCTGTTCCTCAAGCTTCATGCAAGCAGCCGATATTAGTCTTGCTCGAACAGGCAGCTTGCGGGAGGCCGCATTGGGGCGCTGCCTTGATGAGACCACATTCTTTACCGAAGTCGGCATACAGTGCGTCGACACGAAGGCGGTCAAGGCCTTCTCTGATGGAGCGAACGCACTCAAATCCAAAACAATACAAGGGACCGGTCTTCATGCTGAAACTCTTCGCCATCCTGATTCCGTTGGCTAGTGTCGCCACCTCCGCCTTCGCCGTCGATCCGGCCATGAAGAAGCAGTTGGAGAAGCTCGATCCGTCGGAACGGATGGAGCAGGCGTGCGACGCAGAGGCTATGAAGCGGATCGGCACGGACAAGACGGGTTTCAAGCCGGACAAGGTGATCGCCTACACTTTCAGCGACCCCGACATGAAGCCCGACGCCATGGATGCGCCCGGTGCCGTCTTTCGCAGCAAGGGCGATTGGTATCATCTCTCATATACGTGTGTGACCGGGCCGCAGCATATCCATGTCCGCGATCTGAGCTACCAGATCGGCGACAAGGTGCCGCGTGATGCCTGGCAGGAACATTATCTCTACGACTGATCGGTCCGGATTGCCCGGGGCACCATTTTTCTGCGGCCACGGTCTATACTGCGGTTGCGTACCCTGATGGTGCAAGGACCTAGCGCCGTCTCAGCGACTCCACACGGGTGAGTTCAGACAGAATGTGGTCCTGTACGTCGGACGGCTGCCGGCAGACGGCATCCGTCAGGTCGCGCAGCGTCGCTCTGAGGCTGTGAAGCTGGTCCACCAGATCCATGACCACATCGACGCCCGGCTCATTGACGCCCATCGCGCTGCTGAGATCGAGGATGAGCCGGCCGCGCGCAATGTCGGCTTCACGGAAATTGCGGCCCTGATCGGTGACTTCGGGCACCACCCAGCCTTGGGATATCCAGATTTCCAGCACGGTGGTTTCGATCCGGAGGTGCAGTCGAAACTCGCTCTCGTTCATCGCTTATCCTCCCATCGTCTTTCTGGGGTCTTGCGCCTTGCCTGCTTCCCAATCGGAAACGAAGCGCGTGAGCTCAGGATCCGGCGTATCCGGCAGGACGATCTTCAGCGAAACATAGGCGTCGCCATTGTCCTTGCCGCGTACGGGCGCCCCCTTGCCCTTCAGACGCAGCACCTTTCCCGTATTGGAGTTTGGCGGCAGCGTCACAGTAACTGCGCCGGAAGGAGTTGGAACCCGAATCTTGCCGCCGAGTACCGCCTCGCTCAGCGAAATCGGCAATTCCATTCGGATGTCGTCGCCATCGCGGGTATAGAAGCGATGCGGGCGCACATGCACGGCGATCAGCGCATCTCCGGGCTTCCCGCCATTGAAGCCTGGGTCGCCCTTGCCCTTCAGGCGCAGCGTTTGCCCGTCGCGTGTGCCGGGCGGAATTTGAACGTCCAGCGCCGGCCCCTCGGGCAGGCTGATCTGCTTCTTTGCGCCGTTGATGGCGTCCAGAAAGTCGATCTCCATCGTATAGTGACGGTCTTGACCCTGCATCTGGGATTGGCCTCGGCTGCGACGCGAGAAGAAACTGGAAAACATGTCGTCGGCATCGCCGAAATCGGCAAAGCCACCCGTATTCTGATAGGGGCCGCGCTGGCCTTCCTGGGTGGCATAGTCACGATAGTAGTTGCGCGGCGCCTGTTCCGCACCGCTGCTGTCGATCTCGCCGCGATCGAACCGTCCGCGCTTCTCCTCGTCGCCGAGAATGCCGTAGGCAGCCGAGACTTCCTTGAACTTGTCCTCGGCCTGCTTGTCGCCGGGGTTGAGGTCCGGGTGCAGCTTCTTGGCAAGCTTGCGATAGGCGCTTTGAATATCCTTTTGCGGGGCGTCCCGCTTTACGCCCAAAATTTCATAGGGATCGCGACTCATACATGTCTCTCTTTGGGAGCACGGAAAGATACGCAGATAGTGCTAGGGTAAGCTCATATCAATCGTATCATAGACGCGGTCAGGTTGAAGCCCGCACTTTGCAGCTTTCGTCTCTGACGTCGTTATGATGTGAAATGGGCGCTATTGCTGCCGCTTTGCCATATTTCCGGCGTCTTGCCGGATGATGGCGAGCGGTGTGGCTGGGCCAGCGATTGCGCGCCCGCCGAATTTTGTTTGCCTGATCCACCTGGTGGCCATCCGATGAAACGCCTGTTGCTCGCTTCCACACTCCTTCTTGCCGCGCCGGCAGCCTTTGCTGCGCAGCTGGAGCAATCGCCAGCCGGTTGGCCGCAACTGCCGCCGAAGGCGCCGGTTTCGAAGATAAAACTTGTGGAGCCACATCTGCACGTCGATCGCGCGGGCAAGGGAGCACCCCGCATCGCGCTCACCTTCGATGCCTGCATGGGCAAGACCGATCCGCGAATTCTGAGTACCCTGGTCGATCAACGCATTCCGGCGACGATCTTCGTCACGGCGCGCTGGCTGCGCACCAACCCGGACGCATTGAAGGTTTTCCTCGACCATCCCGATCTCTTCGAGCTGGAAAATCACGGGCAGAACCATATCCCGGCGGTCGACGTCCCGACCAAGGTTTATGGCATCGCCGCTGCCGGTTCGCCGCAGGCGGTTGCCCAGGAAGTGAAGGGCGGTGCGGATGCCATGATCGCGGCCGGTATTCCGCAGCCGCGCTGGTTCCGCGGCGCGACCGCGAAATATACGCCTGCGGCCATCATGCAGATTCGCGGCATGGGCTATCGGATCGCCGGCTATTCGGTGAACGGCGACAGCGGTTCGCTGCTGCCGGCCAGGATGGTGGAAAAGCAATACGCTTCCGCGAGGGATGGTGACGTCATCATCTCCCATATCAACCAGCCGACACATGCGGCAGGCGAGGGAGTTGCGGCCAGCATCCTCGCACTGAAGGCAAAAGGCGTCGATTTCGTGCGTCTGCAGGATATCCCCGAAAAGGGCGACGACGACACCACGAACTGACTGCTTCAGTAATTCCAGTAAAAGTGCGTAGCGGTTTTTCGTCCGGAATGCGTAAAACCAAAGCGCTCTAGCCCGGCAATTGCGGCTGGGCTTTTTCCTCGATGAAGAGTTCGTCGATGATGGCCATGACGATCAGCGACAACGGCAGAGCCAGCATGGCACCGACCGCTCCCCACATCCATGTCCAGAAGATGATGGCCAGAAAGACGACAAAGGGATTGAGCTCCCATTGGCGGCCCATGACTGCGGGAAAGACGAGATTCTCCACCGCCATATGCACTGCGAAGAACGCGATGGCGGGCGCGAGGCCGAAAATGATGTCCGAATGCGTGATGATGCCGGCGATTGCGAGTGCAAGGGTCATGGTCGTCACGCCGAGGAATGGAACGAAGCTGGATACGAAGGCGAAAACGCCCCACAGAACCGGCACGCTCATGCCGCCGACATAGGCGATAATAGTCATCGCGACGCCGATCCCGGCGTAGATCAGCGAGGCCGTTGCGAAATAGAAGCCGAGCACCCGCTCTACGGCATTGATGATACGGATCGCGTTCAGTCGGGATGTCCTTGTGGAAAAGGCCATGATGATCGTCTTGCGCAGGCTCACCCTGCCGGCAAGGAACAGCAGCAGGGCTGCAAAGAAGATCAGGATCTGCACGATGGCCGGCGTGAGGCTGGTGGACACGACATGCAGGACATTGCCGCTGTTTTCCAGCAGGGTGCTGATCGAGATCGGGCTGCCTTGAAGGGTCTCGGACGAAATATGCAGCCATTTGAACCGGTCGAGATAGGGCATCAGCCGGTCGGATGTGCGCTGGAAGAAGTCGGGCGCCTGCTGTGCGAGCTTTGCGACCGGGCCGGCGAGCGCATTGATGATGAGGAAGATCACCAGGGCAACGCCGGATGAAAGAATGACGGCATTCAGAACGCGGGGAACGCCGAGCTTGCTGAGCCTCTCGGCCGCCATGCCGAGGATCATGCCGACGACGACGGCGAGCGTCACCGGAATGAGGATCAGCGACATCGTGTAGACGGCGGCCAGGGCCAGCATGAGGAAAATGCCGATCGTGGCCCAGGAAGCGGCGATATCGAGCTTGGCTCGTCCGTTCTCGTCGGAAAGATCTAAAATTTCAGCGTCTTCATGGGCGCGGGACGCGTTGCGGCCGATGCCTGCGCCAGCGTCCTGTGCCGCTGCTGCATCTGATCGGCTGGTGGCGATTTTGTCGAATTCCATCCCCAGAAAGTTCCCCAAGGCAGGATCGCCTCACCACTCAAACGCGAAAAAGCCCGCCGCGGTTCCGCAACGGGCCTCTTTCCGGGGAGTATTCGGTGCTGGCGTCAGGCGACGAGATTGAGGCCGATGCCCCATGGGTCGCGCAGCGATACGCCGCCGTCACGCTTTTCGGTCTTGATTTCGTGCTGTTCCAAGGCAACGACGGCCTTGTCCAGGGCCGCCTTGTCGTTGAAACGCAGCGTGTAGTCGGAAAGGCCGGTCATATGCTCGCTGCGCACACCGGCGCCACGGCTGTTCCAGGTGTTGGCGCCGAGGTGATGGTGATAGCCGCCGGTTGCAAGGAAGGTCGCGCCGGGATAGCGCGCCGCCATGACCTTCATGCCGAGCACGTCGCGATAGAAGGCGTTCGCTTCCGCGACATCGCCGACCTGCAGATGTATATGGCCGATAGCCGATCCATCAGCCATGCCGTCCCAGCGATCCTGCGGGGCGCTTTCATAAAGCTTCTGCAGATCGAGACGAAGCGTCGCCATCTCGACCGTACCGTCATCGTGGAAGGTCCATTCCTCATGGGGGCGGTCGGCATAGATCTCGATGCCGTTGCCCTCCGGGTCGGACAGATAGATGGCCTCGCTGACGATATGGTCGGAAGCGCCTTCCAGTACCACATTCTCATGGGCGGCATGGCGAAGCCAGCGTGCAAGCTCGATGCGGCTCGGCAGCAGAAAGGCCGTATGGAACAGGCCAGCGGCCGTTGTCGGCGCGCGCATAGCTGCCCGATCGGTGGTCAGTGTCAGAAGGGGACGGCCGGCGACGCCGAGGACCTCGCCGCTCGCAGTCTTCTCGATCACCTTCAAGCCTAGCATGTTCTGATAAAAGCGGGACACCAGCGGCAGGTCGGTAACGACGAGATGCGACTGGCCAACATAGGCGGGACGGGTCAGGGCGTAGGAGGGGGCGGTTTCGGTCATGGGGTGAGTTCCAACCTCGATAATCTTGAAAAAGGCAACCGGCGTCGGCGGCAATGGCCGCCAGCGGCGGGCAGGAGGGTTTCGCCGGTTGATATGCCTCTTTGATCTCCTGGCCCGCTGTACTTGGATATTGATATGGTCGATTTTGATTGTTCACAGAAGGCCATAAATTGCGGATTGAGCGTTCGCTTTCTATTGACGAGTGACAGGCAAGCCGGCAGCAACGCGTTCACGAAGATTTATCGCTGTACTCGTTTGGCGCAGTTGTCTCCTCCTGTTTCTAGTGCAAGGATCGGTCTTCGACGAAACGGAACCGGATGAAATGACTGAGTACAGAGGCATCCGTTGGGCCTATGATCGTTATGAGATTATCGCAGACGGCATCGTCAACGGTGTCGGCGTGGTCTTCGCGCTGATCGGCGCCACCGTGCTGATTTTTTATGCGACGGTCTGGAGTTCCTACGGCGAAATTGCCGCCGCATGGATCTATGGCGTCGGCTTGGTGCTGACGCTCGGAATGTCCTTCACCTACAATCTGTGGCCAGTATCCCGGACGAAATGGTTTCTCCGCCGTTTCGACCACTCTTTCATCTATGTTCTGATCGCCGCTACCTACACGCCGTTTCTGGAGCGGGGATCCGAGGACCCACTGCTGCTTGGCGTGCTGATTTCCGTCTGGGTCTTTGCGGCGTTCGGCATCGTCCTGAAAGTCCTTTTTCCGGGACGCTTCGATCGGCTGGCGATCCTGCTCTACCTTGCGATGGGCTGGAGCGGCATCCTTGTTGCCAAGCCGGTTTCCATGCATATCCCGTTTGCCTCGATGCTGCTCATCGTCATCGGCGGCGTGATCTATTCGCTCGGCGTGATTTTTCATGTCTGGGAAAAGCTACGCTTCCAGAATGCGATCTGGCATGGTTTCGTCGTTGCCGCCGCTGCCGTACATTACTCTGCGGTGCTGACCTGCTTCAGCCTGTCGCCGGAAAACTTTTGACGATCTCAGCCGTTGGCGTGCACTTCTTCGTCGAGCGGAGGCTGCGCACCAGGCGCATGACGACTGCATCGTAGCGCTGCATATCGGCTTTCGAATAATCCATCTGGAAGAAGGCGGCGGCGCCATTGCAGAGTGCGACCCCACGGACATAGACGATGCGCCCCTGCCTGGTGCCGGAAAAGCTGATGCCGCGCGAATTCGATTTCGAGTAGGAAATCTTCCAGCCCTGGTCTCTGGCAAGCGCCACGCGCCCGTTCGCTTCCGATGCAAAATCACCATTGGCAACCATTGTGCCGAAGACCTGCAGCGAAGCGGAGCGATCTGCCGGTGACAGCGAAAGCCGGTCGGTATCTTCGGAAGAGGCGGTGAGATGGAATTCCGACGGCAGCTCGATCGCGTAGCCGAAGCCTGCATTGTCATAGGACCACCAGTCCGCGGCAAAGGCCGTGGTCGGGGAAAGAAGCAGGAGGGCGATCAGGCGGGCGAGCATTGCGGTTTCCGGGAGGCAGGATCTGCAAACCGATCAAGATTAGCGCATTTTTCAGCGCGATTTCCATAGCGATTCAGGAAATACGCGTAATTTAGCGCAAATTCATTACAGCTTCATTGCGAGCCATGCAGGATCAGCAGGGTAATCTGCGGTAAAGCGAGGCCCAGGCGGCCATTGCGAGCCTCCGAAAAGTCCGCGATGTCCTGCAACCCCTGCGGTCATTGGCATGGAAAACCGATTTCGGTGGTTTACGTCCGGTTTTCCCTTGTCGGGACTTGAGGCGATGTGTCCTTTCGCCTATCCCTTCAAGACCGCTCCGGCTCTGCCGGATTCTGCATGAACGTTCAGTTAGGGGGGAGCATGGCCGCCGCCACCGCGGGCCTGACATTCCTGGCTTTATGCCTGCCCTTTCTCGGTGCGCTGATCGCGCCGGTTGTCGTTCGGCGTTTGGGCCACAATGCGGCATGGCCCCTGGCGCTGCTTCCCGCTCTCGCATTTCTGCATTTCTCGAGCTTTCTTCCCGCCGTTGCTGCCGGACATGCGGAACTCGGCGGCTTTGATTGGGTCCCAAGCCTTGATCTCCGGTTTTCCTGGCTGATTGACGGCCTGTCGCTGACCTTTGCGCTGCTTATCACCGGCATCGGCACGCTGATCGTCCTTTATGCCGGCGGCTATCTGAAGGGGCATGCCGATCTCGGCCGCTTCTTCTCCTTCATCTTTCTTTTCATGGGCTCGATGCTCGGCCTCGTCGTCTCGGACAGCTTCCTCACGCTATTCGTCTTCTGGGAGTTGACCTCGATCACCTCCTTCCTGCTGATCGGCTTCGATCATCATCGGGAAGCGTCGCGACGGGCCGCACTGCAGGCGCTCGTCGTCACCGGCGGCGGCGGTTTGCTCTTGCTGGCGGGCCTGCTGCTGATCTGGCAGGTGACCGGCATCGGCGCGATGTCCGACCTTCTGAAGGCCGGCGACGCCCTGCGTGCAAGCCCGTTCTACCTCGCAGCCCTCATTCTTGTGCTCGGCGGCGCCTTCACCAAATCGGCGCAGTTTCCGTTTCACTTCTGGCTGCCGAATGCCATGGAGGCGCCGACACCCGTATCGGCCTATCTCCACTCGGCAACCATGGTGAAGGCCGGTGTCTATCTTCTCATGCGGCTCAATCCGGCCATGGGCGGAACCATGGCCTGGCAGACGATCCTGCCGATCTTCGGTGCGGCGACGCTGCTGGTCGGGACCTTGCTTGCGATCCGCCAGACCGATCTGAAGCTGAAGCTCGCCTATACGACGGTTTCCTCGCTTGGCCTGCTGGTGCTGCTCACCGGCTTCGGCACCGATTATGCCGTCGAAGCTGCCGTCCTCTATCTGGTGGCGCATTCCCTGTTCAAAGGCGCCCTGTTCATGGTCGCCGGCATCGTTGATCATGAGACGGGAACGCGCGATATCACCCGGCTGGGCGGCTTGCGCGCCGCCATGCCGCTGACCTTTGCGGCTGCGCTGGTTGCCGCTGTATCGATGGGCGGCCTGCCGCCGGCTTTCGGCTTCCTTGCCAAGGAAGAGATTTACGCAGCGCTGGCGCAGGCATCGCCCGGGCCGATCATCCTCACGATCATCGCCGTGGCCGGCAATGCGCTGATGTTCGCCATCGCCTTTGCCGTCGCGCTGAAGCCCTTTATTGGCCCGCTCACCGAGACGCCTCATCAGCCGCATGAGGCGCCGCCACTGCTCTGGCTGGGGCCGGTGGTCCTTGCTCTTCTAGGTCTCCTGTCGGCTTTGTTTTCGGGCCAGTGGCACGATTATGTCTCTTCGCCGATGGCAAGTGCGGTTGGCGGCAAGGCGCTGGAAATCTCGGTGTCTCTGATCCCGCATCTTGGTCTGCCTCTGGCGCTTTCGCTGGTCACCGTACTGATCGGCATCATCGTCTACTGGCAGCTCGATCGCGCCCGCTTCCTGATGTCCGTTATCCTGCGTATCCTCGGGCCAGGACCTGATCGCGGTTTCGACGGCTTCATCTCCGGACTGGTGCGGCTGTCGCACGGTGTCTCTCGCCTCCTGCAGCCCGGCAGGCTGGAGATCTACGTCACCGTCACCTTCCTCTGCCTGGCGGCAATGCTGTTGATCCCGCTTACGGTCCACGGCGAACTACCCGCCATGCCGGCCTGGCCGAATCTGCAATGGCATGAGGCGACGATCTTCCTGATCGCCATCATTGGTGTTGCCGCGGTTGTCTTTGCGCGAGACCGGCTGACGGCGATCGTGTCGCTCGGCATTCAGGGTTTCGCCGTCGCGGTGATCTTCCTGCTGTTCGGCGCGCCGGATCTGTCCTTCACCCAGTTCATGGTGGAGACGCTTGCAGTCGTGATCCTGGCGCTTGTCATGACGCGGCTGCGCCTTTCGCCGTCCGATCGCCGGTCGCCGCTTGCCAGGATCGGCCACGCCGCGCTCGCCATTGCCTGCGGCGTCGGCTTTGCGCTTCTCCTGCTGAAGACGACTGAGGCGCCGTTCGACCTGACGCTGACCGCCTTCTTCAATCAATATTCGAAGCTGATCGCGCATGGCGACAATGTGGTCAACGTTATCATCGTCGACTTTCGCGGCACGGACACGCTCGGCGAGATCGCCGTCGTTGCCATGACCGGGCTTGCCATCCTGGCGCTGATCCGCATCCGCGCCGGCGGCGAGCACAGGCTCGCGGCCAACGATCCTGATCTTGAGGAGAAGACCGGTCTCGGCGAAGGGATGGAGGCGAAGCGCTCATGAATACGCTGATCTTCCGCACCGCCGCCCCGTTTCTGACGGCCCTGATGCTGCTCTTCTCCGTCTTCGTGCTGCTGCGTGGCCACAATGAGCCTGGCGGCGGTTTCATTGGCGGCCTGATTGCCGCCTCCGCCTTTGCGATCTACGGCATTGCCTGCGGCGTCACGGCGGTCCGGCGCGCGATCATCTTTCATCCGCTGGCGATTGCCGGCTTCGGCCTGCTCGCCTCGACCCTTGCCGGCCTCATCTCCGTCTTCGCCGGCGTGCCGTTCATGACGGGGCTCTGGATCTATCCGCACTTGTTCGGCGTCGAAGTCCCGCTTTCCACCGTCATGCTTTTCGATATCGGCGTCTATCTGGTCGTCGTCGGCGCCATCACCTCGATCGCGCTCGCGCTCGAAGAGCGGGAGGTGGATTGATGGAGGCCGTCTTTGCCGTTGTCGTCGGCTTCTTCTTCTCCGCCGCCATCTATCTGATGCTGTCGCGGTACTCGATCCGCATCATGCTCGGCATCGCGATCCTCGGCAATGCCGTCAACCTTCTGCTGTTCACCGCCGGCCGGGTCACGCCCGAAGTGCCGCCCATCATTCAGAGAGGTGCGACCGCGCTCGATCTTGCAGCCGCCAATCCGCTGCCGCAGGCGTTGATCCTGACAGCGATCGTCATCTCTTTCTCGTTCCTCGCCTTTTTGCTTGTCCTGACTTATCGGGCCTATCAGGCCTTGAAGACCGACAATACGTGTGAGATGCGGCTCGCCGAACCGGAGGAGCGGCCGTTGCCGCCCTTGGGGTACTGACGCTATGGCTGGACCCACGGATACCGCGGTTGATCTCTCCCACGCGCTGGTTGCCGCGCCGATACCGCTGGAGCATTGGCTGGTGATATCGCCGGTCGCCCTGTGTATCGGGCTCGGCGCGATCCTTCTGATGCTGCGCAACCGCACCGAATGGCACGCGGCCATCGCTATTCCCGGCTTGCTCCTGCTGGTGCTGATCGATGCGGCCTTGCTCTACAGGGTCGTCAGCGACGGTGCTGTGACGATGGTCATGGGGCGATGGCTGCCGCCCTTCGGCATTGCCTTCAGCGTCGATATTTTCGGCGCGCTCATGGCTTTGGCCGCGGCGATCGTAGCACTTGCTGCGAGTGTCCATTCAATTGGCGAAATCACAGTGAGCGGTCGGCGATATGGTTTCTTTCCATTTCTGATGTTGCTGCTCGCCGGCGTCAGCGGCGCCTTTCTGACAGGCGATGTTTTCAACCTTTATGTCTGGTTTGAGGTATTGCTGATCTCGTCCTTCGGGCTGCTCATCCTCGGCTCGGAGCCGGAGCAGATCGACGGAGCGTTGAAATATGCCGTACTGAACCTGATCGCCACCACGCTCTTTCTCGTCTCCGTCGGCTATCTCTATGCCGTCTTCGGCACGCTCAACATGGCCGATATCGCCATGAAGGCGAGGGCGGGGGAGAGTGCCGCGCCGCTGATGACGCTGGCCGGCCTGTTCCTTCTGGCCTTCGGCATGAAGGCCGCCGCCTTCCCGGTCAATTTCTGGCTCCCAGCCTCCTATCACACGCCTCGCATCACCGTTTCGGCCCTCTTCGCCGGACTGCTGACCAAGGTCGGCATCTATGCGCTCATCCGGGTTCTGGTCATGCTGCTGCCGGTCGAACGGGCAGGGCTCAGCCCGCTCATCACCGTCATCGCGATTGCAACCATGCTTGTCGGCGTGGTGGGTGCGCTGGGTGCAAACGATATCCGCCGGATGCTCGGTTATATCGTCATTTCAGGCATCGGAACGATGCTGGCGGGCATCGCTCTCGGCAGTGCCGATGGTCTCAGCGGGGCGATCTTCTATGCGCTGCATTCGATGGTGTTGATGACCGCGCTTTATCTGGTCGCGGGGCAGGCGGCTCGGCTCGGCGGCGGGTTTTCGCTCGCAGCCCTCAGCGGGCTCTATCGCCGCAGCGGCTGGTTTGCCGGTCTCTCTCTCGTGTTGTTCTTCGCCATCAGCGGCCTGCCGCCCTTTTCGGGCTTTTGGCCCAAGGTGGTGCTGGTCAAGGCGGCGCTTGCAGCGGGTGCCTGGTGGCTCGCCGGAACAATCCTTTTGGTCGGTTTCCTGACGACGATCGTCTTTGGAAGGGTATTTCTTCTCGCCTACTGGCGCCCTGCGACCGTCGACGTCAGGGCGGCGGAGCCGATTGCGTGGCAGGCAGCGCTCCCGCTCATTGTTCTTTCGCTGCTTGTCGTCGGCTTCGGCCTGTTCCCGGAATGGCTCCTGCATCTGACGCGGGCCGCCGCTGCCGGGCTGGAGCAGCCGTCGGCTTATCTACGCTCAGTCTTCCCGGCGGCTGGAGGCGCGCAATGATCCTGTTCGTCGTCAACCTGCTGCTTGCCATCGTCTGGGTTGCCATCACCGGCAGCACCTCCTTCATCAATCTGGTGTTCGGCTTCGTCTTGGCGGCAATTGCGCTGGTGATTGTGCGCTCGTCCTATGGGGGTGTCCTTTATCTCGGTCGTATCAGCCGAATTCTCGTGCTTCTTCTGGTGTTCGTGTGCGAACTCGCCAAGTCGGTCTGGGCGGTCGCCGTGACCGTCATGAGCCCCAGGATGGATGTGAAGCCGGGGATCTTCGCCTTTCCGCTGACGGTCGACCGCGATTTCGAAATCACGCTGCTTGCCAACCTCATCACCCTGACGCCGGGCACGCTCTCCGTCGACGTCTCCGATGATCGCAAGACGCTTTACGTTCATGCCCTCGACTGCTCCGATCCGGAGGCCATCATACGCAGCATTGCCGATGGCTTCGAGCGGCGCATCATGGAGGCTTTCCGATGATCGCCGCGTCCGTCGTTTCTGCCGCCGCAATGGTGGCGCTCGGCATTCTGAGCATCGCCTTCCTGCTTACGGTCTACCGTGTGGTGATCGGCCCGACCTTGCCGGACCGGGTTCTCGCGCTCGATATGCTGGTGGCGATCGCCATCGGCTTCATCGCGGTCATCGCCATCAAGACGGGTTTTACGCTTTATATCGATATTGCCATTTCGCTCGGCCTCGTCGGCTTTCTCGCGACCGTCGCCTTCGCACGGTTTATCCTGACACAGGCGCAGTCGGATGCCGTGCGACGGACCGGCGCAGGGCCGGATGGGAGTATCGCTGCCGAAGGCAAAAAGACGCGTAAGCACCACGGGCGGAAGAAGGGAGGGCGGTAGTGGATTTGCTTTGGGCCATCATAGTAACCGCGCTTCTACTTTCGGGTGCGCTATTCTCGCTCATCGCCGCGATTGGCATCGTGCGTCTCCCCGATCTCTACAGTCGCATGCATGCGGCGTCGAAGGCGGGTACGGTCGGGTCTGGCCTGTTGCTACTTGCAGTCGGTATCCACTCGCAGGACCTATCGGTCCTGGCAAGAGCATTGGCCGGCTTCGTCTTTTTCGTGCTGACGGCACCGATTGCGGCACATCTTCTCGCACGCGCGGCACACAAGGCCGGGCATCGGCTGACGCCGCCTTCAGTGCGGGACGAACTGCTGACGCGGGAGCAAATCACGAAAAGCGCGTATAGAAAGAAGGGCTAACAAACGCGGAAATTGTTCAGGAAGGAATAGCTGTTCGCGTTATTAGTTATCTGTTTTTTAATAGATGAAATTTTTGCGAAGAAATGTAGGGATTAAAAACTGGACATTTGGATAAAGAGTGCTAATTCAGATTCAAGTAGAGTTCTGATGTTGAGTTAGTCTCGACCGGGTTTAAGCTCTCGATGCTTTTATCTTTCTTTGATGAAAAGCTGAGCAAAACTTTCTTCCGGTAAGCGATTAAAGATCGCTATCGCGGTCGCTAATTCTGATATCAGGCGGCAAGCTGCGGTTTTCTCTCGTATGAGGTCTAGGGGTGGATTTCATGCGGAAAGAAATTTGGTTTTATCCACCGTTTTCTTGCTGGTGACTGCTACGAATACGAGCAATGCGTTCGCACGGATTGCTCGGCGCTGGGACATAGCGAAATCAACAGATTTCCGTAGCCAAGCGCAAATTATATAGCAACGTTGTGCCCTGCGTGCTCTCCGGAGGCGCGGACGCAGCAGGCAAGCCGATGAACAGGAGAACACAATGACAGATGCGGCCCTTGGCAACGGGCAGGAGTTACTGGTTGAACTGACTGCCGACATTGTTGCGGCTTATGTCAGCAACCATGTCGTACCGGTCAGCGACCTTCCGAATTTGATTTCCGACGTACATTCCGCCTTGAGCAGCACCTCGGCTCCGGCACCTGCCGTAACCGTGGTCGAAAAGCAGAAGCCGGCCGTATCCGTTCGTAAATCCGTGCAGGATGACCAGATCACCTGCCTGGAATGTGGCGGTAGCTTCAAGTCTTTGAAGCGCCATCTCATGACTCATCATGGTCTTTCGCCGGAAGAGTATCGCGAAAAGTGGGACCTCGCTGCCGATTATCCGATGGTGGCGCCAGCCTATGCGGAAGCCCGTTCGCGCCTGGCAAAGGAAATGGGCCTCGGCCAGCGTCGCAAGCGCGGCCGCTGAGAGTTCCATAACGAGCTTGAAGATAACCCGGCTCTCAGGTCGGGTTATCCCTATGCTGGTCGCAGGTGCGGCGGCCTATACCGCGGCCCTGACACGAGCTTCCTCGCGAATGCGTTTGATCATAGAGCGCAATCCGTTGGCGCGCTGCGAGGAGAGATGCTCCACCAGCCCGATCTTCCCGAAGACATCGAGTGCGTCGAGAGCCGCGATTTCCGAAGCTGGCTTGCCGGAATAGGTGGCGAGCACGATCGCCACCAGCCCGCGCACGATATGTGCGTCTGAATCACCTTCAAAGGTCAGTATCGGATTGTCTGGATCGCCAGATGCATGCGTGACGAGCCAGACTTGGCTCGCACAGCCCTGCACCTTGTTTTCCAGCGTCCGCTTTTCCTCCGGCAGATCGGGCAGCGCCTTGCCGAGCTCGATCACAAAGCGATAGCGATCCTCCCATTCGTCCAGGAAGGAAAAGTCTTCGATGATCTTCTCAAGCGGTATCATTGCAGCAGTCCAGATTGTCCATTGTCTTGGATATAGGCGAAACGGTGCCCGATTTGAACCCGGGACGACAAAGAACGCCGCTGACCATAAAAAGGTCAGCGGCGCTGAAGTTGGGGCCAATGAAAGAAATGTCAGATGTGCGGGCGCGGCATCGGCAGCGGAATGGAGGACGGCAGCTTGACCGTGCCGGTCACGACGACGTCGGCGTTTTCGGTGCCGGTGATGCGCTTGGCCGGCATCGGCTGGGTCACGGCGGCAACCTGATCGGCGTTTGTGCGAGCTGCTGCGGCATTAGCCTCCGCGGCTGACTGCTGATCCTTGAAGTGGCGGCCAAGCAGGTCGTAGGCAACGCGGGCGCCGTCGCCAACCTGATATCCGAGAGCGGTCAGCGTTTCGCCGCCTTTGGCACAGACATCCGGCTTCTCGTTGCACATGGCGCCGACATATTGCACGACGCCAGATGCAGCCGAAATCGCATCGGAAACCTGTACCGTTGGTTCACCGCCCGGACGAGGCCCGCCTTCGGGTTTTGCAAAGATCGGCAGGAACATGAGGACCAGCGAAAACCAGAACCCTGCTCTAATCAGAAACCACATCGCCTAGCCCATCCTCTCTGTCGCTCGGCTCGAGCGCCGATTCGGACTTGCCCGTCCGATCTGGTTCGAACCCTATCTGGCAGAGGACAACAGCGCTTTTCAAAACCCGGCAGCATTTTCTGCAATTTTGATTCAAATTTTAGCTTTCCGGCTTTGAACAGCATTTGGTTCAAATTGTAGCGATTGATGTTAAGCATGTCTCGCCCGATGCTGTTGATATGCAGGGCTTTGCGGATGCAAGCCCTGCCGCAAAAGTTAACGCGCGGCGGAAATACGAATAAAATCCGTTGCTTACCCGCTGTTAACCACAAAAAACAAAGGTCCTTTATTCTGCATCAAAACGGGATTTTGCGGCCTTTTCGGCGGCTCGGCACGTTCCTTCTTTATTCTTTCCTTAAGTCGGCGGGGCCTATTGTGCAGTCCAATAAGTGACCGTTTTGACGGGTTGTAGTGTGCGCGTATTGAGTGACATTTCTGTCGGGGCTGCAGCCCTCGTGGACCGGGTAGGCCGAAGCTGGCTCTCCCGGACGAGCGGGGATGGCGAAGTCCGTGGGCAGGAACTGGCGATCCTGCGCCGGCTTGCGCTTGCTTCTTCCGTTGCGCTGTTTGCGGTTCCGGCTGGCCTCTCCCTCGTCACCAGTCCGGCCGTGGCGCTGCCTGCCGGCGTGGCCACGGTCTGCGCCGCATTCCTCTTTTCGGCCGTTGGCAGCATCGCGCTGTCGCGTCAGCGGCCTGCTCTTGGTCCGGCAGAGGCTGTCGTCGTCGAGCATCGCGATCTGATGCTGGAGTCCGCCTTCGGCCTCGTGCTGCTGCTTGATCCCCAGGGTAATGTGACCACAGTCGGCGGTCGTGATCGTGCGGAATTCCTGAGCTGGATGCGCGATCCCATCGGGCGCGGCTTCGTCGAACAGATCCATGTCTCAGACAGAATTGTCTTCTTGCAGGCGATCGACGTGCTGCGCCAGGGCAGGGATGCCCATGGTGCCGATCTGCGCCTGGAACGTTCGGCTGTTATTGGCGGTGATGACCAGTTCGTCCATGTTCGCATGGAGCTGACTGCCCGCCGCGATGGTGAGGGACGCCTGACAGCAATCGTCAGCCAGCTGCGCGATATCTCTCAGGACCAGCAGCTTCGCGAGGATGCGGCGCGCAAGGCGGCCGAGGCGGAATCGGCCAATGATGCCAAGTCGCGCTTCCTGGCCGCTGTCAGCCATGAGCTGCGCACCCCGCTCAATGCGATCCTGGGCTTCTCCGATATTCTCAGCGGCGAATATTTCGGCAAGCTGGAAAACGACCGCCAGCGCGAATATGTCGGCCTGATCCGCCAGTCTGGCGCGCATCTGCTGTCGGTGGTCAACACCATGCTCGACATGAGCAAGATCGAGGCTGGCCGCTATGAGTTGCTGCTCGAATCCTTCGCGATCGAAGACACCATCGCAACATGTGAAGCAATGCTCGGCCTGCAGGCGAAGGAAAAGGGGCTGACGCTCACGAGCCGTATCCAGCGCGGCCTCGGCGAGATCGTCGCTGACCAGCGGGCGATCCAGCAGATCCTTATCAACCTCGTCGGCAATGCCATCAAGTTCACCGATGCGGGCGGCGCGATCACCATCGACGCGGCCTTGGCCGATGGCATGTTGAAGCTGTCGATCGGCGATACGGGCATCGGCATTGCGAGTGAGCGCCTGGCGTCGCTCGGCCAGCCCTTCGTGCAGATCCAGAACGATTACACGCGTCGTTACGCCGGCACTGGCCTCGGCCTCTCGCTGGTCAAGGGCCTCGTCGGCTTGCATGGCGGAAACTTCTCGATTGCCAGCGCGCCGGGTGAGGGGACGGTCATTACGATCCTCATTCCGTTCGACGGCTCCGGTGCCGTAACGATGCAACAGCCTGTGGATGTTAATCGCCCTGTCGATTTTCCGCCGCGTCTGAAACATACTGTGGAGATAGATGAAGGGCGAAACAAGGAACTGATGAATGGCCCCGCAAAAGCGAAAATCGCCTAAGGGAAGAGGGAAGGGCAAGCGCAAGCAGCCCGGCTTCGCTTCCCGTGGTGCGGTTGCCCTTGGCAGCCTGAGCCTGCGCGGCAGCACCGCGCTGGGCGGCCTTGGCCTTCGCGGTGCGGGTGCGCTTGCCGCCCTGATCGGCAGCGCCGTCGGCCGTCATCCCGCCATTGCCGGTGGCGTCGCGCTCTTCTTCGGGGTTTTCGGTTTCGTCACCGCCAATGCGCTTTGGTATCAGACAGGCGCGCATCCATCGCCCATGTTGCGTACCCGCGATCCGGCGTCTCCCTATCAGATCCCCGGCCGGAAATCCTTCCTACATGCACAGCAGGCCGATGCCGGCAATGTCACCACCTTTCGGATAGAAAGGCAGGATTCCGCTTCCGATCCTGCCACGCAACCGTCAACGGGGCAGGCAGCAAGCGCTGCCGCAGCACAGTCGTCCAGCGCGCCGTCGAAACTCATTGCCGATATACAGGCCGAGCTCATCCGTCACGGCCTCTATGATGGCGCCGCCGATGGAAAGCCGGGATCACGCACGACATCGGCCATCCTCTTCTTCCAGGAAGCGTCTGGCCTTGCGCAGACTGGCACGCCGACGCCAGAACTTCTGGCTACCCTCAAGGCCAGCAATACTGCCACAGGACAGCTGGCCGGCGGCAGAGCAAATGCGGCGGCCGCCGTTCCCGCAGAGCGCCCCGTCAATGTTTCCGCCACGGCGGATGCGATCGATCCGGTCGCTGCCGCCATCCAGAATGCCGAGAAGAACATCAGGACCGGTGCCGTTGTCGCTAAGGCAACACCAGGCGATGCGGTCAACAAGGTGAATATGGTCATGCAGATCCAGAAGGGTCTGAGCAATATCGCCTACAGCAATGTCAGCATCGACGGCGTTGCCGGAGAGCAGACGAAGGCAGCTATCCGCCGCTTCCAGAAGCACTATCGCCTGCCGGAAACCGGCGAGCCGAACATGGCGGTCCTCAAGAAGCTGCAGGATATCGGCGCGCTCTGAAGCCCGCCAGACAAGCGTCTGCCGTGAACCTGGCGACGACTGCGCGCTGCAGGTGGCTTCAATTGCCTTGGCGGGCATGCACCGCTATAGCTCGAACATGAGATTGCGCAGCGACATCTTTGTTTCCGCTCTTGTCCGCCGCTTGTTTGCCCGTGGCGATTTTGCCGCTGTCGAGCACAAGGGCGAGGAGCACGCCGGTGCGATCTTCATCCGCCAACGTTTCCGCGATGGATCGGAGACCCTCTATGCACCGGCACCGCAAAGCCTGTTCGATGAGGAGGAGAGCGGAATGCGGCTCTTCGAGGTCCGTATTGAGCGGAAGGAACCGCAGGAAATCCGCGAAACGCTTGATCGCGAGCTGAAATTCGATCCCGATTTGTGGATCGTCGAACTGGAAACGGACGATATCGGCGATATCGTCCCTTTAGCCGGTTTGCGTACCAATCCGCTGGATTGAGCCGTCTTTATCGACGGTTCGCGACGCGCAACTCGCGAATTGGCTCCGATTTTGTACCGAACAGAGGTGCAGCAGGACGCTGCGCAGGCTTTTCCTGCGGCAGATAGGTGTAGCTGTCGGCGCGGCGCCATGCCTCGACGCGCGCCTGGCTCTCTTCCGCATCGATATCGTCGAGCACCAGCCATGCCCGACTGACGCTGCCGTGCCTTTCGGCCAGATGCGGATAGAAGCGCTCGAGCGAATAGACGGCATCGGCAATGCCCATGCCGAGGCTGACGAGCGTGACGGCGAGCTGCTGCCCAGACGTGTCGAGCAAGATGCGTTCCGCAAGCCAGTAGCTGGAGGAAAGCGCGTCGGCGAGCGTCGTTGCAAATTGCACCGCGTCACGCTCGCGCGCAAAACGGACGAGCAGCGCCTCCTGTGTCTCGCTGAGGCTGCGCAGACCGAGCCGGTCGCTGTCGTCGCGGGTCAGATGGCGCGCAGCCTGTTTGATCTGCTGGCGCAAGATTTCTTCGCGCGACTGCCGTTCGGTTTCCGCCGCCTCGACTTGAGCTGAAACGGCAGCCGCCGGCTTCTCTTGTGCCGTCATGCCGCGTTCCGGCTCGGCCTGATGCAGACCGACGAGCGCGTCTATGACCTTGGGGGAGAGCGACGACCGGCGGACGATTGCCCGCGCATGGGCGGCCCCTTGCGTACGGGCGATGGTGATGAGTGTATCGTCGTCGATCGCCTGCGAACTCGTGAGGAACGGAGCGGCAATCGCGATCGGCTGACAGCCGATGAACAGGGCTACGGCTTGTGGCACTGTCTCGCATTGAGAAAGGGCGGCAACTGCCTGTCGCTTCGCCTCGTCCGAAGACGCCTGGAAAACGGGGGTGAAAAGCTCGGCAAACTGACGAAGTTCTGATTTGGACGGATGGCCCATGCCTTCGAAGCTGGTGATCGTCGCCATCAGAACCACGTCCTTCTTGCGGACAGTCGCAGGCTCTTCAAGATCTCGAAACCGATCACGCACGCCAACACCCATACTGATACGCTGAACAAAAAAGCAGGGAGCCCGATGGCTGACCATGGCCCCCGCTTCGCCTCACTCCAATCGAACCGAACGACTCCTTCGATAAAGAGGACATCCTCGGCGGTGATTGTCGAAACGGGTGTGGACACGGTCGTCCTTATCTGGCTTTCGCGAAAGACTAAGGCCGGCAGGGTTAATGGTTCGTGAAAACTTTATTAAAATCCGAATAAAAATTGCGCGTTAAGCTTGCGTCGGGGGTGCAGCAGCATTTTGTCCGCATGGACGGCAGTTTGGGCGCAAGCAGGCCTGTGGAAAACCTTTCTTGGCATCGCGCCCGCAGCCAAATTCAACCTATGAGTGCTTCTGTCGAGGAGGTAGTCAAAAGTGACGTGACCCCGCCGCGAAAGCGGAAACCCGGCTTCTTGACGCAGATGGGATTCTTCAGATGCCCTTATGCTCGCGCAAGGCCGCGAGGAGCTTTTCCGAGGTGTTGTAGCCTGATTGAAAAAGACCGATTGCCGCCGTGGCCGCGAACTGGGCTTCCGTACTTTTTATGTCGATCCGCTTTTCCAGACACCACCCATCCAGCGCGTCGCGCAGGACGGTGACATCCTCCGGTGAAAAGACGGAACTGCCCGTCGCAAACATTGATCGCCCTCAAATTCCGAGCTTACATTACGTTAATTTTCCGTGAGCGCAAATAATATTTGCGTGACGCTTTTCTGCAACGTGGCATCCACGCTTTCCGTCTGCCTGTCGGGCCATCTGTTCAATTAAGAGTATGATATTGCTCAATTTCATGGAGAAAACGCTTTCTGTAATTTTTCAGCGGCCGATGAAACCAAAGCCGCCGTTACGGCGTTAATAGAGTATGACAAGTGATGCCGAGAATGACGAGCGACGAGAATTAGCATTCTGTTAACTGCGATATGTCTGAATTCCGATTGAAAGCAGCCATTGGCAGAATGTGATCGAGTGTAAAGACAGCATGGAAGCCGAAAGTCGGTGCCCATGCCACGGTGTAAGGGAAATGCCGTGAGAAGGCGCGGATGCCTCCATTGAAGCCCAAAACAAAGGCTGGAATGGAGGGGAGCGTTAGCCCGCTTCAGTGGCGGGCAGGGTGAAATCAAGTCGCAGGTTCATCCGTCTCGAGACTTTAATGGAGACGAGAATGGCAAAGATCATATCTCTTTCGGATTGGCGATTGCGCCTGCCGCCGCGCGCGCAGAAAGAGCCGGTGGAGGCAAAGATACTTTTGTTCACCGGCGTGCGTTACGAGCATCTTGATACGCCAACGCATCGCCCCGGAGCGGGGCCGAAGCGGGCAAAGGGAAAGTAGCGCTTCAAGATATGTACGCGCATGGCGAGTTCATGCATGCCTGCCAATTGCCGCCGCATCCAGCCGGATAGCGCTTGCCGGGACGCTCGCCATCGATCTGCGAGTTCTAACAGCCCAAGCCTCAGCCATTGCCGAATTCGTCGCAGCCGGCCTCGGAGAGAAATTCTCGCGCCGCGTCGTCGAAGCTCGCTTGAGGTGCCATCGTGTGCAGCACCGCATAACCCTGAGCCCGCGGCACTTCCACCAGGATCGATTGGGCAAGGGCGGGCGGCAGCGCCTTACGTATGCCGGTCAACTGGACGGGCGATGCAAGCAGTAGATCGAGCGTCCCGCCGACCGATGTTCGGTCGCTCATGCTGAACACTTCATTGGATGCCGCGTCATAAATGGCGAGTGACCAGAACGGCACCTTGCCCTTCGCGGTCAAATGAACGGGCGTATCCTCGATGTCGAAAGCGCAGACGGCGGTGCGGATATAGGGATCGGTGTTGGAAAGCCCAGCATCGTCATCCTTGTTGTCGAGCATGTAGAAATGGTTCTCGTCACCCTCGTCCGACACGCGCGTATAGGCGTCCCGGTCGGAGAAATGCGGCAGCGACAGAATGATGATGATATGGAGCAGTACCGCACCGAATACGCCGGTCAGGATCGCGAAGACGAATCTAAACATTGCCACACCCGATCTTTTCGAGTTTCGGCATGCCGAGATCAATCAGGCCGGAATTGCTGGCGGCCGGCGAATCCAGGAGCGTCCATACCAGGCGAAAATTGCCAGACGGCGGCAAGGCGAGCCAGTTGCCCGCCTGCGCATTGGATGAAACGGTGATGTTGAAGGTCGAATCCGGCTTGCGCAGCACCACCCAGGAATTGATGGTGGAGGGGCGACCGGTAGCGTCTTCGATCGGCCGACCATCATTGCCGGCGATGAAGAGGGTCCAGAGCCTTGCTGGCGGTGTCTGGCCGCTGATGCGGTAGGTGCAGCTCGCCGTCAATCTAGTGCCGCTGTCGTCATCGGAAGCGGTAAAAACCAGCCCTTCGGCCGTGCCGTAAAGCAGCCGCCCGGCGCGCGCTCTATGGGATTTCGCATAAGGGTCCGCATCCGCCGTCTGCATTTCGGGAAAAGCCTGCCAGGCGCCAAGCTTGATTGCGCCGAAGCCGGAGGTGGCATCCAGCGCCAGAAGCGTGAACACGATCCCGCCGCCAAAGGCGATGACTAGCGAAAGCGCAACAAGAAGGGGAACTCGGAACACCCTAGGATCGTCCTCGTGACAAATCAGTGTCGATTTATTCCTGATTCTGGCGGTAGGGGGAAGGGCAAGCCGCTATTTACGGCTGTCTTGAGAACAATGGCGAGGATCAGGAACGGCAGCGGGGCATCCGAAACGCCGGCTTCCGTCCGTTGGTTTGACCACAGATTTGCTGCCGTCATCTGCATCGCACCGCGGCGCATTTTCTGCGAGGGCTGGTTACTCCGGCGCCGTCGCGCTGCGACGCTCGGCGGTCGCCACTTTCTGCGTGCCGAGCGGTGTTGCGGCCTTCAGCCTTTCGCCGATATCGCGCAGGATATTCGTGGAATCCACCGACAGCGAGCGCGGCCGTATCAATGGCGGCAGGCCGCTATTGGCAGGGTCGGCGGGCTTCTTCGCGGCGACGGTTTGCGGCTTCTGGACCGGGAACGGGTTGGCGATGCCAGGGATCGGCTTCAGCACGATGCCCTGATTGGCGTAATCCATGATCTTCTTGAAGGTCATGGCCGGCAGGGTGCCGCCTGTCATGTTGTTCGTGGAGGTATAGTCGTCATTGCCGAACCAGACGGCACAGGTGTAATTGCCGGTAAAGCCGATGAACCAGGCGTCGCGATAGGCCTGCGTGGTGCCGGTCTTGCCGCCGACCACGATGCCGTTGTCAAGCGCCGCCTTGCGGCCGGTGCCGATCACCGGAACCTGCGTCAGCATCTGATTCATGTAGGATGTGGCTTTTTCTGTCAAAATCCGCTTGGCGGGCGCTTCGTCGCGGCTGAAATCGTAAAGCACCTTTCCGTCATAGCCGGTGATCTGCTCGATGCCGTGGCGGCGCGACTGCATGCCATCGGCCGGGAAGACCGCATAGGCGGTCGCCTGATCGAGCACGGTCACTTCCGAAGTACCGATCGGAATGGTCTTGTCGTTGCGGATCGGCGTTTCCACGCCCATGGCCTTGGCCATGTCGCGGATCGGCTGGATACCGAACTTTTCCTTGGCGAGCCGTACGGGGATCGTGTTGATCGACTGCGTGAGCGCCTGGGTCAGCGTCACCTTGCCCTCGTAGCGGTTCTCGTAATTATGCGGGCTCCAGTTGCCCCAGCTGATCGGGGCATCGACGATGGTGGATGTCGGCGTCATGCCGTTCTCCATCGCGACCGAATACGTATAGATCTTGAAAGATGAACCCGGCTGACGCAGTGCCTTGGTGGCGCGGTTGAACTGGCTCTCGCCGTAATCGCTGCCGCCGACCATGGCGCGCACCGCGCCGCCATTTTCGATGACGACGGAGGCGCCCTGTTTGGCCTTATAGCGTTCGCCGAATTCCATCAGGCTGGATTGGACCGAATCCTCCGCCGCCTTCTGCAGCCCCATGTCGATGGTGGTGCGCACGATCAGCGAGCGCTCGGGGAAGCGGGTCGAAAGCCGCTGCACTTCGTCGAAGGCCCAATCGAGGAAATAATCCGGAGATTCGATCTGGGCGCGGTCAACCACCGAAGCCGGGTTGCGCCGCGCGGCGATCACCTGTCCCTCGGTCATCAGCCCGCTTTGCACGAGATTGGACAGCACGTCGTTGGCGCGGGCACGCGCCGCCGGCAGGTTGACATGCGGTGCATATTTCGCTGGCGCCTTGAAAAGGCCGGCAAGCATGGCAGCTTCTGCCAGATTGACGTCGGTAATGCTCTTGCCGAAGTAGAACTGCGCCGCCGCCGCCGCGCCGAAGGTGCCGCCGCCCATATAGGTGCGGTCGAGATAGAGGCTCAGGATCTCCTTCTTGGAGAGATTGGCCTCGAGCCAGATCGCCAGGAAGGCTTCCTTGATCTTGCGCTCGATGGAGCGCTCATTGCTCAGGAAGATGTTCTTGGCAAGCTGCTGCGTCAGCGTCGAACCGCCCTGGACGACGCCGCCAGCCTGCGCATTGACGGTGACTGCGCGGAACAGGCCGATGACGTCGATGCCGAAATGGTCGAAGAAACGCCGGTCTTCGGTCGCAAGGACCGCTTTGATGAAATAATCCGGCAGCTGGTCGACCGGCACGGAATTCTCATGAATGATGCCGCGATGGCCGATGACGTTGCCGTAGCGGTCGAGGAAGGTGACGGCGAAATTGCCGCGGTTGCGCCAGTCGCCCTGTGTGGCCTCGAAGGCCGGCATGGCAAGCATCAACATCACGACGGAACCGGCAGTCCCCAGCGTCAGGCCTTCACCGAGCAGTTCGAAAAGAATGCGTTTCCAGCCGCGAACGCGGAAACGGCGGAAGAAGATGGTGATCTCTTCCCATGCTTCGGCGAGACCGAAACCGGCATTCCACAAAGTGGAGTCGATCCATGAATCGAGGCGCAAAAAGAAATAGCGCTTCCGACGCCGCGGCTTTTCGGCCCCGTTATCCCTTGGCGTCTCGGGCTCCATCTTCGGCCCGTTTTCTGGATTGGATGGGTCTTCCACGCTCTACTTCCCGACCACATTACTGCCGCGTGTCTCCTTGTGGGACACGCAAAGCCTATTATCTCATAGAACGGCTAATTGAATAATTGGTTGATTTAGAGAAAAGAACAAGAGACATGCATGCCGCAGCCCGAATTCCTCCTTTGTCGGGTGGCGAGGACGACGATGATGACAGACGAGATACCCTTCTGGAAAAGCAAGACCCTGACGGAGATGACTTCGTCGGAATGGGAGAGCCTTTGCGACGGCTGTGGCCTCTGTTGTCTCAACAAGCTGGAGGAATGGGATAGCGGCGACGTCTATTTCACCTCGATCCGCTGCAAGCTGATGGATGGCGAAAGCTGTCGTTGCACGAGCTATCCGAACCGTTGGGATTTCGTGCCCGATTGCGTACAGCTCACGCCTGAGAAGGTGCCGGAGCTGGAATGGCTGCCGCCCACCTGCGCCTATCGCCTCGTCAATGATGGCCGCGATCTCTACTGGTGGCATCCGCTGCTTTCGGGCGATCCGGAGACGGTGCACATCGCCGGCGTTTCCGCCCGAGGCCGCACGGTCAGCGAGACCGATGTCGATCTCGACGATTTCGAGGATTATGTCGTCGACTGGCCGCTGACCGTCGAAGACGATATGATGCCTAATCCTCCGGCAAAGCCATAGATTTGGGTGCTGCGTTCCGCCATGCGCGGCGCACCAGCCTCCTGACCTCTTCATCATCGGCATCATGGTGGAAAAGTCGCGTTGAACCCTTCAGACCCCAGCCGCCCGGCACGGGAGCGACGTGCTCCGGGGTGGTTGCCAATGCCATCTGCTGCTGGTCAGGCGTCAATTTGACGACGCAGAAATGCGGGTCTGGTAGGGTCATGAAGATCTTGCCCCGCACGCGAAAGTCACGGGTGCCGAAATGCGAGCCCTCTGCTGTTTCCGGCAAACCGAGGGCCAGGGATATGAGCTCCTCGTCGGTCATCGGCTTGACAGTATCACGCCAGATCACCAGGCAGCAAACGGAAGCCGGCACGGTCTTCGACCAAACAGTCCCACAGGCGAGATGGTCAGTTTATTGAATTGAGCCTGTCCACATGGTATCGCCGCCGTGCCCTCGCATATGCACAAGGAGCCGCCGGGTGATCCGTCATATCGTCTTCTTCACCGTTCCCGATCGCGCCAAGCTTGAGGAGGTCCGTTCCGGCCTCTCTATCCTCACCGCCATTCCGCATGCGCGGCTTTTGGAGATCGGCACGAACGTCAAGACCGATCAGCTCGGAACCGAAGTCGATCTCGTCGTCTACGGCGAATTCGACGACGAAGCGGCGTTGGCAGCTTACAAGGCCCATCCAAACTATCAGCGGTCCATCGAGCGCGTTCGTCCGCTTCGCGAAATGCGCATTGCTGCAGACTATGAGACGGTGACGGCCGTCCGTGAACCTTTCTGAACATCGGGCGCCGGACAGGACCATTTCCCGTCAACCATTTCAACGGATTGAGCACGCGAGCGGAATCGGATTGTTGGCGAGCGGATTCTCGGCTTGAGGTTCTTGAATCAACTTTTGAAAGCCCAGACTCAACTTGAGAGGAAATCGCGGCAAGCGATTCAAAGGACTCAAGGAATCGCCACGCCTTATGTCGATAAGGCGCTTGCAGGCCAGTTGCATTGGCCACGAAAGGCGACGTTTCATCTCGCCTCCACGAACCGATGATAAGCGAGAATGATTAAAAATGGTTAAGCCTGCGGCTCCGGGCGTGGTGCCCGCGAACGCGGATACATATCGATTCACGCATGTCGCCGATAGATTGTATCGATGCTGCGCTCTGGAACGACAGTCGGTTGCCGTTATCACGCCACGGCAGATTCGTATTCAATAATTTCAAAGGCTTAGTACATCAGTCGAGCGATCCTTACGCCCGGTTGGCCGAAAATTACAGCCCATTCATTTGCCATTCAGACGTGTTTGGGTAAATAATCGGCCAAGTTAATATCCCTGTGGGAAGTCCGAAGCATGGCCTCATTTTCAAGCATAGCAGCAGCGGCCCTCGTCCTGGCCGGCTCGTCTGTTCTGCCGGCGCCAGCGCCGACGTCGACCCTGGTCGCGCGCGCCAACAGCGATTGCAGTGAGGCAGCCGAGGAAGTCGTCGCCAAGACCGGCGGCCAGCTTCTTTCCGCACAACCTTCCGGTGACAGCTGCATCATCACCGTTCTCGTCCAGGGCAACGGGCAGCGCCCGCGCAAGGTGACGATGAAGGTGCCGATGTGATGCCAAGGCATTTCGCTATCAACCTAAAGCCTTGAATCTTACACAAAATCTTATTGTTTCCGTGATTCCACTGTAGCGCGATTTACAGTACTGTTTCTCGAACCGGGGAAATTGGATTCAGACATGCGCATTCTCATAGTCGAAGACGATATCAACTTGAACCGCCAGCTTGCCGAGGCATTGAAGGAGGCGGGCTATGTGGTCGATACGGCCTTTGATGGCGAGGAGGGGCATTTCCTCGGCGATACCGAACCTTACGATGCGATCATCCTGGATATAGGCTTGCCTGAAATGGATGGCATCACCGTGCTTGAAAAATGGCGCGGCGCCGGACGCACCGTGCCTGTGCTGATCCTGACCGCTCGCGACCGCTGGAGCGACAAGGTGGCAGGCATCGATGCCGGCGCGGACGACTACGTCACCAAGCCTTTCCATGTCGAGGAAGTGCTCGCCCGCATCCGCGCGCTCATCCGCCGTGCCGCGGGTCACGCCTCTTCGGAAATCGTCTGTGGCCCTGTGCGGCTCGACACCAAGAGCTCGAAGGCGACTGTCGATGGCAAGCCGCTGAAGCTCACCTCGCACGAGTACCGCCTGCTTGCCTATCTCATGCACCATAAGGGCGAAGTCGTGTCGCGCACGGAGCTGGTCGAACATATGTACGATCAGGATTTTGATAGGGATTCCAATACGATCGAGGTGTTTGTCGGTCGTTTGCGCAAGAAGATGGGTGTCGATCTGATTGAAACGGTCCGTGGCCTTGGTTACCGAATCCAAGCTCCGACCAATGCGAATTAAGTCGCTCACCGCGCGCGTCCTGCTGCTGACCACATTGTGGTCCGCAGTGGCGCTGGTGGTGATCGGCCTCGTTATCTCAAACATCTATCGCAAGAGTGCCGAGCGCGGTTTTCAGGACCTGTTGCGCGCTCAGCTCTATAACGTCATCAACTCGGTGACGATCGGCGATCAAGGCGCCTTAGCCGGCAGCCCGCAGCTCGGTGACCTGCGGTTTGCCCAGCCCAAGACCGGCTGGTACTGGATGGTAGAGCCGCTCGGCACCTATACCGCGACACCGCTGGTCTCGCCGTCGCTCGGCGCATCGAATCTGCCGGTGCTTTCGGTGCTGGAAGCGCCCTTCGACAAGAATTACGAGCGCTATTACATCGTCACCGATGCCTTCGGGAACCGCGTTCAGGTGGCCGAGACCGAAGTCGTGCTCGACACGGACGGCCGCGCCGCGCGCTTCCGCGTGACCGGCAATGTTGCCGTGGTCGAGGATGACGTACGCAACTTCTCCCACAGCCTTTATTTTGCGCTCGTCGGCTTCGGCGTCGGAAGCTTGATCGTCAATGCACTCGCCATTCTCTATGGTCTGAAGCCGCTCGATAAGGCTCGCGCCGCGCTGGAACGCATCCGCGCGGGCGAAAGCGAGCGCTTGCAAGGCGATTTCCCGCGCGAGATCCTGCCGCTTGCCAATGAGATCAATGCGCTGATCGACAGCAACCGGCGTATCGTCGAGCGCGCCCGCATGCAGGTCGGCAATCTCGCCCACTCGCTGAAAACGCCGATCGCGGTGCTGCTCAACGAATCCCGTGTCCTTGAGCGATCACATGGTGATCTGGTGAAGAACCAGGCCGAGGTCATGCAAGGCCAGGTGCAATCCTATCTTAATCGTGCCCGCATCGCCGCCCAGCGCGAATCCGTCCTGGCGCGCACCGAGGCCGAGCCGGCGCTGGAGCGTCTTGTCCGCGTCATGCGGCGGCTGAACGCCGACAAGGAATTCGAACTTTCCGTCTCGCCCAATCTGGCGCTCGCCATGGAACAGCAGGATCTGGAGGAGACGGTCGGCAACCTCCTCGAAAATGCCGCCCGCTTTGCTGAACACAAGGTGCGCCTGGTTGCAAATGAGGCGCCGGCTGAGATCAAGGGCATTGATCCGGCGCGGCGCCATTGGGTGGAACTGGTAGTTGAGGACGATGGCCCCGGTCTGGAGCCGGATCAGATCCGTGAAGCCATGAAGCGCGGGCGCAGGCTGGATGAAAGCAAGCCCGGCACCGGGCTTGGCCTGTCGATCGTCAGCGAAATCACGAATGAATATCAAGGCCGTTTCGAACTCTCCCGGGGTAGCTGGGGCGGGCTTCGGGCGAGCCTAATTTTGCCGGGTCTGACGAAGGATGTTGCGTGAGGAACGGCATGATGCCAAAAAGACGTTGTGGGTCATGATGATGCCGCAGCGCAGTACCTATGGTTTTGCTTTTTGATACTGGTTCGGTTGTATGAAGCTTCGTACCTTTTTTCTAATTGTCCCCTCTCTTTCCGCCGCGATTGCGCTTTCAGGTTGCTCGACAACGAGCGGCCTAGGGGGTGGCAAGAGCCTGTTTTCGTCTGCGAAGCCTCCAGCCTCCGCAACCTTCATCAATGCTCTTGATGGCGGCATCGTCGAGCGCACCGGCATCAAGCTCAGCGATAGCGACAAGCAGCGCGCGCTGGAGGCGGAATATCGGGCGCTTGAGACGTCGCCTCTTGGCCAGCCGGTGGCCTGGAAGGGCAGGAATGCAAGTGGCGAGGTTGTTCCCGCGGCACCCTATCAGGTCGGTTCCCAGAATTGCCGGCAATATACCCACACCGTTACCGTTGACGGCAAGCCGACGACGGCAAGAGGAGCGGCCTGCCGCAATGACGATGGCACCTGGACGCCGCTCGACTAAAGCGATTTCAGCAAAAGCGCGCAGCGGTTTTCCGTCTGGAATTGCGTAAAAACAAAGGATGGATCTTTTCGCGATTCGAAGAAAAGCGGAAAGGCCCCAGGTTTCCGCGCTGAAAGGCGCGGCCAAACGCCTCAAATCTTCGTCAGAGAGCCTTTCCTGGTTGGAATAAGCGCCCCGTTAAAGTATTGGGCGTCTATGCTGTTCTGGATTCTCGTGGCCGTTCTTACGGCGGTTGTCGGCGCTGTGCTGCTCTATCCTCTTCTGCGTGGTGCGAAGGAGGCGGAGGACTGTCGTTCCGGCGAGGCCGAGGTCTATCGCGATCAGCTTCGTGAATTGGAACGCGATCTTGCCGGCGGCCTCATCTCCGCGCAGGAGGCCGGCTATGCCCGCGCCGAAATCGGACGGCGTCTCATCGCTGCCGCCAAGGACGAGAAAACGGCAGCGAAATCGCCTGCGCATGGCAGCTATCGTCTTGCCCAGGCCTTTATCATCGTCGTTCTTCCGGCCGTTGGTCTCTGTCTCTATCTCGCCAACGGCGATCCCGGCCTGCCAGCCCAGCCGCTGGAAGCGCGGCTGGAGAAGCCAGGAAACGATCTTGCCATCTCGATCGTCAAGATCGAGCAGCATCTGGCGAAGAACCCGGACGACGCCAAGGGCTGGGAGGTCCTGGCGCCGATCTATTTCAAGACCAACCGCATCGGCGATGCGGAGCTCGCTTATCGTAACGTCATCCGCCTGCTGGGGCCGAATGCGATCCGGCTTGGCGATCTGGGCGAGGTGCTGGTCGTCAAGGCCAATGGTATTGTGACGGCGGAGGCGCGCAGCGTGTTGCAACAGTCTCTGGCGCTCGATGCCGCCAACCCTCGCACGCTTTTCTATCTGGCGCTGGCACTGGAGCAGGAGGGCAAGGCGGCCGATGCGAAGACGGCCTTCGAGGCTCTGGCGAAACAATCGCCGCCGGATGCGCCTTGGCTTGCAGCCGTCGACGAACATATCGTCAAGAATGGCGGCAAGGCTGTGTCGTCTGCAAATGCCAATGCGCCCGGCAATCCGACCGCGGACGATGTGGCGGCGGCGAATGCATTGAGCAGCGGCGACCGCCAACAGATGATCCGCGGTATGGTCGATAGCCTCGATGCCAAGCTGAAGGACGATCCGAAGAACTTCGAAGGCTGGATGCGGCTGATCCGCTCCTATGTGGTGCTGAATGATCGGGAGCGCGCAGCGGATGCGTTGAAGCGCGGTCTCGCGGCCTTTCCGGCCGATGGAGGGGAGGGCCAGCAGCTTCTGGCGCTGGCGAAGGAATTGGGCCTGCCGACGGAGGTGACGCAGCAATGACCCGCAAGCAGAAACGACTGGCTGTGATCGCCGGCGGCATGGGTTTCATCGCGGTTGCCGTGCTGCTCGTCCTGTTCGCCTTCAGCCAGTCGGTCGCCTATTTCTACATGCCGGCCGATCTCGCCAAGACGCCGGTCAATGCCGGCACGCTGATCCGCCTCGGCGGGCTTGTCGGGGAGGGCTCGATCGTGCGTGGTCAGGGCACCCAGGTTCAATTCTCGGTCACCGACGGCACCGATACGATCAAGGTGAAATATGATGGCATCCTGCCGGATCTCTTCCGTGAAGGACAGGGTGTGGTCACTGAAGGCAAGTTCGAACCGGGCAGCGACGTTTTCGTTGCCGACAGCGTGCTTGCCAAGCATGATGAGCGCTACATGCCGAAGCAGGTCGCCGACAAGCTGAAGGCCGATGGCGTGTGGAAAGGCGAGGAGGCCAGCCAATGATCATCGAGCTCGGACATTATGCGCTGGTGCTGGCGCTGGCGACCGCGCTGATCGTCTCCATCCTGCCTGTCGCCGGCGCCCGGCGCGGTGACGCGTCGATGATGGATATCGCCCCGGTCGGCTCGGTCGTCATGTTCCTGCTGGTTGCCTTCTCCTTCGGCGTGCTGACCTATGCCTATGTCGCCTCCGATTTCTCCGTCCTCAACGTCTGGGCCAATTCCCATTCGCTGATGCCGCTGATCTTCAAGATCTCCGGCGTCTGGGGCAATCATGAGGGATCGATGATGCTCTGGCTGCTGATCCTGGCGCTGTTCAGCGCGCTGGTCGCGCTCTTCGGGCGCAATCTGCCTGACGTGTTGCGCGCCAATGTGCTTGCCGTGCAGTCATGGATCTCCTCGGCCTTTCTGGTCTTTATCCTGCTCACCTCTAATCCCTTCATTCGCATGAACCCGGCGCCGGCCGAGGGCAAGGATCTCAATCCCATCCTCCAGGACATTGGGCTGGCGATCCACCCGCCCTTGCTCTATCTCGGCTATGTCGGCTTTTCCGTCTGCTTCTCCTTTGCCGTCGCAGCACTTCTGGAAGGGCGTATCGATGCCGCCTGGGCGCGCTGGGTCCGTCCCTGGACGCTGGCGGCCTGGAGCTTCCTGACGCTTGGTATCGCCATGGGGTCCTACTGGGCCTATTACGAGCTCGGCTGGGGCGGCTGGTGGTTCTGGGACCCGGTGGAAAACGCGTCCTTCATGCCCTGGCTTGCCGGCACGGCGCTACTGCATTCGGCACTCGTCATGGAAAAGCGCGATGCCCTGAAGATCTGGACCGTTCTGCTGGCGATCCTCACCTTCTCGCTCTCGCTGCTTGGCACCTTTCTCGTCCGCTCCGGCGTGCTGACCTCGGTGCATTCCTTCGCCAGCGATCCGACGCGCGGCATCTTCATTCTCTGCATACTGCTGGTCTTCATCGGCGGGGCGCTGTCGCTGTTTGCCCTGCGCGCGCCGAAGCTTGCCGCCGGCGGATTGTTCGCGCCGATCTCGCGCGAGGGAGCGCTGGTGCTGAACAACCTGATCCTGACGGTCGCTTGCGGCACGGTGCTGACCGGCACGCTCTATCCGCTGGCGCTCGAAACGCTGACCGGTGACAAGATTTCCGTCGGCCCGCCCTTCTTCAACATGACGTTCGGGCTGTTGATGACCCCGATCCTCGTTGCCGTACCGTTCGGCCCGCTGCTCGCCTGGAAGCGCGGCGATCTGCTCGGCGCGTTGCAGAGGCTTTATGTCATTGCGGGCCTGGCCTTCCTGGCCGGCCTTGTCCTGTTCTATGTCGAGCATGGTGGGCCGGTGCTTGCCGCTCTCGGTCTCGCCGCCGGCTTCTTCCTGGTCTTCGGCGCCTTGGCCGATCTCTGGTATCGCGCCGGCGTCGGCAAGGTGGCGGCTGGCGTCGCCTGGCGCCGCCTGAGCGGGCTGCCGCGCTCTGCTTTCGGCACCGCACTTGCCCATGCCGGCCTCGGCATCACTGTCCTCGGTATCGTCGCCGTGACGACCTTCGAGGGCGAACACATCACCAGCATGAAGCCGGGCGAGATGGCCGAGCTTGGCGGCTACAGCCTACGCTTTGACGGCATGCAGCCGGGCGTCGGTCCCAATTTCACAGAGGATCGCGCCCGCTTCACAGTCAGCCGCGGCGGTGTTGCTTTCGCCGAGATGTCTTCTTCCAAGCGCGTCTTCACCGCAAGCCGCACGGCGACCACCGAATCGGGCATTCTCACGCTCGGTCTCAATCAGCTCTATGTGTCGGTCGGCGATGCCAGCAAGGATGGCGGCATGGTCGTGCGCATCTGGTGGAAGCCGTTCATTCTCTGCATCTGGATGGGCGCGCTCGTCATGGCGATCGGCGGTTTCGTGTCGCTCAGCGATCGTCGCCTGCGCGTCGGCGCGCCCAGCCGCAAGGTGAAACCGGTTCGTCCGGCTATGGAACCGGCCGAATGAGCGGGCGGCCGATATCTCTTTTGGCGCGTAAAAGGCGGCTTGGCGGCTGGATGCGGCTTTGCCTCTGCCTTGCTGCGCTGCTGATGCCGCTGTCCGCCTTTGCCGTCAATCCCGATGAAGTTTTGCCCGATCCGGCCTTGGAAGCACGGGCGCGCACGATCTCGGCCGAGTTGCGCTGTATGGTCTGCCAGAACCAATCCATCGATGATTCCAATGCCGATCTTGCCCGCGACCTGCGCCTGCTCGTACGCAAGCGCCTCACCGATGGCGACACCGATCAGCAGGTGCTCGATTACATCGTGTCCCGCTACGGCGAGTTCGTCCTGCTCAAGCCGCGTCTGAGCGAGAAGACCTATATTCTCTGGGGTGCGCCAATTGTACTCTTCGTCGCAGGCGGATTGGCCCTTGCCGTCTATGCCCGACGCCGCGCTGGCAAGCCTACCGGCAGCTCTCTGAGCGCCGATGAAGAGGCGCAGTTGAAAGACATCCTGGGGAAGTGACGCGGCCGTCATCTTCCGTCGTGACATTGCAACGATTTCCTTACATTACGAATTTTTCATGGGGCGGACAGTTCGTTGTAAGGTGCCGTGCCCTATATCTTTACCATGACGAACCATAGCCGGTTCTGCCGGCGCAAATCCGACGAGAAAAGAAGAGGTAACTCGCATATGTTCAGGAATATCAAGAACACCTTGTCCCGCAGCACGGCTATGAAGGCTTCCGTCGTCGCCGGCCTCGCTGTCGCTGCCCTGGCAACGGGTGTTCCGGCTGTGGTCACCGGTGCCTATGCCGATGCCGTTAACGTTCAGGCGCCGCAGGTTCCGAGCTTCGCCAATGTAGTGGATGCCGTTTCGCCGGCCGTCGTTTCGGTCCGCGTCGAATCCCGCGTCAACCCGGTTGCCGACGAGGATGATTCTTTCGGTCTCGGCCGCGGCTTCGACGATCTTCCCGACGACCATCCGCTGAAGAAGTTCTTCCGTCAGTTCGAACAGCAGCAGGGTCGTGGCCAGCAGCATGGCCAGAACCAGCAGAAGAATTCCGACGACAAGGGCCGCCTGCGCCCGGTCGCTCAGGGGTCCGGCTTCTTCGTCTCCGAAGACGGTTACATCGTCACCAACAATCACGTCGTTTCCGATGGCGCCGCGTTCGTCGTCGTCCTCAATGACGGCACCGAACTCGACGCCAAGCTCGTCGGCAAGGATAGCCGCACCGATCTCGCCGTCCTGAAGGTCGATCCCAAGGGCAAGAAGTTCACCTATGTCGGTTGGGCCGACGATTCCAAGGTCCGCGTCGGCGATTGGGTCGTCGCAGTCGGCAATCCGTTCGGCCTCGGCGGCACGGTCACGGCCGGTATCGTCTCGGCTCGCGGCCGCGATATTCATTCCGGCCCCTATGACGATTACATCCAGATCGATGCACCGGTGAACAAGGGCAATTCCGGCGGCCCGACCTTCAACCTCAACGGCCAGGTGGTCGGCATCAACACCGCCATCTTCTCGCAGTCGGGCGGCAGCGTCGGCATTGCCTTCGCGATCCCGGCAACGACGGCCAAGGATGTGGTGACCGACCTCATCAAGACCGGCACGGTTTCGCGCGGCTGGCTCGGCGTGCAGATCCAGCCCGTCACCAAGGACATCGCCGAATCGCTTGGCCTGTCCGAGGCGAGTGGCGCCCTGGTCGTCTCTCCGCAGGATGGTTCGCCCGGCCAGAAGGCCGGTATCAAAAACGGCGACGTCGTGACAGCCGTCAACGGCGATCCGGTCAAGGATCCGCGCGATCTCGCCCGCCGCATCGGCGCCATGCCGCCGGGCTCCAAGGTTGAGGTTTCGCTGTGGCGTGGCGGCAAGTCGCAGTCGGTCACGGTCGAGCTTGGCACCTTGCCGGCAGATCAGAACCAGGCCTCCAACGACGACTCGCAGCCGGATCAGCAGCCGCAGCAGCCGTCCTCCGAGAAGGCGCTGGCCGATCTTGGTCTCACCGTCGGTCCTTCCGATGACGGCAAGGGTGTCGCGATCACGGCCGTCGATCCCGACTCCGATGCTGCCGATAAGGGCGTGAAGGAAGGCGAGAAGATCACCTCCGTCAACAACCAGCAGGTTTCGAACGCTGGCGACATTGCCAAGGTCATCGAGCAGGCGAAGAAGGACGGCCGCACGCGCGCGCTGTTCCAGATTCAGTCCGGCGATGGCAGTCGCTTCGTTGCTCTGCCGATCAACGCTGGTTGATCCTCTAAGCGAATGAAATGCATCGGGAAGCCGCGCAGGCCACGGCTTGCGCGGCTTCCTTTTTAGAATATGTCAAAGAGACTGGCTCCAAGGCAGGTGAAAGATGACAACCGCTGGCCAACATGCCGTGAATTCCTCCGATTCTGGTTGTGCCGAGGCAGCCTCGGCAGGTAATGTCGCTCACATGAAGATTCTGATCATCGAAGACGATCTCGAAGCGGCGGCTTACCTCACCAAGGCGTTTCGCGAGGCCGGCATCATTGCCGATCACGCAAGCGACGGCGAGAGTGGCCTCTTCATGGGCACCGAGAACACCTACGATGTTGCCATCATCGACCGCATGTTGCCGCGCCGCGACGGGCTCTCCGTCATCAGCGAGCTGCGTCGCAAGGGCGTGCATACGCCGGTCTTGATCCTCTCTGCCCTTGGCCAGGTTGACGACCGCGTCACAGGCCTGCGTGCCGGCGGCGACGATTACCTGCCGAAGCCCTATGCCTTCAGCGAATTGCTGGCGCGTGTCGAAGTGCTCGGCCGCCGCAAGGGCACGCCGGAGCAGGATGTCCTCTATCGCGTCGGTGATCTCGAACTGGATCGCCTCTCACATGAGGTGCGCCGCGGCGGCAAGGAAATCCTGCTGCAGCCGCGCGAGTTCCGTCTGCTGGAATATCTGATGAAGAATGCAGGCCAGGTCGTGACTCGCACGATGCTGCTCGAAAATGTCTGGGATTATCATTTCGATCCCCAGACGAACGTCATCGACGTCCATGTTTCGCGCCTGCGCTCCAAGATCGAGAAGGATTTCAGCCAGCCGCTGCTGAAGACGATCCGCGGTGCCGGTTACATGATCAAGGACGAGGGATGAGTCGCTTCCGCGTCCTCTTCAAGTCCACCGCAGTCCGACTTTCAGCCCTCTACATCCTTCTTTTTGCGCTCTGCGCTGCAACGCTGGTCTTCTATGTCACGGCCATGTCCGAGCGGCTGTTGACGGGGCAGATCCGCGATGCGGTTCAGCAGGAGGTCAATCAGGTCAAGCGTGCCTATGACATCGGCGGGCTGAATCTGCTTCTGCGCACCATGGAGCGCCGCGCGCGCCAGCCGGGCGCTAATCTCTATGTCATTGCCGGACCATCGGGCGATATCCTTGCCGGCAACGTCGCCTCCGTGCAGCCTGGTGTGCTCGGTCAGGCCGGCTGGACGGAGCTGCCTTTCGTCTACGAGCGCTATACCGACGCCTCCAACGATCCGGAGCGCCGGCATCTGGCAATTGCCAATATCTTCATCCTCGACAATGGCCTGCGCATCCTGATCGGCCGCGACCTGGGCGAGCCCGAGCGCTTCCGCGTGCTGGTGCGCCAGGCGTTGATGCTGGCGCTGGCAATCATGGGTCTCGGCGCGCTGGTCATCTGGTTCGGCATCGGCCGCAACGCGCTGAAGCGCATCGACCGGATGACGGATGCCAGCCGCAAGATCATGGCCGGCGATCTCTCGCAACGACTGCCTGTCGGCGGGTCCGGCGATGAATTCGACCGCATGTCGGCATCGCTGAATGCCATGCTGGGGCGCATCGAGAAGCTGAATGAGGGGCTGCGGCAGGTCTCCGACAATATCGCTCATGACCTCAAAACCCCGCTGACGCGCTTGCGCAACAAGGCAGCCGATGCGCTCGACAATGCTGACAGCGAGGGCCGCCGCACGGCGCTCGAGGGCATTATCGGCGAATCCGATCAACTGATCCGCACCTTCAATGCACTCCTGATGATTTCCCGCGTCGAAGCCGGCTCGGTGGCTGCGGAAATGACCAGCGTCGATCTCTCCTCCATCGTCGCCGATACGGCCGAACTTTACGAGCCGGTCGCAGAAGAGGCGGGTCTGACGCTGACGGCAGATATCGAGCCGAATGTCGAAATTCAGGGCAATCGTGAGCTGATCGGTCAGGCGCTGTTCAATCTTATCGACAATGCGTTGAAATATGCGACGGGCGGCAATGGAGAGCAGACGATAGTCTTCAGGCTCGTGCGCACGCATGATGCAGTCATGCTTGCTGTCGCCGACCACGGGCCGGGCGTTCCCGCGCATCAGCGCGCCGATGTTGTCAAGCGCTTCTTCCGCCTCGATGAGAGCCGCTCCAAGCCGGGAACGGGCCTTGGCCTGGCGCTGGTAGAGGCGGTCATGGAGCTGCATGGCGGTCGGCTGGAGCTTTCCGATACCGTTCCCGACAGTCCCGATGCCAAGGGATTAACGGTCACCATGATCTTCCCCATGCAGAAACAATAGGTTAATCCTGCAGTATCCGCTTGCTGTTGGGGAGAACTGCATGACGACGACGCAAAGCGATTTGCTGCGGGATGTTCTAGCCGGGCGGTTGCGGCCGTTGAACCAGACGGAGACGAAGTCCGCGCTTGCCGATCTCAAGCAGATCGCGGGGACGGAGCCTGTCATTGCCGATCTTCTTGCCGGCGAGAGCGCACTGCGGGATTTCGTCGTCGCTGCTCTCACTCTCTCTCCCCATCTGCGTGAAATCGCCAATCTCGAACCATCGCTCCTTGTCGCCGCCATCGAGAAGCCGCTGTCGCCGCAGATCGAAGCTCTGGTCGGGGAAGCCAGGCGTGCCTGGCTGCCAGCGGAAGGTGACAGCGCCTCGCCCTCGGAATCCGAAGTGATGACCCGCCTGCGCATCGCCAAGCGCCGCGCTGCCTTTCTGGTCGCGCTCGCCGACCTCGCGCGCATCTATGATGGCAAGCTGACCACTCGTTGGCTGAGCAGGCTCGCGGAGGCCTCCATTTCAGCGGCCATCGACCATCTGCTGCTGTCGGCGCATGAGGCCGGCAAGATCGTGGTTCCCGATCCCGCTGTCCCGAGCGAGAAATCCGGACTGATCGTACTCGGCATGGGCAAGCTCGGAGCGGAAGAGCTGAACTATTCCTCCGATATCGATCTGGTCGTCTTCTTCGATGAGATGGCTGGTATCGTTCCTGATCCAGACGATGCCATCGACATCTTCCCGCGGCTGATGCGAAGGCTCGTGCGCATCCTGCAGGAACGCACGGCGGACGGTTATGTCTTCCGCACCGATCTGCGCCTTCGCCCCGATCCTGGCTCGACGCCGCTCGCGATCCCGGTCGATGCGGCAATGATCTATTACGAGGGCAGGGGGCAGAACTGGGAGCGCGCCGCCTTCATCAAGGCCCGGCCCGTCGGTGGCGATATTGTTGCCGGTCAGGCCTTCATTCGCGATCTAGTGCCCTTCGTCTTCCGCAAATATCTCGATTATGCCGCGATATCAGACATTCACTCCATCAAGCGGCAGATCCACGCGCATAAGGGACACGGCGCGATCGCGGTCAAAGGCCATAACGTCAAGCTCGGTCGTGGCGGCATTCGCGAGATCGAGTTCTTCGTGCAGACGCAGCAGCTGATCGCCGGCGGCCGCATGCCGGCCCTGCGTTGCCGGTCGACGGAGGAAACGCTGTCCGAACTGACCGAGGCGCAATGGATCGATGCGGAAACGCGCGACGAACTGGCGACGGCCTATTGGTTCCTGCGTGACGTCGAACATCGCATCCAGATGGTGCGGGACGAGCAGACGCATCTGCTGCCGGAAACCGATGCCGAACTCCGCCGCATCGCCTTCATGATGGGTTTTGCCGACATACCCACCTTCTCGGAAGCTCTGGTGACGACGTTGAAGACTGTCGAGCGTCGCTATGCGCGCCTGTTCGAGCAGGAAACGAAGCTGTCGACCGAAACCGGCAATCTGGTCTTTACCGGCCAGGGCGATGACCCCGATACGCTGGAGACGCTCCGCCGCCTCGGCTTCGACCGGCCGTCCGACATCGCCAATGTCATCCGCACCTGGCATTACGGCCGATATCGCGCCACGCAGTCTGTCGAGGCACGCGAGCGGCTGACGGAGCTGACGCCGGAACTGCTGCGCGTCTTCGGCGAAAGCAAGCGTGCCGACAAGGCGTTGCTGCGCTTTGACAGTTTCATTTCCGGCCTGCCGGCTGGCATTCAGCTCTTCTCGCTGCTGGGAACCAATCCAGCGCTTCTCTCGCTCATCGTCAACATCATGTCGTCGGCGCCGCGGCTTGCCGAGATCATAGCGGCCAAGCCGCATGTCTTTGACGGTATGCTCGACCCAAGGCTCATGGCCGAGCTGCCGACGCGAGACTATCTCGCCGAGCGCCTCAAGAGCTTCCTGGCTCCGGCGAGACATTATGAAGAAACGCTCGACCTGCTGCGCATCTTCGCCTCCGAGCAGCGCTTCCTGATCGGTATTCGCCTATTGACGGGCGCGATCGGCGGGACCATGGCCGCTCGTGCTTTTACCTACCTTGCCGATTTGATCGTCGAAGCGGCACTGGATGCCGTCATGAAGGAAATCCGGGCAGCACATGGCGAATATCCCGGTGGCCGCATTGCCGTCGTCGGCATGGGCAAGCTCGGCAGTTTCGAGCTCTCGGCCGGCTCCGACATCGATATCATCCTGCTTTATGATTACGACGACACCGCCGGCGAATCCGATGGTCCGAAGCCGCTCGATGCCATGCGCTATTTCACCCGCATCACGCAGCGCCTGATCGCGGCCCTTTCGGCGCCGACGGCCGAGGGAGTGCTCTATGAAGTTGACATGCGCTTGCGCCCGTCCGGCAACAAGGGCCCGGTCGCCACGCGCATCAATTCCTTCGAGAAGTACCAGCGCGAGGAAGCCTGGACCTGGGAGCATATGGCGCTTTCGCGCGCTCGTCTGATCTGCGGCGATGAGGAATTGGTGAACGATGCGGAGCGCGTCATCGGCGAGGTTCTTTCGACGAAGAGAGATGTCGCCAAGATCGCTAGGGATGTTCGCGAGATGCGTGCCCTGATCGAACAGGAAAAGCCGCCGGAGAGCATTTGGGATCTGAAGCTGATCCCCGGCGGGCTGATCGATATCGAATTCATCGCGCAATATCTGCGGTTGATCGCACCAACTCGCGGCGTCGGCATCGATGCGAACGGCCTTAGCACCGCCGAAGCGTTGAAACTGCTCGGCGGTAGTCTGATGGATCGCAATGATCTGGATGTTTGCCTTGAGGCTCTGGAGCTCTATACGGAAGTGTCGCAGCTGATCCGGCTTTGCATAGACGGCACGTTCGATCCGAAGAACACGCCTTCCGGCCTGATAGAGCTGGTCTGCCGCGCTGGCGATTGCCCGGATATCCGTACGCTGGAAGCGGAGCTGAAACGCTTGTCGAAGGCGGTGCGGAAGGTATTCCAGGTGACGGTCGGAGGCTGATCAGTGCTGATCCGGGATGCGGATCGCAATGACAGTGCCGATGCCTTCGCGCGAGCGGATGCGCATGCGGCCGTGATGCAGGGCCGTCAGTGATCTGGAAATGGCGAGCCCCAGGCCGGAGCCACCCTTGCTCTTCGCATATTGGCTCTGCACCTGCTCGAAGGGCTGGCCGATCTTGCTCAGTGCCGATTTCGGGATGCCGATGCCCGTATCGGCGATGACGAGCATGACGGCATCGTCGACCCTGCGCGTGCGGACCGCGATGCGGCCGCCGTCATTGGTGAATTTCACCGCGTTGGAGAGCAGGTTAAGCACGATCTGCTTCATCGCGCGGCGGTCGGCGTTGAGCTTGATGTCTGCGGGAATGATCTGTTCGACAAGAATGTTCTTCTGCGCGGCCGGGATGCTGGTGAAACGCAGGCATTCTTCGATAAGCGGCGCGAGATTGATCCGCTCGCACGCGAGTTTCATATGCCCGGCTTCGATCTTCGACATGTCGAGGATATCGTTGATGACGTTGAGCAGATGCTTGCCGCTGTCATGAATATCCTTGGCATATTCGTTGTAGCGGGCGGAGCCGAGCGGACCGAACATCTGGTCCTGCAGGATTTCCGAGAAGCCGAGAATGGCGTTGAGCGGCGTGCGCAGCTCGTGTGACATGTTGGCGAGGAATTCCGATTTCGCCTTGTTGGCGGCTTCGGCGCGTTCCTTTTCCGCAAGATAGTTGGTGTTGGCGGTGGAAAGCTCCGCCTTCTGCTTCTCCAGGATCTGTCGTGACGCCGAGAGATCGTTGATGGTCGCCATCAGCCGACGTTCGGATTCGCGAAGGCGTTCCTGGTTGCGCTTGAGCTGGGTAATATCGGTGCCAACGGAGACAAGGCCGCCGTCGCGGGTGCGGCGCTCGTTGATCTGCAGCCAGCGCTCGTCGGCGAGCTGCACTTCCGTCGTCTGCGAATGATTGGAACGGCCGGGATCGACGATGCGGCGCTCGATGACCGGTCGTGCGGCAGCGGCATTGACGACGGCGCGTTCCGTGCCTGGCACGAGCACATTGTCTGGCAGACCATAGGCCTGCTGGAAATGCGCATTGCACATGACCAAGCGATCGTTCTTGTCCCACAGCACGAAGGCTTCGGAGGTGCATTCGATCGCATCGGCCAATCTCTGGTCGGCCTCGGCATAGCGCTGCGCCAACCGGTGCTGTTCGGTCACGTCCATGGCAATGCCGATCATGTGGACGCGGCCGGAATTGGTGCGGATCACCTGGGCGCGGGCGCGCATCCAGACATAATGCCCCTTGGCGTGGCGGATGCGCAGGATCTGGTCCACCTGGCCGGCATTGCCGCGGGTGACGGTACGGGCAAGCATATGCAGGCTGTTGTCGTCCGGATGCATCAGCCGCGCCGCATCCGTGAAGGCGAGCGGCTTGTCGGCGACCGGCAGCCCGAGCATGTCGTACATCGACCGCGACCAGAAGAACTGGCGGCTGGTGAAATCAAAATCCCAGAGGCCACAGCGTCCGCGCGACAGTGCGGTCTCCACCCGCAGGTTGGATTCGAGGAAGATTTCGTCGGCGTCCCGGGCCCGTTTCACCTGCGTATAATAGGCGTAGAGGATGACGAGCAGGATGGAGGATATGCCGGCAAATAGCGTGACGTTCAGCGTCAGCTCGTCGCGCCAGAGCTTGTCGATCTGGTCCATCGAGGCGGCCGACAGAATGAAATCACCCTTGTCGCCGATCAGGGAAATCGCCGCGTAATAAGGCTCGCCGCCGATCATGGTCTCGATCACGCCGGCATGGTCACCGAAACTGCGGATGGCCGACACTTCCGGAAAGAAGTCGGAGACGAGCATGCCGATATAGCCGGAGCCGGCGGCCGAGGAGCCGAACACCCGGCCGCTCGACTGCACGAGCAGCACGAAAGCGCCGGTATCCAGCCGATCCTGCGGCAGATAGGAGGCCAGTTTCCGTTCCGCGCCACTACGGTCGCCAGCCTGGAAGAGGCTGGCGTCATTCGAAAAGGCTGCGGATGCGGCGGCGATGGAAAGGGAGGTCGTACGGCGGGCCGATGCCGCCATCCGGCTATGTTCCGTGATCATGCCGAAGAAATGCGAGGCGGCGACGACCATCAGGAAGGAAACAATGAGGACGGGAATGATGCGCTTGAGAATATGTTCCGTCTGCGGAAAACGACGCGAAATCGTCTCCACCCGCACTCCGGTTCGATCGGTAACGCCGCTATGCCAGGATTTCAGACCGTCGAAATTAACACGCAGCCGTCCATCGGCCGCGGTTGCCCGCCGCACGTCCACCATCGCTTTAGCCTTGTCCCTCGTGTGATTCGCTGCGCCGCTCGCCCGAATCTGCCCTAATGAATCATTCGTGATTCGGCTTGTCCAGAGGGTGCGGTAAAACTTTCTTAACCATCTGCGATTTCAGTATATTTTACACACGCAGCGGTAAGTTGCGTGCGCTCGGGACTCGTTGAAGCTGAAAAGGCCGATGCAAATCAGCCTTTGAAATCGGCATGCTAAGCGGTCGAAATCACTCCTTGAGGATGCGATCGACGATATCGCGCACGTCGGTCGAAAGACCGCCTGCGCGCTCGATCCGCATCAGCGCCGAGCGGGCATGATCGGCGCGTACTGGCTCCAGCAGGCGCCAGGAGCGCATTGAAGTCAGGATGCGTGCTGCAAGCTGCGGGTTGCGCTGATCGATCTCGAGGATCTCGTCTGCCAGGAAATTGTATCCGGCGCCATCGGCGCGACCGAACCCTGTGGGGTTGGCGAAAGCGAATGTGCCGACGAGTGCACGCACACGATTCGGATTCGTACGCTTGAACAGCGGCATCTCCATAAGCAGCCGAATACGTTCCAGCGCGCCCGCGCCGGGGATTGCGGCCTGGATGGCGAGCCATTTGTCGATGACGAGCGCATTGTCTGCGAAGCGGTCGCGGAAATGCGCAAGTGCTGCCGCCGTCTCGGCCGTGTCCGGGAAGTGCTGTGCCAGAATAGTCAGCGCGGCGCTGAGATCGGTCATGTTGTTTGCCGCATCATAGGCGGCCTTCGCTCTTGCAGGCGCCTCATCCAGCTGGGACAGATAGCTCAGGGCTGCATTCCGCAACGCACGGCGGCCGGCGCTTGCGGCATCCGGAGTGAAGGGGCCGGGCGTTTGCATGCCGTCATAGAGCGCGGCGAACACACCCTGTCCAGCTTCAGCGATCCGTTTGATGATTGTCTGGCGTGCGGCATGAATGGCGTCCGGATCATTGTTGCCGCCCAGTTCGCGGGCAATGTCGGATTCACTCGGCAAGGCAAGGGCCTGAGCGCGGAAGGCCGGCTCCAGGCTTTCGTCGGCTGCTGCTGTGAGCAGCGCATCGGTGAAGGCTGGATCACACGTAATATCAAGGCCTTGGCGCGCATCACGCGCCGCCTGCAAGAGATTAGGCAGGCCGAGGTCGAGAAGCGCCTGCCAGCGGGCGAAATGATCGGTCTCGTAACGGGCGATCAGCGCCAGGTCGGCGGCGCTCTGGCTGAATTGCAGGTTGATCGGCGTCGAGAAGCTGCGATTAAGCGACAGGACCGGCCGCGAAGGAATGCCGTGGAACGTCACCGTCTGCGTCTGCTTCGTCAGGTGCAATACGTCGTCAATAAGCTCCGCCCCGCTGACGGATGACGGCGTGATGATGGTGCCGTCTTCGGCAAGCAAGCCCATGCGCAAGGGGATGTGCATCGGCTTCTTGGCGGTCTGGCCTGGCGTCGCCGGCACCATCTGCTCGAGCGACAGGGTGAATGTCTTGGCATCTGCGCCATAGGCGCCGGATGCGGTGACGAGGGGCGTTCCAGCCTGATGATACCAGAGCGAGAACTGCGCGAGATCGCGGCCGCTGACATCTTCAAAACATTTGACGAAATCTTCGATCGTCACAGCCTCTCCGTCGTGCCGATCGAAATAAAGGTCCATGCCTTTCTTGAACAGATCGCGGCCGAGCAGCGTTGCGATCATGCGCGTGACTTCGCTGCCCTTCTCATAGACCGTGGTCGTATAGAAGTTGTTGATTTCGCGGTATTTCGTCGGGCGAACCGGATGAGCGAGGGGACCGCTGTCCTCCGGGAACTGCTCTGACTTCAGGTGCCGGACTTCGGCGATGCGCTTGACGGGGCGCGAGCGCTGGTCGGCGGAAAACTCGTGATCGCGATAGACGGTCAGGCCTTCCTTGAGGCAAAGCTGGAACCAGTCGCGGCAGGTGATGCGGTTGCCCGTCCAGTTGTGGAAGTACTCATGCGCGATGATCGCTTCGATATTGGCGTAGTCGGCATCGGTTGCCGTCTCGGGATCGGCCAGAACGTACTTGTCGTTGAAGACGTTGAGACCCTTGTTCTCCATGGCCCCCATGTTGAAATCCGACACGGCGACGATCATGAAGATGTCGAGATCGTATTCGCGGCCGAACCGCTCCTCATCCCACTTCATCGAGCGCTTCAGCGCATCCATGGCGTAAGTCGCACGCGGCTCCTTGCCATGCTCGACATAGATTTTCAGCGCGACCTCACGGCCGGACAGGGTGGTGAATGTGTCCTCGACGACACCGAGATCGCCGGCGACGAGTGCGAAGAGATAGCTCGGCTTCGGATGCGGGTCGAACCAGGCGGCAAAATGCCTGCCTTCGCCATAGCCGGCGCCGCCAAGGAAATTGCCGTTCGACAGCAGCAGCGGATTGGCGGCCTTGTCGGCAATGATATTGACGGTGTAGGGCGCGAGAACATCCGGCCGGTCGGGGAAATAGGTGATGCGGCGGAAGCCTTCGGCCTCGCACTGCGTGCAATAGATGCCGCCGGTGCGATAAAGGCCCATCAGTTGCGTGTTGGCCTCGGGATTGATGACAGTCGTGATCGTCAGCTCGAAAGGCGTGCTTTCGGGCAGGTCGCGAATGGTCAGACTTTCGGGAGTGGCATCATATTGTTCGGCCGGAAGTTCGTCCTGATCGAGCAGCAGGCCGGAAAGGACCAGTTCATCGCCATCGAGCACGAGGGGTGTTTTGGGATCGGTACCTTCGCGGCGATGGAAGATCAGCCGTGCTTCCACCTTGGTCTCGGTCGGATGCAGATCGAAGGTGAGGTCCACGCGTTCCAGAACGAAGTCGGTGGGACGATAGTCTGCCAGATTGATGATCTGGCCGGTGTCTGTACGCATGGTCTATCCTGATCAGGCTATGCTGTGGCGGGCACAGTCCGAAGCCCTCCTCCGGACTGAAAGTGGCCGCATCATTACACCGAAATCTGAACCAAAGTTAAAGTCATATCGCAATGCCCATAGTTTTGTTATGGCACAATAAGTATTCGCTCGCCGGGCCGCTTCCATTTCAGCTATTCGAATGAAAAGCGGCAACTCTCCGCCTGCATTTGCAGACCGGCAGTACAATTGCTACCATAACGTTCAAGTGGATCATCATGACTGCATTGCCGTCAGATGCAGGCCGTTACGGTAAGGAAACAATAATTTAAAGTAAATTATTTGTTTAACCCCTTGCGATATAAAAGGGCTTGCATGACTATAGCATGCTATTAGATATCGGAATTATGATCGATTCCGACGATTTCGTTCACAAAAATGAAACATCCACTTTCTGTCGCTTTTTGAGAAGGGCACCCCAAGGAGGCCCGATTGAGTTTTTCTATCGAGCAGCTTGCTCGTCATCCCAAGTTCGTAGCCTCCTTGCGCTTTCTCTCCGAGGCATTGCGGAATCGTTATGATAGCGGCCCGAGGGTCGCGCGCATGCTTGCTTCGCATCAGCGGTGGCTTCTCAGCCAGTCCGCCTATGCGCTCCATCTTGAATATGATCCGGGAGTTCCTGGTTCGGGTATGACCGTTGTCGCGCTGCGTGACCTCATCACGCACTACCGCGTCGCCAGCCGCAATACGGTCCTGAGCTTCGTTGAGGAGTTGCTGACCTATCGCTTCCTGGAACTGGCCCCAGGTCCCGCTCGCCGTCCGCGCCGTTACGTGCCGACTGAAACCACCTATTCGGCGATGTTCAGTTGGTATCTTGCCAATCTGGCCGCGCTCGATCTGGTTGACGATGGCGATCGCGCAGCAGCGCTGGTCGCATCACCGATGCTCATGGATCTGGCTCAGCCGCGCATGGCCCGCAATTGCCTGGCGACCGACATCTGGCGCGAACCGCCGGAAGGTGTCGCCCTGTTCCTCTGGACGGAATCTGGCGGCCTGGTCGTCGACTATATCATGTCTAAGCTGGACCTCAGCGGAGAGGTCGGCGACCGGATCGATATCGGCCGTGTCGACGCCCGCGCGCTGGCGGCACATTTCATGATATCGCGCACCC